>DATJUA010000095.1:0-19717 GCA_035502815.1 Solirubrobacteraceae bacterium
ACGGCGACGAGCTTCAGATCGGCAAATACAAGCTTGCGTTCCTGTCCCGCTGATGGCCACTCCAGACACCCGCGACCCCGCCATCGAGCTCCCGAGCCCGGCCGAGCAGGAGGCCGAGGCCCCGCGCCAGAAGGCGGCCACGATCGGGACCGTCTGCAAGGCGCTCCAGCAGGAGTTCCCCGACATCTCGATCTCCAAGATCCGGTACCTGGAGGACCAGAAGCTGCTCGCCCCTCGGCGCACCCAGGGCGGCTACCGGCTCTACACCCAATCGGACATCCAGCGGCTGCGCACGATCCTGCGGCTCCAGCGCGACGAGTTCCTCCCGCTGCGAGTGATCCGCCAGGAGCTCGCCGGAGGCCGTTCCGAGCGCGAGGTCAGCCCGCCGGCCGCCGGCGACGGACGCTCGATGCGACGCGCGCTCGTGTCGACGCGCGACCCCGGCGCCCTCTACTCGCTGGAGGACGTCGTCGACGAGACCGGGGCCGATGCCGGGCTGGTGCGCGAGCTGGTCGACTACGGTGTGATCAAGGGCGACGTTCGCGCCGGCGTGCGCTATTTCGACGAGACCGAGCGCGAGATCGTGCGCGCCGTGTCCGAGCTCGCCCGCTACGGCGTCGGGGGCCGCAACCTGCGGGTGTTCCGCAGCTCGGCCGATCGCGAGGCGCAGCTGCTCCAGAGCATCCTCGCGCCCGCCCTGCGCTCGCGCAATCCCGAGCGCCGCCGGGAGGCGATCGAGGCACTCGAGAACCTGGCCTCGGTCACCACGCATCTCAAGCATCTGCTTCTGATTCGCGATCTGCGCAAGATCGCGACCTAGTGAGGATCGCTCCGTGGGCGGCGGCCTGGGCCCGGACGACCTGCGCGCGCTGATTCGCGACATCCCGGACTTCCCCCAGCCCGGGATCGTCTTCAAGGACATCACGCCGCTGCTGCTCGACCCGGCGGCGCTCGACCGCGCCGTGTCCGCGCTGGCGGCCTTCGCGCGCCCGCTGGGGATCGATCTGGTCGTCGCGGCCGAGGCGCGCGGGTTCATCCTCGGCGCCGCGCTGGCCCGCGAGCTGGGCGCCGGGTTCGTCCCCGCCCGAAAGGCCGGGCGCCTGCCCTCCGAGACGGTGCGGGTCGAGTACGTGCTGGAGTATGGGATCGACGTGCTCGAGGTCCACGCCGACGCGTTCGCCGACGGTGCTCGAGTGCTCGTCCACGACGATCTGCTCGCCACCGGCGGCACGGCGCGAGGAGTGTGCGACCTCGCGGCCGGACGGGGGGCTGACATCGCCGGGTGTGCCTTCTTGATCGAGCTGAGCTTCCTCGGCGGCCGGGAGCGCCTGGCGCCTTATCCCGTCCACGCCGTGCTCGACTACGCGTCATGAGCGGCCGGCGCACCCGCGTGGTCGGCGCGCCGGTGGCGGACGTGTGGCAGGTGCTCGAGGACCCGTACCAGATGCCGCGCTGGTGGCCCCGAGTGGAACGAGTGGAGGGGGTGCAGGACGATCGCTTCACCCAAGTCTTCCTGTCCAAGCGGCGGCACACCGTGCGCGCGGACTTCCGGCTGCTCGCCTCAGAGCCTCCCGAGGCCGGACGGGGCAGTGGTCACCGAAGCTGGACGCAGCAGGTGATGGGCACGCCGTTTGAGCGGGTGCTCCAGGAGTCGACCACCGACGTGCTCGTCGAGCCCACCCCGGAAGGGGGCACGCGGGTGACGATCGCGCAACGCAACAAGCTAAGGGGCACGAGCCGCTTGGGCGCCCTGCAGATGCGTCGCGCGACCGGCAAGCGCCTGGACGAGGCGCTGGATGGTCTGCGCCGGATCCTCGGCTGATCTACGCCGGCGTCAGCCCGTGGCCGGGATGCCCTTGAATGCGCCCTCGAGGATGATCTGGCCGGGCGTCTTCGGGTTGCTCGACGTTTCGAGCGTGAGCAGCAACTCCTTGTAGTTCCCGGCGTTCGACGGGAGCCCGCTTCCGACCTGGAGCTTGCCCGTCTTGCCCACGGCGGGATTGACGAACCCGAGCCGGACGCTCTGGCTAGGCGAGTTGGACAGCCACGCCGCGTACGCGTTGTGGTTGTTCGGCGCGACGTCCTGGGCCTCGATGATCAACCCGTATGCCTTGCCGTCCTTGACCACAAGAGCGATCCCCTTCGTCGAGCCGGTGCCGCTCGGCGGGTTCAGGTTGATCTGAGAGACGATCTGGGCCTTGCCGGTCGTGCCCGTCGTCGAGCCCGCGGTCGTGGCAGTGGTCGTGCCAGTGGTCGTGCCCGCCGTCGAGGTTCGCGCGGCCGTCGATGAGGACGCGGCCGCGGCGTTCGTCGCCGGCTTCTTCTTGCTCGACCCGCCACCCAATACGGCCAGGAGGACGACGACGACCGCCACGACGACGAGCGCTCCCACACCGAGCATGATCGCGCCGCCCCGTCGCGAGCTCGGGCGATCTGACAACCGCGGCGGCCGGCGCCGCCTGGGCTCTTTGGGTTGTGTGTCGGTAGCGGCGGTCGTGGCGGCCGGTGGGGCTCCCTCGGCAGATGTTGCGCCGGAGCGCCCGCGCGATCCGTTCGGAATCTCTGGCAGCGGTTCGGCGGCCAGCGGCTCGAGCTGGGACGCGACCATCCGGGCCCAGGCGCGTTCGTACGGGGAGTCCGCGAGGCGCTCGCGCGTCTGCTCGGCCACTCGGTCGGGGAGCTGGCCGAGAAGGTAGTCGGTGACCAGCGCGCGGCTCTCCGCTGAAATCCCGGTTTCCGGTCCGATAGCGTCGAACGCGGACAGCGCCCGGGCTCGCACCGCCGCCCGGTCGATCGCGAGCAACCGCGCGATGTCGTCGTAGCTTCGCCCCCGTCGCAGGATGAGATCCAGGACGGCGCGTTGATCCGGCGTGAGAGCCTCGAGGTCTGCCATCGAGACGGACTAGCGTAGATGAGCCGGCGAAGAGTTGCGGAAGATCCCGGAGCGGTACGCGGAGCTGTAAGGTGCCGCGCCCGATGGGCCTGATGTCTTTCACCGACGTGTCCGGGTTCGACGCGTTGTACGGGCTCGAGCTGATCGAGTGCGGCGAGGAGCTCGCGCGCGGACGCGTGCCGGTTCGCGACGAGCTCAAGCAGCTGGGCGAAGTGGTTCACGGCGGGGTCTTCGGCGCACTCGCCGACGCGCTCGCGGTGCGCGGGACGGCGGCCGGCGTGGCGAGTCAGGGCGAGCTCGCGATCGGTCTGGCGACGCACACCACGGTGCTGCACCCGATCGCCGCCGGCGTCATGCACGCCACCGCGATGCGCCGGCACCGGGGGCGGACGACGTGGGTGTGGGAGGTCGAGATCGCCGACGATGCGGGGCTTGTATGCGTCGTGGCCCGCGTGACCGTCGGGGTGCGAAACCGCCCACCAAGGGCCAGCGGGCACTGAAGCCGGGTAGCGTTTGGAGAGTGTGGGGAGCCGTCCACCGGGCCCGCAACCTGCGCCGCTGCGTGCTGGCGGGGGTGGTGGCCGTTGCGTTCCTCCAGGTGGCCGGCGCGGGGGTTGCGCTCGGCGCGTCCATCCCGCCAGGCTGGCCGCACCACCTCGCCCTCGGGGCCGCCGACTCGCCGGGTGACGCCCAGACGCTGCGCGGGCAGGCCGGGGTCGACATGCGCTACCAGTACCTGTCCGGGGGCGTGAACACCGGCCACGGCTGGTCGACCTGGAATCCAGACGGCAGCTTCGTCTCGATGTACGTTCGAGAGTCGTTCGCCGCGCACATGACGCCGGTGTTCACCTATTACCAGCTGCTCCAATCCTCGCCGTCCGTCGGGTCGAGCGAGGAGGCCAGGGACCTCTCGAATCTGCGCGACCCGGCGACGATGCGCGCCTACTGGGCCGACTACGAGCTGCTGCTTCGGCGCGTGGCGCAGTCGGCAGGCTCGCGGATGGTGGTGATCCACGTCGAGCCGGATCTGTGGGGGTATCTCGAGCAGGCGCACGCCACCGGGCTCGCGCGCGCGTTCGCCCGGCGTCTGATCGCGCTCCGCAACCGGCTCGCGCCCCACGTCGTGCTCGCCTACCACTTGAGCTCGTGGGGAACCGATCAGGACGTGACCTCCTCCCAGTTCTCGCTGGCGCAGGTCGATCGCCTATCGGCCGTCGCCGCGGCGTTCTACGAATCGCTGGATGTCCATTTCGACCTCGTCTTCACCGACGTCACCGATCGCGACGCCGGCTACTACCAGTACGTCGAGGGAAATCCCAACACCTGGTGGGGCCCGGCGCAGTTCGCCCGCGAGAACCGCTTCATCGCGGGCTTCACCCGCCGCACGCATCTCGGGGTGGTCCTGTGGCAGCTGCCCGTGGGGGACACGCACCTGAACAACACCTGGGAGCACTACCAGGACAACCGGCTCCAGTGGTGGCTGGGCGCCGACTCGGCCGCCCATCTGCGTGCCACCCGCGCCGCGGGCGTGATCGGCCTGCTGTTCGGCGCCGGCGCCACCGGATGCACGACCCCGCAGACCGACGGCGGTTTCTTCTTCCGGCTCGCCCGGCGTTACGAGGCGCACCCGCTGGCGTTGGGCTGAGGTCGCCCGGCGCCACTGCCGGCGGGCACGGCGATCGACGAGTTGGGTGAAGCGGGGGGTCGGCGAGCTGGCGGGGGATGAGCCGCCGGGGATGACCTGCCGGGGATGACCTGCCGGGGATGACCTGCCGAGGATGAGCCGCCGGGGGATGAGGTACCGGGGGATGAGGTAGTGGGGCGTGGGCCGCGGGGCGAGCTCCCGGGTTTCCGGATAAGTGGACATTCGCGGCGCGGCGTCCGGCGAACGCGACGTTAGCCGTGCCCCAGCCGGGTGAACGGGCATTCACCGGCCGGACAAGCGGCGAGTGCGACGTTACCCGTGAGGGGCCTCGCCTCGAGCGATTGACGCCTCGCCTCGAGCGATTGACGCCTTGCCTCGAGCGATCGAGGTCTCGCCCGATCGATGTACGCGAATGGTTTGCGTACAGAGCGGCCGGGCCGGCCGAGGCTGCGACGATCAGGAGGCGGGCAGCGAACGCCGCGACGGTGTCCCGCTGCGCACGCCGGGAGCGCCCCGTCCCAGCCAGTAATCCATGAACTGGCGCAGTTGCGGGTCCGCGGGACCTGTCACATGCAGGAGGTGGGTCCAGGCGGCCGCCACCAGCCCGGTCGTGCCCGACCGCGGCGCGATGATCACGGTTTCGCCGACCGCAGCGAGCGCCGGCGTGAACGGTGGCGCCACCGAGAGCGCGAGCTGCCTGACCGCGGCCGGCGGTTGGCGGGTGCCGTAGAAGATGACGACGTCGCCCACCTCGAGCGCCTGCAACAGCTGGTCATCGCTGAGCGGGGCGGCATCCCGCGTGACCGCCACCGGCACGTGCGGACCACTCGTAGGCGGGTTCGAGTTGTACGCGGGCCGTGACTGGCCCGGGCGCAGTACCCCATCGCCGAGATCCGCGAACGCCTGCCCCGGGCCGCCGCCGGTGCCCGACACGCCCGCCTGGTCGCGGTTGACGAAGAAGCCCGAGACGACGACGATCAGGCCGATCGACAGTGCCAGCGACGCGAGCGCGATCGCCAGCACCTCGACCACCCTGACCACACGCCCGCCGCCGCGCGTGGCGCGTCGCCTGCCGTGGCCTGAGGAGCGCCGCTCCGCGTGGCCGCCGGCGTGGCCGGCCGGGCGCCCACCGACCTCCGGCGCCGGCATCAGCGCGCGGAGGGTGTCCGGCGGCGCCGGCCGCGGGGCGAGGCGCCCGGCGACCCGGCCACCGCGGCGGCCGCCGAGAGCTCGTCGATCGAGGATCGCAGCTCGTCGGCCAGCACCTCGACGTCGGCCAGCGCGTCGTAGTCCGCGACCAGGCCGAAGTTGAGCTGCCCGTTGTAGCTGAGGATCGCGATACCGAGCGCGGTGTTCTCGGCCAGCGGGACCATCGGGTACACCGCCTCGAGCTCGCGACCGAGCAGATAGAGCGGGAACTGCGGCCCGGGAACATTGGTGACGACGAGGTTGAACAGGCGCTGGCGAGCCTGCAGGCGCGCCGCCTGGGCCATGATCGTGGGCGGCGCGAACCCCGACAGGTGGGTCAGGATCTCTGCCCCGACGGCCTGTCCGGACTGCTTGACCGCGTCCATCGCCTGGCTGATCGCGCTCAGCCGCTGCACCGGATCCGTCGTCCCCACGGGCAACGTGACCCACATCGCCGCGACGCGGTTACCGAGCGCTCCCCGCTCGATGTCGGCGCGGACCGATACCGGGACCATCGCCCTGAGTCCGACTCCGTCGGTCGGGTGCCCGTGGAGGCGCATGTAGCCACCAAGAGCGCCGGAAACCACGGCCAGCACCACGTCGTTCACGGTGCCGCCGAGCGAGTTCTTGATCGCCTTGAACTGCTCTAGCTCCGCCCCGACCCAGGTGAACCGGCGGTGGGGCCCGATCCGGACGTTGAACGGGCTCGGCGGAGCCGCCTGTAGTCCCGTCCAGGCCAGCGCGCCGACGCTTCCGGCTGCCTGGCCGAGCCGATTCGCGACGGTCCGCGGCCCCCGAAGCGCAGCCCGCATGCCTCGGAACACCTCGGCGGGAACGGTGGCGCGCTCGAGCAGCGCGTCGGCCAGCAGCTGGGCCGAGCTGGGGAGGGGGCGCGGGACCCACTCGTGGTCGGGTGGCGCGACCGGCAGGGGGTCGGGCGAGGTGTCGAACAGCACGGTGGCGATGTCGACGCCCGAGACGCCATCGACCAGGGCATGGTGGGTCTTGGTCAGCAATGCGAAGCGCTCGTCGGCGAGCCCTTCGACCAGCCAGAGCTCCCACAGCGGGCGTGTCCGGTCGAGCGCCTGCGAGAACACCCGCCCGGCCAGTCGCTTGAGCTGTGCCTCTCCGCCGGGGCGTGGCAGCGCCGTGTGGCGCACGTGATAGCGCACGTTGAAATGCGGATCGTCCACCCACACCGGCCGTCCCTGGTTAAGCGGAACGAAGGCCAGCCGCTGCCGGTAGCGGGGAACCAGATGGAGCCGTGATTCGATCGCCCGGATCAACTCCTCGTAGGCCGGCGCGACGCCGGCGAACACCGAGCAGCCCGCCACGTGCATGTGGGCCGAGTCCCGCTCGAGGTGCAGAAACGAGGTGTCGAGGCCGGTCAGCCTGTCCTTGTTGGCCACCGTCGAGATGGTAGTCCCACGGCGGGTCGGGACCATCTGCTGACGAGATCGTGAGGATCGCCACGTTAGGGGCTCCTGTGAGCGATGTCACAGCGAAGGTGTAAAGAACCCTTCTAACCTGCCCGACTCATTGATTGACCTGCCGAATCGGGCTCGTCCGGAACGAGACCGAACGGGGGACCCATTGCCAGGTGCCGTGAGCCGGCCAACGCCGGAGACCTCATTCATCTGGCCGGGGCGAATCGACTTGCCCGTCGCCTAGCCGGCCGCAGTCGTAGCGCCCAGGACAGCGCGCCAGAGCGTGCAGTCATCGGTCCGCGAGCCCGACAGCTAACCCCGTAGGCCCCTGGTCGCAGACAACAGGAGGTCCTCAGTTGAGGCCTGATAGAGGCAAGAGAAAACGGCGACGAGCCCGCCCGGGCGTACGTGCGCTCATGATCGGAATTCCCGCTTCCGCGGCGGCGCTCGGCGCCGGTCAGGCGCTCGCGCATCCCGCGCCGGCGCCGGTCCATATCAACCCCGGCTCGGAGCACGTCACCTACGGTCACGACCTGGTCGTCAGCGGCGCCGAGGCACCGGCCGACGCCGGGAACACCGTGGTGCTCCAGTTTGCCGCCCACGGCGCGAGCGCGTGGAGCGACGTGAGCTCGACGACGGTCGGCGGCGACGGACGCTTCCGCCTGAGCGCGCTGCTCGGACGCTCCGGCGAGGTTCGCGCGCTGGACACCTCAAGCGGCGTCTTGACCGCATTCGTCGCCGGCCCCGACGCCGGCGCGACCGAGCCGATGAGCAGCACCGTGCCGGTCGACGTCGAGGCCGCGATGCGCGTCCGTGCCCGCCGGATCGCGGTCCTCGCCGGCCAGACGGTGCGGATCCGCGGTAGCTTGCTGCCCGCCGAGGCCGGCCGCCGAGTCAGCCTCCAGGCCCGACAGAACGGCGCCTGGCGGACGCTCACCACGGCCCGCACGGGCTCCGCGGGCAGGTTCGTCCTGCGCTATGTCACGGGCAGCGCCGGCCACGAGCCGATCCGCGTGCGGTTCGCCGGAGACCAGTTGAACGGCCGGGTCACGGTCCGTGCCGGCGACATGACCGTCTACCGGGAGGCCGAGGCGTCCTGGTACAACGACGCCGGCGACACCGCGTGCGGCTTTCATGCCTTCTACGGCGTGGCCAACCGGACGCTTCCGTGTGGAACCACGGTGTCGTTCCGGTACAACGGACGGTCGGTCACCGCGACCGTCGACGACCGCGGGCCATACGTCGGCGGTCGCGATTGGGACCTGAACCAGAACACGGCCGGCGCCCTCGGATTCGGCGGAGTCGGCACCGTCTGGTCGAGCCAGTAGCCTCGCTCCTCGAGGACCTAGCCGCCTCGTGTGACGTCCGGGCCGCGCTCTAGCGTGCGGGTCGATGACGGACCGTTGCGTGGCGCATCTCGACATGGACGCGTTCTACGTGTCCGTCGAGCTTCGCCGCCGGCCTGAGCTGAAGGGACTTCCGGTGATCGTCGCCGGCACCGGGCCCCGCTCGGTCGTGACCACGGCCTCTTATGAGGCGCGACGGTTCGGGATCGGATCGGCCATGCCGGCGGCGCGAGCCCGGCGTCTGTGTCCCGGGGGCGTGTTTCTGGCACCCGACTTCGCCTACTACCGCGAGACATCGCGCAAGGTGATGGCGAGCGTACGGTCCACAGTCGATGTGGTCGAGGTGGTGGGCCTCGATGAGGCCTACCTCGACCTGACCGGGTTGCTGGCGCCCCACGCGGCGATGCGAGGCTTGGCCGTGCGGATCGAGCAGACGACGGGACTCGGCTGCTCGATCGGCATCGGCCCGAACAAGCTGGTGGCCAAGGTCGCCTCGGACGCCGACAAGCCGCGGGGGTTCGTGGCGCTGACTCGCGAGCAGGCATGCGAGCGGTTTGCCGCCTCGCCGTGTGCTCTCGTGCCCGGCATCGGGCCGAAGACGGCGCAGCGGCTGCAGGCCCTTGGCCTGGACACGCTCGCCGCGCTCGCGGCTGCGCCGCCCGAACGACTGGCCTCGCGGTTCGGTCCGCGGTTGGCCGCCGAGCTCCAGCAGCGGGCGAGGTTCGAGGACGCGACACCGGTGAGTGAGGAGCGCAAGGTGATCTCCGAGTCGCGCGAGATCACCTTCGACGAGGACGTCCGTGACCCGCAGCGGCTCGAGGCGATCCTCGGCGATCTGGTCGAGCGGCTGTGCGCGGCGCTCGTGGCGCAGCGCCGGCGCGGCCGCACCATCGGCATCAAGGTGCGGCTCGACGACTTCTCCACCCACACCCGCGCCCGGACCCTTCCCGAGCCGGTCGGGTCAGCCGACCGGGTGGGGCCGGTCGCGGTCGAGCTGCTCCGGCGATTCGCGCCGGCACGCCCCGTCCGTCTGCTCGGGGTCCGCGTCGCCGGGCTCGACCTCTCGCGGGGCGCTGCCGATCGGCAGCTCGCGTTGGTTTTGTGAAGTCGCGCGACGGATAACGGCGTCGGTTCGCACGGAGTGAGAGGATCTGACGAGTGGAGGGCAAGAAACAGCGGCGAGCCGCCGCCAACGAGGCGACGATCCGCGACGTCAACGAGGGAATCGAGCGCGGTCAGTGGCCGGGGGAGGAGGACACCCCGGTTGCGTTCCGCTGCGAGTGCGCCCGCTTGGGCTGCAACCAGCTAATTGAGCTATCGGTCCGCGAGTACGAGGACGTGCGCGCCCACCCGAAGCGGTTCGTCGTCGTCTCGGGGCACGAGCTTGAAGAGCTCGAGACCGTGATCGAGACGCGACCGGGCTACGTCATCGTTGAGAAGCGAGATCAGGCTGGCGAGGTCGCGGAGCAGCACGACCCTCGTGGTTGATCACCGGGGAGCTCAACCCGGACTTCGTGAGGTCGAAGCGCATCTGGACTTCTGTGCCGCCGGTGGCGCGAGTGACGATCGCGAAGTCATCGCTGAGCCCCGAGATGAGGGCCAGGCCGATGCCCAGCCCATTGCTGTCGTTCCACGCGTGCATCCCGCGCCCGTCGTCCCCGATCAGGACCCATAGCTCACCCGACGCAACGGCGGCGGTGACGTGGAACCGGCCCGCGGCGCCGTTTCGATAGGCGTGGACGACTGCGTTGGTCAGCGCCTCCGATACGGCGAGGCGGATTTCCTCCAGCCGTTCTCCCCCTGCTCCCGCCATGGCTGCCACCGAGGTCAGCGCCTCGCGCGCGACCGGCACCGCCTCCGGTAGAGCCGGATAAGACTCGTTCAGAGCATCACTGCGCGCCATTTCGGTTCACCGGATACCCACATGGAGCCGAAGTCATGCGTAGAAAGTTGCAGCTTTCGGGGGTGGAAACGGGCGGCGTGGCGGCCGGAAGCGGTCGGGGGCACCGGCCGGAGTCGGCTCCGAACGGGTGGGATCAGTAAAGGGCGGAGGCGAGCCGCCGGCGCGCATCTCGGGCCAGCGGATGCTCGACGCCCAACTCGTCCAGTACGCCGACCACGACGCGCCGGACATCGTCGCGTGAGCCATCGGCGTTCGGGATCGCCGCGAGCAGCAGATCGAGAGCGCGCTCCTGGTCGCCGGCATCGAGCGCGGCGAACGCCTCGCTCAGATCGGGCACGGCCGGCCGGGCGGAATTCTCGCTCGCTCGCTCCAGGCCGATCCGCGCGGCCAGCCCATCCGCCGCGAAGCTCCCGGGCACGCGCGCGAGCACTGCGAGTGCCTCGTCGATCTCACCCCGACTCTTCAGGATCCGAGCCAGCGCCACCGCGGCGTCGGCGCGCGTCGGCTCGAGCTCATTGGCGCGCCGGAGCGATTCCTCGTCTCCGCTCTCCACGAGTCCATCGGCTTCGGAAGGAAGCAGCGAGTCGAGAAACTGGTCGACGGCCGCCGGCGGCTGAGCGCCGGTGAACTCGGCCGCGAGCCGGCCGTCGCGGAACGCCTTGACCGCCGGGATGCCCTGGATCCGGAATGTCCGGGCCAGCGCGGGGTTCGCGTCGACGTCGACCTTCGCGAGCTCGAGCTTGCCGGCCCGGGCTGCCACGGCGCGCTCGAGCACCGGTCCGAGCTGCCGGCAGGGGCCGCACCAGCTGGCCCAGAAGTCAACGACGACCGGGACCGTGTGTGAGCGGTCGAGGACCGCGGATTGGAAGGTGGCCTCGGTGACGTCCATGGCTCTCATGGTAGCGGCGCGTCATCGTCGGGTAACCTTACGTCCACGTCAAGTTCGCGCACCCCATCCGACGTCGTGGAGATGTAGCGCGGCATGGCCGAGATCGTGGTCCAGCGCGCCGGCCTCGAGCTGGCCGGCGACGAGACGGGGGAGGGGGTTCCCGTCGTGCTGCTCCACGGCCTGACGGCGACCCGCCGGTACGTCGTGATGGGCTCGCGCGGCCTGGAGCGCTCGGGCCATCGGGTGATCGCCTATGACGCCCGCGGCCACGGAGCTTCCTCGCCGGCGCCCACGCGCGGTGAGTACACCTACGACGATCTCGGCCGCGATCTGATCGCCGTCCTGGACGACCGAGGCATCGAACGGGCCGTGCTCGCCGGCGCATCGATGGGAGCGCACACGTTGCTATGGCTCGCTCTGACCGCGCCCGAGCGGGTCGCAGGGCTGGTCGTCGTAACGCCCGCGTATGACCCCGCAACCCAGGACGATCCGAAACGTCTGGCCCGCTGGGACGCATTGGCGGACGGACTCGAGCACGCTGGGATCGACGGGTTCATCGCCGCTCAAGGGGACCCAGACGTACCCGAAGCCTGGCGGGAAACGGTCGTGAAGGTCACGCGCCAGCGGCTCTCACAACACGAGCATCTCGACGCGGTGGCCGATGCGTTGCGGGTGGTGCCGCGTTCCCGGCCGTTCTCCGCGGTCGAGGATCTGACGGCGGTTGCCGTGCCGACGGTCGTGGTCGCGAGCGCCGACGGCCCCGATCCAGGCCATCCTCAGGCGGTCGGAGAGGCCTACGCCGCCGCGATTCCAGGCGCCCGGCTGGTGCTGGACGAGCCGGGCAAGTCCCCGATCGCGTGGCAGGGAAGCCAGCTCTCGCGACTGATTGCCGAGCTCGCTGCCGAGGCGGACGCACGGTGAGCACCCCGTCGGCCGCCGGTTACTCGGGCACGCCGCTGGTTCGCAAGCTCGGGATCAAGCCCGGAGCGCGACTTGGCCTGATCGGCGCGCCCGAGGACTTCGGCGCCGCGCTTGGAGAGCTCCCGCCCGGCGTGAGCGTGCGCCGGCGCCTGGGCGCCGGGCCGTTCGACGTGATCGTCGCCTTCTTCACGCACGCCGCCGCACTCGAGCGTCGCCTGCCGGCGCTCGTAGCGGCGCTCGACCCGTCAGGCGGCCTGTGGCTGGCCTGGCCCAAGCGCGCCTCGGGAGTGTCGACGGACATCGCCGACCACGTCGTCCGCGAGCTCGGTCTCTCGGCCGGGCTGGTCGACAACAAGGTGTGTGCGATCGACCCGATCTGGTCGGGCCTTCGGCTCGTCTTTCGCCTGCGCGACCGCGCGGCCCGAGCCCGCGGCTGATCTGCCGTTCGGACCGTTTGGCGTCTAGCCGGCCGCCGCTGAGCCCACCGTGACGCTCGGTTTCGGGAACGAGTGCAGGTGGCGCTCCCGCTGCAGTCCGACGAGTCGCTCGAGCTGCTCGTCGCGCCGGTGCTCCTCTCGCCTGGTCCGATCGCGCTGGTCGCGATAGCTCTGTTGCCGGTCGCCTGCTCGTTTAGCCACGTCTCAACCCCCCGTTATCAGCCCTCGGCCAGCGGCTTGCCGGCCGCTCTAAATAACGGAGCAAACGGCCCCGCACTCGCGCGCTGGCGATCGGAGCGGGCTAACCCGCGCTGACCGTTTCGGCCGCTGCGCGCCGCGGCGTCAGGTATCCGTTTCCGGCGTAGCGCACGCGCACCGTGAGTACCGCCGGGGACGCGCTGCCCGGCCGGCGCGGGAGCACCGTCTGTCCGGAGAACCGGCATGTGGGGCGGAGCGGCAGGAGCGTGAAGCCGACCTGCCGGCTGCCGAGCAGGAACCGAACGGTTACATCGCCGCGGCAGTCGTACGCGCTGGGAATCCACTTCGGGCCCTTGACCGATCCGGAGGTCGTGAATACGAACGGCTTATGCGGCGAGCTGGCCGGCGTCGTCCGGGCCTTGATGCTCGGCACAGGACGATGCCGGGGAAGGGTCATGAACGTGGCGTCGCCGCCCGGCTCTTGGGGGCTGTTGCCGTGGTAGGCCACGATCTGGAAGTGGAAGATCGTCCGCGCCTCGAGTCCCTGAAGCGCCGCCGCGACCGTCACCGGCGCGGCCCCCGCGGCGACGGTGGCCGGTGCGGTTTGCAGGCCGTACGCGGTTGAGGTTCCGTACTCGAAGTAGTAGGTGGTGGCCTGCTTGTTGGGACTGATCACCGCGGTCACCGTCGCCGAGTTCTTGCCCACCTGGCTCGCTGGTCCGGTGGCAACGGTGGGCGGGGGATTTCCGGTCGTGGTGAACGCGTGGTCGGCTCCGACAGAGGTGCCCGCCCCGTTGGTAGCGACGAGCCGGTAGTGGTAGGTCGTGCCAGGGAGCAGATCCCCCGCCGTCGTGCTGACCGCCACCGGCTTGGTCCCGTGTCCTGCCGCGTGGGCGTTGCTCTGCAGGCCGTAGGCGGTCGTCAGCCCCCACTGGAAGTAGTAGGTGGTGGCGCTGCCGTTCGGATTGATCGTGCCGTGGAGCAGGGCGCTCGAATCGGTCACGTGCGTGTGAGTACCGGTGGCGACCGTCGGTGACGACGCCGCCACGGCGATCGCGGTCACCACGAGCACCGACGACGCCGCGGTGACGCCCAACAGCATTGCGAACATGCGCTTCATCCCTGCCTCCCTTTAGGCCGAATCTGCACGCTGTATACCCGCCTTAGCGTGGAAGTTGCGCCCGGGGTCGCGTCGGCTGATCGCTGGCCGGCGGATCAGCGAGCTCTGTGGAAGTGCCAGACGTGGCCGATCGGGCTAAAGCCGATACGGGCGTAGAGGTTCTTGGGCCAGTCGTTGTCGTCGGCCACGATGAATGTGAGCCCGGCGCCGTCCTTCTTCGCGAGCTCGACCGCCCGGCTCACGAGCGCTCGGGCGTATCCGCGCCCGCGCGCCTCGGGAGCGGTGTAGACATCCTCGACCTGCGCGGTCAGGCCGTCGGAGCGAAGCTTGGACATGGCCACCAGACGGCCGGCGCGGCTCCTCACGCCGAGCAGACGGTCGCCGTGAACGCTCGCCTCACGCCGGTTGTAATCGAGCAGCTCGACGCGCTGGACCGGGGTCGGGCCGGGATCCTCGGAGTACCAGCGGTCCATCAGCTCCATCAGCTCATCCTCGCCCGCCTCGACCACGGCGCTGGTGTCGGCCGCTCGGTCGGGAGCGGCCGACAAAGCCATCACCACGTCGCGCTCGACCTTCCACCCGGCGGCGCGAAACGCCCGCTCGAGCGCCGGTCCGGACGCTTGGCCCTCCACCGCGATGTCTACATAACCCAGGGCGTCGCGTTCCTGGTCGACCAGCCCGTTCAGCTCTTCCAACTCCAACCTCTCGATCACCCGGATCTGGTTGGCAGCCCACACCGCCGGCAGCGACGGCGTCCGCACGATCAGGCCGGCGGGAATCGGCCGGACTTCGTCCGCGGTCCGGACGAGGACCGCGCGCATGAACTCAAGCGTCCGCTCGAGCGAACCTGCCGTCGGGTAAGCGACCGATCCGCTCATCGCCGCGGCCATCTTGCCAGCTCAAGATCGCCTGATCCCGACGAGCGGCGTCCTCGCCACGTCGCGCAACCCGAAGATTGCGTTTCTGCGGAAACGTTTTCCCTGCCGCTTCGGGCTAGGGCAGAAAGCCGCCCCAGAATCCCGCGATGTTTCGCTGCCGCTCCTTCACTTCTTCCCACTGCTTGGCCGCCTGGTTGCCGTCCGGGTCGACCTTGCGGAGCGCGCGTGAACGGGTCAGCGCCCGGAACCCGGCAACGGTCAACGCAAGGACCACAAGGAGCGCGATCGCTGCGATGAAACCCATAAATCCAGTCTATCGGTCGGGCGCCGCAGCCAGAAAACGGAATGCGACCGCAATGAGCGCTCGATCGTCGATCTCTCAGCTTGGGAGATAACTCCCTTATAGCGACAGGTATCTCCCACGGGACTTGCGATCTTCGGCGTGCCGTTGGCGGGGCGGCCGTGCGGGCGTCTCCGGCCATGGGCGGACGTTGGGAGTCCCGACGGGCATCCGGTGGGCCGAGCCGCTTCAGGCGAGGGTCACGTTAGACAGACGGGTAGCTCTGAGCAATGTCAAAGTCGCCACCGTCGCGAAGACTGCGGCGGATCGTCGCGGGCGTCGCGTTCGTGGTCGGGCTCGTCTTCCTGGGGACAGTCGGAGTCGGCTTCGTCGTGAACGGGCGCTCCCGCGACGCGACGGGAACCGTTCTTGGTGTTCTACTCGTCGCCGTTGCGGTTCATCAGTGGCTTCGCGCGAGGCGGTGAGCCCGACCCCGCCTCGCTGATGTGGCTCCTGTGGTCCGCTGGCGCGGACTGCGCCTCGTGGGCGCCGGATCACGTGGGATCGACGGTGTGCCGTGGGCGGGGCGGTAGTGCGGCGGTGGCCGCGCTGCGGGGCTGCGCCCGCGCCGCGCGCGACCCTCCGGCGCGCTGTGCGGCCGTCTCCGGGCCCGGACGGCCCTCCGGGGTTCGACTACACCCGGAGCCTCAGCTTCGACGCGACGCTAGAACCCAAGAGCGCCACGCAAGAAAGATGAGGCTCAGGCCGATGAGGAAGGCCGCCGCCGCACCGCCTCGGTGATCGAGTCCTCTCTCGATCCCGCGGCCAATGACTAGGAGTCCCAACCCAAAGAACCCGATCAGGATCACCTTCCACCAACGCACAGCCCGGATCCTAGATGGGGCGTCGACTGCCACGGGCCAGTTCACCCGCGGCGGTTGCAGCTTGCATTGAACGCTCGATAATCGATCTTATGTCGACCTGTGCAAAGAAGCGGGCGGTTCGGGCGGTAGACCGTGTCGATACGCTCCGAGCGTGACGCCGGAGGAGCTGGCGAATCTGGCGCATCTGCGCCGCGCCCGGGATCGGATGGATCGCGAGTACGCGAGCGCGCTCGATGTCTCGGGGCTCGCGCGGACCGCGCTGATGTCGACCGCGCACTTCTCGCGGCAGTTCCGCGCCGCGTACGGCGAGACGCCGTATTCGTACCTGATGACGCGACGGATCGAGCGAGCCAAGGCGCTGCTGCGCGCCGGAGATCTGTCGGTGACCGAGGTCTGTCTGGAGGTCGGCTGCACCTCGCTCGGTTCGTTCAGCGCGCGCTTCACCGAGCTCGTCGGCGAGACGCCGACCGCCTACCGGGCTGGCGACCACAGCGCGCTGGCGAACGTGCCGGGCTGCATCGCCAGGGATATGACGCGCCCGAGCCGCAGGCCGAGCAGGATCGAAGAAGCGCGCATGGTCCTGGCTCCGTAAGGTTCGGGCCATGGCAATCAGCGTTTCCCAGTGCTTCGTCCTGGTTCACGACCCTGACCTCGCGGTGGGTTTCTACCGCGACACGCTCGGCCTGGAACTGCGGAACGACGTCGCCCGCGACCGGTTCCGCTGGATCACCGTCGGCTCCGCGTCTCAGCCCGAGGTCGCGGTCATCCTCACGAACTACCTGAACGGCAGCCCGGCCGACGCCGACACGCTCGCCGGCCTTGTCGCCAAGGGCGCCGTGAACGGCGTGTGGTTTCACAGCGACGACCTCGAGGCCACGTTCGAGAAGGTGCGCGACTCGGGCGCCGAGATCGTGCAGGAGCCGACCGACCAGCCGTGGGGCACGCGCGACTGTGCCGTGCGCGACCCGTCGGGCAACCTGGTCCGCATCGACCAGCTGCCCGGCGCGTAGCCCTCGAGCATCGGGGGCCGAGCTAGACTGCTGCTGCGATGCCCAAGCAGCAGCGAGTCGTGCGCATGGAGAATCGCGGCCAGCTCGCCGCGATGCAGCAGCTTGAGAGCAAGTCCGACGAGGAGCTCGAGGCCGAGACCAAGTACAAGGCCGCGGCCCAAGCGATTCTCGGCTACCGGGCGGCCGAGCGCTACGACGCGAAAGCGGCTCGCGCTCACTTCCAGAAAGCGCTGGCGGCTTCTCGCGGGCCGCAGGAGCGCGCCGGCATCCGCAAGATGGCCGACGCCTCGCTCGCCCTGGCCGAGCGGCGCGCCGACGACCTGAAGCGCGCGACCGAACGGCTCGGCGTCGAGGCGCCCACGAACCGTCAGCTGCGCAGCCTGCAGTTCATCGGCCTGATCGCGCCGCCCGCGAGTGCCGGTCTGGTGGCGCGCATCCGCGGCATCCTGCTCGCGATCGTGCTGGTCGTCGCGATTCTCGGCCTCGGCTTCGGGATCGTCTATGGCGTGTCACAGCCGCTCGGCGGAATGTCCATCGACCTCTCGATCTTCTGGGGCTTCGTCCTCGTGGCGATCGTCATCGGCGCGCTCGCTTTCTTCGGACGCCGACGGCAGAAGCGCGCGCAAGCCAAGCGCGCGGAAGAGATCGCCGCGCGTTCGCGCTGACGCTCGCCGTGTGCGGGCGTTACACGCTGGCGGCGCCGAACCCGGCCGAGGTTCGAGACCGCTTCCCGATCGGCGAAGCCGTCGAGGTTCGCCGTCGTTTCAACGTCGCCCCCGGTGACGAGGTGCTCGCGGTAACCACCGACAAGGAGGGCCAGCCGCGCGGAGAGCTGCTTCGCTGGGGGCTGGTCCCCTCGTGGGCCAAGCAGCCCAACACCGGGCTCAAGATGATCAACGCCAGGGTCGAGACGGCGGCCGAGCGGCCCGCGTATCGCCGCGCGTTCGAGCGCTACCGGTGTCTCATCATCGCCGACGGGTTCTATGAGTGGCGGCGCCTGCCCGCCGGGCCCAAGCAGGCGTTCCACATAACCCGTGCCGACGGCGGGCCGTTCGCGTTCGCCGGCTTATGGTCGATCTGGCATGGCGAGGACGGCGTGACGCTGCGCACCTGCACGATCCTGACCACGGGCGCCAACTCGGCGATAGCCTCGCTGCACGACCGCATGCCGGTGATCCTGGCGCCCGAGGCCGAGGCGGCGTGGCTCGAGCCGACCGATTCGCCCGTGCGGCTGCGCCGGCTTCTCGGCGGCCTCGACCCGGCCGGCACGGCGCTGCGTCCCGTGGGGCCGGCGGTCAACGACGCTCGCTACGACGGCCCCGAGTGTCTCGCGCCGGCCCTGGACGAGCGACAGCCGGCCCTGTTCTGAGCATGGCGCCGCAAGCGCCCTCGTCGGAGCTTGCCTTCGTCCTCGGCGGTGGTGGCGTACTGGGCGCCCACGAGGTCGGCATGCTCCGCGCGCTCGCCGAGCGCGGCGTGAAGCCCGACCTCGTCCTCGGCACTTCCGTGGGCGCGGTCAACGGCGCCTTCTTCGCCGCCGACCCGACGCTGGCCGGCGTCGAGCGCCTAACCGAGCTGTGGCGCGACCCGACCTGGTCCGAGCGGTCGGCCGGAGCAGCGCTCCGGCGGCTGGGCACGCTGGCCCGGAGCGGGACGCACGTGCAGTCGCTCGGTGAGATGCGCGCGCAGCTCGCGAAGCTGCTCCCGGTCGATCGTGTCGAGGAGCTTCAGGTCCGGTTCCAGTGTGTGGCCGCGTCGATCGAGCGGGCCGCCGAGCACTGGTTTCAGACCGGCCCGCTGGCCGACGTGGTGCTCGCGTCATGCGCGGTACCTGGTCTATTGCCGCCGGTCCCGATCGACGGCGAGCACTTCATCGATGGCGGGATCGTCAACTCGATCCCGGTCAGCCGCGCGGTGATGCTCGGCGCCCGCCGGATCTACGTGCTTCAGGTCGGCCGCGTCGAGCAACCGCTGAAACCGCCGCGCTGGCCGTGGGAAGTCGGGCTGGTCGCGTTCGAGGTGGCGCGCCGTCATCGTTTCGCGCACGACCTGCATTCACTGCCCGATGGGGTCGAGCTTCACGTCCTCCCCACCGGCGGCTCGGCCGCGCCCGCCTACAACGACCTCACCGGGCCGCTGCGGCTGAGGCGAATCGTCGGCACGATCGAACGCCAGATCGATGCCGCGTACGAGGCCTCGCTCCAGTACCTGGCGCAGAGCTGATGCCGCCGATCCCGCTGCGCCGGCCGGTCACCGTCACGGTCTGGTTGGTCGTCTCGGTGGCGTGCCTGGTTGCCTCTCCCCTCCTGCTTGGCTTCGCCGTGGCCGTTCAGGCGCTCACCGGCCGCCGCCAGCCGCTGATCGCGGCGCGCCTGGCCATCGCCTACTTCAGCCACGAGCTCGTGGCGCTGATCGCGTGCGGGTTGCTCTGGCTCGCCGCGGGCGCCGGACGGCTGATCGGGACGACCCGCTTCCAGCTCCTCCATTGGCGGCTGCTGGGCTGGTACATCGACGGGCTGGCGGGCGCGGGACGCCGCGCCCTCGGTATCGACGTGGAGCCGGCCGTTTCCTCCGACGCCGCGCTCGCCCTCGACGCCGACCGTCCGCTGATCGTGCTCAGCCGGCACGCCGGACCCGGCGACACGATCTTCATCACCGATCAGCTGATGTCGCGCTTTCGCCGGCAGCCGAGCGTCGT
>DATJUA010000096.1:0-8419 GCA_035502815.1 Solirubrobacteraceae bacterium
CGCGTGAACCCGGAGACGTCGGCGAAGACCATCGTGCACCCGACCGTCTCGGCCAAGGCATCGATTGAGGCCCGCGCCAGCCGGGCCAGCACCGCGCGGGGCACGTACGGCTCGAGCGTGGCGGTTTCGGACCGCATCGGCGGTCAGCGTTGTGCCGAACCCGTGTGCTTGACCTCCAGCGCGGTCCCCATCACTGCGCCCACAGAGGAAATCTACCCCACCTGCGCCACGCGCAGGCATATCTCGAGCCGACCCAGGATGCCGCTCGTCTGCGTGAACTTGTCGAGCAGCGACGCGCCGTTGGTCCCCGGATTGGCCCTCAGCCAGAGGTCCACCGAGCTCGGAGCGGCGAGCTCGAGATGATCGGCGAGCCGGGCGCCCAGTGGCGCGAACCGGAGGCCTGCCGCGAATTGCTCGCCCGCCCCCAGTCGTTCGGCCAGGCGTGCCGCTTCCGACCAGACGTCGGGACCGAGGATCTGGGCCGCTCGCTCGAGCTCGGCCAGCGCGACCGAACGGGACGCGCCGTGGTGGGCCGCGTGCAGCGCCACGAGCACCGCGCTCGCGGGCTCGTCGAGCGCGGCGATCCGCTGGCCGCCGACCTCCAGCGGCCTCGTGTGGACGCTCAGGGTGGACCACTCGTCCTCAGGTGCGGCGCTCGCTCCGGAGAGTCGCCAGTGCAGATCGATCAACGCGCCGTCGCGCGCGCGGGAGAACGTGTGCGCGTACTTGGGACCTGGCCCGCACCAGTCCTCGTCCCGGTCAACACGCACGAACCCGAGCCCGCGCAGGGTCTGCGCGGCCTGTGCCACGTCGGCGCGCTGAACGAGCAGGTCGGAGTCGGTGTAGGCGCGTTCGTCGTCGAGTCGACGAAGAGACTCATGCCTTGGCGGCCAACCGCGCATCCGGTACGCGTTGACCGCGAACGTGCGCTCCTGCGGGTGGCGCCGGCATGATCAGGCAACGCGTGGCGAGGGTCTCGATTTCCGCCGAACTCCGGGAGAAACCACGCCTCGTCGCCGTTCGTCTCGTGACGATGACCATCCGACCGGTCATGCCGCGCGGTCAGGACCCGCTAACGGCGGGGCAACGCACTGCGCTCGTGACGGAGGTGCTGGCCAGCTACTGCACGGTCCGCTGGGCGCTTCACGGGCAGGACCTTCCCAGAGCGGTGGCGCAGCTCCGCAGGGGGGCGGGATGCGAAGCGCGCAACACCGAAGGGGAGGATGGCCATCGGGTGGCAAGCCGTCTTGGCTACGTCGTCGGGCGGACGCTCGGCTTCCTCCCCACGGAATCGCGCTGCCTGATGCGGTCGCTGGTGCTTGTGAGGCTGCTCGCTCGACGTGGTCTGCCGTGTTCGCTGGTGCTCGGAGTCTCCGCGGCGCCCGAGTTCGGCGCGCATGCCTGGGTCGAGCATTCGGGTCTGCCGGTCCTGCCCGCATATGGCCGGGTCTTCTCGCGGCTGGTGGAGCTGTAGGCGCCGTTCGCAAGAATTGCCACCAGGGAGCGTTCTGCTCACATGAACGGGTGGAGGGAGTCCGCCTTCGGTCTCCAATTTGAGTCCGAGCTCCCCCTGTGGCGGCCCCGACCCGGTGGCGCCGAATTTGTGCCCGCGCCGGTCTGTGTGCACCGCGCCCCGATCGATCTCGTTGGGAGGTCGCTGAGTCCCGACCCGGTGCCGGTCTGGCAGACCGTGATCGTGACTGCCGGTACGAGATGCACCGCGGATCCGCCGGCGATCACGCGTTTGCCTGGGGCGATCGAGCAGCCTTTCACCTGAATCCGGCCGGCAACGTGCTGACCTATGGGTTCAATGCGACCGGCGACGCCGCGGCGAGGCGGGTTCTGTGTGACACCGTGCTGTCGTCGGTCAGCCTGCTGCGCGGCTATGAGCTCCTTCACGCCGCCGCGGTCACGCGCGCGTAGACCCCTCGATGTCGGTAAACAGCAGCGTTACCAGCCCCGTTGGCGCGCCCGCTGCATCAAGTGTGACGTAAAAAGAAACGTCCCGCCAGTAATTCACACTGGCGGGACGTTAAGAACGAGCGCGGCGCTACTGACTTACTTCAACTCAACCGTGGCGCCGGCCTCTTCGAGATCGGCCTTGAGCTTGTCGGCCTCAGCACGATCGATGCCTTCCTTGACCGGCTTGGGCGCCTCGTCAACAAGCGCCTTGGCCTCCTTGAGGCCCAGGCCAGTGGCCGCACGCACGACCTTGATCACCTGGATCTTCTTGTCGCCGGCCGCCTGCAGGACCACGTCGAACGCGGTCTGCTCCTCGGCCTCCTCGCCGCCGCCGTCAGCGGCCGCCGCGCCGGCCGCCGGCGCGGCTGCGGCCACGGCGGTCGCCGAGACGCCGAACGCCTCCTCGAGCGCCTTGATGCGCTCGGACAGCTCGAGCACGGAGATGGACTTCAGTTCGTCGATCCACTCTTCAGTGGTGGGCATGTTTCCTCCTTAAGCGCCGGGTTCCTCGTCCGGCACAGATTCCTGGTCAGTTTCGTCCTCCGGCGTCGGAGCGCCTGGTTCCGCCTCGACGTCCACGAGCGTGTCCGTAGCGACAGCCTCGGGCTCGGGCTCGGGTTCAGGGGCAGCCTCAGCCTCGGGCTCCGCGGCAGCCGGCGCCGGCGCCTCGCCGCTCACCAGGGCGGGCGGGTCCAAATTAACGATCGCCTGCAGCTGGATCGCCAGGCCGGCGATGAGCGCGTTCAGCCCGCGCACGAGGCCCGTGATCGGCGCCGCGATCGTTCCGACGAGTTGCGCGTGCAGCACCTCGCGTGCCGGCAGACGGGCGATCGCCACCACGTCGGCAGCGCTCAGTGTGTTCGAGTCCATCAGGCCGCCCTTGAACTCGAGCGTGTGAAGCACGCGCGCCGCGTCGTTCAACGCCTTGGCCGCCAGCGCGGCGTCGCCGCTGACAAACGCCAGGGCAGTCGGCCCCTCGAGCAGCGCCTTCAAGCCATCGGCGCCGGCCTGGTCAGCCGCGCGCTCGGTCAGTGAGTTCTTGACGATCCGGAATCGCGTCCCGGACTCGCGAAGCCGGGCGCGAAGCTCGGCGGCCTGTTCCACCGAGATGCCCCGGTAGTCGACGGCGAAGACTGCGTCCGCCGCCTGGATCTGCCCGGCGAGTTCCTCTACGACTGCTGCTTTCTGGTCTCGGTTCATTTCATCTCTCTTCCAAATGCAAAACGCCCGCACTTCAGGCGGGCGTCGAACGCAGGAATCGAAATCCAGCTCCAGACTCCGCCTACCCCGGACTTACCAAACCGCCGGAGGTCTTGGGCGTGCTTCTAGGCAATCAAGTCTACGCCGCTACGGGCTCCTCGACGATGTCGCGGGTGCGCGTGGGGTCGACCTTGACCCCCGGCCCCATCGACGTGGCCACGGTCACCGTGCGGATGTAGCGGCCCTTGGCCGCCGAAGGCTTGGCTCGGATCAGCTCCTCGATCACCGCCGCGTAGTTCTCGAGCAGCCTGCGGTCCTCGAACTCGCGCTTGCCGATCACCAGGTGCACGATCGCGTTGCGGTCGGTGCGGTACTCGACCTTGCCGGCCTTGGACTCCTCGACGGCGCGCGCCACATCCATCGTCACGGTCCCGACCTTCGGGTTGGGCATCTTGCCCGCCGGCCCGAGGATCCGGCCCAGCCGACCGACCACCGGCATCAGGTCCGGGGTGGCGATCGCCACGTCGAAGTCGTCGAAGCCGTCCTGGATGCGCTGGGCGAGATCCTCGGCCCCAACCACGTCGGCGCCTGCCTCCTCGGCCTCGCGCGCCTTGTCACCCTGGGCGAACACCGCCACCTTGACGTCCTTGCCCAGACCGTTGGGCAGCGCGATCGTCCCGCGCAGCTGCTCGTCGGCGTGGCGGACGTTCAGCCCGGTGCGGACGTGCACCTCGACCGACTCGTCGAACTTCACGCGCGCGAGCTGCTTGATCAGCGCGATCGCCTCCGCGGGCGAGTACTCGCGCTCGCGGTCATAGCGCTTCTTGGCCTCTTCGTAGGTCTTTCCGTGATGTGCCATAGCTCTTATACGACCTCCACACCCATCGAACGAGCGGTGCCGGCGATGATGCGCGCAGCGGCGTCCACGTCCCCGGCGTTCAGGTCCTTCATCTTCTTCTCGGCGATCTGGCGCAGCTGGTCCTGGGTGATCTGCGCGACCTTGGTGCGGTTCGGCTCGGCCGACCCCTTCTCGAGCCCCAGCGCCTGCTTGATCAGCACGGCGGCCGGCGGGCTCTTGGTGACGAACGTGAACGAGCGATCCTCGTAGACGGTGATGACGACGGGGATGACGGTGCCCAGGTCACTCTGGGTCTGCGCGTTGAACGCCTTGACGAACTCCATGATGTTGACGCCGTGCTGGCCGAGTGCGGGGCCCACCGGCGGCGCCGGCGAGGCCTGCCCGCCCACCGCCTGCAGCTTTATCTGAGTCAGAACTTTCTTTGCCATCTAGATCTTCTTCACCTGATCGAATCCCACTTCAACCGGCGTCTCCCGGCCGAAGATCGACACCAGCACCTTCAAGCGCTGCGCATCCTCGTTGACCTCAGAGATCTCACCCGAGAAGTCCGACAGCGGGCCGGAGACCACCTTGACCGACTCCCCGATCGAGAACTGGGCGCGGCTCGGGCGCCGCTCCGCGACCTCGCGATGGAGCAGGCGGTTGACCTCCTCCTGGGTCAGCGGCACGGGCTCGTTGGATGCTCCGACGAACCCGGTGACGCCGGGTGTGCCCTTGACGAGCGACCACGAGTCTTCGTTCAAATCCATGTTCACGAGCACGTAGCCCGGCATCGTCCGCTTCTCGACCGTGATCTTCTGGTTGTCCTTCATCTCCGAGACGGACTCGGTGGGGACGACGATCTGCCGGACAGCCTGCTGCTGCCCGAGCGAGACGATCCGGTGCTCGAGGTTGTGCTTGACCTTGTTCTCGTGACCCGAGTATGTGTTGACGACGTACCAGCGAAACATTCGTTATTCAGAGTAATTTGGGATTTTTCGGCGCCCGGTGGCGCCTACTTCAAGATGAAAGTGACGAGCTTCCCGGCGACCCAGTCCGACGCGCCGAGGAACGCGGCGGCCACGATCACGAAGCCGATCACGACGCCGGTGGCCTGCATCACCTGGCGGCGATCGGGCCACTGTACCCGTTGCAGCTCGCGCCAGCTTCCCTGCAAGAACCCGATCAACCGCGTGATCGGGTTCTCCCGGGCCTCGACGTGACCCCGGGCTGGGATCGCCACCGCGCCCGCGCTCGCTCCACCATCGTAGCCGTCGTCGGCGTCACCGCCGCCGTTGCTGCCACCCCGGCGACCCCGCCGGCCGCCGCCACCGCCACTCGACTGGATCGAGTCCTCTACCTCGAGCTCGAACTCCTCCTCGTCCGCGTCGTCGCCGGGCTCAGGCTCCTCCGGACGCGCGTAGGCGAGCTGGGCGTCGGCGATCTCAGCGTCAGGCGCGGCGTGCTCGATTGGATCCGGCGCGCCGTTCTCGTCGATCTCGTGCTCGTGCCCGTTGTCGAAAGACGAGGACTCGGTCGCGGTCGGCAGACCTTCTCGCGAATCAGTAGGGCGGCGAAGCCGCCGCTGGTTGGCGCGTTTGCGGTTGCGAGCCACGGAGCGCTCCGGTCAGCTCAGCGCGTCTCGCGGTGAGGCGTGTGGCACCGACACCAGCGGCAGTACTTGCGCAGCTGGAGTCGCTCCGGGTTGTTCCGCTTGCTCTTGATCGTCTGGTAATTGCGGCGCTTGCACTCTTCGCATGCGAGAGTGGCAGCGATCCGAACGTCTCCACGAGCCATGTGGCGCTTCTTTTCTGGAAGGTCAGGATTAACGTGGGTCGGCGGCACCTGACGGTGGCGCCTTCGGCGTCCGAGCCGCGGGCGCGAAAACGAACGCCGCCCGGCGCCGGTCCTCAGTGTAGCGGTCAGACGCGCTAAGGCGCCGTCGTTAGGCGCGGCCGAGGAACCGCAATTATTCGACCAGCTCGACCGGCGAGACCTCCAGGTCCAGCCAGCGATCGCCGCGCAGGATACGGATCGGCATCGGGCGCCCGATCGCGTCCTGGCCCATCAGCCGCTGCACGTCGTCGACGCGCTCGATCGGCTGGGGTGGGTGGGGTGGGCGGGCACCCATCTCGACGATCAGGTCCTCGGCCCGCAGACCGGCCCGCTGGGCCGGGCTGCCCGGCACGACCTCGGTGATCTCGACCCCGGATGGTCGGCCGAGCCGCACGCGGGCGTGGGGCGGCAGCGGGCGCGGACCCGCCGCGATCCCGATCCAGGCGCGCCGGACGCGGCCGTCGCGCATCAGCGACGCGATGATCTGGCGCGTGGCCTCGTTGATCGGCACCGCCAGCCCGAGTCCGACGCCGGCCACCGCGGTGTTGATCCCGATCACGCGCGCCGATGAGTCGACGAGCGCGCCCCCGGAGTTGCCCGGGTTCAGAGCCGCATCGGTTTGGATCACGTTGTCGATGTGACGCACGGTCCGCCCTGCCCGCGCCGGCAACGAGCGCCCCAGCGCGGACACGACGCCTGCGGTGACCGAGCCGGCGAATCCGTTCGGGTTGCCGATCGCCACCACCAGCTGGCCCACGCGCAGGTTCTCGGCCTCGCCGAGGGCGGCGGGAATCAGCCCGTCGCCCTCCGCCCGCAACACCGCCAGGTCGGTCAGCCGGTCAACGCCGACCACCCGCCAACTCAGTTCGCGGCCGTCGACGAACGTGGCCCGACCGGTGCGGCCGGGTCCCGCCACAACGTGGGCCGAGGTGACGAGGAACCCGTCCGGGGTCAGCGCCACCGCGCTGCCCGCACCCGCCGGCACCTGGCCGCCGCGGCCACGCCGCATGACGCGCAGGTTGGCCACGCTGGGCGCGATCCGCTCGGCCACGTCGACGACGACCTTCGAGTAGGCGTCGAGCGCTTCGGCCTCACGCTGCTCGGCCCGGTGCTCGTGCTGATTGGATTTGTTTTCGCCGGCGCCTGGCGGCGGCGTCTCGGCGTTTCGCTCGGCAGTCGTGCTCATCGGACTACAGGCTCACCGTGACGGTGCGCTCCTCGGCGCCCCGGACGATCTTCAGCTCGAGCTGGCCACCCGCCTGCGCGCCGTCGAGCGCCTCGTACAGCGTCTCGATCCGGTCCAGGTCGCGTCCGCCGACGGCGACCATCAGGTCACCGCGCTCGAGGCCGGCGCGGTCAGCCGCGCTGCCGCGCTCGACGCCGCGGACCAGGATGCCGTCGCGCTCGGGCAGGCCGACCGCGCGGCGCAGGCGCCGGGCGACGCGGGGCGGGGCGATTGCCACGCCGAGACGCGCGCGCTGGGGCGCCTCGCCGCGGCTGAGCTTCTCGACGCGCTCGCGCGTGACGCGGTCAGCGGGCACCGCGAGGATCAGGCCACCGTCGGCCCGAACCGAGTTGATGCCGAGCAGGCGACCGGCGCTGTCGATCAGCGGCCCACCCGAGGAGCCGCGTGGGAGCGGCGCGGTGTGCTCGATCGCGCCGTTGATCCGGCGCCCACGGGGGCCGCGGAAGCTGCGCGCGCTCGAGGACACGAATCCCGGCGTGACCCGCAGGCCACGACCGCCGGGGTTGGCCAGGGCGAGCACCGAACGGCCAATTGGCAGCGACTCGACGTCCTCCTCAGACCACTGGATCGGCTCGATCCCAGCGGTGTCGGCCTCGATCACCGCCAGATCCAGGTCCGGATCGGCGGCCAGCACCTTGCCGGTCTCGCGCCTGCCGTCGGCGAAGGCGATCGTCACCTCGTCGCCGCGGAGGTTGTGGGCATTGGTGAGGATGCGGCCCGCGTCGAACACGAAGCCGGAGCCACGGCCCCAACCCTGCCCGAGCCCGATCACCGCCGGGCCGGTGCGCTCAGCCGCGGTCTGTATCGCGCCTTCCAATTCTTCAATAACAGCCATCTACTTACTCCTTACTTGCAATGTGCAAGTGACAACTGTACCACGGGGTACCATCTAGGGCATGAACGAGGCACTCGCTGACGCGCTGACCACGATCGGCGATCGCTGGACGCTCCTGGTGATCGCGGCGCTGCTGGATGGGCCACGGCGGTTCGGCGATCTCCAGGCCGAGGTGTCGGGCATCGCCCCGAACGTCCTCACCCAGCGGCTGCGCCAGCTAGAGCGCAACGCGCTGGTGGTGGCCCGGCCGTACTCCGAGCGCCCGCCCCGGTTCGTGTACGAGCTGACCACCGCCGGCCAGGAACTCGCCGGCGCGCTGCGGCTGATCGCCGGCTGGGGGGCGCGCAACGCCGAGGACTCGACCGCGCCCCGCCACGCCGTGTGCGGAACGCCGATGGAGGCGCGCTGGTGGTGCCCGACGTGCGAGCGCGTCGTCGACGAGGACGATGGCGAGCACGAGCACGAAGAGCTCCGCTACGCGTAGGGTTGGAATCGGGTGAGG
>DATJUA010000097.1:0-15411 GCA_035502815.1 Solirubrobacteraceae bacterium
CGACGTCTTCACGCTGTTTCCCGAGGCATTCGGATGGTTCGAGCGCCAGCGGCACGTAGCCAACGCGCTGGCCGCCGGCAATCGTCTCGAGTACGTCAACTACCGCGACCACACTCCGCTGAGCGCCGGCCAGGTCGACGACACGCCGTTCGGCGGCGGCGCCGGGATGGTGCTGCGGGTGGACGTCGTGGAGGCGGCGCTGCGCGCGCGCTACGTTCGCGATCCCGTGGAGCTGCGGGATGAGCGTCGCGTGATCGTGCTGACGCCAGGTGGCACGATCCTCGACGAGGCGCTTGTCTCGGAACTCGCGCAGGAGCCCGTGCTGACGCTGCTCTCGGGCCGCTACGAGGGATTCGACCAGCGAATCGTCGAGCACTTCGCCAGCGACGAGATCTCGATTGGACGCTACGTCCTGGCCGGCGGCGAGCTCGCCGCGATGGTCCTGTGCGACACCGTCCTGCGCAAGCTCCCGGGAGCGCTGGGCGATCCGCGTTCGGCGATCGAGGAGTCCTTCAGCGAAGCGCTCGGCGGCGCTCCCGAGTACCCGCACTACACACGGCCGGCCGAGTACCGCGGCTGGCGGGTTCCGGACGTGCTGCTGTCGGGCCATCACGCCCGGATCCAGGAATGGCGCCTGCGACAGAGCGCGGCGCGCGGTCCGCTACCATAGCCCCTCGCGCATGCGCAGTCCGCGGTGCGCTACACCCCGACATCGAGCATCGCCGGGTGCTCGATGTGGCAGGGAACTGCCCCATCATGAGCACCGTGATCGACAGCCTGGAGCGCGCCCAGCTTCGCCGAGTACCGGCGTTCGACGCCGGCGACCGCCTGCGCGTGCACTTTCAGGTAATCGAGGGCACGAGGCGGCGCACCCAGGTGTTCGAAGGCGTGGTCATCAAGCGCCAGGGCCATGGCGCCCGGGAGACCTTCACGGTTCGCAAGCAATCGTTCGGGGTCGGCGTCGAGCGGACCTTCCCACTGCACTCGCCGAAGATCGAACGGATCGAGGTGGCATCACGCGGCGACGTGCGCCGGGCCAAGCTCTATTACCTGCGCGGGCGCGTCGGTAAGCGCGCCCGGGTCCGGGAACGTCGGAGCGTCGCCCCCGAGGTGGCCGTCGAGCGCGAGCTGCTGCACGCCGAGGTTCCCGAGGAGCCGCCTGCGCCCGAGGAGCAGCCAGAAGCCGTCGCCGAGGCGGATAGCGTCGCGGAGCCGGAGAGCGTCGCGGAGCCGGACACCGTCGCGGAGCCGGAGTCGGTTGCCGACGCGGAGGCGCAGGACGAAGCGACCGCTGGGCAAGCTGGGGAGTCAGACCCCCCGACGGCGCCGCAGGACGCCGGTCCGGCGGCCACGGAGGAACCCGCCGGCGAACAGCAGGAGTGACGAAGGCGCGCAAGTCGCCAGCCGCCACCCTGATCGAGCTCGCGGTGATCGTGCTGACCGCGCTCGGGCTGGCGCTCGCCGTGCAAGCGTTTCTCGTAAAGCCGTACCGGATCCCGAGCGGATCGATGCTCCCCGCCATCCGCATCAACCAGCGGGTGCTCGTGGATCGCCTGGCGTTGGATTTCTCCTCGCCCCACATCGGCGACATCGTCGTCTTCCACCCGCCCAAGAACTACGACCTCGGGTGCGCCGACCCCAACGAGGGCGAGAACCAGGACGGTCAGGACGCGCCCGCGGCCTGCCAGGTGCCGTGGTCGGTGCCCTCCTCGCAGACGTTCATCAAGCGCGTCGTCGGCCTTCCCGGAGACCACCTGTCGATCCGCAACGGCCATGTGATCCGCAACGGAAAGCAGGAGAGCGATTCCTACATCGTGCCCTGCAACGGTGGGGAGTCGTGCAACTTCCCGCAGACGATCACCGTCCCCAAGGGCTACTACTACATGATGGGCGACAACCGGCCTGACTCCGAGGACAGCCGCTTCTGGGGACCGGTCCCGAGGGCGTGGATCATCGGCAAGGCATTCCTGACCTACTGGCCGCCGGACCGGATCGGGTTCCTCTAAGGATGGTCCGCTAGTGCCGGTCAGCGGGGCGGTCCCGGGCCACAGGGGCCGGGCATGAGAGGGCTGATCGAGCTCGTGGTCACGGTCGCGATCGCGGTGGTGCTCGCGCTCCTGATCCAGGCGTTCATCGTCAAGCCCTACCGGATCCCAAGCGGCTCGATGATCCCCACGCTCGACATCAACCAGCGCATCCTGGTCAACCGGCTGAGCGGGAACCCGAGCATCGGCGACGTGGTCGTCTTCCACCCGCCGCACGGCGCTGACCTTCCCGGCGGCGTGTGCGGCGACCAGAATCAGGGACCGGGTCACGGGCAGGCGTGCGATACGCCGACGCCGCAGGAGTCCAGCCAGACGTTCGTCAAGCGCGTCGTCGGCGGTCCCGGCGACACGATCCAGATCATCGACGGTCACGTGTACCGCAACGGCGTCCGCGAGAAGGACCCCTACATCATCCCGTGTAGCACCGGCGATAGTGACTGCACTTTCCGGACACCGATCAAGATTCCGCCCGGCGATTACTTCATGATGGGGGACAACCGTCCGGATTCGGAAGACAGCCGATATTGGGGTCCCGTCCCGGGCAAGTGGATCATCGGTGTCGCGTTCTTCACGTACTGGCCGCCCGACCGTATCGGGTTCCTCTAGCCGGTCGGGCGCCCGGCGCAAGCCGGCTGCCCGGGCAGCCCGTCGGCTGTTCAAGTTCGATCGTGCGCTCGGCGTTCGGTTCGTCGCCGGGGCGGACGAGGCCGGGCGGGGGTGCCTGGCCGGGCCGCTTGTGGCGGCGGCTGTGCTGTTCGACTTCGATCGGATCGGCCCCGCCGAGGTACGAGCGCTGGGTGCGCTCAACGACTCCAAGCAGCAGACTCCGGAGGGTCGGGCCGAGCTGTTTCCGGTGATCCTCCGGATCGCGGCGAAGGTCGCGATCGTGTCTCGCTGCGCGCCCGGGATCGACGCGCGCGGGCTGCACAAGACCAACCTAGCCGCGCTACGCGACGCGCTCTCGCAGGTCGCTTGCCAGGGCTGCATGTGCCTGAGCGACGGCTTTCCGGTGGCGCCGACCGGCTACGACCAGCGCGCGGTCATCGACGGCGACGCCAAGAGCGCCGCGATCGCAGCCGCGTCGGTGATCGCCAAGGAGACGCGCGACCGCTACATGCGCCGCGCCGACGCCGCTCACCCCGGATGGGAGTTCGCCCAGCACGTGGGCTACTCGACGCCCGAGCATCGAGAGGCGATCGAGCGGCTGGGCGTCTCACCGCTACATCGCCTCTCGTTCCAGTCGATGGCCTACCAGCAGCTGGCGCTAGACGAGGCGGCGGCGCTGGAAGCGGTGAGCGTCGGCTGACGCGTCGCGGTCGGGCGCCGCGGTCGGGCGCCGCGGTCGGGCCCCGCGGTCGGGCGCCGCGGTCGGGTGCCGCCCACCGTTTTACCTCAGCCTAGAAGGCACCCTCGAGGTGCTCGAGGCTGACGAGGCGGCCGGACCGGTCGACGGTCACGCCGATCGCGTCGAACCGCAGCAGGTCGGCGCGCGGTCGTTCGGTCCGCGCGATCAGCCAGCTTCCGGCCATCTTGCGCACGCGAGATTGCTTGAGGGGTCGCACGGCCTCCAGCGGGCTGACGCCCGCTGCCGGTGAGCGCCGTGTCTTCACCTCACAGAAGGCCAAAGTCCGGCCGTCGAACGCGACGATGTCAAGCTCGCCCCAACGGGTCCGGTAATTGCGCTCGACGATCTCGAATCCGCGCCTGATCAGGTGCTCGGCGGCGAGCTGTTCTCCGAGTTGGCCGAGCTCTGAACGGCGTCCTTCTGCCATGGCGCGAACGCTAGGGACGGACATGTGACAGGTGGTCGCAGCAGCGTTCCAATCCTGCGTAGGGGGGTCGCCGCCGGCTAAGGAGAATCGAAACGCCGCGCGACCCAACCGTGATGCGCGGGAGCGTAGGTTCAGACGATGCTCGCGCGCATCGCCACGTTCGCGATCGACGGCATCGACCCGCGGCACGTGTCGGTCGAGGTCGACATCCGCAGCGGCCTGCCCGCGTTCACGATCGTCGGCCTCGGCGACGCGGCCGTCCGGGAGTCGCGCGATCGCGTCCGCTCGGCCATCTTCAACTCCGGCTTCGAGTTCCCGCAGACGCGGATCACCGCCAACCTGGCGCCGGCGTTCCTGCGCAAGGTCGGGCCCGGCTTCGACGCCGCACTGGCGATCGCGATTCTCGCCGCGAGCGGCCAGGTACCAGTCGCCTCGCTGGGCCGCTACGCGGTGTTCGGCGAGCTGTCGCTGAGCGGCGAGCTGCGCGACTCGCCGGGCGCGCTGGCCGTGGCCGAGGGCGCGCGCCGCGCCGGCCTGAAGCGGCTGATCGTGCCCCGTGAGCGGGCGCTCGAGGCTGGCCTGGTCGACGGCCTCGAGATCGCCGGCGTCTGCACCCTGCGGTCGGCCGCCGACGTGATCGGCGGCGCCTCCCTGCCGGCGCTCCCGGTGGTCGCCGCCGTCGACGATGCCGCGGTTGGCGAGCCGGATCTGGCCGACATCAGGGGACACGCGGCGCCACTGCTGGCGCTCGAGATCGCGGCCGCCGGCGCCCACAACCTGCTGCTCGAGGGTCCGCCCGGAACCGGGAAGACGATGCTCGCCCGCCGGATCCCGTCGATCCTGCCCGCGATGACGCGAGCCGAGGCGATCGAGGTGACGAGGATCCACAGCGTGGCCGGACTTCAGGCATCCGGATTGATCCGCGCGCGGCCGTTCCGAGCGCCGCACCACACGATCTCTTCGGCGGGGCTCGTCGGCGGTAGCTCGCCCCCGCGACCGGGTGAAGCGACTTTGGCTCACCACGGCGTGCTGTTCCTGGACGAGCTGGCCGAGTTTCAGCGCTCGAGTCTCGACGCGCTGCGCCAGCCGCTCGAGGACGGATGCGTCACGATCGTGCGCGGCCAGCGCGCGCTGGTGTTCCCGACGCGGTTCATGCTCGTCGCCGCGACCAATCCCTGCCCGTGCGGGTTCGCCGGCGTCGGTGACAGGTGCCGGTGCGGCGACGCCGACCTGCGCCGCCACCAGCGCCGGCTGAGCGGACCGCTGTTGGACCGGATGGACCTGCTGATCAACGTCGAGCGGCCGGGCGAGGACGAGCTGCGCGCGCCGCCCGCGACGTCGTCCCAACGCGCCCGCGAGCGCGTCGCCCAGGCGCGCGAGCGCCAGCGCCATCGGCTCCGGGGCTCGGCGGCACACAGCAACGGCGAGATGGACGCGCGCCTGGTTCGGCGCCATGTACGCCTCGAGCCTGACGCCGAGCGCGCGCTCGCCCAGGCCTACGCGGTCGGGGCGCTGAGCGCACGCGGACGCCACCGGGTGACGCGCGTGGCCCAGACGATCGCCGACCTGGAGGAGCACGCCCGGATCACCGAGACCGATCTGCTGACCGCGCTCAGCCTGCGACAGCGCAGCGCGGCCGAGACGATGCTGGCGGCGTGATCGATGACTGATGAGCTCTCGCCGGCGCCTGATGGCGGCGCCTTAGCGGGCGCCTGCGATGAGTGCGTGGCGCGAGCCTGGCTGCTCTCGCGGATGGCCGGGCATCTCGAGCGAGCCCGGGGCCGGATCGAGTCGACGCTCGCGCTCGACTCGTCCGAGCTCATCGCCGCGCTCGGCGGGGGTGAGCGCGATCGCCTGCGCGAGGAGCTCGGCACGCTCGACGTCGGGGAGGTCCGGGCCCGGTCGCTCGCCGCCGGCCTGGGGATGATCTGCGCCTGCGACCCGGACTACCCGCCGGCACTTCGGGCGCTCGCGGCCCCGCCCGCGGTGCTGCACGTGGCCGGCGGCCTGGGACACCTGCTCGATCTGATCGGGCAGGACGCGGTGGCGGTGGTCGGATCACGCCGGCCGTCCGCCTACGGCTCCGAGACGGCGCGGGAGCTCGGGCGCGGGCTGGCCTGCGCCGGGATCACGATCGTGAGCGGGATGGCGCTGGGGATCGACTCCGCCGCCCATGCCGGCGCGCTCGAGGCGAGGGCGCGAACGGTGGCGGTGCTTCCGGGCTCGGCCGACCGACCCTATCCCGCCGGCAAGCGCGCGCTGTACCGCCGCATCCTCGCCGGCGGAGCCGCCGTGTCCGAGCTCGGCCCCGGCACGAGCGTGCGGCGCTGGATGTTCCTGGCCCGGAACCGGATCATCGCCGGCCTGGCGGCGATGACCGTGGTGGTGGAGGCCGGCGAGCATTCCGGCTCGCTCGTCACCGCCGGCGCGGCAGCCCGGATCGGCCGGCCCGTGGGAGCCGTCCCGGGACGCGTCACCACCCCACAGGCGGCTGGTGCGAACGAGCTACTCGCGGCCGGCGCATGCCTGGTCCGCGGGCCTCAGGACGTGCTCGACCACCTGTTCGGCGCGGGCGTCCGGTTTGCCGGCGGCGCGCGGGCGAAGCCCCCGGAAGCGCTCCGGCCCCTGCTGCACGCCATCGCGTCCGGTCATGAGACGGCTGGGGCGTTGACCCAGGCGGGATTCGAGCCCGAGCGGGGTCTGGCGGCGCTCGCGGCTCTCGAGCTCGGCGGTTACGTCCGGCGAGGTCCCGGGGGGCGGTTCACGGTCGTGCCGTAACTCCAGACGCCGACCTCGAAATTTCCCGGCTGGGCGGCCCGCGGGGGTTTCGCGTTGGGCGAGCGCGCCGATGTTTCGGGTTAGGCGGCCGGGCGAATTTCGAGGCGACCGGGGAGGCGAACTACTCTCCAGCCCGTGCCCGGTACGCACAACATCCCGCGTGTCCTGTCAATCGCCGGGTCGGACTCCGGCGGTGGCGCCGGCATCCAGGCCGATCTGAAGGCGTTTGCCGCATGCGGGGTGCATGGGATGACCGCGATCACGGCGATCACCGCCCAGAACACGGTGGGGGTGACGGCCGTCCACGCCGTCCCGCCCGGGATCATCATCGCCCAGGTGCGGGCCGTCGCCGCCGACATCGGGATCGATGCGGTCAAGATCGGGATGCTCGGCGACCGCCCGACGATCGAGGCCGTGGCACAGGCCCTGGACGAGCTGCCCGAGGGCACTCCGGTCGTGCTCGATCCGGTGATGGTGTCGGAGTCCGGCGCCCAGCTCCTCGACCCTACGGCGAAGGCGACGCTCACGGATGTGCTGCTGCCGCGCGCCACCGTGATCACCCCGAACCTGCCGGAGGCAAGGGCGCTCCTGGCGCAAGACGGCGCGCCCGACGACGTCGAAGAGCTGGCGCGGGCACTCCACGCCCTCGGGCCCGAGGTCGTCGTGATCACCGGCGGCCATCGCGACGAGGCCACCGACTTGTTCTTCGACGGCCGCCGGTTGGTCGAGCTGCCCGGCGCTCGACACCCCGACGGCGCCGCGCACGGCTCGGGCTGCACCCACTCCTCGGTGCTCGCGGCGCGGCTCGCGCGCGGCGATGATCCGCTCGTGGCGGCCCGCACGGCCAAGAAGCTCGCATCCCGCGCGGTGGCCAATGGGCTCGAGGAGATCGGCGCCGGCGCCGGGCCAGTGGACGTTCTGGAACTCGCCGCAAACCCGCCAAAAGCGATACATAACGACGCTCGGCGAGGCCGGAGGACGATGGGGTTCTGACATAATCCTGCGGTGCGTTTCCTGAGGATGAAGCCAGGCCATGGGGAGGTTCTGATCGCCGAGGGAGACATCGAGCGCGCCGAGGACGAGCAACGCCTGGTCGAGGAATTCCGCCGTCAGCTCGACGCGGGACTGTGGGCGGCTGTGCCGCTTGCCGACCCTGAAGGCCGGCGCGAGTCGATCATGGTGCGCTCGTTCGACGAGATCCCCTGGGACGCCGACCGCGTGATCTTCTTCCCGCGGGCCGCGGGCGGCAGGTAGGACGCCGGCGCGGTGGTGCTCGCGCTCGCAGCGACCGCGCTCGTCGCCCTTGCCCTGCTGTCTGATCTGATCATCCCCCGCGTCGAGGAACTCTGGTCTCGCTTCCGCGCCGGCCGGCAGCGCACGCCGACCTGGTCCTATGACCCCGGTCGGGAACGCCGGGCCGAGCAGCGCGCGCGCACGCTGTTGCGCTCGTGCGTGAACGACGAGGAGTGGGGGATGTACCGGGACCTGGGCTTCCTGCGCGTGTGGGGCACGCTGGCCGACGGTCCCGACGACGTCGGCGGAACCGGAGGAGCACCGTACGCCTATCTCATCTACCCCCACCGGCCGATCGTCGCCTACCTGGCCCAGACCCATCGGCTACTCAACGAGTACTGCGTCACGTTCCCCGACGAGACGCGGCCGTACGGCTCGAGCCGGCTGCCGGACTCCGACGACGTGCTGGCCAAGTGGATGGCGCTGACCGGCGACGAACGCAGGCTGATCTCGACGGCCAACATGCACCTGCCGGGCCGCCAGCTCGACCCGGCCCAGGTCCGCCGCGACCTGTGGCGCCTATCCCAGTGGGAGCGCGCCCGGATGCGCCAGCTGGCCGACAACGGGCAGACGCCACCGCCCGCCGGCGACCGCAAGAGCGCGGCCTAGCGGCAAGGGTGGTCGTGAAACGCAAGCCCACCTTGCGTTTCTCGACCAGGCTCCGACACAGCGCCACCGGCTAACGTTCCGCGCCCCATGGACCTCAAGCATCGAAGCCGCACGCTGATCGAGGGCCCAGAGCGGGCCGCCGCCCGCGCTCAGCTGAAGGGCATCGGCTATGACGACGAGGCGCTCTCGAAGCCGATCGTCGGCGTCGCCAACACCTGGATCGAGACGATGCCGTGCAACTTCCACCTGCGCGCGCTGTCGGCCAAGGTCAAGGAGGGGATCCGCGAGGCCGGCGGGACGCCGATGGAGTTCAACACGATCGCGATCTCGGACGGGATCACGATGGGGACCGAGGGGATGAAGGCCTCGCTGGTCAGCCGCGAGGTGATCGCGGACTCGATCGAGCTCGTCTCCTTCGCCCAGGCATTCGACGCCGTGATCGCGATCAGCGCGTGCGACAAGACGATCCCGGCCACGGTGATGGCGCTGTGCCGGCTGAACCTGCCGAGCCTCATGCTGTACGGCGGCTCGATCTACCCCGGCCACTACGACGGCCAGCGGATCACCATCCAGGAGGTGTTCGAGGCGATCGGCGCGCACGCCGCCGGCCGGATCACCGACGAGGAGCTGACCGCGATCGAAGAGGCCGCCTCGCCCGGCTCGGGTGCATGTGGCGGGCAGTTCACGGCGAACACGATGGCGATGGCATTTCAGGTGCTGGGGATCTCCCCGACCTCCTCGGGGGTCCCGGCCGAGGACCCGCACAAGGTCGAGGTGGCCAAGGAGGCCGGCCGGCTCGCGATGGACGTGCTGAGGCGCGGCCAGCTGCCCAGCGACATCATCACCCGCGACGCCCTCGAGAACGCTATCGCCGCGATCGCGTGCAGCGGTGGCTCGACCAACGGCGTCCTGCATCTGCTCGCCGTGGCCAAGGAGATGGGGATCGAGCTGGACATCGACGACTTCGACCGGATCAGCGAGCGCACGCCGCTGCTGTGTGACCTGAAGCCCAGCGGCCAATACGTCGCCCCCGACCTGTACGCCGCCGGGGGCATCCCGGTCGTCCTGAAGCGACTCAAAGAAGCAGGGATCCTTCACGAAAACGCCCAGACGGTGACCGGCAAGACCGTCGGCCAGTGCGCCGACGAGGCCGAGGAGACCGACGGGCAGCAGGTCGTCCGCCCCCTGAACGACCCGCTCAAGGACACGGGCGGTCTCGTGATCCTCAAGGGCAATCTCGCCCCCGAGGGATGCGTGGTCAAGGTCGCCGGCTACGAGCGCCGCCGCCAGACCGGGCCGGCGCGCGTGTTCGAGTCCGAGGAGGACGCGATGGCCGCGGTTCGCACCCAGGGGATCAAGGCCGGCGACGTCGTCGTGATCCGCAACGAGGGGCCGGCCGGCGGGCCAGGGATGCGCGAGATGCTCGCGGTTACCGCGGCGCTGGTCGGCGAAGGGCTCGGCGAGGACGTCGCGCTGCTCACCGACGGACGTTTCTCGGGCGCCACCCATGGGCTGATGGCCGGCCACGTCGCGCCCGAGTCGGTGCGGGGCGGCCCGATCGGGATCGTCCGGGACGGCGACGAGATCACGCTCGACGTCGACGCGCGCCGGCTGGACGTCAACCTGTCCGACGAAGAGATCGCCGCCCGGATCAGGGATTACCGCCCACCCGACCGGCCCGCACCGCCGGCCGCATTGGCCAAATACGCCAAGCTCGTCTCGAGCGCCTCGCTCGGCGCGGTGACGCGCTGACCCAAGCCCGCAGATCTGACACGGACCTGACGCCAGAGATCTGACACGGACCTGACGCCAGCGTTAAGGAACGCTGAAATCGGACGTGCAAAACCCCATGGAAGCTGCCCGTGATGCCTGAGTCCGCGTGCTCGATCTGTACCATCCAGAGGTAGAAAGGTGGATCGAGCTGGCACGAGTTACCTATCTACGCCCTGAGCGGGGACGGGCCGGGGCATTCGGTGGACGCCCCCGAGCGACCGCCGCGTCGCGGTCTGCCCGGCGCCGCGGGCCCTACGTAGCCCTCGGGTTCTTCGTGCTGCTGTTGGCCGCCGCCGGCGCCGTTGCCGTCACCGTGAAGACCTCCAAGGCAACGCTCAAGGCCGACTCGACCGCGCTGGCGAAGGTCGGGATGCCCGTCGGCGGCGGGACGATCGAGAGCGTCAACGTCACCAACGCGCGCACTAATGAGCAGATCCCCGCCTACGTTTCCGGCACCCAGATCTGGCCGAGCAAGCGGATCCCCGCCCACGAGCTCCTGTCGGTGTACGTGGTGGTCAAGCGCCCCGGCTCGGTCGCCTGGCTGACCGGCAAGACTGAGCAGCTCCATCTAACGCTGATGACTCCGAGCGCACACCTGCTCGCCCACTTCCTCACCGTCCCAGCGGGACAGCCGCTCAAGCTGCAGTTCGCCGACCCGGTGGCCACGGTCTCCACGGGGCTCTCGCCGACCACTCTGCATAGGCGGCAGTTCTCGAGCCCCGAGTCGACCGTGACGCTGCCTCGCACCGCGGCGGCCGGATCGATGTACATCGCCGCCACGCCGCGCTCGTGGGAATCGTCGTCTGCCTCCCTGATCAGCTGGTTCCCCACCGGCGCATCGACCAGCGCGATCGCGTACCCGTCCCCGGGCTCCAAGATCCAGGCCGAAACGCCGATCACGCTCACCTTCAACAAGCCGGTCTCGCAGGCCCTCCACGGATCGATGCCGGACGTCTCGCCTCAGAGCCAGGGGACCTGGCACCAGATCAGCGCGCACGCGATCCAGTTCGTGCCCACGAACTTCGGCTACGGGCTCGGCGCCACCGTGAGCATCGGCCTCCCGAGCAGCGTGAACCTCGTGGGAGCCAAGCGCTCGGGCAACGCGTGGGGCGCGTGGACAGTGCCGCAAGGGACGACGCTGCGCCTGCAGCAGCTCCTGGCCGTGCTGGGGTACCTACCGCTGCGCTTCCGTTACGACGGCACCGGCCCCGGGCCCAACACGGCCAACCAGCTGGCGGCCGCGATCAACCCGCCCAAGGGCACGTTCACGATGCGCTACCCGAACACGCCGAGCGCACTGTCGAACATGTGGGCGCCCGGCGACTTCGGCGAGATGACCACGGGTGCGATCATGGCCTTCGAGAACACGATGGGCATGAACGTCGACGGTCAGGTCAGCCCGGCTCTCTGGACGGCCCTCATCACCGCGGCGGTAAAGGGCCAGATGAACAGCTTCGGATACACGTTCGTGCAGGTGAGCGAGGGCAGCCCCGAGACCGAGTCGACCTGGCACAGCGGGAAGACGGTCGTCTCGGGCCTCGTCAACACGGGCGTCCCCGCCGCGCCGACCGCCCAGGGCACGTTCGCCGTCTTCGAACACGCGCCGTCGGTGACGATGAGCGGCACCAACCCAGACGGTAGCCACTACGTCGACCCCGGGATCCCCTGGGTGAGCTACTTCAACGGCGGCGACGCCCTGCATGGTTTCATCCGGGCGTCCTACGGCTTCCCGCAAAGCGACGGGTGCGTCGAGATGCCGTACTCCGAAGCGGAGTCGGTGTACCCGTACACGCCGATCGGCACGCTCGTACAGGTCACGTGAGCGGGATTGGCGGCGGCGTCCGCCGGACCGCGACTACGGCCACGGAGGGTTCAGTCTGAGCAGGCTTGATCGTCCGCGCGACGAATAGGGTGGCCTCGATGCCCGAGCCCCCCGAACACAGTGCCTGGGACGAGGCCGTGGCCGCGTTCGAGCGCGACCTGACCCGGCGCGCGGTGGCCGAGAAGACGCGCGTCGCGTACCTCGGCGACGTCCGGCAGTTCGCCGAGTGGGCCGACGCGCATCGATCCTCCCCACGCGAGGTCGACGTGCGCACGCTGCGCCGCTACGCCGCCGGCCTGGCCGAGCGCGGGATCGCGCCCGCCACCATCGCCCGCCGGCTCGCCGCGCTGCGCGGCCTGTTCCGCGTCCAGATGGAACTCGGCGCCCGTGAGGACAATCCGGCCGAGCTGCTCAGCTCGCCGAAACGTCCTCAGCGGCTTCCCCACGTTCTGAAGGCTGGTGAGGTGGCGGAGCTGCTCGACTCGATTCCCGCCTCCAGCCCGCTCGAGCTTCGCGATCGGGCGCTGTTCGAGCTCGCCTACGCGTGTGGCCTGCGCGCTGAGGAGATCGTCTCGCTGGACCTGGACGCCGTCGATTTCGACTCCGAGGCGGTTCGGGTCGAGGGCAAGGGCGGCAAGACGCGTCTGGTCCCCGTGGGCGAGCACGCCCTGGCCGCGCTCGAGCGCTACCTGGCCAGGGGCCGCCCGCTGCTGCTCGGCGGTAAGGAAAGCTCACTGTTCCTCTCGAAGTCCGGCCGGCGCCTGTCCACGTCGGATGTCAGGCGCCGGCTGAGCGGCTGGACGAGGCAAGCCGTGGCCCGGTCTCCCGGCCTCGCACGCGCCCATCCGCATGCCCTGCGCCACTCGTTCGCGACGCATTTGCTCGACGGCGGAGCCGACCTCAGGGCCATTCAGGAGCTCCTCGGGCACGCGACCATTTCGACAACTCAGGTTTACACTCGCGTTGAGTCGGCCCGCCTAAGGTCCACCTATTCGCGCGCCCATCCGCGGGCGTGAATGGGCGATCCCACCCACCCGAATATCGTTCCGGGGCACATTGGAAACCAACGTCAAGGCGATCGAGCTACAAGATCTGTGGAGGCGGTTCAAGGCCACCGGGGACGAGCGCGCCCGGGAGCGCCTGGTAGTCGCCTACTCGCCGCTGGTCAAGTACGTGGCGGGCCGGATGAGCTCGGGTCTGCCGGCCCACGTCGAGGAGTCGGATCTCATCTCCTACGGGCTGGGCGGTCTGATCTCAGCGATCGAGCGGTTCGATCTCAGCCGGGAGATCAAGTTCGAGACCTACGCGATCACCCGCATCCGCGGCGCGATCATCGACGAGCTGCGCACGCTTGACTGGGTGCCTCGCTCGGTTCGCGCCCGAGCCCGTGAGATCGAGCGAGCCAACATGAAGCTCGAGGCGCGATACCAGCGCGCCCCGACCGACGAGGAGATGGCCACCGAGCTCGGCGTCAGCGTCGAGGGCTTCCAGGAGGCTCTGCTCCAGATCTCCAACTCGACGATCGTCGCGCTCGACGAGCTGTGGAGCGTGTCGGACTCGACCGGCGACGCGATCTCGCTGCTCGACACGCTGCCCGACCGCGGCGCGCCCGACCCCGAGCAGCTGATGGACCAGTCCGAGCTGCGCGACCGGATCGCCGACGCGATCGCCGCGCTGCCCGAGCGCGAGAAGCTGGTCGTGGCGCTCTACTACTACGAGAACCTGACCCTGCGCGAGATCGGCGAGGTTCTGGGGGTGACCGAGTCGCGCGTGTCGCAGCTGCACACCAAGGCGGTGCTGCGCCTGCGGGGCAAGCTGGCCGGCGAGCTCGACTGATTGGGGCCGCCTGCGGCGGCGTCCATGGGGCCTTGTTCCCCGTCCGGACGGGGATTTGGAACCCGCCCATCCACCCCCAACCTCCCCACGGATGCCGAGCGCAGCGAGGCCCGGTATCGTCGGTTTCACAGGTCATTCAAGGAGAGGAGCTCGGCATGCACAAGCCCGCGGACCGCATCCGCAACGTGGCGCTCGTCGGCCACCGCGGTAGTGGCAAGACGTCGCTGCACGAGGCGCTGCTGTTCCAGGCCGGCACGATCAACCGGATGGGGTCCGTGATCGACGGCACGACCGTGTCGGATACCGACCCGGATGAGAAGGCGCGCCAGATGTCGATCACCGCGGCCATGTCCTCGTTCGAGTGGGAGGACCGCAAGGTCAATCTGCTCGACACTCCCGGGGACTCGAGCTTCATCGCCGACGCGCTCGGGGCGCTGCGGGTGTGCGAGTCGGCGATCTTCGTGATCAACGGCGTGATGGGCGTCGAGGTGCATGCCAACCGTCTGTGGCAGCGCGCCGCCGAGCTCGACCTGGCGCGCCTGATCTTCGTCAACATGCTCGACCGGGAGCGAGCCGACTTTTTCCGCACGCTCGAGTCGCTGAAGTCCGCCTTCGGCCCGCACGTGGTCGCCACCGAGATACCGATCGGATCGGAGCACGACGTCTCGGGTGTGATCGACCTCGTGGACATGAAGGCCTACCGCTACGAAGGCACCAGTCGCGAGAACTGCTCCGAGATCCCGATCCCCTCAGAGCTCGAGGCTCAGGCCCAGGAGTACCGCGAGAAGCTCATGGACGAGGTCGCCGAGAACTCCGACGCGCTAATGGAGCGCTACCTGGAGGGCGAGGAGATCTCCCACGAGGAGATCGTCACCGCGCTCAAGGACGGCACCAACCACGGCGCTCTGTTCCCCGTCACCTGCGGCGTGGCCAACCGGAACCTGGCCACCAACCGCCTGCTCGACGCGATCGTCGAGGACCTGCCCTCGCCGGTCAAGCACGGCGGGCTCGAGGTGGGGGAGGTGACCCTCGAGCCGGTCGAGGACAAGGAGCTGTTCGCCTACGTGTTCAAAACGCGCGCGGACCCGTTCGCCGGCCGGATCAACCTGTTCCGCGTCTATCAGGGAGTGCTGGGGCAGGACTCCCAGGTGCTGAACACGCGCACCCACGGCAAGGAGCGCGTGGGTTCGCTCGTGACCTTCGAAGGCAGCCAGACCGGCCACACCACCGAGTTCGGACCGGGTGACATCGGAGCCGTGGCCAAGCTCAAGGAGACCAAGGCCGGCGACTGGCTGGCGGCGCGCGACGAGCCGATCAGCATGCCGAGCATCAAGCTGCCCGCCCCGGTCATGGCGTTCTCTGTGGAGCCGAAGAGCAAGGGCGACGAGGACAAGGTCTTCACCGCCCTGCGCCGTCTCCAGGAAGAGGATCCGACCATCGACCTGCACCGGGACGCGCAGACCGGCGAGCAGATCGTGGCCGG
>DATJUA010000098.1:0-11626 GCA_035502815.1 Solirubrobacteraceae bacterium
GTTCTTCCTCGACGAGGCGACGGCACTGGCAGCCGGGCACCGGCCGTGCGCGGAGTGCCGAAGGAGTGACTACAACCGCTTCAGCGAGCTCTGGTTGGCGCTCCACCCGGGCCAGATCGGAGCCGACGCGATCGACGCGCAGCTTCACGGGGAGAGGCTGACTATCGGCAACCGAGATCGGCAGCTCCACGAGTCGCGCTACAGCGAGTTGCCCGATGGCGCGTTCGTACTCGAAGCGGGCGGCCCACAGCTCGTCCTGGGGCGTCAGCTCCTGATCTGGTCACCCGGCGGCTATTGCGGTGCCCATCGCCGGCCAACGAATGGCCGCGCCACCGTCATCACGCCTCCGTCGCTGCTCGCGATCCTGCACAGCGGCTGGTCGCCCGGCGTTCCGCTGCTGCACCCGAGCACAGACGGCCGGCGCGCCGGTTGATCCGGCGCAGCGACTTCGACCGCTCTCGTGGGTTACGACTCCAGGACCCACCAGCCCGAAGGCCATGCCGCCCCGCCCACCGCATTCCTCCCATGTCCCTTTGATCGACCGCCGGACCCTCCTCAGGTTGGCCGGGACGGCGGCGGCGACACCCGGGCTCTCGGTGCTCGGCGGGATCGCGACCGCCGGCGACGCCAAGGCAGCGGGGCGCGCCAAAGCCGCCGCTTCAAAGCCGCAGCACGCCGTCACGCTGGGCGGCGCCCCGGTCCGCCCACCTTCGATCCCACTGGCGGTCCGCTCCCCCTACCTGTCTACCTGGCTCCCGGCCACGGATCTCGCAGCGACCGCGCCCCAGTTCTGGACCGGCGCCGCACGAGGACTGGCCGGGCTGATCCGGATCGATGGGCGCGTGTATCGATGGGCGGGGACCCCCGCGGTTGGCGGCACCGTGCCGCCGGCGATGCGGCAGACGTCGGTTGAGGTGACCGCCACCCGTTCGGTCTTCACCTTCCGGGCCGGCGGGGTTGAGCTTGTCGCCGAATGGCTCTCGCCGGTGGAACCAGGCGATCTGCGCTGGCAATCAGTCCCGCTCAGTCTCCTCACCGTCTCGGTCACCGCCACCGATCGCAGGCGTCACTCAGTCCAGGTGTACGTCGACATCACGGGCGAGTGGGTCTCCTCAGTTGAGAGCGCGGCGATCGAATGGCATACGGCGGCGGGCAACGGCACTCGCCACTGGGCCGTTCAGCTTCAGGACCAGCAGCCCGTCACCGAGAGTGACCAGATGGCCGAGTGGGGCACGGCGGTGTGGGCAACCCCGACCCATCCGGGACTGAGCTACCAGTCGGGAGCTGCGTCGCATGTCCGCGGTCGCTTCGCGGCCAGGGGCACCTTGGCCAATCACACGGACACAACCTTCCGAGCGATCGACGACCGGCAGCCGGTGTTCGCGTTCGCCCGCGAGATGGGGACAGCGGACGCCGGATCGGTCGCCTTCGCGGTCGGCCACGTGCGCACTCCGCTGGTGAGCTATGGCCAGGACAGCACCCCACTGATCCCACTCTGGACCCGCTATTGGGCCGACTGGCAGACGATGACCAGGGCGTTCCTGGCGGGCGCCGCGGCAGCACGGAAACGAGCGGTGGCCCTGGACGCCCGAATCGAGCGGGCCGCGACCGAAGCGGCTGGTCCTGGCTACTCCGCAATCTGCGCGCTGGCGCTGCGCCAATGCTACGGCGGCACCGAGTTGGCGATCGGCCCGCAGGGTCAGCCGTGGCTGCTCGGCAAGGAGATCTCCTCGGACGGCGACACCAACACGGTCGACATCTTCGACGAGGCGTTCCTCGCCTGGCTGTGGCTCGATCCCGCGCTGATCCCATTGGTGATGGAGCCGATTCTCGACTGGTGCGCATCGCCGGCGTGGCAGGACTCCTCCGCGTGGGCGGGCATCCCGTCGTTCGAGGAGTCCGGAACGAAGTACTGCGTCCACGACCTGGGCATCTATCCGGTGGCGACGGGCCGGCCGCCGGGCAACGGCGAACAGATGCCGATCGAGGAGTCGGCCGGCATGCTGATCATGGCGGCCGCGTACGCAGGCAAGGTGGGCGCGGCCGAGGCGCAGCCTTTCCTGGCCCAGTGGGCACCACTATGGACACAGTGGGCCGAGTACCTCCGCACCCAGGTGCCAACCCCGGCCACCCAGCTCACCACCGACGACTGGGCTCCGGTGTACACGACTCCCACGGGCTCGGTCAACTTGGGAATCAAGGCGATCATCGGCCTGGCTGCCGCGGCTCAGATCGCCGAGATCCTGGGCGATCAGGCCAATGCCGCGACCTGGTCGGCGGCCGCCCAAGATAACGTCGAGCCGTGGGTGACTCTGTCCACGGATGCATCCGGGGAGTACCTCAATCTCGAGCAGGGCGCGACCGGGACCTGGTCGACTCTGTACAACGCCTACTACGAACAGGTGATCGGCGTCCAGCTCGTCCCGGAGGACGTCGCCGCCAAGCAGGCGAGCTTCTACCTCACCCAGCTCACCACGTACGGCATGCCGCTGCAAACCGACGCGGGCGACATCAACAAGGTCGCCTGGCTGATCTTCATCCCGGCCTGGCTCGCCGCCTACCCCATCCGTGACGCGCTGCTCAGCCGCGATGCCGCGTACATCAACGACACGCCGTCGCGTGTCCCATACGGCGATCGGTACCACACCGCCACCGGAGTGGAGGTCGCCGGCATCCGGGCTCACCCAACGCTTGGGGCGGTATTCGCGCTGCTGGCCACCCAACCGGAGCCAAGCGGTTAGCGGCCCAGGTGCTCGTTCGGTCTGGCTCGCAGGAGCAGCAGTGTCAGGCCCGCGAGCGCCGCCGCTCCGATCACCGTGAACGCGGCGACGGTCACCGGCCGGTGACCGTGTGCGTTTGGGGCGAGCGCCAGCAGGGCCACGACGGCCAGTAACTGGGCGGGTATCTGGATGGCGATGAAACGCAGCAGCGGCCGGGCGAACACGGCCGGCTGGACCCAGCCGCGCCACGGCAGCTCGAGTGTGAGCAGCCCGAGTACGTGGAGCAAGTGAACGCCGGCGAGCAGGACGAGAAACTGCCAGGTCAGCGCCGCGTGACGGCTGAGCTCACCGAGGGCCAGGAACACGATCAACACCCAGGCGAGCAGATTCCGCGGCGCCCACGCGGCGGACAGGCTGAGCAGGATGCCGACGACGCTCCAGCCGCTGGATCCATAGGCGACGAGCGACACCAGTACCCCGACGATCGCGAGCATGACGCGTGCCGCGATGCCGGGGACGCGCGCGTCGGCCGCGGGCAGGTCCGGCGGGCGCGCCCGATCGCGGAGGCTCATCGCCGAACTCCAGCTGATCCGAGCCGGCGGGGCGGCCGGCTCAGCAGCGCCAGTCGCGCCGACAGCGGCAACGAGCCGCGATCCTCGAACCAGTGCAGCAGATCGACGCCCCGCGAGCGCAGGATCCGGGTACGGTCGTCGCGTTCCATCATCACCATGCGGTGCGCCAGGCGCTCGTAGCGGGTGCTACGCGCAAAGCGCGCGGGCGGAAGCACGTCCACCGCGATCACCCTGTGTCCGTTGCCGCGCCAGGTCAAGGCCAGATTGACCGATTGGTCGTCGAGCAGGCTTGACAGGAGGTAGACGAGCGCCCCCGGCGGCACGATCGGCGGGCGCCGATGCTGGAAGGGCACCGCCGACGGTGCGGTGACCTCGATCGCCCGGAGCAGCCGCCAGAGGTGGCGAGCGCCGCTGGCGTGAGGGACCATTCGGGCGCGGCTGGAGAGATCCTGAAAGCCGACCCGGTCACCTGCCGCGATGTATGCGTTGGCGATCGAGCTGGCCGCCTCGCGGGCGAGGTCGAGTGAGCTGATGCCCTTCTCGGTGGCGCTGTTGCGGCTCCACTCGGCCACCTGTTCGCCGACGTCGTCGCGGCTGTCCATGACGATCAGCACTGTCGCGTCGGCCAGCGTGTTCGTCCGACGCACGTAGAGATCGCCCGCGTTCTGCGCGTGGCGCGCGGTGGCCTTCCAGTCGATCCGTCGCAGACGGTCGCCGGCGGTGAACAGGTGGATGTCACGGAACTCACCGCCGTCCCCGGCGCGCGCCGACTCGTGGGCGCCGGTCATCCCCTGTAGCCGGTGCGGGAGGGGTAGCGACCGGATCGTCGTGTGACCGGGCGCGACTACGCGTTCGCCGATGATCGGCTCCTGCGGCGTGCTCGCCTCCACCGCATCCGCACCCAGGAAGCGGTAGTCGAAGCGGACCAGTTCCTGCGGGCCGGAGTGGAGCAGCGGTACCGTCCCGGCGATCTCGCCGGTCAGCGGAGTCGCGACCACGAACTCCCGGGCTTCACCGCCGAGCACGCTGTAGCGCAGAACAGTCGTCTCCACTCGGTGTGGCGCCCTGATGTCGAGGCTGTAGCCGATTTCGGAGTCGCCGGAGTCGGCCAGCGACAACGTCACCGTCGCCCGGTCCTCCGCGGCCGGACGGCGATCCCAGCTGACCGCGACGGCCGCGACCAGCGGGAGCGACAGCAGGGCCAGGTCTATGCGCGAGGCAATCAGCCCAATGGCGGCCAGCAATAGCCCGGTGGCGGCTCCGGCCACGAGCCCGGGCGAGCGCATCCAGCGCTGCGTGGTCGTCGCGGTGATGCGGTCCGGGTTCGACGCTGAGTCGGTCACTGCGATGCGGCGGCCGAACGTCGACCCACCGTGGGCGGGCCGGCTACGTCCGCGACGATGCCGGAGATCAGGTCAGCCGCGCGCGTACCGTCCGCCCAGGCCTGGGTGGTCAGAGACAGCCGGTGCCCGAGCACCGGGATAGCCACCCGCTTGACGTCCTCGGGGGTGACGAAGTCCCGCTCGTCGATCACGGCCAGCGCGCGCGCCACCAGCATCAGCCCCTGCGATCCGCGCGGTGACGCGCCGACCTCTATCGCACGGTTGCGGCGTGTCGCGGAGGCGATGTCGACGCAATATCTGGCTATGTCGGGCTCGACGTAGACCTGTTCGATTCCGGCCTGCATCGCCGCCAGCGCCGCCGAGTCGATCACGGGGTCAACCGTCGCGACCTCATGGCGGCGCTCGACGCGGTTGAGGAGGATGCTCGTCTCGCCTTCCCGCTCGGGATAGCCGACCTCTACCCGCACCATGAAGCGGTCCAGCTGTGCTTCGGGTAGCGCGTAGGTGCCCTCGTATTCGATCGGGTTCGAGGTCGCGATCACGTGGAAGGGCGACGGCAGCTTGAAGCTCTGGCCCTCGACGGTTACCTGACCCTCGGCCATCGCCTCGAGCAGCGCTGACTGGGTCTTGGGTGAGGTGCGATTGATCTCGTCGGCCAGAAACAGTCCGGTGAACACCGGCCCGGGCCGGAACACGAACTCGGCCGTCGCGGGAGCGTAGACGAACGAGCCGGTGATGTCGGCCGGGAGTAGATCGGGCGTGCACTGCAGTCGCCGGAATTCGAGGCCGAGGGCCGTCCCGAGGCTGCGCGCCGCGAGCGTCTTGCCGAGTCCGGGAACATCCTCGAACAGCACGTGGCCGCCCGCCAGGATGCTCGCGAGCGCCAGCTCGACGGCTTCGCTCATCCCGACCACGACGGTCGCGACGCGGTCTAGTACGAGTCGCGCCAGGCGCGCGACCTCGTCTATGGGTAGGGCATCATCGTTCACGGATCCTCCCGTCCAGCGCGTCCAGGCAGCGCACAAGCGTTCGCCGTCGCAGTCTTCGCTTGTGGCTGCGCGTCAGAACCTTGTAGGCGGGCCGGCCGATCCGGCGCTCGATCGCGGGGCCGTGGTCGGGGTTGTTCAGGTCGAGTCCCTCGAGTGCCAGGCGCCGGCGCGCGATCTCCTGCAGCCGCCACTCGGCCGTGCGCCCGACAAGCCCCCAGCCGCTTCGGAGCGACCAGGACAGGCTGGCGACATCGGTGCGGGATCCTTTGTTGCCCGTCCGCTCCCGTGAACGCCAGCTGAGATCACGCACCTCTGGATACGCCGTCCCGGCGATCGTGGCCAAGCCGGCGATGGTTATCGCGGTGCCGAGCAGGATCGCGTGCCAGACGTCGACACCGAAGTACCAGCAGATGGCCGCGATCAGCCCTGCTGCGCCCAGCACCCGGATCGTCTCGCGACGATCGGGTAGGTGCACTGACTCGGAGAGCGACGCCTTGATTGGCTTGTTCAATTCAGCGCCCCCTGACCATGGTCGGACCGCGGTCCGCTCGCCAACTCGCTACCAGCCGCTGGAGTGCGTCCCGCACGGCAGCAACTTCCTCGGCGCTCACGGGATGGTCTCCGAACCGGGTCCGCAGGTATAGCCGAAGCAGGGTGCGGATGGCCCGGTCGTCCGCGAATGCGCGGCCCAAGATCCTGGACGTGAACTCCGTCGGAGTCTCGGATGGGCGACGCACGATCCCTGACTCCTCGGCGGTCTCCTCCAGGCCGAGCCACGCCCGCACGATCGCGTCGGCGGGTTCACGCTGCTCATCGAAAACCTGCAAGGCGAGCTCTATGCCGCTGAGCAACGCCTCCGGCTCGGGCTCAGGATCGGGCGGGGCCGGGGCCGCCCGCGTGATCCCCACCGCCGGCGCATGAATCCCCCGCGCCGCGGGCGCCGGCCTTTGCCTCCACCAGCGCCAGAGCAGCGCGGCGATCCCGATTGCTGCGGCCACGATCAGCACGATCAGTACCCACGACGGCACCCTGGTCGAGCCGCGCGGCGATGAGGTTCGGGTCGGCGCAGCCTTCAGCTTGGCCAGGGGCGTCGTGGCCGTCAGCCGGTGCTTTGCCGCGGCGATGTGGGGGTACCAACGCGGACCCGTGAAGTGAGCGGTTCCCGCGAGCCCGGCGGCCGCGATGACGAGCACCGCGAGCAGCACGCTCAGGAACAGAGTGCGACTAGGCCCCGTCCGTCCCCCGCCGCCCAGGGCGTTCCGCATGCCCACTTGCACGTCCCCACCGTACCGGAGGCCGTCAGGAGCGGCTCGGACGCGCATATTTGCCACGTGGCAACCTGCATCGCGGCGACTGGCCGGAACGAGCCCGGCGGTTGGGCATAGAGAAAGCCCATTGAGCCTCTGGCTGCTATCGCGGCTAAGCGGAAGGACTCGGCGATCGCCCGCCCGATCGAGCGGCGTTGATTCAAGCGCGCTGGGGTGCTGCCGATGATTTCAAGCGTGAAACCCGTGCGGTCCTCGAATGCGCGGAACGGCGCGCGCGGATCGTGATGAGAGTGTTGATGCGTTCGTTGCTTGGAGTCGTCGCTGTGACGGTGGCGCTCTTGGTGTTGGGGTCGTCTGTGGCGTACGCGGAGGAGGCGCTGGTCGGCTACTGGAAGTTCGACGAGCCGGTCGCGGGTGACCCTGTGGTGGATTCGTCGGGCAACGGTGGAACGGGGACGCCGGTTGGTGACCCGACGCCGTCGACCGATGTCCCTTCGCAGATCGCGTTTCCGGACCCGTACAGCCTGTCGTTCAACGGCTCTGATCAGTATGTGGCGGTGCCCGATCCGGCCAATCACCGTTACACGTTGACGAGTGGGACGTTCAGCACCTGGGTCAAGTTCAACGGCTGGACCGGGGGTTGGCAGGACTTCGTCGCGAAGCGCACGACTGGAGGAGGGAACGTCGAGTATCAGTGGGGGTACGGCACCAACAGCAGTGGCGGCAATGGCGAGTTCAAGGTCACGTTCGCGTCAGATGGGGCCGAGGGCGGCAACTCGTGCTGCACCGACGTGGACTACTCCGGGACGCAGTTGCAGCTGGGAGTCTGGTATTTCGTCGCGATGTCGTTCGACGGGAGCTCGCATACGTTGAAGTGGTATGTCGACGGTACGCTCGAGCAGACCGACGATGTCGCGTCGAACCTCGGCTTCGGTTCGAACACGGGTGCTGATTTGGACATCGGGTCAAGCTACGACGGGACCGGCGAGTTCATGGACGGCGAGCTCGACGACACCAGGATCTACAACTACGTGCTCAGCGACGCGCAGATCGCCGAGATGGCGGATGGCCAAAGCGGGCCGAACGTGAACAGCTCGGGAGCGCTGACCGATCCAGAGCCTGTCGCGTCGGTCGACTGTGTCCCGGCCGGATGGACCGCGGGGAGCCAGTCCTGCACGATCGACGCCAGCGAGGAGAACGTCGTCGCGGGCGATCCAGACCCGCCGAGCGTCAGCTCGGTGTGGTGGAGCACCGATAGTGGGCAGACGTGGAGCCAGGCGAATGGCAACAGCCAGACGGTGGCGCTGCCGGCCGGCACGGCAATAACGGGACTCCAGGCGTACGCGGTCGACAGCGAAGGCACCCAGGGCAGCACGGTCGCGGCCACGACCTATCAGGACGACACCCCGCCGACGGTGGCGATGTCGACACCGAGCGGCTCGCTTGTCGGCGAGCAGCAGCTGTCCGGCACGGTGTCGCTGCCGGCGCTCACCCAGACGACGGATCCTCCGGCCGTCGGGATCGGGGCGGCAACGATCCAGTACAGCCCCGCGGGGGAGGGACAGTGGCACACCGCGTGTACGATCAGCGCTCCGGTGGTCGGCAGCGACTCCTGCGACTGGGGCACGACGCAGGTTGCGAACGGGAGCTATGACCTGCGGGAGCTCGCGACCGACACGCTCGGAAACTCAGCCACGAGCCCCGTGGTTCAGAGCGTGACGGTCGACAATCCGCCGCCGACCGCGAGCATCGCCTGCTCGCCCTCCACTGCCGTCGCCTCGTGGACGAACGCGGTGAGGTGCACGGTGAGTGGGACCGCCGCGGCCGGCGCGACGGTCACGGGCCTCTCCTACGCCGATAACGGCGGCGGCGCCACCGAAGCGAGCGGCGCGACGGCATCGTTCACCCCTGCCGTGGCGGGCGTGAACAGGCTCACGGCGACGGTGACCGACAGCGGCGGCCAGACCGGTACCGCCACAGCCGTTGTGCTCTACGATGCCACGCCGCCGACGCCGACTCTGAGCCCGCTTGCCGCCAGTCTGGTCGGCAACGTGCAGCTGTCAGGCACGGCCGTGCTGCCGACGCTCGGCGGCACACTGCCCAGCGGAGACTCGTGGCCGAGCATCGCAAGCGTGGTGATGCAGTACTCGCCGACGGACCAGAACCAATGGCAGGCAGCCTGCACCGTAGCGAACGTGACCGTTGATGGCGATGCCTGCAACTGGGAAACGAGCGCAGTGCCGCCAGGCAGCTACGACATTCGTGAGGTCGCGACGGACACCGTCGGCAACACGGCGGCCTCGGCGCCCCAGACGGTCGCGGTGAACGAAACGCCCATCGTGCACGGGACCGTGACCGCCGATGCCCTGAGCGCCGCCGGTCATCGCGGTGACGTGTTCACCCTCTCAGCCGCCGGGTCGAAACCCGCTGCCGGCACGACCATCCGCACCTACAGCTGGACGCTCGATGGCAGAGAGATCGGACACGCCAAGACGCTGACATGGGCGGCACCCCGAGCCGGCCGCATTTACCACATCGTCCTGGCCGTGACCGCGTCAACCGGGGCCACCAGCCAGCTCACCTTCACGCTCGAGACGGTCTTGCGCATCTCACACACGACCGTGCACTTTGCTTACGACAGCCCGAAGCTCAGCGCGACCGACGCCGAGACACTGAAGCGCCTGGCCGCCGGGGTGAGGGCGACCCTTCACCGGCACCGCTACGCCACCGCCACGATCACGTCCGCAGGCTACGCGAGCGCGAGCATCTTCCCGTTCGGAGCGCACAATCCGGCCAATGAGCAGCGGCTGAGCCGCGAGCGTGCTCAGGGGGTACGCAACTATCTGGCGCGGGCGCTGCGATCCACCGCCACCAAGTTCCTGACCGCGTGGTACGCCGGCAACGACCCGATCGCCACGAATTTCACCCTCGCCGGGCAGGCGGAGAATCGCCGCGTCACGATCACCATCTCAATCGCGCTCAACACGGTTCGGGCCGACGCTGGCTGAGCTTCGCAACGAATCTGCCGAGGACGCACGCCAAGCGCCCGCGGATCAGCCGCAACGAACCGCGTCCATGCGGGAGCGGCATCAAGTTAAAGATGTGCCGCGGCCATGAGCTGACCCTCTTCGGCTTGCTCAGGCTCAGCCCTGGGCACGGCACACCCGGGGTTCAGGACTCCAAATAGCGGAGGACGGCGAGCACCCGTCGGTGGTTAGTGTCTGACGGGGGCAAACCGAGCTTGCTGAAGATGTTGGCGATGTTCTTTTCGACCGCCCGCTCCGAGATCACGAGGGTGCTGGCGATGGCGCCGTTTGTCCTGCCTTCGGCCATCAGGGAGAGGACATCGTGCTCTCTTGGGGTCAAAGTATCGAGGTCATCGGTGCGCCGGGTGGCCCCTAGGATTTGCGTGACGACCTCGGGATCGAGGGCGGTGCCGCCGGCTGCCACCCGGCTCAGCGCGTCGACGAACTCGCCGACATCGCCCACGCGGTCTTTGAGCAGGTATCCGATGCCGGCGGCACCGCGGCTGGATGCCGCTCCAAGGAGCTCGGCGGCGTGGCGGGTCTCGATGTACTGGGAGAAGACCAGCACGCCGGTGCGGGGGTGGTCACGGCGGATGGCGATAGCCGCCCGGACTCCCTCGTCGGTGTAGTCGGGCGGCATTCGCACGTCCACGACGGCAACATCCGGCTCGTGCTCGCCCACGGCCGCTCGTAGAGCCTCGGCATCGCCCACAGCGGCTACCGTCTCGTGTCCCCGGTCGGCCAGGATCTCGACCAGCCCGGCGCGGATGACGGCGGAGTCTTCGGCGATGACGATCCGCATTCGAGGCTCCTCCTATCGGGTCAGACGCGAGATGGCAGTTCGACCGTGACCACCGTGGGGCCTCCGGCCGGACTTTCGACTTGTAGCTTGCCATCAACGGTCTTGACGCGCTCTGCGAGGCCGGCCAGGCCTCCGCGGGGCTCAAGCCGGGCGCCGCCTCTGCCGTCGTCGCTGACTCGCATCGTCACGAGGCCGGGCTGGTGGAGCACCTCCAACTTGGCGCGCTGGGCACCGCTGTGCTTCGCCGCGTTCGTGAGCAGCTCGGCGGCGCAGAAGTAAGCGATCGTCTCGATGGCAGGGGACGGGCGCTCGGGCAGGTCGACGGCTAGTTCGACCGGCAGATCGCTGCGTGCCGCGAGGCCGGCGAGGGCGGCACCGAGACCTTCGTACAGCGCTGGTGGATGGATGCCACGGGCCAGGTCACGCAGTTCGGTGATCGCCTCCATCGCTCCGCGGTGCGCGGCGTCGACCAGATCCAGGGCCCGGTCGAGGCCGGCACTCTCGGGCCGGGCAGCCAAGGTGCTGAGATGGTCCCGAGCGAGCCCCAGCTTCATGACGACAGCGACCATCTGGGCCTGGGCTCCGTCGTGCAGGTCCCGCTCAATGCGGCGCAGCCGGGCTGCCGCGTCGTCCACCACGAGAGCACGGGAACGTTGCAGCTCGCGCACGCGCTCGACGTTCTTGGGGGCATCCCTGAGCAGGTTCCAGCGCGGGACCAGGTAGGCGAGCGAGCCGTTCAGCCCGGCCGGCGCGAATAGGAACACCCCCCACCAGTAACCGAAGGCCAGGAGCACCGCCCCCCAGACCACGAAGCAGACGGCGGCAACCCACCGGCTGACTGCCACGCCTTTTACATGACGCGCCCCGAAGGCCGTGAAGGTGCCCCTGGCGGCTGATGGACCTGCA
>DATJUA010000099.1:0-10158 GCA_035502815.1 Solirubrobacteraceae bacterium
CGACGTCCCCGAACGGCTGGACCCCGACGTCCGCGGCGCCCTCGAGCTATATATCGAGGCTCCTGTTCACTCCGCCACGTAGTGCCGGTTGCCGGCCGGGTCGACCCACACGCGGAGCACGCGCTGGGATCGCGTGTCGCGGAACCGCTCGCCCGTCGGCTGCCAGTCGGCTCCCGGTGCCTCGGCTTCGCCGTGGCCACGGCCCCAGCGGGGGCGGCGCTCGCGGCCGGGAGCCGGCGCCAGCGGCGGCAATCCCGCCATCGCCTCGGCGGCGGCCTCGCGGGTCTGCGCCTCGGCCACCAGCGCCACCCGGCGCTCGAGCTCGGCGACGTCCAGCCGCCCCTCGGCGGCGTGGCGCTTGAGCGTCTCGTACAGCAGTTCGCGATCGGCGTCGCCGAGCAGCATCCCGGTCAGGACATGGGATGAGCGGCGGCGCCTGACGGCGGCGCCTCGGGCTCGACCTTGACCGCCGTTCCGTAGGCCACGATCTCGGTGAACTGTCCGCCGATCTCCGAGGAGTCGAACCGGACCGCGACGATCGCGTCGGCGCCGAGCAGGCGGGCGTTGTCGGACATGCGGTCGATCGCGTGCCGGCGCGAATCCTCGAGCAGCTGCGTGTACTCCGACACCTCGCCGCGGCGCAGCGCGCGAATCGACGAGGTGACGCCGCCGACCAGCCCCATGCTCCTGACGACCAGTCCGTAGCAAACGCCGAGGTTCTCGCTGATGCGCATGCCCGGAAGGTCGAGCGCCGTGGTCATCGGCAGGTCGGCCGTCTCGCTCATGGGCGCAACTTACCGGACAATCTCGTCACGCAGTCTCCCGGCTGCGCCGGCGCCGCCGGGCCACCTCGAGCCAGATCCCCGCGGCGATCAGCAGGCCGATCCCGACCGCGCTCAGCCAGCCGATGTCCTCGACGATGTCGAGCACCGGCGGGCCGGCGTAGTAGGCGCCCAGCCCGATGCCGACCGCCCACATCAGCGCCGTCACCTCGTTGACGATCAGGTAGGTCCAGGTGCCCACGCGGTGGATGCCCGCGACCCACGCCGGCGTGAGGAGAATCGCGGTGATCGTCCAGCGGTCGAACACCTCCTCGCCGCGCTCGACCGCCCTGAGGCGGAGTTTGAGCAGCGGTCCGGGAGCGGTCATCACGCGCCGTCCGGCGAACAGGCCGCCCAGCCACCCGATGATCCCGCCCACGCTGGCCCCCACGAACGCCCAGGCCAGCACCGGCTTGATGTCGAGCTTGTGCTTGGCGGCGACGATGGCGGCGGCGATCAGCAGCGGCTCTCCCGGCCCGGGCAGCCCCGCCCAGCTCGCGAACGACGCGATCGCCAGCGCCGCGTAGTCGATCTGGGGCGCCGGAACCCCGTGGTGGATGAAGTGGAAGTGCAGGTGGACGTGAATCGCCAGCTGTTCCAGGGTCATCCGGGTCGATCGTGGCACACGCGGCACCTAGACTCCCGCGCGTGCTGATCCTCCCGCCCGGCCACGCCGATTCCCTCGCCGCCCGCCGCCGCCTGTCCCCGCGCGAGCGATGGATCGTGCGCGGGGTCCTCGCGGCGGTGGTCGTGCTCGCGTTGGTGCTCGTGATTTCGTTCTCGATCGGCGGCCCCAGTTCCAAGCGCGGCTGCATCTACGCGACGATCCCGGGCGACGTCGGGGCCGAGCAGATCAACCAGTGCGGTGCCGCCGCGCGCGACACGTGCCAATCGGTCCAGGCGCCGGGGGCGTACACCAAGCAGGCGGCCGGCGTGCTCGCGGCGGAGTGCCGCAAGGCCGGCCTGCCGGTCGGCTCGGGCTGAACGCGACCGGCCGGCCGGGCATGGACGCCCGGCCGAACGGCCCCATGGACGCCGCCGCAGGCGGCCCAAAAACCCCGGATTGGGAGCGGAATCCCGTTGATTGCGGGATCGACTTATCCCAATGTCCAGGACCCCTGCGCATTTGCTGGACGGGGGGACATGGTCGCTCGATCGGCCCCTGACGAGACTGCTCGTGAAATTGGCGTCGCCAGGTCGCGGCGTACCCAAGACAAGGAGATCCAGTTGCCACTCGAAGCACCAAGTTGGCTCAACTCGGGCGACACAGCGTGGCAGGTCACTGCCGCGACGCTGGTCGGCCTGATGAGCGTGCCCGGCCTGGCAGTGCTGTACGGCGGCGTGATGCAGAAGCGCTGGTCGATCAACAGCATGATGCTGACGTTCGCCACGTTCTCGATCGTGCTCGTCGTGTGGGTCCTGTGGGCGTTCAAGATGGGGTTCGGGTCGCCGTTCCACGGTCTCTCGCACAGCGGCTTCTTCGGGAACTTCATCGGCAAGCCCGGCCCCGTGCTGTCGCACACCGAGCTCCAGCACCAGGCGAACATCCCGCTGATCGGCAGCGATGCGTTCCCGCAATCCGCGCTCGTCTACTTCCAGTTCGTGTTCGCGGCGATCACGCCGATCCTGGCCCTCGGGTCCGTGCTCGGGCGGGTGAACTTCAAGGCGTGGATCCCGTTCTGCGTCCTGTGGATCACGTGCGTGTACGCGGTCGACGCATTCTTGCTGTGGGGCGGCGGCTTCTTCGCCCAGCACGGCGCGGTTGACTTCTCCGGCGGCTACGTGATCCACCTCTCGGCCGGCGTGGCCGGGTTCGTCGCCGCCTGGGTGATCGGACCTCGACTGCAACGCGACCGGGAGATAGACGCGCCGAACAACGTCGCGATGGTCGCGGTCGGGGCCGGATTGCTGTGGCTCGGCTGGAACGGGTTCAACGGCGGCGACCCGTACGCCTCGAACATGTCCGCGGCGGCCGCGGTGCTCAACACCAACCTGTGCACGGCCGTCGCGTTGCTGATCTGGATCATGTGGGACTACATAACGGGTCGTAAGCCGTCGCTGATCGGCACGGTCAACGGCATGATCGTGGGCCTCGTCGCGATCACGCCGGCGGCGGGCTACGTCAACGGCTGGGGCGCGATCGCGCTGGGCATCATCGCCTCGACGATCGTCTACTTCGCGCTCAACTACCTGAGCCGGCTGCGCCCCTTCCGCAGCGTCGACGACACGCTTGGCGTGATCTACACCCACGGCTTCGCCGGACTCGCGGGTGGCCTGCTGGTCGGCGTGTTCGCCGACCCGCAGATGGCGCTGTACTACAAGACGAGCAAGCACGGCCTGATCGCTTCAGGCGGGGTGGCCGGCCTCGTCCACGGCAACTGGACGTTGCTGAAGTGGCAGTTCTTCGCCGCGCTGTTCGTGATCGCCTGGACGGCAGTCATCACGTTCATCCTGCTCAAGCTGGTCGGGCTGTTCATCCCGCTACGGATGTCCGAGAAGAACATGGAGATCGGCGACGTCGCCGAGCACGGCCACGAGGTCTATCCGTCCGACGTCCCGTCGCTCGGGTACCCGAGTGGCATCCCGGCCACTGTCCCGACTGGAGCGGGTCACGCCGAACCGTCCCACGCATGAGGTGAATGGGGAGCCCGCCCACCCTGCCCACCCTGCCCACCCCGGCGAGCCGGCCGGTGGGCGGGCGGGCCTCCCATTCAATCCGCTGGACATCGTCTCGAGCGCGGTCGCGGGCGACGGGATCGAACGCGTCGCCCGCTCCGCGTCCGAGGCGCTCGGTCATCCCGTCGCGATCATCCTTCCCTCCGTGGGGGCACCGGTCGTCTGGCCGGCCGGCGCGGTGGCCGACGATCTGCTGTCCGAGCTCGTGGCGCACGCGACGGCGCTGGCGACCGGCGCGGAGGCTTCCTCACCGATGACGGTGGGGCTGCTCGAGCCGATTCGGATCGGGCGTTCGGTGGTCGGGATCGTGGCGAGCATCGGCGCGGTGCCGGCGAACGGCGCGCTCGTTGGGGCGGCCGACTGGCTCGAAGCCGCGGCGGCCGCGGCGGCTGTAACGCGGCTGATGCACGGCAGCTCGGACGGCGAGGACGCCGAGGCAGCCCGCGCGCTGCTCGACGCGCTGGCGGTCGCGCCGCCGCTGGGATTGGAGGAGTTGCTCGCGGAGGGGCACCGGCTCGGGGTAGACCTGAGCGCCGGCGCGATCGCCGTGTGCAGCCTCGGCCCGGCGGAGGTGCTCACCGAGGAGGGCGTGCTTGTCGCTTTGGTCGGAGCCGACCGGGCGCTCGGGCTCGTGTCGCTGGTCGACGAGCGTCTCGGCGAGCGCCGGGCCGTGGAGGTCGCCGAGCGGCTGTCCGCGGACGGGGCCGTGGTCGGCGTGTCAGCCCCGCGCCGGCAGCCGGCGCTGCTCCACGAGGCGCTTCGCGAGGCGATGCTCCTGGCCGAGCTCGCGTGCGCCCCGGAGGCGGCGTTCGCCGGCCAGGACGAGACCTACCGCCTGCTGATCGGCGTGCTGCTGCGCGATCCCGACGAGGTCGAGCTGCTGCGCGCGAGCACGATCTCGCCGCTGGTCACCTACGACGCGGACCACGACACCGAGCTGCTGGTCACCCTCGCGACGTTCCTCGGACACCACGGCTCGACCACCGAGACCGCCGAGGCGATGAGCCTGCACCGCCACACGGTCGGCTATCGCCTGTCCCGCGTCCAGGAGGTCTCGGGGCTGTCACCGTACGAGTCCGACGGCCGCGAGCGGCTCAGCCTCGGGCTCAAGGCCGACCAGATCCTGGCAGCGCAAGAACGACTAGGCGCCGCCGTCAGGCGCCGCCGACCATTTTCCCAATCCTCACAACCCGGATAGGCTCGCACCTATCGAGACTCATTGAAGGAGGAAACCGTGGCCATCACAGAGAGCGAACAGACGGCGATGGCGGCCGGCGCGACCGGCCCCGCCGAGGTGCTCGAGTTCGCCACCGAACGCGGCGTCGAGATGGTCGATCTGAAGTTCGTCGACCTGCCCGGGACGTGGCAGCACATGACGTTGCCCATCGGCGCCCTGGACGCCGCCGACTTCGAGTCCGGCCTGGGCTTCGACGGCTCCTCGATCCGCGGCTTCCAGGAGATCCACGAGTCCGACATGCTGCTGATCCCCGACTCCTCGACGGCGTTCATCGACCCGTACTACACGCGCGGCACGCTGTCGCTGATCTGCTCGGTGGCCGACCCGGTGCTGGGCGAGCCGTATGCGCGCGATCCACGGTTCGTGGCCGGCAAGGCCGAGCGCCATCTCGTCGCGACGGGAATCGCCGACGTCGCCTACTTCGGCCCCGAGGCCGAGTTCTTCGTGTTCGACCACATCGCCTACGAGCAGGTCGAGCATCGGGCGTTCTACGAGGTGGATTCGGGCGAGGGGTTCTGGAACACGGCCGCCCCGGTCGCCGGCAAGCCGAACCTCGGCTACAAGCTGCGCCAGAAGGAGGGCTACTTCCCGGTGCCGCCGGCCGACTCGCTGGCCAACCTGCGCTCGGAGATGGTGGCCACGATGGAGGCGCTCGGGATCCGGTGCGAGTTCCACCACCACGAGGTGTCCTCGGGCGGCCAGGGCGAGATCGACATGCGCTTCCAGCCGCTGCTGCGGATGGCCGACCAGATGATGATCTACAAGTACGTGGTCAAGAACACCGCGTTCGCCGCCGGCAAGACCGCGACCTTCATGCCCAAGCCGATCTTCCAGGAGAACGGGTCCGGCATGCACGTGCACCAGTCGCTGTGGAAGGACGGCGACCCGCTGATGTTCGGCGAGGGCGGCTACGCCCATCTGAGCGATCTGGCCAAGCACTACATCGCGGGTCTTTTGGCCCACGCGCCGGCGCTGTTGGCGTTCTGTGCGCCGACCACGAACTCGTATCGCCGGCTCGTGCCCGGGTACGAGGCGCCGGTCAATCTGGTCTATTCGGCGCGGAACCGGTCGGCATGCGTCCGCGTGCCGATGTACCACGAGGCGCCCAAGACCAAGCGGATCGAGTTCCGCTCGCCCGACCCGACGGCGAACCCGTACCTGGCCTTCTCCGCCTTGATGATGGCCGGACTCGACGGGATCAAGCGCGAGCTCGACCCGGGCGAGCCGCTCGACGCCGACCTGTATGAACTGCCGGAGGAGAAGCTGGCCCAGATCGCCACCGTCCCGTCTTCTTTGGAGGCCTCGCTGGATGCGCTCGAGGCCGACAGCGGGTTCCTGCTCGAGGGTGACGTGTTCACGCCCGGGCTGATCGAGGCCTACGTGCGCTACAAGCGCGAGGAAGAGGTGGACGCGATCCGGATGCGGCCGCATCCGTGGGAGTTCGCGCTGTATCACGACGCATAGTCGGCCAGTGGTTTCGGGGCCGGGATCCGGAAGCGAACCGCCATGCATCTTCCTTGCGGATCCGGCCCCGGTCTCGGTCTCGGCTAAGCCGTCACGCCCGGCGGGATCAGGCTCGCGTGACGCGTTAGGCAGGTCGCGAGCCTCGCACCTTCCCGACCAGCCGCCGCCACGCGCTCGGCTCACGCGGCTGGGTCTTGAGCCACTCCTCGCGCGTTGGGAGCTTGCCCGCCTGCCGAGCGGCGATGACGCATTGTGAGTGGGCGTGGCGACGGCGGCTATGGTCGCCCTCGGGGAACATCAGCATGTGCTCGCTGAGCGCCGGCAGGTGGCGCCCGCACAGCGGGCAGCGGTAGGTCGCCGGCTTCAGGTTCTGGGCGCGGCGGACGGACCACCAGCGGGGTTTCGGCGGATCGGCCATCCGTCCAAGCATCGCACCGCCGGCGCGCGCGAACGCTATCTTCGACGGCCGTGGAGCACCGCGACGAGCGCATCGTGGTCGAGACCGACCGCTACCGGATCTCCGGGGTGCTCCGGCTGCCCCGGGACGGCTACCGCAGCCGGCTGACGGACTACCTCAACTCTTCCGAACGTGCGTTCGTCGCGCTGACGGACGTCGAGCTCGTCCCCTTCGACGGTGGCGAGTCCGAGCGACGGCCGTTCCTGGCCGTGGCGCTCAGTCACGTGGTGCTGGCGATGCCCGACGGCGACGACGCCGACTGAGGCCGCCTCCGCGCTCGCCGCGACGGTCGCCGAACCCGTCGCCCGACCCGCCGCCGGACCCGCCGCCGGACCCGCCGCCCCGGATTCGCCTGTTACCCGAGGGCGCCCGCGAGGTATCGTTTTTGTCATGGCCACGCGACGTGCCGACGACCTCGAGGGCCTCAGCCGCTCCGAAATCCTGCGCGCCTCGCCGCGCATGTTCGACTCGGGCCTGTTCGAGAAGTTCTCTCGGGTCCACTGGAGCGTCCCGCCGATCATCTTTGTGCCGACGATCACGATCCTGCTGATCGAGGGGTTCGTGCACGGAGCGGGCTGGTCAACCGCGTACTGGCTGCCCGCGGGCTACCTGTTCTGGACGCTGACCGAGTACTGGCTGCACCGGATCGTGTTCCACTTCGAGCCCGAGAAGGGCATCGGCGCGCGGCTGCACTGGATCATCCACGGCGTGCATCACGACCACCCGAACGACCCGCTGCGCCTGGTCATGCCCCCGGCGTTGAGCGTGCCTCTGGCGGCGCTGTTCGTGTGGGTGTTCTCGCTGGTGATCGGCACGCCGGGCTTCCTCCCGTTCGGCGCGACGTTCCTCGGCGGCTACCTCGGCTATGACATGCTGCACTACCACGTGCATCATCACCGCCCGAAGACGGCGCTCGGCAAGCGGCTGCGCGAGCTGCACATGCGACATCATTTCCAGAACCACGAGCGCGGCTACGGCGTCAGCGCGCCGTTCTGGGATCACGTGTTCGGCACCGCGCCGAAGAACACCCGCTAGCGGGCTCAGCCGACCGTCACGCCGACCGTGTAGTAAGCCTTCTTCTTCACGCGCGGGCCGGGGATCTGTCTGATCACCCGCAGCGTGTGGCGACGGCGTGTCACCGGGTCATCGTGCACCTTGCCCAGGTGACAGTCGGCCTTCAACAGCGCTGCCTTGACCTGCGTGAGCGTGTCGTGGCTCAGGTTCGGGACGCGGCATGGGATGGCCGAAAACTCGATGAGCCCGCGGTCGTCCACGCGCACCGCGCCCGCGGTGGCGGTGACCAGATATCGGTTCTTCGGCCCGAAGCGCCAGTAGGCGCCGGACGGCAGGCCCTCGACGGTCGTCCCGATCGCCGGTCGGTACTCGAGGCGGGCCAGCGGGTTCCACACGTTCGCCAGGTCCCACGGGTCGATCGTGACGGACGCCTGAGCACCGCCGAACACCTTCCAGTTGGTGACTGCGATCGGGGCACCGCCGGCGACTCGATAGTTCAGCCCGGTCAGCGTGGTCAGGAACGTGCCGTTGGACGGCTCGGCGTTCAGGTGTGACAGCGGATTGCCGACGTTGGCGAGGTCCCATTGATCGACGAGCACCGGGGTGATCGCCCCGAACGCCGCGGGGTCGCTGACGTACATGGGCGCGCCACCGGCGACTCGATACACCGAGCCGGCGCTCGTCTCCAGAAACGTGCCGTTGGTGGGCACCGGGTTGAGCTCGTCGAACTGCTGCTGAGTGATGACCGTGTACGTCTGGGCTCCGCCCACGTCGCTCCAGTTGCTGACGTACAGCGGGGCGTCGCCGGCGATCTCGTAGAAGTCGGTCGAGCCGCTCACCTGCACGAACGTGCCGTTCGGGAACAGCGCGCCCCCGCCCGCGCCGGCGGCGTCCACGTAATCGCTGTCGATGTTGATCGTCACCCCGTTGTAGGTCTCGTTGTGACCCCCTCGGTACTGGTGAAGACGGTCGTTATTCGCCCAATCGCCGCTCGGGACGTACGGGTCACTCGTTGTCTCCTCGTCGTTCCAGTCCGCGATCCAGATCTGGTCGGGCTCGGCGTAGCCCGTGCCCACCTGGTTGACGAGGTCTTCGATGCCGGAGTTGGCGCTGCTGTAGACGCCCGACACGTATCCCTCCGCGTGCAGCTGGGTCGTCCACGCGCTTAGGAAGGCCAGTACCGCGTCCGTGTTGGTCGTCGTCCGGCTGTACGCCTCCATGTCGTCATAGATCGGGTTGCCCGGGCCGATCCCGACCGCCTCTGCCTGGTTGACGGCATCCTCGGCCGCGGCCGTGCCCTCGGCCGATGCCTGCGACGCCGTCATCGCGGCGCATCCGCAGCCGTTGCTCGGCGCCTGCAGGCCAACATAGATCGGGAGCAGCGTCCACCCTGCCGTCGACTCCTGCTCGACCCAGGCGGCAGTTAGGTTCGTCTGCGCGCACGCCATGTTGGCGCCGCCGATGTAGATCCCAAGCGCCCGGTAGGGCGAGGCCCCCCACGCGGTCATCGTCGAGGTGCTCGGGGTCGAGCACGCGTCAAACCCCGGTCCCGTGTAGACGTCGCCGGCCTTGTGCACGGCGGCGGCGCGCGCCTGCGGCCCGCTTGCCGCGGCGGCGGCGCCGGCGCGGATTCTCGACAGAGAGGGCACGCGGAGCGCGCGTGACACGAGCCCGGGGTCACCCCTCCACGTCGCCGTGACGACGACTCCGTCGGAGGGCACCGCCACCTGCGCGGATGATCCCTGCGCAGGCTGGGCGCTGGCCTTAGTGACTGGCGGCAGCGCTGGGCCGGCGCTGGCGCGGGCGTTCGCGCCGTGGGCGCTCAGCGGCGAAACAAGGATCGCCTCGGTGCGGCCGACCGCGTGGGCCGGGCAGCGCTGGCGCGAGCTCGGCGTGCCCAGGTAGACCGCGTGGCGATTGAACCGCACGCATACGGTGGGATCGGCGGCCAGGTTGTACACCGGCCAGCTCGCCGGCACGACGAGCTTGTAGTTGTGGTACCGGACAACCTTGGTCTTTTGCGCCGCGGACGCGCCGGACCGATGGGAACCCGTGGCCGCAGTCGCGCTCGCCGCACCTGCACCAAGCGAGGCGAGCACGGCCGCCAGCGCGAACGCAGCAGACCGGGGTCGAGGTCGAAGTCGGATCAATGAAGGCATCCGGACAGCGCCGGCGCGCTCGGCCCGCGCTCAGCACATCGCTCTAGCCCGCCTGCGGAGCGAGCCACCTACCTGGGAAAACCCATCGTAACGGCAATGGTTGCGGCTCGCCAACCGCCGGGCGCAGCTTCCCAGCCGCTAAAGCGGGGAGGGCGGGACCCGGGCGGGACCCGCGATGCGGCGTCCCGCCCGTGCTCATTCAGGACCGCGGCACGCCCGCCGACGGCCGGTCTCGTCCTCCTCGGGCTACCGCCTCGACCGTCCTCCCCAACGGCTGCCGAAGTGGGCCAGCGCGGGGACGAACGAGGCGGCATCCACCGTGCCCCAGCC
>DATJUA010000100.1:0-48745 GCA_035502815.1 Solirubrobacteraceae bacterium
CCCCGCCAACGATCAACTCCGGTCGATCGACCACCACCGCCTCACCCCGGGTCTCCGAACCCCATCCGGACGGGCCCCCCAGGCGGTCGCGGCGGCGGCACGAGCTCGGCATCCCTGCCTCGCAGACGGGGCCTGCCGCGCCACATCCCACGGATGCCGCCGCAGGCGGCCCAGACTACGCCGCTTTCTCGCCGTAGAACTCGGCCTCGAGCGCGCCGAGCTCCGTCGCGGGCGGGTCGCCGTAGAACCACTCGCGGGCGATCCGGTGGAAGTTCCCGCGCGCGTGCAGCTGCGACAGCACCGCGAGCGTGAGCACCTCCATCCGCCGGCCGAAGATGTGATCGGGCGGCGCCGACTCGTGCCGGAGCTGGCCGAAGTACTCCGAGCGGGGATCGCTCATGTCGATCAGCACCTGGGTGGCGTAGTCCGGCGTGAGCTCGGTGTACTGGTCGACCGTGTACCACGAGGTGGCGGCACGGAAGTGCGCGAGCACGCGCTGGGGGTCGAACTTGTCGGGCTCGGGGAAGAAGCCGACCTCGCTGCCCAGATCCATGATCGTGTCGGTGTCGCCCTCGATGATCGCGCGGGCCACCTGGATCTCGAGCTCGACCGCGCCCGGCGGCATCCGCTTGAACAGCCCGAAGTCGTAGAACACCATGCGCCCGTCGTCCATCAGCATGGAGTTGCCGGGATGGGGGTCGCCCGAGAACTGGTGGTGGCGGTACAGGCAGCCGAAGTAGAAGCGGAACAGGATCTCGCCGATCCGGTCGCGCTCTGCGTGTGGATAACCCTTGAGCTCCTCGAACCCGGTGCCGTGAACGTACTCGCTCACCATCACCCGCTCGCGCGACAGCGAGGTGATCACGTCGGGGATGACGATGAACGGGTGGCCCCGGAAGATCCGGGCCAGCGTCCGCTGGTTCTGGGCCTCGAGCTCGTAGTCGAGCTCGTCGTGAATCCGCTCTGAGATCTCGCGCCCGATCGCCGCCGGGTCGAGGCCCGGCGCGATCCGCTTGGCCAGGCGCAGGATCAGGCCGAGGTTCTGCATGTCGGAGCGGACCGCCGCGGCGACGCCCGGGTACTGGACCTTGACCGCCACGTGGCGGCCGTCGTGGAGCTTGGCCCGATAGACCTGGCCGATCGAGGCCGCCGCGATCGGCTCCTCGTCGAACTCGGAGAAAACCTCCTTCAAAGGCTCGTCGAGCTCCTCCTCGATCACCTTGCGCATGTCCTTGAAGGACACGTTGGGCGCGGCGTCGCGCAGCGCGGCCAGCTTGTGCTGGAACTCCTCGCGGTACTCGTCCGGGACGAGACCGACGTCGAGGAACGACAGCACCTGCCCGACCTTCATCGCCGCTCCCTTCATCGTCCCGAGCGCGGCCACGATCTGCTCGGCCGCCTCGATCTGACGCTTCTCGAGCGCGACCTTCCGCTGCTCGCCCGAGCGCGTCACGTTCGCCGCGCGGGTGCCCGCCTGGCGGATCGCCTGCCCCGCGGCCAGTCCCCCAATCCTTGCCGTACGCCCCACTCGCGAGGTGGGGATCTTGTCCTTCGCCACGTTCCCAGATGCTACCTGGCCGCCGTTATGCGACCCGCCGGTCGGTAGGAAACCTCACTAAGGCGCCGCCGCCAGGCGCCGCCGGCTTCGTCATATCCTGAGGTACGACGCGACGTTGATATCCAGTACGGCGCCGCTGGCCAGCTCCGCCTCCGGGGAGGCCAGGTAGAGCACGGCGGCCGCGACCTCCTCGGCCGTGGCCACGCGGCCCAGCGGGCTCTCGGCGCGTCGCCTGCGTCCACCCTCGCCGGCCAGCTCGGACTCCGCCATCTCGGTCTCGACGAACCCGGGCGCCACCGTGGTGACCGAGATCCGCCGCTCCCCGACCGCCCGGGCCAGCGACTGCCCGAACGCGATCAGCCCGGCCTTGCTCGCGCCGTAGGCGGGTTGCTCGGGCTCGCCCCGGAAGGCGCCGCGCGAGGAGACGTTGACGATCCGCCCGCCGGCGCCCATGTGGCGCAGCACGCACCAGGTCACGTTGGCCGCGCCCACCAGATTGACCTCCAGCGTCCGCTTCCACGCCTCCTGCCACTCGCCGTAGGTCGTCTCGGAAACGGGGTGGCGCTCGAACACGCCGGCGTTGTTGACCAGCACGTCGATGCCGCCCAGCGCGCCGGCCACCTCGTCGACCACGCGCCGAATCGCGTCGGGGTCGGCCAGGTCGGCGCCCGCCACCACGTGCCCCTCGCCTGGGAGCGTTGCCAGTACCCGCAGCGCCGCGTCGCGACGCGACCGGTAGTGCAGCCCGACCCGGTCGCCAGAGACCGCGAACGCGCGCGCCACGGCCGCGCCGATGCCCCGCGAGGCGCCGGTGACGAGCACTGCCCTGCCCGCGGGGGTCACGGTCAGCCGTCTCGCTGCACGCGCGAGCCGGGCACGATGTCGTCGGCTCCGTCCGGCCACCGGACCCACGCCTTGTGCCCACCGTCGTAGTCGTCGCCGAACAGGATCAGCGCGGCCGGCTCGCCGAGTGCGGTGCACGACTCGTCGCCCTCGGGATCGACGCCGCGCCAGATGCGTACGAACGCGTTGTGCTCGAGCTCGTCGGCCACGGTCGTCGGATCGGTGTGGCCGGGGTGAATCCGGGTCGCGCCCGGGAGCTTCAGCAACTTGTCCATGATCGAGGACTTCAGATCGGCGTAGCCGCTCGCGCCCGGCGCGCGGACGCCGCCCACCGAGCCCTTGAACAGCGTGTCGCCGGTGAACACGTCCGAGCCGTTGACCAGCAGCGACAGCATCCCCGCGGTGTGGCCCGGGGTGTGGATCGGCTCGATCGTCAGGGTCCCGCTCTCGATCGTCTGTCCCGGAGCCATCGTGCCCGTGGCGGCCGGCACGCTCGGGCGCTCGAGCTCGTGGATCAGCACCGGGACGTCCGGGTGACGTGCGAGCACGGCCTCGACCTCCGACACATGGTCGTGGTGGCGGTGGGTGAGCAACACGTGCGTGAGCGTGAGCTGGCCCCGATCCAGGAACTCGAGCAGCGGCGCCACCGGTCCACCGGCGTCGATCATCACCGCGTGACCCCCGGGCTCGTCGGCCACCACGTAGGTGTTCGACAGAAAGTCGTCGTTCATCGAGCGCTCGACGATCACCGTCGTGAGCCTACTCGTTAGCCTGCGCGGTATGAGTCTGCTCCACACCTGCTACCGAATCACCGACATCGATCGCTCCGTCGCCTTTTACGAGGCGCTCGGGTTCGAGGAGCGCCGGCGCGCGCCCATCCGCGAAGAAGCGATCAACGTGTTCATGAGCCTGCCCGATGACGGCCCCGAGCCCCGCCTCGAGCTGACCTACAACTTCGGCGTCGACTCCTATGAGCTCGGCACGGCTTACGGCCACATCGCGATCTCAACCGACGACATGGACGGCACCCTGGCGCGCCTGAAGGAACAGGGCATCGAGCCCGAGCGTCCGCCCTACACGATCAACCAGGGCGGCAACCGCCTGTGCTTCGTCCGCGATCCCGACAACTACCGGGTCGAGATCATCGAGCGAAGCTGAACCTCTAAGCTTGGCCCAGTCGATGTCGGATCCCGGCAAGATCGCCATCCTGCTGCGGCAGATCGCGATGGGCGTAAACGTCCACGACCGCGAGAACCCCGATCACAACACCTGGGGGATCGGGATGGCGCATTTCGACATCGAGCGGTTGGGTCTCGAGGAGGGCGAGGAGCTGATCCCGGGCATCGTCCTCCAGGCCGACGGCGGCCAGACCGGCCAGTTCCGCATCCTGTGCGACGGGGAGCACGATCAGGGAGAGGTCGAGGAAGAGGAAGAGATCGTCGACGCGGTGGCTGAGCAGGAGTTCGCCGAGCCGCTGCGCACCCCAGCCGGTCCAGCGCCGCGCATCACGCCTCCTCTCTAAGGCGCCGCCGTCAGGCGCCGCCGACCTTTGATTTATCGTTCTCATGTGACCTACTCGATCGTCGCCCGCGATCCGGACACCGGGGAACTCGGCGTCGCGGTCCAGTCGCACTTCTTCTCGGTCGGCTCGGTCGTCACGTGGGCGCGTCCGGGTGTCGGTGCGGTCGCTAGCCAGGCCAACGTCGAGCCCGCGTACGGCCCGCGCGCGCTCGATCTGCTTGGCCAGGGCGTGCCGGCGCCGGACGCGCTTGCGCGCCTGCTGGCCGAGGATCCGGGCGGCCACTCCCGCCAGGTGGGGATGATGGACGCCGCTGGCCACGTTGCCGCGCACACCGGTTCAAGCTGCATCCCATACGCCGGGCACGTGACCGGCGACGGCGTCTGCTGCCAGGCGAACATCATGGCCTCGGAAAGCGTCTGGCCGGCCATGTTCGAAGCCTTTCAAGCGGCCGCCTCGGGATCGCTCACCGAGCGCCTGCTTAGCGCGCTCGACGCCGCCGAGCGCGAGGGCGGAGACATCCGCGGCCGGCAGTCCGCGGCGATCCTGATCGTGCCGGCCGACGGCGACCCCTGGCGGACGGTCGTCTCGCTCCGCGTCGAGGACCATCCCGACCCGCTGGGCGAGCTACGCCGGTTGGTCGCCCTGCACGACGCCTACGTGCTGATCACCCAGGCCGACGAGCTGCTGAACGAGGGTCGCCACGACGAGGCGGGCGCCCTGTACGAGCGGGCCAGCGAGATCGCGCCGGACAACCACGAGCTGCTGTTCTGGGCCGGACTCAGCACGGCACAGGCCGGCGACCTCGACGCCGGCGTGGCCAAGGTACGCGCGGCGATCGCGCTCCAGCCGAGCTGGCTGGAGCTGCTGCCTCGGCTGGCGCCCGACGTAGCGCCGGCGGGCCCTGCCGTGCTCGAGCGCCTGACGGCGGCGCCTTAGCGCCTACGCCTGGCCGCGCGATCGGCCGCGCGCCGGGCGGCCTCCTGCTCGCGAATCGCCTCGCGCGTCTGGCCCTGGATCTGGCGCCACGCGGTGCGTGCCTGCCGCAGCGCCTTGAACACCTGGTCCCGAGCCTCCTCGGCCGCCTGCGCCGCCTCGAGCACCTGCTTGCGCGTTCGACGCCCGAGCGTGAGCAGGTTGAACGACCACAGGCCCGTCTCGAGCAGGCGCGCCGCTCGGTCGAGGTCGGCGAACACGGCGTCGCGCAGCTCCGCACCGCGCAGTCCCTGCTCGATGTAGCGCACCCGGGCGGCGAGCGCGACCCCGGCCAGACCGCTCAGCGCCCGCGCGGTGATCATCGGCTCGGGATCGCGCGGGTCGACCTCGGCGCCGGCGGCGAGCGCGTCTGCGGCCAGGCGCACGATCCGGTCGTACATCTCGAGCCAGGCGGCTCGCAGCGACGGCGTGGACTCGATCATCTCGAGGAACCGGGGCAGGAAGCCGACCAGATCATCCGGGATGTCGTCGAAGCGCTCCATGTCCTTCTTCATCGCGCGGACCACGGCGTCGGTCAGCGGCTCGCCTCGGTCGCGCTCGCGGATGGCGCGGGCCAGGCTGTCCACGGCCTCGTCGGCCCAGTCGAGGACCATCGACTCCTTGGTCGGGAAGTAGTTGAAGACGGTCTTCTCCGACACGCCCACGACCTCGGCGATCGTCGAGACCTTCACGTTGTCGAACCCGCGGGTCTCGAACAGGATGGTCGCCACGTCGGAGATCCGCTGACGCGTGATGCGCCGCTTGCGTTCGCGCAGGCCCTCCTCGGGATGGCGCGCGATCTCCATCGCCTCCTGCCGGCGCCGCGCCCGGCGAAACGACTCGGCGATCCGTTCTCCCAGGTCGTCCACCAGCAATCGGTGCAGGCGGTCGTCGCTGAGCGGATCGCCGGGCAGGTCGTCGTCGATGTCCACATTCAGAGGATATTGAGAAAAATTCAGTTGCAGAATTTTTTCAGTCACTGTAGAGTCTTCGGGCATGAACGAGAGACCTGTAATCGAGGCGATCGGCCTCACCAAGCGCTTCGGCGAGTTCACCGCCGTCGAGGACCTGGACTTGAACGTGCAGACTGGGACCGTCGTCTCGCTGCTCGGGCCTAACGGCGCCGGCAAGACGACCACGGTGCGGATGCTCGCCACGCTGCTGGCACCGGATGCCGGCTCCGCCCGCGTGGCCGGCTACGACGTGGTGCGCGAGGGAGCCGAGGTGCGCCGGCGGATTTCACTAACCGGCCAGTTCGCTGCGCTGGACAAGAACCTGACCGCGCGTGAGAACCTGGTGTTGATGGCGCGGCTCCGTGGCCGCGACCGGCGCGAGGCCCGCGTCGTGGCCGACGGCTTGATCGAGCGGTTCGCGATCGCCGACTTCCGCGACCGGCTGGTCAAGAACCTGTCCGGCGGGGAGCGCCGGCGGGTCGACCTGGCCGCTGGGCTGATCGACACGCCGCTCGTGCTCGTGCTCGACGAGCCGACCACCGGCCTTGACCCTCGCAGTCGCCAGGTCGTGTGGTCGACGATCCGGAGCCTGATCGACGATGGCGTCACGCTGCTCCTGACGACCCAGTATCTGGAGGAGGCCGACGCGCTGGCCGACCGGGTGCTGCTGATCGACCGCGGCCGGGAGGTCGCCGCCGGCACGCCGGCGCAGCTGAAGGCTCAGGTCGGCGAGCAGCGGGTCGACGTGATCGCCGCCGACGGGGCCGAGTTCGAGCGCCTGGCCGCGTTGCTGCGCGAGCAGTTCGAGATCTCGGAATCGACCGAGCAGCGGACCGTCTCGGTCGCCGCGCCGGACGAGGCCGAGGATCTGGCCCGCGTCGCCGCGACGGTCGCGCAGGCGGGGATCGCGGTCGATGAGATCGCGCTGCGGCGTCCGACGCTCGACGACGCGTTCCTCGCGCTCACCGGGCACATGGCCCACGAGGACGCTTCACCCGAGGAGGTGGCGGCATGACCGCCTCGCTCGCCTTCGCCCGAGACACGGCGCTGCTCACGGCCCGCAGCCTCCGGGCGGTCCCGCGCGTCCCCGAGCGACTGCTCGACGTGACGATCCAGCCGATCATGTTCATCCTGCTGTTCCTGTACGTGTTCGGCTCGGCCATCCACGTGCCGGGCATCAGCTACAAGGACTACATGCTCCCGGGGATCATCGGCCAGTCGCTGGCCTTCGGGGTCATCGGCGCCGGCGTGGCCACCTCGGGCGACATGACCGAGGGCGTGATCGATCGCTTCCGCTCGATGCCGATCAGCCGTCTGTCGATCATTACCGGTCAGGTCATGGGACAGTTCTGCGAGCAGGTGCTCGGCATCGTGATCGTCGTCGTGTTCGGCCTGGCGCTCGGCTGGCACCCGCACCTGACCGGAGCACATGCCGTCGAACTGGTCGGGCTGATGGCCCTCGCCATGTTCGCCTTCACCTGGCTGGGCGTGCTGTGCGGCATGCTCGTGCGCTCGCCCGAGGCGGTGCAGGGAGCCGGCTTCATCGTGATGCTTCCGCTCGCCTTCCTGGCCGGCACGTTCGTGCCCATCGCCGGCATGGACGCGGTGCCCCGGGCGATCGCCCATTGGGATCCGATCTCGGCCCTCGTCGCCACCGTGCGCCAGCTGACCGAGGGCGTGCACTCGAGCGGGTCCTGGCAGCTCGTCCACCCAGAGATTGCGATGGCGCTCTGGTGCCTGGTGATCCTGGCCGTGTGCGTGCCGCTCGCGCTGCGCCGCTTCAACCGGACCCTCGCTGGCTGACGTGGACGAGCCGGGTCAGGCCGGCTGGCGCGCAGGCTGCTTCATCTCGCCGTTGCGCGCGCGCCACTCCCCGAGCACCATCAGCGCCGCATCCATGATCCGGTCGACGTACATCTTCGAATCGTTCAGGCGCGGGAACGGGGTATCTGGCACGTCGACCTCGAGGAACCGGCACAGCGGCTCCCACCCGTCGCCGACGCTCCACACGAGCAGGCGCTCTTCCGGGATGTTGCGTTGCACCTGCTCCTGATAGCGGGCGATGGCGTCGGCCAGCTGGCCCGGCACAAGCTCCGGGCCGCTGAAGATGCCCTGCGCCGCCCACATCCTCGCCATCAGCCGGATGTAGGCCTGCCAGTCCGGGTCGACGAGCTCCCGCGCCTTGGAGAGGTGGGCCGCCACCGATTGGCCGTAGATCGTGTCCCAGATCGTGGTGATCATGCTCTTCTCCCACGCCTCCGGGTCGCGGACGCTCAGGACGACCTTCGCGTCCGGATAGGCGTCGGCCAGTTCGCGGTAGAAGAACGAGCCCGGCCAGTCGACGGTGGACTCGTGCTCGCCAAAGATCGCGTCCCAGTCCGGCTCGCCGTCGATCGCCGCCTCCCATCCTTGCGCTAGCGGCAGGTTGGTGAGGACGTTGACCATGTGGTAGCAGGGCCCGAAGCCGAGCGTCTCCAGCGCGACCTTCTGAGAAAGCGTGCCGGTACGCGGCAGTCCGGCGCCAATGACCTTCATGTAATACGTCCTCCTGTTCGGGTTGGCGGACAAGGCGTCGCCGTCACGCGCCGCCGTCCAACGTCAATGAGCAGCGCGGTGTTCGTTTTGCAACCTACCTGTCGGCGGATACGCACCACGTCAACTGCCCGCTCCAAGGGGCTGGAGGTTAGCTGCGAGGCCAGCGGATTGTCTGCCCAGCGAACAAAGATGTCTCACGGGTCGATCAGCACTCCCGGGTTGAGCGCCGCGCTTGGATCCACCGACGCCTTGGCCGCGCGCAGAGCCACCGCGAACGGGTCCGGTCGCTGGCGGTCGTACCAGGGCCGGTGATCGCGCCCGACGGCATGGTGGTGGGTGATCGTGCCTCCGCCGTCGATCACCGCGTCACCGGCCGCCCGCTTGATGTGCGCCCACTGCTCGAGCTCGCCGCCCCGGCGAGCCGGCGCGAGGACGGTGTAATAGGTCGCCGGCCCGTCCGGATAGACGTGGGTGACGCGGCACGTGATGGTCCCGCCACCGCACGCCTCGTCCACGGCATCTCGCACGCGTGCCAGCACACGTTCATGGAAGCTCGGGAACCGCTCCCAGGTGATCGCCGTTTCGAACGTCTCGGACAGCACGCCTATGGCAACAAACACATCGCGAAGGTAAGGAGCGCGCAGGAACGCCTCACGCCAGCTTCCGACCGCCTCGCCCTCGCCCGAGGGCGCCCCGCCGCCCCGCCGCTCCCAGACACCGCCATGGTCGGCGCAGATCTCGAGCGCAGCCGTCAGCCACGGCTCGACTGGATGCTCGGCGGATTCGAACCCGAGCAGGAGCAGCGCGTGCGAACCGTCGCCGGGCCGGAGGGCGCCAGTGATTTCGGCCTCGCGCGCGTCGATCAAGCGGCAGTTGGTGGGATACAGCCCCGACTGCGACAGTGCCCTGACCGCGTCAGCGCCGGCCGAGAACGTCCCAAACCTCACCGGTGCCGAGGCGCGATGGACCGGGCGGCGTCGGACCCTCATCCACGCTTCGGTGATCAGGCCGAGCGTCCCTTCTGATCCGATCAGCATCCGGTCGGGAGAGATGCCGGCGCCCGAGCCCGGCAGCCGTCGCGACTCCCACGCACCGGTCGGCGTGAGCGCCCGCACCGACTCGACCAGATCGTCGATGTGGGTGTACAGCGTCGCGAAGTGGCCACCGGCGCGAGTGGCGATCCACCCCCCGAGGGTCGAGAACTCAAACGACTGCGGAAAGTGGCGCAGGGTGAGCCCCTCCTCGGCCAGCTGCGCCTCGAGTCGCGGTCCGGTGGCGCCGGCCTGGATCCGCGCCGACAACGACACCGGATCGACCTCGAGGACCCGGTCGAGCGCCTTCAGATCGATCGTCACGACCGCCGGGTAGCGCTCGAGCCCGATCGCCTCGACACCACCGACGACGCTGGTGCCGCCGCCGAACGGGATCACCGCGGCACCGGCCGACACCGCCCAGTCGAGGGTGGCTTGCAACTCGTCCTCCCCGCCCGGGTGGGCGACCACGTCGGGTGGATGCTCGAACCTTCCGCGGAACGCGCGAACGACGTCGGCGTACGAGCGGCCATAGCAGTGCAGGACGCGCTCATAGTCGTCGGTGGCGCAGATGCCGGCGAGCGCCTCGGGCGGCTCCAGTCGTGGCGCCGGGAGCGACACCTCCGACAGCGGGACGGGATGCTCGGGCTCGGCCGATCCGAAGCCGAGCCGCTCAACCAGGAAGCTCGCCGCGCCGCGAAGCTCCTCGAGCGAGGGCTGCTCGTCCTCGTATCCCCACCCCCAATGCTTGAGTCGCCGCTCCACCACCGGCGACCCTAGCGGCGGGCGGGGCCAAGTACCGTTGCACCCGTGGCCGTCTCTGCCGGCGTGCTTGCCCGTGGCCCCTGGGATCCCGATCAGGTGGAGGTCGCGTGGCGCACCGACGCGTTCGATCCCCCGGGGGAGGCGACCGACGCCGCCGACGTCGCCCTCAACGCGCTCCGCCAGCGCGGCTCGCCCAGTTACGACGGGCTCGCGGCGAGACTGGTCGACTTCGACAGCGCTCCGGACCGGCTATCGCTCGAGCTCCAGCCGGCGCGCTGGGCTCTGCGGCTGATTCCCCAGGGGGCCGCCCGGAGCCTTTCGATCCTGTGCGCGGTCCGGGCCGCCGACGGGAGCTGGCTGGCGGGACGGCGCGCCCAGTGGCTGGCCACGTGGGCCGGCCGGTGGGCGCTCGGGGCCGGCGGCTCGGTCGAGGTCGACGAGAACCCGGCTCAGACGATGGGCCGCGAGCTGCTCGAGGAGTGGTCGGTCGAGCCCGAGCGTCTCCAGGTCGAGGCGCTCGTGCTGCTCCCGAGCGACGTCGTCATGGTCGTGGGCCAGGCGTGGCTGGCCGACGGCGCCACCGTCGTGCCCGACCACGAGCACGACGAATTCGCCTGGTGGCCGTCCGACCCGACGCGCTGGCCCGACGAGGCCGATCCGGCGCTTCGGAGCCTCGCCGCACTCGTGTCGAGCTGAGCTAATGCGCGTCGTCACGTTTCGCCGCCTCGAGTTCGTCTCGTTCTTCCACTCCTGCGTTTACGCGACGCTTCTGGTCTGCGCCTTCGTCCTTCACAACCCCCAACCCGAGACTTTTATCTTCGGCCTGGCACATGGGCTGATCTGGATCGGGATGTCGCTCGCGTGCATCGCCGCGGCGCGCGCGCGGATCATTCCGTACTGGCTCGCGGTCACCGTCGCGGTGCTCGGCGGACTGGGCCCGTTTGCAGGGAGCATCGGGTTCGTGATCGAAGAGCGCCGGCGTAGGCAGCGGGCCGTTTCCCGGCTACCCTTGAATGCAGTAGATGGCAGTCACTAGCGGAACTGTCCAGGTGGTCATGCCGGCGATGGGCGACTCCGTCGCCGAAGGCACCGTGCTCGAATGGCACAAGCGTGAGGGCGAAAGCGTCCAGGCCGACGAGACGATCGTCGAGATCTCGACCGACAAGGTCGACGCCGAGGTCCCCTCGCCGGCCACCGGGCGGATCGTGAAGATCTACGCCGCCGAGGGGGAGACGGTCGCCGTGGGTGCGGTCTTGGCCGAGATCTCGACCAACGGCGACGGCGCCCTCCCCGCCACTCCCGTCTCCGGTGAGTCGCCGCCCGCGACCCCCGGGGAAGCGGTGGCCGGCGCCACCACCGAGTCCGAGGGCGTCGCCGCCGCCCAGGCTTCGGCCGGCGGGCTCGTCGACATCGTCACCCCGACCGGTGGCGAGTCGGTGACCGAGGGAACGATCCTCGAGTGGAGCGTCAAGGTCGGCGACGCCGTCAAGCAGGGCGACACGGTGGTCGAGATCTCGACCGACAAGGTCGACATGGAGCTTCCCGCCCCCGCCAGCGGCACGATCGAGGAGATTCTCGCGCAGGATGGGGAGACGGTCAGCGTCGGCCAGGTGATCGCGCGGATGAGCGCGACCGAGGCCTCCGCACCTCCGAGCAATGGTGCCCAGAAAGCGGGTGCATCATCCCCAGCCGCGGCTGTGATGGGGGATGGCGCCAGCGCGGCGCACGCCTCACCGGTCGCGCGACGCATGGCCGCCCAGCAAGGCGTCAACCTCGGCGGGCTGACGGGCACCGCCCGGGGCGGCCGGATCACCAAGGCCGACGTTCTCGCCGCCGCCAACGGCGGCAACGGCGCCACCGCTCCATCCGCACCGGCGCCAACCGCCGCACCCGCCGGCGCCCAGCTCATCCGCGGCGGCGCGGCGGCGCTGGCTCGCTACATGGACGAGTCGCGCTCGATCCCGACCGCCACGTCGTTCCGCACGCTGACGGTCACGACTCTCTCGGAGCGCCGCGAACAGCTCAAACAAGCCGGCCACCGTGTCTCGTTCACCCACCTGATCGCCTACGCGATCGCGCGCGTGGCCACCGACGACATGGCCGTGATGGCGCACCACTTCGCCGACATCGACGGCAAGCCGTACCGGATCGACGACGGGGCATGCAACCTCGGGCTCGCCGTCGACGTTGAGAAGAAGGACGGCAGCCGCACGCTGATGGTGCCCGTCATCCTCGACGCCGGCCGCAAGGACTTCGGGGACTTCCTGGACGCCTACAACGCGCTCGTTGAGAAGGCGCGGACGAACACACTCACCGCCGATGACCTGACCGGCGCCAACCTGACCCTGACCAACCCGGGCGGGATCGGCACGATCGCCTCGGTCCCGCGGCTGATGGTCGGCCAGGGCACGATCGTCGCCACTGGCGCGATCGGGTATCCACCCGGCCTGGGCGCGATCGGCGAGGCGATCGGCGCCGAGAAGGTCATGACGATGACCTCGACCTACGACCACCGAATCATCCAGGGCGCCGAGTCGGGCCGCTTCCTGCAGCGGATCGAGGCGCTTCTCCAAGGTGAGGAAGGCTTCTACGAGCGCGTCTTCGGCGACCTCGGGCTCGCGCTTCCGGCGCTCGCGCCACCCAAGAGTCCGCCAAGTGCCGCCGCCGCCCCGCCAGCGGCCGCCGCCGCGACCGCGCCTCCGGCACCGGCCCCGGGTGCGATGCCCGACGAGGAGCTGATGCAGGCGGTCCAGGCCGCCACGTCGCTGCTCAAGGCCCACCGGACGCACGGCCATCTGGCCGCCCGGCTCGATCCCCTCGGCCGCGAGTCCGAAGGTGACCCGGCCCTCGATCCACAGCCCCTCGGGTTGAGTCCCGAGCTGATGGAACGGATCCCGGCCCACATCCTGCGCATGTACGTCCAGGGTGAGACGCTGGCCGACGCGCTGCCCAACCTGCGCGATACCTACTGCGGCCCGATCGCCTACGAGATCGAGCACATCGCCTCGCATCGCCAGCGCCTGTGGCTGCGGGAAGCGATCGAGTCGGGCCGCTTCCGCCCGGCGCTGGAGACCGAGGAGCAGAAGACGCTGCTACGCCGCCTGACCGAGGTCGACGCGCTCGAGCGGTTCATGCACAAGGCGTATCTGGGGCAGAAGCAGTTCTCGATCGAGGGCCTCGACATGACCGTCCCGATGCTCGACGAGCTGATCCAGCTGTCGGCCACGCGCGGCGCGCGCGAGGTCGTCATCGGCATGGCGCATCGCGGCCGGCTCAACGTCCTGGCTCACAACCTCGGGCGCCCGTACGACTCGATCTTCGCCGAGTTCGAGGGTTCCTCGACGCTCGAGGCGATCACGACCATCCCTCAGGGCGGCACCGGCGACGTCAAGTATCACCATGGTGCCCAGGGTGCCTACCAGCTGCCGAGTGGCGAGTCGATCATCGTGCGGCTGGAGTCGAACCCGAGCCACCTGGAGTTCGTGGCGCCCGTTGCCGCCGGCGCCACCCGCGCGGCCCAGACGACGCGGCAGGGGCCGCACGCGCATCGCGAGACCAACGCCGCGGTCCCGATCATCCTCCACGGCGACGCGGCGTTCCCGGGTCAGGGTGTTGTCGCTGAGACCCTCAACCTCCAGGCGCTCGATGGCTACACCGTCGGCGGGACGATCCACATAATTCAAAATAATCAAGTCGGTTTCACCACCGACCCGGACGACTCCCGCTCGACCACCTGGGCCTCGGACCTGGCCAAGGGCTTCGACGTTCCGATCATCCACGTCAACGCCGACGACGTCCCCGCGTGCATCGCGGCGGTCCGCCTCGCCTTCGCGTTCCGCCAGGAGTTCGGTCACGACGTGCTCATCGACCTGATCGGCTACCGCCGCTTCGGCCACAACGAGGCCGACGAGCCCGCTTACACCCAGCCCGAGATGTACCAGGTGATCAAGAAGCATCCGCCTGTGCGCGAGCTGTTCGCGCGCGATCTGATCGAGCAGGGCGTCGTGACCGAACAGGAGTCGACCGAGCTGACCGACCGCGTCTGGGAGGTGCTCGCCGAAGAGCATCAGAAGCTCAAGGACCGGCTCGCCGCGGCCAAGGACCTCAGACACGCCACCGGCGAGTACGAGCTCGACCGCACGCCCTCGCCAGAGGTCAAGACCGCGGTCTCGTTCGAGCGGCTCAAGGTGCTCAACGACGAGCTGCTGGCTGTCCCCGACGGCTTCACGATCCACCCCAAGCTCGTGCGCCAGCTCGAGCAGCGCAAGGAGGTGTTCTCGCAGAACGCCTCCGAGAGGGGTGCCGCCGGAGGGATCTTGTGGGCGCACGCCGAGGCACTCGCGTTCGCCTCGCTGCTCACCGAGGGGATTCCGATTCGGCTGACCGGTCAGGACACCGAGCGCGGCACCTTCAGCCAGCGCCACCTCGTCCTGCATGACCCCAAGACCGGCCAGGAGCACTGCCCGATCCAGCACCTGCCCGGCGCGCTCGCTCCGATGGAGCTCCACAACAGCCCGCTGTCGGAGATGGGTTGCCTCGGTTTCGAATACGGCTATTCGCAGGAGGCGCCCGAGACGCTCGTGCTGTGGGAGGCACAGTTCGGCGACTTCGCCAACAGCGCCCAGGTGATCATCGACCAGTTCATCGTCTCGGGCTTGGCCAAGTGGGGACAGACCTCGCGCCTGACTCTGCTGCTTCCGCACGGATACGAAGGATCGGGGCCCGAGCACTCCTCGGCCCGGCTCGAGCGCTTCCTCCAGCTCGCCGCCGAGGGCAACATCCGCGTGGCCAACGCCACCACGCCCGCCCAGTACTTCCACGTGCTGCGCCGTCAGGCCCGCGTGGCCAAGCAGCGCCCGCTCGTGATCATGACTCCCAAGAGCCTGCTCCGCCTCTCGCAGGCCACCAGCGCCGCGCATGAGCTCGCGGAGGGCCGCTTCCAACCCGTGCTGCGCGAGGAGAACGGACACGAGGATGGGCGGGATCCCAACCAGGTCAGGCGGCTGATCCTGTGCACGGGGAAGATCTACTACGAGCTCGAGGCGCACGAGGAGCGCAAGGACAACCCCGCCGTGGCGATCGGCCGCGTCGAGTTGCTGTATCCCTTCCCGCAGGCCGAGATCCTCGCCCTCGTCGAGAGCTATCCGAACCTCGAGGAGGTCGTGTGGGTCCAGGAAGAGCCGCGCAACATGGGTGCGCGGGCCCACATGTCGCCGCGGCTCATGCAGATCCTGCCCGACCACCTGCGCTTCGGCTACATCGGCCGCCCCGAGCGAGCGGCCTCGGGCGAGGGCTACCCGGTGGCGCACGCCGCCGAGCAGAACCGGATCATCTCGACGGCGCTGAACATCGGCGAGTCGGTCTCGCAGTACCCGCGCAAGCTTCCCGGCGAGCGGTAGTTCTCGCCCTCCGCGGTCTTTTCTGACACCCTTCTCTCATCGGCTTTCGTAGAGACGGATCGCGCAGAGATAACTCCCGGCGCCACCTGACGCCGGCCTTCGGCGTGCATGACATGGCGATCGACCTGGGCACCGCCAACACCCTGGTGTATGTGGGCGGACGCGGCATCGTCGTGTCCGAGCCGTCGGTGGTCGCCTCCGAGGTGGACACGGGCGTGGTGCATGCCGTCGGCGCCGACGCCGAGCGGATGATCGGGCGCACGCCGGCCACGATCGCCGCGACCCGGCCGCTCCGGCACGGCGTGATCGCCGACTTCGAGGTGACCGAGGAGATGCTGCGGTACTTCATCCGCAAGGTGCTCGACCGCCGGATGGCCCATCCCCGGCTGATCGTTTGCGCGCCGTCCGGCGTGACCGAGGTCGAGAAGCGCGCGGTCGAGGAGGCCTCGCTGGCGGCGGGGGCGCGGCGGGTGCATCTGATCGAAGAGCCGATCGCGGCGGCGATCGGGGCGGGTATGGAGATCGATGAGCCGCTCGGGCGGATGGTCGTCGATGTCGGCGGCGGGACCAGCGAGATGGCGGTGATCTCGCTCGGCGGGATCGTCGTGTCGCGCTCGGTCCGCGTGGGCGGCTACGAGATGGATGAGGCGATCACGTCCTATCTGCGGGGCGCCTACCAGCTGGCCATCGGGTCCAGGACCGCCGAGCGGATCAAGATCGAGAGCGGCTCGGTCACCCCGCTGTACCCGGAGGAGACGATCGAGGTGCGGGGGCGGCATCTCGTGACCGGCCTGCCCACCGCGGTGGAGCTGCACTCCGAGGAGGTCCGAGCCGCGATCATGGCCCCGGTACGCGAGATCTTGCGCGCGATCCGCGACACGCTCGAGGAGACGCCGCCCGAGCTCGCCTCGGATATCGCGAAGGACGGAATCCTGCTCGCCGGGGGCGGCACGCTCGTCCGCGGCTTCAACGAGCTCGTGGCCGAGGAGACGGGAATGCCCGTGTACTCGGCCGAGTCGCCGCTGACCTGCGTGGCCTTCGGCTCAGGCCAGGCGCTCGCGCATTTCGACCAGCTCAGCCGGGCGAGCCGCCACCGCGTGCCCAGCCTCACCCCGGACTGGCGCACGGCGTAGGCGCCCGATCAGCCAGTCCGCGGCCGTCGATACGCCGGCAGCGGCGAGCAGGATCAGAAATGGATCGACGGGCTCCCGGAAGCGCGGCGTTTCGACGTTGACCAATACGACGCTGAGCGCGAGCAGCACCGGAATCACCCATACCCAGCCCGGCGCGGACCGCCCTCGCCTGGTCGCCAGCGCGGCGATCGCGAGCATGCACAGGATCCAGAAGCTGATCACGCCGGTGCGAGCCACCGGCGTGGTCAGGGAGACGGCGGAAGCCGAGGCAATCCAGGCAAACGTCCCCTCGAGCTCGAGCAGCCGGCGCCCGTTGTGATAGAGGACCTGGAGCAGGCTGAGCGGATGGTGCTCGATGTAGTGCAGCGCCTGGCTCTGGAGCTTGGCGCCGAGCTCGGGCTCGGTCAGGTGGCTGCTCTGCTTGATCAACGGCCCCTCGCCCGGGATGCCGTAGAAGATGCGCCACTTGTACGGCAGCTGCGGGTCGGCGGCCGAGGCCACGTTGTATGTGCCGACCAGGGTGATCCCGGTCTCGTCGGAGACCGGGATGAAGCTGTGCATCTCGACCGCATTGCGGATCGTCCAGGGCAGGATCGTGAGCGCGGTCAGCCCGACGAGCAGCGCCGGCGCCGCCAGTGAGCCCAGCTTAAGTCGTGGACGCCCCGTCCACACCGCCGGGATCAGCCCGGCCAGGATCAGGACCCCGTTCTCGTGCGTCAGCGTGGCCAGGCCGGTCAGCACGCCGGTGCCGGCGACCCAGCCGTAGCGCGCGCCGCCCGACACCGCGCGGCGCGCGCGGAGTGCCGTGTAGACGGCGGCCAGGATCAGCGGCGTGAGCAGGTTCTCGGCCGCGATCACCCCGGCCATCTCGGTGAAGACGGGGTAGATGGCCGCCAGGAGAAGCGCGATCAGCCCGGCGGTCTCGCCGAACAGCTCGAACGCGACCAGCCCGACCAGCGCCACCGTGAACATCCCGAGCACCACCTGGGAATCGCGGGCGGGCTGAATCGCGGGGCCGCGCCTGACGGCGTGGCCGTCGATCAGGTCGACCAGCCCCAGGTAGTAGGGGAAGCCGGGAGCGAAGTAGGCACTCGGGCCCTTGGTGCCGCCCGCGCCCGATCCTGGAGTGCGCTTGAGCGAATAGTCGCCGGTCCGCGCGATGTAGCTGGCCAGCGTCAGATAGGAGCCGGCGTCGTTGATCGGCTTGTACGGCTGGCGATGCGCGGACTCGAGGCGCAGGACGAGCGCCAGTACCAGGATGCCCGCGATCAGGCCGGCTCTGAGCGCGCGACCGCCACTCACCACGCCCGCAGATTACGCCAGATCAGTGGATGCCGACGATGCCCGAGCAGACCCAGTTGGACGACCCGGCGCCGCCGTTCCACAGCTGCGACGCGCGCTGGTCCTGCACCGACTTGGGAGCCTGATAGGCCTGGCTGTAGCCGTCGTAGCCGGCCCAGCTGCTGGGGATGATCTGGTAGTAGCCGCTCGCGCCGGCGCTGTTGGGCGTGAGGTCCTGGCCGCCCGACTCGCAGTTCACGACCGAGTAGGGGATCGCCCACCCGCCGCCGGCGCCGTAGCTGGGACCGTCGGGGCTCGGTGCGCCATTGCCGCCCGAGCCCGAGCCACCGCCGCCGGCCGGCGCCTGGTTCTCGGCCTGCGCGGCCAGCTCGGCCGCGGCCTGCTCGGCCTGGATGTGCGAGATCTCGGCCGCCAGCGCGGCGCCGCGCGCGCGGCTGGCCGCCAGGGCGTTCTGCTGGGCCACGCGCGCCTGGGCGAGGGCACCTTGCCTGGACTGAAGCAGCTGGTTCATGCTGGCCAGCGCGAGCACCCGCTGGGTCGTCTCGAGCGTGATCTCGCGATCGCTCGCCCGGAGCTTGGTCAGGCGGACCGCGGCGGCGTCGGCCTTGGCCCTCGCCTCGCGCGTGATCGTGATGATCGCCTGCTGCTGTTGCTGGGCGTCGCGCAGATAGGTGAGCTTGTCGAGCAGGTTCGTGAAGCCGCTCGACTCGAGCACGACCGAGACGAGGTTGGGGCTGGCCTGCTCGTAGTTGGACACGAGCTGGCGGCTCAGGAGCACGCGGGCCCAGGCCAGACGGGCCTTGAGGACCGCGAGCAGGTGCTCCTCGCGGGTCAGCGCAGCCTGGGCCGCGGCCAGCGCGGCGCGGTCGCGGACGAGGTCGGCGCGCACCGCCGCCTCCCGGCCCTCGACGAGCGTGATCTGGCCGCTCAGCTGGCTGATGAGGCCGGACAGGTTGTTGATGCTCGACGCGAGGCTCTGCTGATGGGCCTGCTCGGCACCCAGCTGCTGGCTCAGCTGCCCGAGGCTCGGCGTGTTGGCGCTCGAGATATCTGGTCCCGCCCACCCTGCCACCAGGCCGGCACCGACGGCCAGCGTGGCCAGAGCGGCCAACACCGAGCGAGGGATCGTGCGCCTTCTGAAGTTCATATTCGTGGCCTACGGGGTTAGCTGTCGGGCTCGCGCGGCGGCTCGCGCTACGCGGCCATCAGGCCGCGATTCGCCCCGAGGAATTTGGTTCCCCCGCTTTCCTGTCCGGTGGACAGGAAATTAGGCGGTTGCACCTTATCAGGAGTTGACGGGCTTAAGCCAAGGGGCCCCGGGAGGAGCCCCGGGAGGAACCTCGCGAGGAGCCCGGCGACGGCGGCGCGCGAAGCTCCAGGTGCGCCCGCTGGCGTAGGCCGCCGCGCTAGCCGTGCCCACGAAGAAACCGACGGGCCAGTTGGTCTGGTAGGAGAGCGCGATCGCCACCCAGACGACGACCAGCGCGATCGCGACCGACAAAACGATCGCCAGCCAGGGCCGGGTCGTGAACGCCCGAGCCGCCGCCGGCGGACCGATCATGAGGCTGAAGATGAGCGCGGTTCCGACGACCGGGACGGTCATCGTGGTGGCCAGCGCGACGAGTGCCAGGAAGCCCGCCTCGATCGCGAACGGGCCGACCCCTCGGGCCTGGGCGCTGTCCGGAAGGGCGCAGGACAGGAGCAGTGGCCGATACAGGAGGGCGAGCGCGGCCAGGCTGGCCAAGGCCAGAGCGACCGTCGGGCCCAGCTGGTTGGTGCTGATGCCGAGCACCTCTCCGAACAGCAGGGAGTAGATCTCGGGCGCGTACTCGACGCTGAAGCTGAGGAACAGCGCTCCCAGGCCGAGCATGAACACGAGCGTGAGCGCGGTCGCGACGTCGAACCGGCCGCGCCGGCCGAGCAGCCCGATCCCCAGTGCCCCGCCCAGCGAGAAGACACCGAGCCCGATGATCGTGTTGACCCCGATCAAGCTCGCCGCGGCCGCGCCGGCAAACGAACCATTCGGAACCGCATGGGCGACGAAGGCCGAGCCGCGCAGCACGACGAAGAAGCCGACCGCCCCTCCGACCACAGCGACGATCGTGGCGACGATCCAGGCGTTGACCATGAAGCCCGAGAACACGGAGCCTCATCGCCCCCGGCCGCGACTCGGGAGCGCCCGTGAGGCGATGTAGGCGATCAGGACGAGCGTGACGACGAAGAAGCTGACCGGCCAGCCGTGGCTGTCGTAGGCGAGCAGGATCCCCAGCCACACGGCGCCGACCCCGAGCATCCCGGCGGCAACGATCGCCCGCCCCGGACGGCGGGTCAGCTGCAGCGCGGTCGCCGCCGGGCCGACGAGCAGGGCGGTTGACAGGATCGCCCCGATCGTGACGGCCGACAGCGCCACCGCGAGCGCCAGCGCCAGCAGGTACAGCGCGCCGATCAGGCGCACCGGGAGCCCACGCGCGGCGGCCAGCTCCGGGCTCAGCGACACGAGCAGCAGCGGGCGGTAGAGGAGAGCGATCAAGCCCAGCGCAAGCGCCCCGAGCACCGCGACGAGCGGCAGAACCGACGGGCTGAGCGCGAACGGCGACCCGAACAGGATGGTCACCGTGGCACCCGTGGTGTTGTCGTATATCGAGTCGAGATAGAGCAACAGCGCCGCCAGGCCGAACCCGGCGCCGAGCACGATGCCCGTGGCCACGTCCCGCCCGCGGGGGCGCTGGATCCCGATCAGCTCCATGATCGCCGCCGCCGTGACCGACATCGCCATGAACCCCCACAGCGGCCCGACGCCGGCCAGGTAGGCGCTCGAGCCGCCGGTGGCGCCAATGTCGCCGAGCGCCTCGCCGGCGAACGACTGGCCACGGATGACGGTGAACACGCCCACGCAGCCGGCGACGATCGCGACCACAGCGCCAACCTCGGCGGCGAGCTGCACCGGCGAGCTGGTGAAGAACCCAGGCTCGACGATCGCTCCGAGCATTATTCGACGATCTCGACGGCGCTCGGGATCTCGGGTGCCGTGTGCTCGTCGTGGCCGGTGCCGGCGACGACGATGACCCGGCCGTGAACGCGCAGGACGTCGACGTGGTGGCCGTACAGCTTGCTCAGGACCTCGGAGCGCACGACCTCCTCGACCGTCCCGCTCGCGGCGCGACCGGCCGCCAGGTAGACGATCCGATCCATTACCGGCAGCAACGGATTCATCTCATGGGCGGAAATGAGCACGGCGATCTGCTGCTCGGAGGCGATGCGCGAGAGCAGCCTGACCACCTCCTGCGCCGCGCGCAGGTCGAGGTTGGCCAGCGGCTCGTCGAGGAGCAGGAGCCTCGGCCCGCTGATCAGCGCGTGGGCGATCAGGATCCGCTGCTGCTCGCCACCGGAGAGCTGGCCCACCCGTGCGTCGGCGAAGTCGCGGGCGTCGACCGCCTCGATCATCTCCTCGACGCGTTCCCGGCGGGTGCGCGAGGGCAGCGGCACCCCGAACCGGTGACCATCGAGGCCGAGGCCGATCAGGTCGCGCCCGCGCACCGGCATGTCGGGATCGAGCAGGAACTTCTGCGGGACGTAGCCGACGTCGGCGCCCGGCCGGCGTGCGCTTCTGGTGCTGCCTACGCGTACGTGTCCCGACAGCGGCGACTCGAGCCCCAGGATCACCCGGAACAGCGTCGTCTTGCCGGCGCCGTTGGAACCGATCAGGCCGGTGAACTCGCCGGCGCGCACCGAGAAGCTGACGTGGTCCAGCACGGTTCGCCCGCCGAGCCGCACGGTCACGCCCTCGACGCTGAGCGCGTCCGAGGCGGCTTCGGGTGGCGTCGGGATGAGGACGTCCGCCGTCACTGGAGCTTCTCGGTCGAGGCCCCGCTGGCCACCGCCTTGCGCAGCGCGTTCACCTCGGCCAGCATCCACGACTGGTAGTTGTAGCCGGGAACCGGCATCGTCTCGTACACGCCGACGACCGGGATCCGGTCGCGGTGAGCTTCGGCGAGGAAGTTATCGGTCAGCGAGTCGGTGACCTGCTGGTTGTAGAGAAACACCTTGACTCGATGCGCCGAGAACAGTGTCTCCTGCGAGGTCACGTCCTGCGCCGAGGGGTCCACGCCGTTCATGATGTCCGCCTGGAGCGTCCACGGGGTCATGTTCACCGTCCCGGCCGCCTGGAGCATGTAGTCCCCGACCGGTTCGGTGGTCGCCACCGCGGTGTGGGGATACTTGGTGGCGAAGGCCTTCAGGGCGGCGTACCACGGCGCGAGCGAGGAGTCGAAGGTTTTCGCGTTGGCCGCGAAGTAGGCGGCGTGCGAGGGTTGGATCGCCGACAGGTCCTTGACGAGCGCCTGTGCCACCGCGGGCATCGTCCGCGGCATATACCAGAGGTGCGGGTTCGGTGTGGAGTCGGGCAACCCGAGCAGCGTCTGGACGTCGATGATCTTCCGCGAGGAGCTCGGGGAGGCCGCCTCGATCTTGTTCATGAAGGCGTCGTAGCCGACGCCGTTCTGCACGATCAGGCGTGCCTCGGCGACCGCGTGGGCGACGCTAGGACTGGCCTCGAACGTGTGCGGGTCGGTGTTCGGGTTTGACTCGATCGCGCCGACGGCCACGTAGCGCCCGCCGATCTGCGAGATCACGTTCGCGTACTCGTTCTCGGCGCCGACTGCGATGATCTGACCCGGCTTGGCGCTGGGCGCTCCGGATGCGGTCGCGCCGCATCCGGCCACCGCGATGCCGGCGAGCAACGCGAGCAGCAGTGGCCAGGCGGAACATCTGCCGATCCGTTTCATGGGGCGCTAGTCTAACAGAGAATGAGACCGATTCTCACTCTAGAACCTGCGGCGGCCCTTGACGCGGATAGCGACGATGGCCGCTACTAAGCTTCGAGGCGTGCCGACCACGCACACGGAGACGGATTGGGCGCAGCATGCTCGCGCCGTGCTCCAGCGCGCCGGCCACCATCGCGGAGCGGCGCGTGAGCGGCTGATCGACCTACTCGCGGGGCATGACTGCGCGCTCAGTGCGCTCGAGATCGAGGATGCACTGCGGCGCCCCCGGCGCGGCCAGCGGTCGGTGGGCCGCGCCAGCATCTACCGGACGCTCGAGCTGCTGCACGCCCACGACCTCGTCAACCGAGTCGACGTCGGTGATGGGATCGCCCGCTACGAGACGGCCGACCCGGCCGGCGAGCACCACCACCATCACCTGCTGTGCGACCAGTGCGGCAAGCTCGTGCCGTTCGACGACCCAGCGCTCGAGCGTTCGATCGACCAGCTCTCGACGCGGCTGGGCTTTCGCACGACCGATCACGAGGTTACGCTGCGCGGTGACTGCCCTGACTGCAGCTGACCAGCGCGAGCAGCAGATCTTGGCCCGCGTGCGCGCGATCCCGGTCGGCTTCGTGCGCTCCTACGGCGACATCTCGCCCGGCGCGCCGCGCGTCGCCGGCGCCGTCCTTCACGACAACCACGACCCGTCGCTCCCGTGGCAGCGCGTGGTCAGAGCCGACGGTTCGCTCGCCAAGGGGGAGCGCCAGCGGCGGCTGCTTGACGCCGAGGGCGTGCCCTTCCGCGGTTCGCGCGTCGACATGCGGGTGGCCCGCGTCCCCGATCTGTGATGTGGGCCCAGCACGAGATCACTTTGGAGGCGCGGCCTCGTGGGTTTCATCTCGTCACGCGCGAGATCCTGGCAGCGGTGCCCGAGCTGGACGACGTTCAGATCGGGCTGCTGCACCTGCTGATCCAGCACACCTCGGCGTCACTGTCCCTGAACGAGAACGCCTCGCCCGATGTACGGCGAGACTTCGAGACGTACTTCGACCAGATCGTTCCGGAGAACGCGTCCTACTGGACGCACACGCTCGAGGGCCCCGACGACATGCCGGCCCACATCAAGGCGGCGCTGCTCGGGCCGTCGCTGACACTGCCGGTCACGCACGGGAAGCTCGCGCTCGGCACCTGGCAGGGGATCTATTTGTGCGAGCACCGCGACCACGGCGGGTCGCGCTCGGTGGTCGCGACCCTGACCGGGTCGGACTCATCGTGGTTGGCTTAGCGCCCCTTCCACACCGGGTCGCGGCGCTCGGCAAACGCGGTGGCGCCCTCGCGCGCGTCGTCGGAGTCGAACACCGGGTCGATGATGTCTCGCTGGCGGGCGAAGAACTCGGAGTCCGGCCAGTCGACCGATTCGGCCATCACGCGCTTTGTGGCGGCCAGCGCCAGCGGCCCGTTGGCCGCGATCGTGTCGGCCAGCTCGACGGCGGCTTGCAGCGCTTGTCCGGGTTCGGTGACGCGGTTGACGAGGCCGAGGTCGTACGCGCGCTCGGCGTCGATCGGGTCGCCGGTCAGCGCCAGCTCCATCGCCACGTTGCGCGGCATCGTCCGCGGCAGGCGCAGCAGCGCGCCTCCGGCCGCGACCAGCGAGCGCTTGACCTCGGGGATCCCGAGGCGGGCGCCCTTGGCCGCGACGATCAGGTCGCAGGCGAGCGCCACCTCCAGGCCGCCGGCGACGGCGAATCCCTCGATTGCCGCGATCAGCGGCTTGTCGGACGCGCGCTCGACGATTCCTGCGAATCCGCGCCCCGGGATCCAGGGCCGCTGACCGTCGCGGAACGCCTTCAGGTCCATGCCCGAACAGAAGCCCTTGCCGGCGCCGGTCAGCACGCCAAGCCACAGCTCCGCGTCGGCGTCGAGCTCGTCGAGCGCGCTCGCGACGCCCTGCGCCACCGCGGCGTTGACCGCGTTGCGCTGGTCCGGGCGGTTCAGCGTGATGATCAGGATGCGGCCACGACGCTCGGTGAGGACGGCGTCGTCGGCGGGGGCGTCACTCACGCCGCAAACAATCTCAGGTCCGGCTCGCGCTCGCCTCGCAGGACGGCCAGGTCGACCTCGACCCAGTCGATGTTGCGCGCGGTGGCGAGCACGCGCGCCTGGGGCTTGATCATCTGCGCCACCAGGATGCCGCGGCAGCCGGAGAAAGCCGGATCGAGCCGGATTCGCTCCAGGTATCGGGTCAGCTGCTCGACGGCCTCGATGCCGGCGATCCGCTTGACCTCGACCGCCACCCAGTCGTCCTCGGCGTCGCGGCACATCAGGTCGACCGGGCCGATGTCGGTCGGCCACTCGCGCCGGACCAGGCGAAGACCCTCGCCGCACCAGGCCGGCCGCTCGGCCAGCAACTCCTGCAGGTGCGCCTCGACGCCGTCCTTCGTCAGAGCGGCGTCCTCGTCCGGCGGGCCCATGTCGTGGGTGACCTCGGAGAGCACCTCGGTCACGTCGATCTCGAGCCGGTCGCCATCGGACTTGGCGCGCTTACGGACGATGATCTTCTCAGGTGACTCCTCGATCACGGTCGGCGGCGTCATCCAGTTCAGTGGCTTATAGCCGCCGGCGTCGGCGTGGATCAGCACCGAGCCGTCCGCCTTGATGATGATCAGCCGCAGCGCCTCGGGCAGCAGCGCGTTCAGGCGTCCGCAATACCGGACCTCGCAACGGGCGACGATGAGCCGCATCCGCCCACACTATGAAGTGGGGCGGACGCGACCCTCGTCCTGGCTCAGCTCAAATGTCAGCCGTGACCGAGAACCAGCCCCTGGTTGCCCCCACTGACCCCCACTGCCCACTCCTGCGCCGCGCCCGGGAACGTGGCCGCAGCAAGACAACTCGCCGGAGAACGCGCCGCTCGAGTCAACCGACCAGCCGTCGCTGTTCGTGCCGCTGATGCTCGGAGCAACTCGACGCTGTTTCCGGACGGGACGCCGACCTCGGTCCAGCCCGTCGCGGCAGCGGCCGCCGGCGCGAGCGCCGCGGCGGCGGCGAGGACCCAGGCGACGAGGACGACCAGCTTCTTCATATCTACTCCCGGCAGTACTGGTGGAGAGCCTGCTTGTCTGGGATGGAGACGCCGGGGGTGTCTGATCCTTCCCTGGGCGGGGGCCCGGTTACGAGGTGGTCACGGGTGCGCCCTATGATCTCTGCGGCGTGCGCCAGCAGCTCAGACCCCTCTTCGATCGCGTTGTGATCAAGGAGCTCGACCCCGACCGAGTTCGCCGCTCCGGGCTGATCGTCCCGCCCGGTTCCGAGGAGCCGCCGCCCCAGCACGGAATCGTGCTCGCGGTCGGACCCGGGCTCGACTGGTGGGAGAACGTCGGCATCGCGATGCCGGTCCGGCCCGGCGATCATGTCGTCTTCCCAGCCTCCGCCGGCGTGTGGATCGAGGTCGAGGAGGAGCGCCTGCTCGTCTGCCGGGTCGGCGAGCTGCTCGGCGTGCTCGAGCCGCTCGAGAACTGCCCCGGGTGCGGCGGCAGGCCGCTGGCGGCCGGTGAGTCGTGCCCGGTGTGCGGGCGCGAAGGCTCAATCGCGTAACCAGTAACTCGGCTCCCTGCCCTCGCCCCGGGTTGTGCGGCCGGCTTCGCGCGCCCGACAGAATGAGTCGGGGGAAGTGCGGACCCGGCTACGCCGCGGTCCGCTCGGACAGCGACCGTGGTTGAGCCGCCTCGGCGCGCCTCCGGAGATCGGTGACCTCCTCGTTGTCGCCGAGCGCGAGCGCCCGGTCGCACGCCTCCATGCACTCGCTCAGGCGGTCCGTGCGCGCCAGCGCGTGGGCGTAGCTGGACCAGGCGCTCTGAGAGTCGGGGTCCAGCCGCGTCGCCGCCTCGGCCGCGGATACCTCGGCGCCGACGTCGCCGGCAAGGTGGTAGGCGAGCGCGAGCGCGAGCAGCCCGTCGACCGTCGGGCCTTTCAGCCTCGCCTGCTCGAGCGCGGCGATCGCGCCGTCGCGGTCCATCAGCCGTAGGCGCAGCCGGCCCAGCCGCTCCCAGGCCGACGCGTCGTTCGGCGCGCGATTGGCCGCGCGCTCTGCCGCCTCGGCGGCGAGGTCGATTGCGCCCATGTCCTCGTAGATCCGGGCTGCAAAGCGTTCGGGGGTGGGCCGGTCGGTCTCCGCACGCGCCCAGTCGCGCACCGCTCGGGCCGCCGCCGGCAGGTTGCCGGCCTGCCAGAAGGCGCTCGTGAGCAGCCGCAGCACCACCGGATTGTTCGGTTCGGCATCGCGGGCGTAGATCAGCCGCTGGGCGGCCAGCTTGGCGTCGCCTTCGGCCAGCGCGTGCTGTGCGGCGGTCATGAAGCGCTGCACCCGGTCGGCGGAGGGGTCGGGCTTGGAGAAGTCGACGAACTGCAGCGAGCCGGCCGGAACCGTTCGCACGCCGACCGAGAAACGGACGCGCGCCCACTGCTGGACGTCCTCCTCATCGCCCGAGAAGTAGATCCCCGCCACGCTTCCCACACCCCATTCGGGGTAGGAGGTGCAGCGCGCGTAGCGGTGGACGACCGAGTGGTCCGGCACTCGGGAGCCGAATGGGTCGTGCTTGGCGCGCTCTTCCGCGGCGGCGCGCTCGCGCTGTTCGGCCTCGTAGGCGCGACGGCCGGCCTCCTCCCGCGCCTTCCGTGCCGCGGCGGCCGACACCTTGACGGCGTTGCGCGTGACCCGCCCGCCGCGCGAGGACTCGGCGAGCTGCTCGAGCTGATCGGCCGCCTCGTTGATCGCCTGGAGGTGACGCTGGTGCTCGTGCTGGCGCCCCGGAGGCGCGATGTCCGGATGCCACCGCTTGGCCATCCGCCGGCGCGCGAGCTGGACGGCGCGCTGATCGAACGGCGGCTCGAGCTCGAGGAGGAGGAGGGCTTGCTCAACGTCGAGGATGCGGGGCATGACCTATCTAAGTTAGCGACGCTGCCAAGCCGCCCGCGCCGTGACTCCCTCGCCCGGCAACGTGCACGCGCCCGCCCGCACAGCCCGCACGCCATCGCCCGCGGAGCCCGCACGCCATCGCCCGCAGAGCGCGCACGCCACCGCTCCCGAAGCACCTGCAACAAATTGGATTCATTTATACTCACTTTGACTCTACTGACGTAAACTGCCGCCGTGGCAAGCGCAACGGGCACCCACCGGCGCGGTGGTGGACTCGGAGTCGTGGCGGGCCTTGGGGCGGTCATCGCGGCCGGCCTCGGCATCGCCGGGCTCGCCCTCCTCACGAGCGTGTTCAACCAGGGCAGCCAGTGCGGAGCATCCGTCGGGTCATCCACGGCGGGCTCGGGCGGCGGGATCGTGCTCGGGCCACCGGGCAGCGGGCAGCTGGTGGGCGCCACTGAATACGGCGGCCCCGGGGATCCGAGCAGCGGCGTGGTCGGGTCCTCCGGCGACAACCTGCTCGAGTTCCCCGACAGTTACGCCGAGCTCGGGGGCTACACGTTCCAGACCGCGACCGCGATGGGCGGGCTGCCGTACCAGACGCCACTGCGCATCACCTGGGGGACGCACTCGGCGATCGCCTACAAGCGCGATATCGGGTTTGGTGGCGGCCCGATCGAGGGTCTGCCGCGCGTGATCGACCTGTGGTGGGAGCTCGCGGGGCGACTCGGCATTCCATACGAGGGCGGGCTCTGGTCGGGCCCGGTGAAGATCGAGCGCCCGCCTTCGACCGGCGCCGGAAACCTGCTCGGGCAGGCGCCCGGCGACGCGGGCTCGCTGATCCCCACTTCGACGGCTTCACAGGATCCCGCCGTCTGTGCGCCCACGACGACCACCGGCGTCTCGATCACGAGCGGCGACCGCGCCCAGCTGCTCCCGAACGGGCTCGCCGCCGCCCCGGCGGACGCGCCGCTCGCCGTCCAGGAAATCATCGCTGCCGGCAACCAGATCGTGGGCAAGCCGTACCTGTACGGCGGGGGTCATGGGTTGCCGCTGTCGGAGATCGCTCCGGCGTACGACTGCTCGAGCAGCGTCGAGCACCTCCTGTACGGCGGCGGCCTGCTGCCGGTCGACTACGACGCGGCGTCGGGGACGCTCGAGTCGTTCGGCGAGCCGGGCCCCGGCCGGTGGGTCACGCTGTACGCCAGCGCGGACCATGTCTTCATGTACGTGGCCGGGCTGCGGTGGGATACGCACAACGCCGCCGGTCCGGACGACGGCAGCACGGGGATCGGCTGGCACCCGCTGATCCGCAGCTCGGCCGGGTTCGTGGCGCGTCACCCGGCGGGGCTGTGACGGCGCGACCCAACGCGGCGGTGCTCATCGGTGCCGCGGCGCTCGCGTGCGCCGGGTGCGGCGGTGCGCATCCCCCGAGACACGCGCCGCGCTCGGAACGCTCGAAAGCAGCCGACGCCCTCGCGCAGGCCCAAGCGACGCACGAGTACCCCTCGCCCCCGCCCAGGCCCCAAACCGCGACCGGCGCATCGTCGACCCCCATCCAGGCGATCCGCCGGTTCGCGAATGCCTACATCAACTGGACGGCGCAGACGGTCGCTCCCGACATGCGCTTGCTGGCGGCGCGCAGCGTGGGCCAGGCCCGCTCCGCGATGCAACTCGCCGCCGCCGGAACGGCCGACGACTACGAGCTCCAGCGCGGCGGGATCGCCAACCACGGGACGGTCCAGGCGGTCGCGCCGCTACCCGGGCGGCGCGACCAGTACGTGGTCGTCACGCTCGAGTCGACGACGGCGACCAACACGACCGCCTATCAAGGCCTGCTGCCGGCCTGGCACGTCGCCCTCGCCACCGTCGCCCAGCAAGGCCCGGGGGAGTGGGTGCTGAGCGGCTGGCAGCCAGAAAGCTAAGGCGCGGCCGTCAGCCGCCGCCGGCCGGCAATGCTTAACCTCAGACCGGCTGGCCGTTCGCCGTCAGCGTCACCTCGACGTTGCCGCGCGTCGCGTTCGAGTACGGGCAGATCTCGTGCGCCGCCGCGACGATCTGCTTGGCCTCCTCGGCGTCCGACACCGAAGGAAGCGTGACGTCGAGCTCGACCGCGACGTTGAACCCCCGGTCCTCGGTCGTGATCAGGCTGACCTTGCTGTCGATGGAGGCGTCGCCGACATCCTTGTGCTCGCGCCGGGCTGCGACGTTGAGCGCCCCCTCGAAGCACGCCGCGTAGCCGACCGCGAACAGCTGCTCGGGATTCGTCCCGCCGCCTTCAGCGGGCGGCCGCAGTTGCACGTCGAGTTCCCCGTCGGTGCTCCGGCCGTGGCCTTGCTCGCGCCCGCCCGTGACCGTCGCCTCCGCCGTGTAGACAACCTTTGCCGCCATTGCTCGCTCCTCGTTTTGCGTTGAAGATCCCAGCTTACTTATTGGTGGAATTGGGATTTTTTCGGCGGCGCCTACCGGCGGCGCCTTAGTGTGCCGCGACGTTCAACACCACCGCGATCACGAACGAGATCACCGCGCCGGCCCGCAGCAGGTAGCCGACCCGATCGCCGGGTCGCCCCGTGACCATCCCGACGAGCGCGACGGTCATGCAGACGACGGCGACCAGCGCGAACCCCGCGGCGGCGATCCGCACGAGCAGACTCCTAACGCGCCGCCGCCAGGCGCCGCCGTCTCTTCTTCATATCCTCTCCACAGACATGTCGACCCAGTACATCTTCACCACCTACAAGCTGTCACGTCGCTACCCGCCCGATCGGGAGGTCCTGACCGACATCTCGCTGTCCTTCCTCCCGGGCGCCAAGATCGGCGTGATCGGCTACAACGGCGCCGGCAAGTCGACGCTGTTGCGGATCATGGCGGGCCTCGACACCGAGTTCGACGGCCACGCGCAGCTCGCCCCGGGCGCCACCGTGGGCCTGCTCGAGCAGGAACCCCAGCTCGACCCGGCCAAGAACGTCCGTGAGAACGTCGAGGATGGCGTGGCGGAGACCAAGGCCCTGCTCGATCGCTTCAACGAGCTCTCGATGAATTACTCCGACGAGACCGCGGATGAGTTCTCCCGGGTGCAGGAGCAGATCGACGCCGTCGACGGCTGGAACCTCGATACCACGCTCGAGATCGCCATGGACGCGCTCAGGACCCCACCTCCAGACGCCGACGTCACCACGTTGTCGGGGGGCGAGAAGCGCCGCGTCGCCCTGGCCAGGCTTCTGCTGAGACAGCCCGACCTACTGCTCCTGGACGAGCCGACCAACCACCTCGACGCCGAGTCGGTGGCCTGGCTCGAGCATCACCTCCAGGAGTACAAGGGAACCGTCGTGGCCATCACCCACGACCGCTATTTCCTGGACAACGTGGCGGGCTGGATCCTCGAACTCGACCGCGGCCGGGGCATCCCGTACGAGGGCAACTACTCGGGGTGGTTGGAGCAGAAACGAGCCCGTCTGCAGCACGAATCCAAGCAGGAGAACGCTCGCCAAAAGACGATCGAACAGGAGCTCGAGTGGGTCCGGCTGAACGCGAGCGCCCGCCGCAACAAGCCCAAGGCCCGCCTGAACGCCTACGAGTCGCTGCTGGCCCAGGATCGCAACGTCAAGCTGGACCAGGTCCAGATCCACATCCCCGCCGGTCCGCGCCTGGGCGGCGTGGTCGTCGAGGCCAACAACCTGCGCAAGTCGTACGGCGACCGCGTCCTGATCGACGACCTGAGCTTCGATCTCCCTCCCGGTGGGATCGTCGGCGTGATCGGCCCCAACGGCGCCGGCAAGACCACGCTGATCCGCATGATCACGGGCCAGGAGCAGCCCGACGCCGGGACTCTCAAACTCGGCGAAACGGTCGAGCTGGCCTACGTCGACCAGTCCCGCGACGCGCTCGACCCCGACAAGACCGTCTGGCAGGAGATCTCCGGCGGCCAGGACCAGATCAAGCTCGGCGACCGGACGGTCAACAGTCGCGCGTACGTGTCGGGCTTCAACTTCAAGGGGTCAGACCAGCAGCAGAAGGTGGCCAAGCTCTCGGGCGGTGAGCGCAACCGCCTCCACTTGGCGAAGCTCCTGAAAACCGGCGGCAACCTACTCCTCCTCGACGAGCCGACCAACGACCTCGACGTAGACACGCTGAGGGCACTCGAGGAGGCGCTGCTCGCGTTCGCCGGCTGCGCCGTCGTGGTCTCCCACGACCGCTGGTTCCTGGACCGGATCGCCACCCATGTCCTCGCATTCGAAGGCGACTCTCAAACCCGCTGGTTCGAGGGGAACTTTGAGGCCTACGAGAGCTTCCGCCACGACCGGCTCGGCGCCGAGGCCGATCGCCCCCACCGAATTACCTACAAGAAGCTGGTCCGGGGTTAGGGTCCGGACGTGCCCTCCAAGGCCGTTCTGATCACCGGTTGCTCGTCGGGCATCGGCCACGCCACCGCGGAGCTGCTCGCCCGCGAGGGATGGACCGTCTACGCCACTGCGCGTAAGCCCGAGACGCTCGCCGACCTCGAGCGGGAAGGCTGCAAGACGCTGGCGCTCGACGTCACCGACGAGGCGTCGATGAGCGCCGCCGTACAGGCCGTGGTCGAAGCGGAAGGGGCGGTGGGCGTGCTGATCAACAATGCCGGCTACAGCCAGTCCGGCGCGGTCGAATCCGTTCCGCTTCACCAGGTGCGCGGGCAGTTCGAGACGAACGTGTTCGGCCTGATCCGGATGTGCCAGCTGGTCCTGCCGGGCATGCGCGACCAGCACTGGGGCCGCATCGTCAACCTGAGCAGCATGGGCGGCCGGCTGACCTTCCCCGGCGGCGGGCTTTACCACGCGAGCAAGTACGCGATCGAGGCGATCTCCGACGCGCTGCGGTTCGAGGTTCGAGGCTTCGGCGTCGACGTGATCGTGATCGAGCCGGGCTTGATCGTGAGCAACTTCGGCGAAACGGCGGCGGGATCGATCGGGGACACGACCGGGCCGTACGCCGACTTCAACCGCGACGTCGCGCGGGCCATCGAGGGCGTCTACCACGGCCCGCTGGCAAAGCTCGGGGGCGGCCCCGACGCGGTGGCCAAGGCGATCGCCGGCGCCTTGAAGGCGGACCATCCCAAGACGCGCTATCCGGTGACGCCGAGCGCGCACCTGATGATCAACCAGCGCCGGCTCATGCCCGACCGTGTCTGGGACCGGCTCATGCGCACTCAGTTCCCGGTCCCGAAGTCCTGACCGAATCCGCGCGACATCGTCCTGCCGATGTCGAGAAGCGGCGCGGACGGCCGGCTAGCTGGAAATTCCCGCTCACGCGGACGATTCTGACCCGTTGCGTCTCCACAGCCTGAAGCCCGACCTATCGCCACTGCGCGCGAGCCGCGATCTGCGTCTGGTCGTGCTCGGCGGCTTCCTCTCGGGCTTGGGCTCGCAGGCGACGCTGGTCGCCCTGCCCTACCAGGTCTACGTCCAGACGCACTCGGCGCTGCTCGTCGGTTTGCTTGGCTCGGTCGAACTGGTGCCGCTGGTGGCGGCCTCGCTGCTCGGGGGCGCGGTCGCCGACCGGGTCGACCGCCGTATGTTGTTGCTGCTCGACCAGGTCGGGCTCGTGCTGACCGCGGCGGCACTCGCGTTGGCGGCGTGGCTCGGTCATCCCCCGCTGGCGGTGGTTTATGCGCTCGCGGGGCTGCTCGCCGCGTTCACGGCGCTGCAGAACGTGGCCACCTCCGCGATCGTCCCGGGCCTGGTCGTGCCGGCCCAGCTGCGCAGCGCGCTGGCGCTCAACTACGGGCTGAGCACGCTCACGATGGTCGTCGGCCCGGCGCTGGGCGGCATTCTGATCGCCGCGCTCGGCCTTCCCTGGGCGTACGCGGTGGATGCACTCAGCTGCGCGGCGATGGTGCTGGCGATGATCGCGCTCACGCCCCAGCCGCCGGTACGGGTCGGCCGGCACGAGCCGCTGAGGACGTCCATCGCTGATGGACTGCGCTACGTGCGGGGGAACCAGGCCTTGCTCGGCTCGTTCGCGATCGACCTGGTGGCGATGATCTTCGGTATGCCGCGCGCCCTGTTCGCGGTCCTTTCGGTCAGCGTGTATCACACCGGCGCGGCCGGGGCCGGCGCGCTCTACTCGGCCGTGGCGGCCGGCGCGACGGTGTCCGCCCTCACCACCGGTTGGCTTCGGCACGTCTCTCGGCTGGGCCGCGTGGTGGTGTTCGCCGTGACGGCGTGGGGTGTCGCGATCGCGCTGGCCGGACTGGCCGGGTCGTTATGGATCGCGGCGGTCCTGTTCGCGCTCGCGGGCGCCGCCGACTCGGTCAGCGCCGTGTGCCGGACCACGATCAACCAGAGCGTCACGCCCGAGCATATGCGCGGGCGCATGTCGGCCGTCTACTCGCTGGTGGTGTCCGGGGGCCCGCGGCTCGGGGACATCGAGTCTGGCGTGGTGGCTGGGGCGACCGGACCGCGCTTCGCCGTGGTCTCGGGCGGGGTGCTGTGCGTGCTGGGCGTCGGGGCCGTGGTAGCGGCGTTCCCGGCGCTCCTGCGCTACGACGCCACCGACTGGATCGCCGAGTCGAGTGCTTCGCGCAGCTCGGTGGCATCGCCCGCCACCGCATCGGCTTCGACGAGCTCGTCGGGGCCGAACTGACCGGTCGCCACGGCGATACAGCCCACGCCATCCGCTCGGGCGCAGGCGATGTCCCGCGGAGTGTCGCCGATCACGATCGTGCGCCGGCGGGGGTGGGGCAGGCCGTTGCGCCCCGCCCGGCGACGGGCAATCGCCGGCAGCTCTGCACGGTCCTCGGAGTCGGAGCCGAATGCGCCCTGGCCCGCCGGGAACCACTTGCCGATGCCGGCGTGGGCCAGCTTGATTCGCCCCACCGGCTCGTAATTGCCGGTGAGCAGGGACAGCTGCACGTCGTCACACCCGCCCAGCCATTCGAGCAGCCCCGGGATGCCGGGAACGACGCGATCGCTCAGATCGGCCGGGACGGTCTGGGCGTAGATGCGGCAGCAGGCGTCGCGGACATCGTCGGCCCGCTCGTCGATCCGGCGTGCCGAGACGCCCAGCCCCAGCAGGATCAGCCGCGCGATCTCGCCGTCGGTCCTCCCGGCCGGACCGATCCGTTCGCGCAGGTCTCGGGGGTCAACGCCGTGCACCTCCCGGATCGCGGTGGCCAGCGCCTCGCTGTGGGCCTTGCCCGCGCTGAGCATCAGCGTGCCGTCGATATCGAACAGCAGCAGCACAGCCGGCGACGAACGGGTGCTCAGCGCTCGAACGACGTACCCGGCTCGAGCCGCCGCGCGAACTCCGCGATCAAACGCGCCGCGGCCTCGATGTCGGCCACCGAGACCATCTCGACCGGGGAGTGCATGTAGCGGCAGGGGACCGAGACCAGGCCGGTCGGGATGCCGGCCCGGCTCAAGTGGATCGCGTCGGCGTCAGTGCCGGTGCCCTTGCCCAGCGACTCCAGCGTGAACGGGATGTCCGCCGCCTCGGCCGCCTCGTAGAGCCGCTCGAACACGAGCGGGTGAAGCGAGGTTCCGCGAGCGATGATCGGGCCCGAGTCGAGCCGGTGCTTGGTGATCGGCCCGAGCTCGATCCCGGGCTGGTCGGTCGCGAACGTCAGATCGACAGCGATCGCGACGTCCGGATCGTGCGCGAACGCGCTCGTGCGCGAGCCGGCGAACGTCGTCTCCTCCTGCGCGACCGCGAGTGCCAGCACGTCGCCGGGCGCGCCGCCGGTCTCGGCGACGAGGCGCGCCGCCTCGGCGGCCACGAAGCAGCCGACCCGGTTGTCCAGCGACCGCGAGACGATCCGATCGTGGCGGAACTCGACCGGCTCGGCGTCGATCACGGCCACGTCTCCGATGCGGACCAGTTTGCCGGCCTCATCGGCGTCCTTGGCGCCGATGTCGATGTACAGATCCTTGATCTCCGGCAGCTTCGTGCGGGCGTCGTCCTTGAGCAGGTGGATCGGCTTGCGGCCGATCACCCCGGGCACGTCGCCCTCGCGTGTGCGGATGCTCACACGCTGCCCGATCAGGACACCCGTGTCCCATCCCCCGACCTCACCGAAGCGCAGATATCCGTCGTCGTCGATGTGCGAGATGTGCAGGCCGATCTCGTCGATGTGGCCGACGACGGCCACCGTGAGCCCGCCGGCGGTGCCCGGCACGCGCGCGTAGGAAGAGCCGACTTTGTCGCCACCGACCTCCGCGGCAAAACTCGAGCAGTAGTCGCGCCAGACCCTCGCGGCGTCGGATTCGTGCCCCGAGGGGCCGGGGGTGCGGAGCAGGCGCATGAGCAGTTCCGGCGAACTCATGCACCGAAGGCTATTCAGTAACGCGCTCGATTGCGGTGTGTGTCTCCTGAGGCGTGTTCAGCGTGGCCCATCCGGGTAGCACTTCCGAGGCATGTCTCCGGACTTGAAAGTCAACGACCGCGACGCCGAGCTCGACTCGATCCGTGGCCTGCTCGCCGAGCGGGGAATCGAGCTGCGGGACGGCGACGGGGGCCCCGCTCGGTACCCGGAGCGCGACGCAGGTCGCGACGCGGATCGCGACGCCGCGGACGCGCAACGCGCCCACGAAACGCCCGAACGCACGCTTGACTCGATGTCTCTGTTCATGTCCGAGGTACGGCGCCACCGGTTGCTCAACCGGACCGAGGAGGCCGAGCTGGCGCGGCGGATCGAGCGAGGCGACCTGGCCGCCAAGGAGCGGCTGGTCAACTCGAACCTGCGCCTGGTGATCTCCAACGCGCGCAGCTACGAGGGTCTGGACCTGCCGCTGCTCGATCTCATCCAAGAGGGCATGCTCGGCCTGATCCGGGCGGCCGAGAAGTTCGACTACCGCAAGGGCTACAAGTTCTCCACCTACGCGACGTTCTGGATCCGGGAGTCGATCCAGCGGGCGATCGCCAACCGGGCTCGGCCAATCCGGGTTCCCGTCCACATCGGGCAGCGCGAACGGCGGATCGGGCGCGCCCGCGCGACCCTGATCGCCCAGCTCGGGCGCGAGCCGACCGACGAGGAGATCGCCCAGGAGGCAGAGCTCGACGTGCGCGAGGTGCACGCGACGCGGGAGATCGCTCGCGTCGTCACGAGCCTCGACCGGCCGGTGGGCGAGGAGGAGGAGACGACGCTCGGGGCGCTCCTGGCCAGCGACGCGACCCCGATCGACGAAGAGGTCGAGCTCGCCGCGCGCGACGAGGCTCTTTATCGCGCCCTCGAGCGGCTGCCCGAGACCCAGCGCCAGGTCGTGGCACTGCGCTACGGGATCGGTGGCGCCGACCCAACGCCGCTCAGAGAGGCCGGCCGCCGGCTCGGAATCTCCTCCGACGCGGTTCGCAAGCTCGAGCGCAAGGCGCTCGCTGAGCTGGCCGGGAGCGACGAGCTCGAGCCGCTCCAGCCCGCCGCCTAGTGAACCCTTAGCTCTGCGCCGGGCGGGGGTCTAGAAGTCCTCGACGCCGCCAGCCGAGAGAACGGTGATGTGCGCGGGCGGCTGGTTGGCCGGCGACTCGTGGTCGATGATCTGCCACGCGATCCAACGCACCACATTCCGTATCGCTGCCATAGGCGCGTACCTACCCCGAAAAACCTCCTGGAAACCCAGGACTTTGGCGCTCCACCCGCGCAGGGCGAGAGCCGAGCGCCAAAGTTCGGCGGCGAACCTACCCGAGCAGCGAACGCAAGACGAATTGCAGGATGCCGCCGTGCCGGAAGTACTGCTGCTCCTTGGGCGTGTCGATCCGCACGGTGACCCCGAACTCGCGGTCATCCGCGCGTACGGTCAGCTCCCGCGGAATCCGATCCGCGCCGGCAATGCCCGCGATCGTGAACACCTCGCGACCGGTCAACCCCAAAGACGTCACCGACTCGCCGGCCGCGAACTGCAGGGGCAGCACGCCCATTCCGACCAGGTTCGAGCGGTGGATCCGCTCAAAGCTCTCGGCGATCACAGCCCGGACGCCCAACAGCCGCGTCCCCTTGGCCGCCCAGTCGCGCGATGACCCGGAGCCGTACTCCTTGCCCGCCAAAACAATCAGCGGGACGTCGGCCTCCATGTACTTCATCGCTGCGTCGTAGATCGACATCTGCTCGCCGTGGCCGTCGGCGCCCAGATACACGGTCACGCCACCCTCGGTCCCGGGAGCCAGAACATTCCGCAACCGGATGTTGGCGAACGTCCCGCGCATCATCACCTCGTGGTTGCCCCGCCGCGACCCGTAGGAGTTGAAGTCCCGCGCCTCCACGTGGTGTTCGTGCAAATACGCCGCGGCCGGGCCGTCGCGCTTGATCGACCCCGCCGGTGAGATGTGGTCGGTGGTCACGCTGTCGCCGAGCACCGCGAGCACCCGCGCGCGCTCGATGTCCTCGAGCGGCTGGGGCTCGCGCGGCATCTCCTCGAAGAACGGCGGCCGCCTCACGTACGTCGAGCGCGGGTCCCAGTCGAACAGCTCTCCGGTCGGCACCTCGAGCGAGTTCCAGCGCTCGTCCCCGTCGAACACCTCGCCGTAGCTCTTGTGGAACATGTCCGACTGGACCGCCTCCTCGACCGTGGCCGCCACCTCGACCGAATCGGGCCAGATGTCCTTCAGGAACACCGGCTCGCCGTGGCGGTCCTCGCCCAGCGGCTCGTCATAGAGGTCGATGTCCATCGTGCCCGCGATCGCGTACGCCACGCACAGCGGCGGCGAGGCCAGGTAGTTCATCTTCACGTCGGGGTTGATCCGGCCCTCGAAGTTCCGGTTCCCGGACAGGACCGAGACGACGGCGAGGTCGCTGTCCTGCACCGCGGCCGAGATCTCGGCCGGCAGCGGGCCGCTGTTGCCGATGCACGTCGTGCAGCCGTAGCCGACCAGGTTGAAGCCGAGCTCGTCCAGGTACTCGGTCAGCCCGGCGCGGTCCAGGTACTCGGTGACCACCTTCGAGCCGGGCGCCAGCGAGGTCTTGACCCACGGCTTCACGGTCAACCCCCGCTGCACGGCATTACGGGCCAACAACCCTGCGCCCAGCATCACCGACGGGTTCGAAGTATTGGTGCACGATGTGATCGCCGCGATCACCACGCGGCCGTGATCGAGATCGGTCTCGGTCCCGTCCTCGAGCGTGACCGGCACCCGGGTGGCCCGGCGGTCGGCGACTTGCGCGCCGCCCACGCTTGAACCAGGCTCGTGACCGACGCCGTTCGGGACATGCGTCGACACCGGATCGCTCGCCGGGAAGCTCTCCTCGATCGCCTCGTCCTCGGAGTCCTCCTCGGGCAGATATCCCTCGAGCGCCAGCCGGAATCTCGGCTTTGACTCCGTCAGCGAGACGCGGTCCTGAGGCCGCTTCGGGCCGGCGATGCTCGGCACCACGGTGGCGAGATCCAATTCGAGCTTGTCGGAGAACGTTGGCTCCTCGGACTCCGAGTCGTGCCACAGCCCCTGCTCGCGCGCGTACGCCTCGACCAGCTCGATCAGCTCGCGCGGGCGCCCGGAGAACTCGAGGTAGCGCAGCGTCTCTGAGTCGATCGGGAAGATCGCGCACGTCGACCCGAACTCGGGCGACATGTTGCCGATCGTGGCCCGGTCGGCCAGCGGCAGGCCCGCCAGGCCCTCGCCGTAGAACTCGACGAACTTGCCCACCACGCCGCGCGAGCGCAGCATCTCGGTCACGGTCAAAACAAGATCCGTCGCGGTCGCCCCTTCCTGCAGCGAGCCGGTCAGCTTGAACCCGAGCACCTGGGGGATCAGCATCGACAGCGGCTGGCCGAGCATCGCGGCCTCGGCCTCGATCCCGCCGACGCCCCAGCCGAGCACGCCGAGCCCGTTGATCATCGTCGTGTGCGAGTCGGTCCCGACGAGCGTGTCGGGGTAGGCCTGCGGCGGACCCGACGAGTCCGAGTCATTCACGAATACGACGCGGGCCAGGTACTCGAGATTGACCTGGTGCACGATCCCCGTGTCGGGCGGGACCACCTTGAAGTTGTCGAACGCCCCCTGCCCCCAGCGCAGGAAAGCGTAGCGCTCGCGGTTGCGCTCGAACTCGAGCTCGGCGTTGCGGGCAAAGGCGAGGCTCGAGCCGAACACGTCCACCTGCACCGAGTGGTCGATCACCAGCTCGGCCGGCGCCAGCGGGTTGATCTTGCCCGGATCGCCGCCCATCTCGCGCATCGCGTCGCGCATCGCGGCGAGGTCGACGACCGCCGGCACCCCGGTGAAGTCCTGCATGATCACGCGCGCCGGCGTGAACGCGATCTCGGTCGCCGGCTCGGCCTGGGCGTCCCAGCGCGCCAGCGCGTCGATGTCCTGGGCCCGGATCGACTCCCCGTCTTCGCACCGCAGCAGGTTCTCGAGCAGGACCTTGAGCGAGAAGGGCAGGCGAGCAATGTCGTAGCTCGCCTGGAGCGCGTCGAGCCGGAAAATCTCGTACTCCCGGCCACCCACGGCGAGGGTCGCCTTGGCGTTGTAGCTGTTGGGGTTCAAGGTTGGTTTCTCCTGGTTCTGGGTGCTTCCAAGGTTAGGACTCGACTCCTACGCACGTCTTAGCGACGTCTTCACGCGACCTTCGACCGGGGCCCGATTCTCCTCGCATGACCCTCGCCCCCGAAGTCGGAGGAGACCGACGATGACCATCCTGTCCTGGACCCTCGCCACCCTGGCCGCGGGCGTATTCGCGGCGCTGGCCGCGGCCGGCGTCTACGCCGAGGCGCACCGCGCGCCCGATCAGCCATGAGCGGCTCGGTCCTCACCACCACGCCAGGCGCTCGCGATGACGCCACCCGCGGACGCCGCGTCGAACCACGCCCCGACGTCGAGATCGTGATCCCCGTCTACAACGAGCACCTCGCGCTCGAGGGCTCGGTCCGCATGCTCCACGCCTACCTGTCGACCGCGTTCCCGTTCTCGTGGCAGATCACGATCGTCGACAACGCGAGTACCGACGGAACGCTCCAGGTGGCGCGACGGCTCATGTACGAGCTGCCCGAGGTCGGTGCCATGCACCTACCGGCCAAGGGCCGCGGGCGCGCTCTGCGGATCGCCTGGTCGGCGAGCCACGCGAAGGTCCTGGCCTACATGGACGTCGACCTCTCGACCGACCTCACCGCCCTGTTGCCCCTGGTGGCGCCCCTCATGTCGGGACACAGCGACCTGGCCATCGGCACGCGTCTACATCGCGCGGCGCGCGTGCGCCGCAGCGCCAAGCGCGAGCTGATCTCGCGCTCGTATAACCGGCTCCTGCGCCTCGTCCTGCGCGCCCGCTTCAGCGACGCGCAATGCGGCTTCAAGGCGATCCGCGCCGACGCCGCGCACGAGCTGCTCCCGCTCGTCGCCGACCAGGAGTGGTTCTTCGACACCGAGCTGCTCGTGGTCGCGCAGCGCCACGGCCTGCGCATCCACGAGGTCCCGGTGGACTGGGTTGAGGATCTCGACTCGCGGGTGGACATCGTCGCCACCGCGCTTGCCGACCTTCGCGGCGTCGGACGGCTGCTCGTGCACCGCGAGCCCGCCGCTCGCCCCGTGCTCCCCTCGCCCCGGCGTCCCCAGCTCGCGCCGTGAGCACGGCTTCATACCCTGCGCCACCCGCGGCGCGGCCCGGCTCGCGTGTCCTGCGCCCGCTGCGGGTGGGCGCGCTGTTGGCCCGCCCCGAGCTGCTCGGGTTGATGGCGCTGGCCGCCGTGCTCAACCTGTGGAACCTCGCCGTCAACGGCTGGGCCAACACCTATTACGCCGCGGCGGTCCGCTCGATGAGCACGAACTGGCACGACTTCCTGTTCGCCTCGCTGGACAAGAGCGGCCTGATGACCGTCGACAAACCGCCGCTCGCGTTCTGGATAGAGGCGCTGTCGGCCCGCATCTTCGGGTTTCACTCGCTGAGCATCCTCGTCCCCGAGGCGCTGATGGGCGTTGCGGCGGTGGCGCTCGTGTACGACATCACGCGCCGGATGTTCGGCCGCGTGGCCGGCACCGCCGCGGGCCTGGCGTTCGCGTTGACCCCGATCACGGTCGCGATGGCACGCGACAACAACCCCGACGAGGCGCTGATCCTGTGCTGCGTGGCTGCGCTGTGGTTCGCGCTGCGCGCGCTCGAGACCGGGCGGACGACTAAGGCGCCGCCGTCAGGCGCCGCCGACCATTCAACTAAATACCTCGTGTGGTGCGGCGTGTGTGTGGGCCTCGGGTTCGAGGCCAAAATGGGCGTGGCGCTGTTCGTCGTCCCGGGGATCGCGCTGGCCTGGATGTGGACCCGCTGGGGCGACACGTGGCGCATTCGCTTGCGGGCCTTTCGCCAGCTCGCGTACGGCGGCCTGGCCATGATCGTCGTCGGGGGCGCCTGGCCATTGCTCGTGACGTTGACGCCGGCGGCGGATAGGCCGTGGATCTCCGGCACGTCCGACAACAGCATCTGGTCACTGATTTTTGGATATAACGGCTTGGGGCGGGTCGCCGGGCAAACGGGCGGGCCATCGGGCGGGGGCGGGCCGGGTGGCGGCGGAGCCATCGCCGGCAGCGTGTTCGGCGGCAACACCGGGATATTCCGGCTGCTCGGGTCCGCGCTCGGCGACCAGGCCGGGTGGCTGCTCGGTTTCGCGGTAGTGACGGGCGTTGCCATTCTCGTGCTGACCCGGCTGCGCCGGCGCGACCCACGCACCGGCTGGTTGATGGTCGTGGGCGGCGCGTTCCTGGTCACCGCGGTCGTCTTCAGCTTCGCCTCCGGGATCTTCCACCCGTACTACGTGTCGTTCCTGTCGCCGTTCGCCGCGGCCCTCATCGGCGCGGGCGTCGGCCTGATGGCGCCGCGATCGCTCGACACCGCGAGTGCGCTGCGGACGGCGCGCATCCTCGCGCCGCTGGCCATCGCGGCCGGCGCGATCACCGAGCTCGTCGTGCTGGGTACGTTGGGCGGCTCCCTGGCCTGGGCGACACCGCTCGTGATCGGAGTAGCCGGCGCGTGCGCCATCGCCCTGGCCCTCCAGCTGCCGAGGCGTGCTCGCGCGGTGCTCGTCGGAGTGGCGCTGGCGGCGCTGCTGGCAGCGCCGGCCACCTGGGCGGCGCAGACGCTCGGGCACGCGACCAACAGCACGTTCCCCTCCGGCGGGCCGGCCAGTGCCTCGATCGGCGGTCCCGGCGGCGGCGGCTTCGGTGGCGGTGCCGGCGGGGGGCGCTTTGGCGGCGGTGCGCGCCGGTTTGGCGGCGGCGGTGGGTTCGCTCCGCCCAGCCTGTTCGGTGGCGGCTCTCCGACCGGGGGACTCTCAGGCGGCCGGGGCGGATCGTCCGGCGGCGCGGGCGGCTTCGGAAATAACACTGCGGCGCTGACCGCGGCGGTAAGGTACGTCGAGCAACACGGTGGGGGGACCATTGGGGTAGAGAGTCAAAGCACCGCGGCAGCGGCCATCCTGTCCTCGGACGCGAACGTCGCCGGCCTCGGCGGCTTCTCGGGACTCGAGAGCACGGTCAGCGTCTCCTGGCTGGCCCACGAGGTGCAGGCCGGCAAGTTGCGCTGGGTGCTCGTCGACGACGGCTCCCAGGGCGGAGGCCTTCCGGGAGACACCCGGACCGGGAGCGAAGCTGCGTTCGACGTGGTTGCAAAGACGTGCCGTGCCGTCACGTTAAGTACGAGCACAGGCACGGTGACCATGTACGACTGCCAGGGATACGGCGCGGCGCTGCTCCAGGCCGCAAGGGGGTAGTGAGTTGATCGATCGAGACGACGTGGGGGCAAGAAGCTAAGTGCGGCGCGGCTTGGCCAGCGCCGTGGTCTTCGCCGCCGCCCTGGCGGGCGCTCCGGCCGCGATGGCCAACATCACGCAGAGCACCAACTGGGCCGGCTACGCGGTCCACCGCCCCAACGTGTCGTTCCGCCAGGTGTCGGCCACGTGGACCCAGCCGGACGCCACGTGTGTCCCGGGCCAGCCGAGCTATTCCGCGATGTGGGTCGGGCTGGGCGGCTACAGGCCGACATCGGATGCACTCGAGCAGACGGGGACTGAGGTCGACTGCAACGCCGCGGGCAAGGTCGTCTCGAGTGCCTGGTACGAGCTGGTACCGGCGCCCTCCAAGACGATCTCCCTGACCGTGTCGCCCGGCGACGTCATGCACGCGACCGTGACCGTCACGGGGCACCAGGTGGTGATCGGGCTCGACGATGAGACCAGCCATCGGAGCTTCCACAAGACGCTGAACGCAGCGTCGATCGACGTGAGCTCAGCCGAGTGGATCGTCGAGGCGCCGTCCCAGTGTCTCAGCCAGTTCGCCTGCGAGGCCTTGCCGCTGGCCGATTTCGGATCGGTGCCGTTCGACTCGGCGACCGCCACCACGCTGAACGGGCGGGTGGGCGCAATCGCGAGCCCCTTCTGGGGCCGGACCAGGATCGACCTGATCGCCGGCGCCCAACGGCTGATCGTGGCTCGCAACGCGACCGCCACCCTCGGCACCGCGGCTCCCTCGGCGCTCACCGCCGGCGGTCGGTCCTTCGACGTGACCTACGCGCCGGCCGCCGCCCAGGGCAGCCAGTCGCAGATCCGCCGCGAGTCCGCCGTGCGCGCGGGCTACATCGAGCACTAGCGCGCTCGTATAAAGCTCTTACGCGGCCCCTACGCCGTTCTATCGCCGTGCTCCGATGCTGTGAGCATGACGATCGACCCGGGGCCCTATCTGTTCTGGATCACGAGCCGCGCCGCGGGCTTCGCCGCCCTGGTGCTGGCCAGCCTCGCGGTGTCACTCGGTCTCTTGATGAGCACCAAGCTGATCAAGGGCCGCACGACCGAGCTGCGCACCGCGCACGACACGCTGGCCCTGTCCACCATCGTGGCGATCGTCGTCCACGGCGTGTCGCTGCTCGGCGACTCCTACGTGCACTACTCGATCGCCGACATCGCGATTCCATTCCTCGCCGGCTACAAGACGTTCTGGACCTCACTCGGCATCGTCTCCGGTTGGGGGCTGGCCCTGCTTGGCCTGTCGTACGACGCGCGTCGCTGGATTGGGGCCGTGCGCTGGCGCAAGCTCCACCGATTCACCGCGCTCGTCTGGCTGGCCGGGCTCGTCCACGCCCTCGGCGAGGGCACCGACGCCGGGCAGGCCTGGTTCCTGGGCATGATCGCGTTGGTGGCGATCCCCGCCCTCGCGCTGCTCGTCACGCGGCTCGCCCGGAGCGCCGGCGCGGAGATCCCACGGGGCGGCGCGAGTCCCGCGCCGGAACTTCAGATCTCGAGGAGCAACCCGTCCGGACCCGCGTTGACGACCGGGGTGGTGCCGATCCCAGCCTCGCCGCCCCAGCACTGATGGATGTGACCGCATACGGCCAGGACCGGGTGCGTGCGCTCGATCGCTTCCAGGATCGAACGGCTGCCGAGGTGGCGGCCGTTCGCCTCGTCCACGTATCCCTGCGGCGGTGAGTGCACGACGAGGACGGCGCCCTCGGGACAGCCCTCGAGCTTGGCGGCAGCCTCGTCCTCGCTCAGGTCAAAGCTCCAATCGAACGGGGTGGGCGGAATACCGCCGCCCAGCCCGAAGAACGCGATGCCGTCGACCTCCGTGCCCTGGCCGTGAAGTACCTGGGCGTTGGTCCACGAGGCGCAGGCCTGCACCAGCTCGGCGTCGCTCTCCGCGTTGCCGGGAATGAGCACGGTCGGCGCCTCGATTCGGCTGAGCAGTTCGATCGTGCTCGCCAGCCCCTCGCGCATCGTCGCGTAGTCGCCCGCGCCGACGACGACGTCGGCCTCACGCGCAAGTTCGACCAGTCGCTCAGCCCGCTGGACATCCCGGTGAAGATCGCTGAAGACGAGGATTTTCATGCCTACCCGACACTATGCAGGATCGGATCCGGGGGGTAGCATGGCGCACGGCGCGACCTCCGCGGCTGCTCACGCTTCGAATGATTCGGCCGGGCGTGGTGAGAGTCAGGGGTGGAGGGGTCGCGCGGTGAGGCAAAGGTCTAGAGGGAGGTATCTGCCAAGTGTCACCACGACCGAGGCGAGCCCTGGTTGGGCTACTCGCAGCAGTGGTCGCGTTCGCCGCGCTGCCGGACGCCGCGATGGCGTCCGAGTCGATTTCCATTTCGCCTTCAAGCACCCAGGCGGGAGGCAACCCGACCCTCAACTTCACGCTCGGCTTCGCCCCAAACCCGGGAGACACGCCGGAGACCTTCGTGGCCTCACTGCCGCCCGGGCTGCTGGCCAATCTGAACGCCAACGCGTCGTGTCTCGTCTCGGAGCAGCTCACCCCAGCCTGTCAGATCGGAACCGCGACCGTGAGCACCGATGCAGGTCCGGGACCATCGGGCAACCTGTATCTGGTCCCCGGACAGAACGGCGACGCGGCCGGGATACTGCTCGTCGCCACGGGGCTCAACCAGTACATGGGTGTCACGCTGAACCCGGCTGAACCCGGCGGGCTGAACCTGACCACGACCTTGCCTGACACCGAGCCCGCGTTTCAGATCACGGGATTTAGCGCGGTGTTCGACCCGACGCTGAACGGACAGCCGTTCACGCGGATGCCCACCAGCTGCGGTCCGGCCACGAGCAACATGACCGTGACGTACTACAGCGGGACCCCGTCCGGCTCGGCCTCCAGTTCGTTCACTCCCACCGGCTGCACGAGCTTGCCGTATGCACCAACTCTCAGCGCCACCATCACCAAGGACGCGCACGACAGCGGAGGCGCACTCGCCCTTGGGATCACTCAGGCCGCCGACGAGTCGGCCAGCAAGACGATCACGCTCACCCTCCCGGGGGGGTTCAAGCCGAATCTGGCCGCCGTCGCCCCTTGCCTGAGTTCGCCCTGCCAGATCGGCACCGCCTCGGCGACCTCGCCGCTGATCCCGAGCATCGCACTGGCCAGCGGGACGGTCAGGCTGAGTGCCTCCGGGACGACCCCGATCATCTCGATCGTGTTCCCGGCGCCGGTCGCGATCACGCTGAGCGGAGCGATCAACCTGACGAGTGACTCGGTCACGTTCACCGACGTGCCCGACCTGCCGCTGACCTCGCTCAACCTCGACCTCACCGGTCCAAACGGGCACAAGGCGTTCACCACCGACTGCAAGCCGGCCGCCATCGCCGGCGCGTTCACGGGTCAAAGCGGGGCCACGCACAACGTGACCGCCGCCGTGAAGTTCGTCGGCTGCGCCCCGACCGCCACCGGCTCGACCGGCGGGCTGTCCATCGGCCATCCGCGGCTGAAGTTCAAGGTGGCCACCGCCGTCAAGGGTGGGCCCGACGTCGACTCGATCGCCTTCGGGCTGCCGGGCGGCCTGCGCTTCTCGCGCTCGGCGTTCGTCTCACACAAGACGTGTACGACGCTCAAGGACAAGCGAAAGAAGTGCACGATCACCACCTTGATCAGCGGCCTGGGTATCTCCGGCGGCAAAGCCGCGACGGTCGCGCTCAAGGCCGGCCGCCTCGTGGTCACGCTGGCCAAGGGCGCCGCCAGCGTCTCGGTGACGATCAGCGGTCCGCTGGTGACCGAGACCAAGTCACTTCAGAGCAAGGTCAAGAAGCACAAGGTGGCCAAGCTGACCTTCACCCTGAAGGTAACCGACGCCACCCACACCGCGACCACGGTGGCGGTAAAGCTGAGGACGCATTAGCCGCTCGTCCGGCCACGCCCTCACCCTGCATAACCCGCCAAAGTCCCCCCGTCGGACCCCGCTGGGCGACATAAGCATGGAGGCGATGCTTACGTCGCCAAGGTCGCGCCGGGGCGTAGGCTTTGCCGCGTTTTACATAGGTCCGCGCTGGCGCGGCGTGCCGGCATCTACGGCAGGCGATCCTCGGCGGGTGATGGTTCGGTACGCGGAGCGGCGACCCCGTTGCTGTCAGCGCTCGGCTCCGGAACGGACCCTGGCGCGCCGGGACCCGCCTCGAGCGCCCGCGACTGACCCGGCTCGAGGGCGGGCGACTTTCCCGGCTCGAGGGCGGGCGACTTTCCCGGCTCGAGGGCGGGCGACTGACCCGGCTCGAGGGCGGGCGACTTTCCCGGCTCGAGCGCGCCGTTCCCCGCCGGCGCTGACTCGTCGCGCGCGGCCGGCGCCGGCTCGGTGGACGCCCCGCGACCGATCGCATCCATCACCGGCTTGACCAGATCGATCGGCATCGGGAACACGACGGTCGAGTTTTGCTGGGCCCCGATCTCACGGAGCGTCTGCAGGTAGCGGAGCTGCAAGGTGGTCGGGTTGCGCCCGATCACCTCGGCCGCGTCGGCCAGGCGCGTGGCGGCCTGAGCCTCGCCCTCGGCGTTGATGATCTTGGCCCGCCGCTCGCGTTCGGCCTCGGCCTGGCGCGCGATCGCATGCTGCATACGCTCGGGGATCTCGACGTCCTTGATCTCGACCGTGGTCACCTTGATGCCCCACGGCTCGGTCTGCGCGTCGATCACCCGCTGGAGCGACTCATTGAGGCTTTCGCGCTCGGACAGCAGATGGTCGAGGTCGACGCCGCCCAGCACCGATCGCAGCGTGGTCTGGGCGATCTGGAGGGTCGCGTTGTGGAAGTTCTCGACCTGGTTGATCGCGCGGTTCGGGTCGACCACGCGGTAGTAGGCGACCGCGGTGACCCGGACCGGGATGTTGTCGCGCGTGATCACCTCCTGCGGCGGCACCGTGAGCGTCACGGTGCGGAGCGAGACCCGGACCATCCGGTCGATCGTCGGAACGAGCAGGATCAGCCCCGGTCCGCGAAGGTTCATCACCCGTCCGAGCCGGAACACGACTCCGCGCTCGTACTCCCGCAGCACCCTGACGGAGGCGCCGAGCGTGGTGAGCGCGATCACCAGGATGACCACGAGCAGGATGCCGATCGCCAGGATCACCGGACCATCTCCCACTCCTCGGCGAGGCGGACGCCGACCGTCAGGCCATCGAGATGGTCGACCACGACCGTGTCCCCGGCTTTCAGCTCCGCCGGCTCTTCGTCGTCGAGCACCGACCGGCGCGCTGTCCACAGCGCGCCGTCGACCATCACGCACCCGGTCGGGCTGGCCCAGCTGCGCACCACGCCGAGGTGGCCGATCATGCTCTCCGGGCCTGCCCTGACCATCCGCCGGCGGACCGCGAGGCCCTTGCCGACAGTCAGAAACATGACACCGCCG
>DATJUA010000101.1:0-2319 GCA_035502815.1 Solirubrobacteraceae bacterium
TGCGTACGGCGCCACCGGCCTCCGGTTCTCCGACAAGCACACGCTGGTGAGCGATATGAAGGAGGCGCTGGCCCTTGACGGTCCGGTCCTCGTCGACGTGCGCGTCACGCGCGAGGAGAACACCTACCCGATGATCCCCGCCGGGCAGCCGGCGCGGAACATGGTGGGCTGAGGCATGGGCGAGCCAGGGACCAAGGAAGTCCTCTCGCTGGACGAGCTCGAGGCGGTGGCCGGCCTGCGCACCGGCCGCAAGCACATCCTGTCGATCCTGGTCGAGAACAAGCCGGGTGTCCTGACCCGGATCGCCGGCCTGTTCGCGCGCCGCGGCTTCAACATCGACACGCTCGCCGTCGGGCCGACCGACGACGAGCGTCTCTCGCGGATCACGCTGACCCTCGACGGGGCTCTGCATCCGATCGATCAGGTCACCAAGCAGCTGCACAAGCTCGTCAACGTGCTCAAGATCCGTGATCTCGAGCCGCGCGAGACGCTCGCCCGCGAGCTGGCGCTGTTCAAGGTGTCCGCCGACGGGGCCAGCCGTGCCGAGGTCATGCAGATCTGCGAGATCTTCCGCGGCAAGGTCGTCGATGTGACCAAGCGCTCGATCGTCGTCGAGCTCACGGGCACGTGCGACAAGGTCGACGCGTTCGAGCAGCTGGTCCGGCCGTTCGGGTTGATCGAGATGGCGCGCACCGGCGAGATCGCGATTGCACGAGGCCGGACCGAGACCTAGCTGTCCTGAGAGTTTCGCTCGGCGCTCGCCCCGGTAGCCTCCTCGCATGACGCAGATCGCCTCGGGGCGCTCCCTGTCGTGGGGCCGGCTTCATCCGGAGACGGCTAGGCGACTGGGTGATCGCCTCGATGCCGCGCTTCGCCGGGCGCGCGCCACCGGTGAACAGACGCTGGCCAGCATCACGTCCGAGGTTGGATCCGGGATCGACCCGACCGCGGCGGCGGTGGCATCCCGGCGTCCCGGCGAGCCGTGGTTCTGCCTCGAGCAACCCGACCGCGAGGGGTCGGCGCTGACGGCGATCGGCTGCGTGCGCGTGCTCGAGGCCCGCGGTGCCGATCGCTTCGGTGAGGTCGGTCGAGCCTGGTCGGACCTGGCGGCGGACGCGCTCGCCGACGATCTCGACGGGCCGCCCGGCTCCGGGCTCGTGGCGGTGGGGGGCTTCGCGTTTGCCGATGCCGGCGGCGGGTCGGCGCGCTGGGAGGGGTTCGCGCCCGCCTCCATGGTCGTGCCGGAGCTGTCGCTCGCGCGCCGGGGCGAGCGCGTGTCGTTGACGGTCAACGTCGCCGTCGCACCCGATGACACGGTTGAAGATCTGCGGGCGCGGGTTGATGCGCGGCTGGCCGAGCTGCACGCGCCCGCGCTGCCTCTGCTTGATCCCGCGCCGGCGGGGACCTACCGGGTGCTCAGCCCGATGCCGCCGGCGCATTTCGAGGAGGCGGTCGCGCGTGCGGTTGAGCGGATCCGGGCCGGCGAGCTCGAGAAGATCGTGCTCGCGCGGGACGTCGAGGTGCACGCGCCAGTCGAGCACGACGTGGGCGCCGTGCTCGGATTGCTCCGCGAGGCGTTCCCCTCTTGCTACGTGTTCGCGGTCGGCCGCGGCGACGGGGTCTTCATCGCGGCCAGTCCCGAGCTGCTGGTCCGGCGGGAGGGGCAGCGAGCCTCGACCGTCGCGCTTGCCGGGTCGATCCGGCGCAGCGCGGACCCGGCGATCGACGACCATCTCGGCGAGCAGCTGCTGCGCAGCGAGAAGGACCGTGAGGAGAACGCAATCGTCGCGCGCCGGATCGCCCGGGCCCTGCGGCCATTTTCGGTGTGGGTGACCGCCGCCTCCGAGCCATCGCTGGTGCGCGTGGCCAACATCCAGCACTTGGGCATGCCGATCCGGGCCCAGCTGGGCTCGCCGCTCAGTGCGATCGAGCTGGCCGGCGTGCTGCACCCGACGCCGGCCGTCGGCGGCGAGCCGTGGCCGGTCGCGTCGCCCCTGATCCCAGCGCTCGAGGGGCTCGATCGGGGCTGGTACGCCGGGCCCGTGGGGTGGACCGACGCCACCGGGGACGGCGAGTTCTGCGTCGCCCTGCGGTGCGCGCTGCTGCGCGGGCGCCTCGCGCACCTGTACGCCGGCGGCGGGCTCGTCCGCGACTCCGACCCCTCAGCCGAACTCGCCGAGACCGAGGTCAAGCTCGGCGCACTGCTCTCGGTTCTGTCGGGCTGACCGTCCGCCTCCGCCCCGCCATCCGCAGGTGAAATTTCCGCCATTCCAGGTCCGGTTGCCGACTAATTCCGGATTTTTCATCCCCACAAGGAAG
>DATJUA010000102.1:0-6726 GCA_035502815.1 Solirubrobacteraceae bacterium
CGGCACACGATCTCCTCGCCCGTGAGGCGGCCGTGGCTATCGACCGGCGTGTTGGCCTGGGCGATGATCCGCTCCTCCTCCTGGGTGGCGTCGAGGTGGACGATCTCGTCGGTCACCTTGCCGTTCTTGACGACCCGGTAGGGGGTGGTCACGAATCCGTGCTCGGACACCTCCGCATAGGACGACAGCGAGCCGATCAGGCCGATGTTCGGCCCTTCCGGCGTCTCGATCGGGCACATGCGCCCGTAGTGGGTGGGGTGCACGTCGCGCACCTCGATCGGCGCGCGCTCGCGCGTCAGACCGCCGGCGCCGAGCGCCGACAGACGCCTGCGGTGCCGGAGGCCCGACAGGCTGTTCGTCTGGTCCATGAACTGGCTGAGCTGCGAGGAGCCGAAGAACTCCTTGAGCGCCGCGACGACCGGCCGGATGTTGACGATCGTCTGAGGCGTGATCGTGTCCGCGTCCTCGGTGGTGAGGCGCTCGCGCACGACGCGCTCCATCCGGTACAGGCCGATGCGGAACGCCTCCTGAATCAGCTCGCCGACGGTGCGCAGACGGCGATTGCCGAAGTGCTCGTACTCGTCGAGGTGATCCTGGATCGGCTCACGCGGCAGCGACAGCGCCTCAGCGGCGTAGTCCTTGGTCTCCACCCCGTCGTCCTCGGGCATCCCGAGCAGCCGCGGCAGCGTGATCAGCTCCCTGACCAGGGCGATGATGTCGTCGTGGGTCAGGGTGCGGGTCTCGAGGTCGATGTCGAGGCCCAGCCGCGAGTTGAGCTTGTAGCGGCCCACGCGCGTGAGGTCGTAGCGCTTGGGATCGAAGAACAGCTGATTCAGCAGCGAGCGGGCGGCATCGACTGAGGGCGGCTCGCCGGGACGCTGCTTCTTGAACAGCTCGATCAGCGAGCCCTCTTCGCTGCGGACCATCTCCGGGTCGGAGTCGAGGGTCAGGCGGATGTAGAGCGAGTTGTCGAAGAGATTCAGGATCTCCTCGTCGGACGCGTAGCCCATCGCGCGCAGGAGGACCGTGACCGGCAGCTTGCGCTTGCGGTCGATGCGGACATAGACGCGGCCCTTCTTGTCGATCTCGAGCTCGAGCCACGAGCCACGGGCCGGCATCAGGTTCGCGATGAACACCTGCTTCTCGCGATCCTTCGGCTCCATCACGTAGGCGCCGGGGGAACGGACCAGCTGCGTGACCACGACGCGCTCGGTGCCGTTGATGATGAACGTGCCGCGCTCGGTCATCCATGGGAAATCGCCCATGAACACGGACTGCTCGCGGATCTCGCCGGTCTCCCGGTTGATGAACGCGACGGTCACCGTCAGCGGCCGCGCGTAGGTCAGATCCTTCTCGCGGCACTGCTCGAGGTCGGCGACCGGCTCGTCGAAGGTGAAATCGCCGAACTGGACGGCGAGGTTGCCGGTGTAATCCTCGATCGGCGAGATGTCGTCGATCGTCTCGCGCAGGCCGCCACCATCGGGATCAGTCAGCCAGGCGAAGGACTTGCGCTGGATATCTATGAGGTTGGGGACTTCAAGGACCTTGTTCAGACGCGCGAAGCTCCGGCGCGTCCGGGGGGCATGAGTGGTTGCCAAGACGGCGACTCCTCGGAAACGGTCGAGAGGGAGGCAGAGTTGCGCTTCTCGAGGCACGTACACCCCACGAAGCGCGACCACTCAAGATAGCACACGGCAACGATGCCCTGTGCAGGGACGCTCAGCTCTCACGGACCCCGCCCTCGGATCGCCGCGTATGTGGCGCGGCGCCGCTTGTGCTCGGGCGGCTACGGCTATTGGCTGACCGGCGCAGTGTACCCCAACTGGCAAGCCATTTTGGGACCTTGCAAAGCAAGCTCGGCGCGCCGGCGCCAGCGCGGGTCGCCGACCCCAGCCCGCGCCGGCGTCGCCAACCACCCGCCTTCCTACCGGGAAACCAGCCGCCTTCCTACCGGGAAACCAGCCGCAGCGCCACCGGCAAACCAGCCGCGTTGCTACCCGGAACCCGACCCGCCCCGCCACCGCCGGACCCGAAATCCGTCAGCAGCGGACAGACGGTCGCGGAATGGCGGAAATTCCGGACGGACGGCGACCCGGCACGCCCGCATGACGCGCCACGTTTTCGCCAAACGGGCGCCGGCAGCCGGTAGGTTCCCCTCTACCGGGGCGCGAGTGCCGCATCGCCGCGCCCGAGTCGGAGAAGGAGGGGGACCTATGCGACTTCCAGGACGGCAGCAATCGCGAGCTGCGTGGGCCTGCGCCGCGCTCGGCCTGCTCGCCTGCGCGCTGCTGGCACTCCCGGGTAGCGCGCTCGCCCGCACCAAGAGCTGTACCCGCATCAGCAGCAGCTGCGGGACTACCGTGTCGTCGCCGCTCCTGGTGGGCGGCGCCCCCGGCGCACCCCCGCCACCGTCCAGCCGATTCGGGATCGCGGTCAAGACCGCCCCGACCGCCACGCTCGTCGACCGAAACCAGTCTGGGACGCTCGTCGGCAAGGTCGATGTCGGACGCCAGGTCTCGTGCGCCGGCTACACGAAGAAGGACCCGATCACCTTCGCGTTTCAGCTTCTGACGGCTACGCCGGTGAAGATCAGCTACCTGATCACCGATCGGATCACGAACGCCACCGCCAATGGGATCCACTTCTGCCTGGCGGCGAACTTCCACTTCAGGACATTCTCTGGCAAGCCTGCCGCACCGACCGTGTTGCCCGACGGGACGCACGGATACGTCGGTCTCCTGCCCATGTGCGTCAACCCGAACCTGCCGGCGGGCGCGGCCACCCGGCCCTGCGTGCAGTCGGTCACGACCGCGTCCGACTCGAGCAGCTCGACCGGCGAGGACGTGATCATGACCGTGCGGGTGCCGGTTGTGACCAAGGGCGGCGGCGACCCGTGGGGCGGCTCCTAGCCGAGCGGCCGGCGGTCAGCTCAGCGTCGGCGCCGGGAGCCGCACGATCTTCAACCGGCCCATGATCTCGTCCCGCTCTCGGAGCAAATCGGGGTCAGCACCGTCCAATGCCTCGATCACGCTGACTGTCGCTGCCACGTCGTACTCGGCACCGTGCTCGCGCGCTGACTCAAGCGCTGAGGCCAGTTCGCCCCGTGCCTCCTCCTCACGCCCGAGCCGCGCCAATGCGATGCCGACGACGCGCCGCAGCATTGGGGCGTTTCGATCGTGCGTGTTGAGCTGCTCGCGGGCGAGTCGTAACGCACGCTCGGGGTCGCCGCCGCATGCCTCCGCCTCGGCCAGAAGCGCCTGAGCGAAGCTCGCATACGAATCCATGCTGAAGCGGCGAAGCTCCTCCATCGCCGCCTCAAGGCGGGGCACAGCGTCCCGACCATGTCCCGACCGCGTCGCGATTCTGGCGTCGAGCACGTCTATGAATGCCACTGAGTGCGGCTCGCGGGTCCCGCGCCAGACGCGACGAGCCCTCTTCAGATGCTCCCTGGCTTCGTCAATGCGACCCTGGTCGGACAGGATCTCGCCGATGTTGCAATCGGACCGCGCGACGTCGGCCGGCGTTCCGGCCCGTTCGCTTGATGCGCGCGAGCGACGGTAGAGCGCAAGCGCGTCGTCCCAGCGTCCGTCGAAGTAGGCGAACATCCCGAGGTTGTTGAGGACCGTAGACTCGCGCTCAGGGTCTCCCAACTCGCGATATATCTGTAATGCGCGCCAGGAATGGTTGGCCTCCACCGATCGCCCGGACTCCCGGAGGGCCCAGTCGAGGGCGTAGCAGGCGCGCGCAACCGCGAGCGGCTCGCCCGCCGTCTCGGCTTCCGCAATCGCTAACTCAGAGACACGCGCGGCCTCGGCCCATCGACCCTGTCGATTTCGAACCCCGGCGAGGTGAGAACGCAGGCGTGCCCGGCTGCGCAGCGCCTCAGCGCTATCGAGACCATCGAGGCTTCTGAGCCCCCGCGTGAGCCACCGGACGGCACCGCTCAGCGCCTCACTCCGCTCGGCGACCTCGGCCTGGCGGTCACACAGTCGGGCTTGGGCGATCGGGTCCCCCCGGAGAAGCCGACGCGCCACGGTCAGGGCTCTCGCAGCCTCCTCCGGCTCGCCCACGCACCTCAGCGCCTCTCCCATCTGTTCCCACGCCTCCGCCAGCGTCGCCCCGTCGGCCAGTGGTCCAAGCGCACGTGCCGCCTCGATAGCTCGCCGGTAGAGCCGCACGGCGTCAGCGTGGGAGAACCGCTCCCTCGCCCGCTTGGCGGCAACCATCGCGTAGCGGTGCGCGCGCTCGTTATCGCCGGCGCGCGCGAAATGATGGGAGAGAACCGCGGGCCCGGCGTCGTATTCGCCGCCTAGCTCCTCTTCGAGGCGCTGGGCGACAGCCACGTGCAGCTGCCGCCTCAGCTTGAACGGGAGACTGGCGTACGCCGCCTCCTGCAACGCCGGCCGGACAAATCTCACCTGACCATCGGCCTCGCGCGTGAACACAACCGACATCCGGTCCCAGAACTCGTCGTCGGGCGGCGCCAGATCTGGCTCGAGAACGTCGATCAGCCGAGCCGGATGAAACGCCTGCCCGAGCACGGCGGCGCGGCGAACAATTGCGGCGTCGGCCGGAGACATGCCGTCGATGCGCGCCATCGTGGCGGCGCTCACGGTGTCGGGGAGTGCGTCTCGATTCCCACTGGCCGCGGCGGCGAGCAGGTCGAACAGGAACTGCGGGCTGCCGCCCGAGCGCTCGACGGCGAGCTCAACAACGTGCGGCGGAACCTGACTCGCCTCCGGCATCGACAGCGCCAGCGCCCGGGTCTCATCGAGCGATAGCGGAGCGAGCTCGATCCGCACATGCCGAGGGCCGGCGAGCGCCAGGCCGCCGGGCTCATCACGGCGGGCCGCGAGCACCACCCACGCGGTCGACTCGAGCTCGCCGGCGAGCGCCGCGAACAGCTCCACCGACGCGGCATCCATCAGGTGAGCCTGTTCGATCTCCATGATCGTCGGCATGACCAGCGCGCGCCGCAGGAACTGCAGCACGACCTCATGCAGCCTCGCCGGCCAGGACTCGTCGGAAAGCTGCCGCACCTCGGCAGACGGCGCGATGTCGACGTCGAGGACGATCCCGATCATCGAGATCCAGGGGGCGAGCTCCGGATCGGCTCGCTCGACCTCCTCCCGCAGCCGGTGGACCACCTTCGAGTCAGGATCCTGCGCACCCACCCCGAGCAGCTGGCGCAGCGGGTCCCGCCAGGCCGCGTACGGGGTGTCGCGCGTGTACACCTCGCACGCCGCCCGGAGCGCGACCATTCCAGTCGCGAGCTTGCCCGCCTCAGCCAGCAGACGGGACTTGCCGCTGCCCGTCTCACCCGTCAGCTCGACCAGCCTTCCCGAGCCGCGTTGCGCCGCGACGACCGCCGCGCGCAGCATCTCCAGCTCGATTTCCCGCCCCACCAGTGGCAACTCGAGGCGAATTGCGTGTTCAGAGGAGCCACGGAGCGGCGGCCCCACGTCCCACGCCCTGGCCGGCCGCGACTTCCCCTTGACCTTGAACGGCTCGAGCCCGGTCTGGGCGAAGCTCGTCTTCGCTCCCCGCAGGACGTCGTGGGTGGCGTACAGGTGGCCGGCCGGCGCCCTGGCGGCAAGCCGCGCGGCGAGGTTCACGGCGTCGCCCATGACCGCATACCACCGCCGATACGAAGGCCCGACCGGGCCGGTGAAGACCGGGCCGCGGTTCACCCCGACCCGCACTGGCAGGGGGGGATCGCCTTCGATGACGTGGCGCAGCGCGAGCAGCATCCGCTCCTCGTCATCTCCCACCGCCCGCGGCACCCCGGCGCTCAGCCTGATCTTGCCCCCGTCAAAGGCGATGTCCGAGTCCAGAAAGCAGACGTCGTAGCGGTCAGCCGCCTCCTGCACGAGCCGCACGAGCTCGTCGAGCCGCGCGGCCGCGGCTTCGGTTCCCTCCCGCGCGATCAACCGATCGAGCCCTCCGAACTGGAGGAACGCGATGGTCGCGAGGCGATGCTCGGGAACCGCCGACCCACTCAGTAGATGCGTTCGGATCGCCGTGGGCAGGAAGTCCGCGACGGCCTGTGGCGCGGGACTCTCGAGCTCGGCCGGCGGCGCCCAAGCGCACGGCGGGGGGGACCGGCTGAGGAGCACGCCCTGGCCGGTGAGCGACCCCATGCAACCGCGGGGGAGTCGCGCAGCGGTGTCTGGGCTGAGGAGGATCTGGCCCGTGGACGCGTTCGCCTCCATCGCGACCGCCGTGGTCGCGGCGGGGCCGCCGATCAGGAACTCGCGATGCGAGCCTCCGACCACGAACATCGTGTATTCGCCGCTGTGGACGCCGACCGACATCCGCAGGACGACGTCGGTGTCCCCGACGCGCACCCGGCCGACCTCGCGGAGCACACGCCGCATCGCGGCTGCGGCGCAGCACGCCCGCACCGCATGCTGCTGGTCTCCCTCCTGGTCGTAGAAGAGCAGGAGCATCGCGTCGCCCCCGAACTTCACGAGCGAGCCGCCCCGGCGGTAGGCCTCGGCGAGCAGAGCGGTGAAACAGGCGTTGATCACGTCGACGAGCTGCTCGGCTCCTTCCTGACCCCGGCGCGCCAGCCGTTCGGACAGACGCGTGAACCCGGAGACGTCGGCGAAGACCATCGTGCACCCGACCGTCTCGGCCAAGGCATCGATTGAGGCCCGCGCCAGCCGGGCCAGCACCGCGCGGGGCACGTACGGCTCGAGCGTGGCGGTTTCGGACCGCATCGGC
>DATJUA010000103.1:0-4523 GCA_035502815.1 Solirubrobacteraceae bacterium
AACGTCCAGACGTTCGTGGGCCAGTTCCTGGTGGTCGGAATCGTAATTGGATCCTATGTCGCCGCCCAGTACATACGCGTCTGGCGTCCGCGGCGACTTGGCGAACGTGCGGCGCGCGTAGCGGAACGGCCGCCGATCGAGTCGGTCAGCGGGCTGCGGATGGAGCCCGCGGGCGGGGCAGCCGGCTGAACACTCAATCCGGAAGCGAGGTCGCAATGTCAACCGATGTGTCAATCGATCGTGTCGAGACCTGGTGGTCCGAAGGCGAGTACGTGTCCCTCCGCGTACGCGGAGTCGAGCGCGAGATCTTCGTGCGCCGGATGGGCAGCGGACCCCCGCTCACGCTTCTGCACGGCTATCCGGCGTCGTCGTACCAGTGGGCCAAGATGGCGCCAGCGCTGGCCGGCAGGTACAGCCTCCTGATGCCGGACTTCCTCGGCTTTGGCGCCTCCGAGAAGCCGCGCGAGCACGACTACTCGCTGATCGAGCAGGCCGATCTGGTGGAGGCCCTGTGGGAACATGACGGGGTGAGTGTCACCCGAGCGGTCGTGCACGACTACGGGAGCTCGGTTGGCCAGGAGTTGCTCGCACGCCGTTCGGAAGGCTCGCTGTCGGTGTCTCTGACCGACATGACGCTGATGAACGGCGGGATCTATCCCGAGCTGCACCGGCGCACCGAGAAGCAGAGTCGGTTCCTCGATCCGGTCGTCGGCCCCGTGGAGAGCGCCCACTACACCGAAGAGGCATTCGTCTCCGACCTCGCGATCATCTTCGCACCCGGCTACGACGCGCGCGTCGACAGCGAGGAGATGTGGCGCACGTACGCCCGTGACGAGGGATATGTGAATTCCTACCTGCTCATCCGCTATATCCGCGATCGGGAGACGCATCGCGATCGGTGGGTCGGCGCGCTCGAGGGCACGGACCTCCCGCTGCAGTTCGTGTGGGGGCTTCAGGACCCGGTGGCCGGCGCTCACATCGCCGAGCGGATCCGCGAACGCATCCCCGCTGCGCGGCTGCTCGAGCTGGGCGATGTCGGGCATTGGCCTTCGCTGGAGGCGCCGGACCGGTCGATCGCGGCCGTCTTGGCCGAGGACTGAAGACGAGCCGCTCAGGCGGAAGCGAACGAATTGGCTTCCGCCCGTCGCCCACCGCGCTCATCCGTGCAGATGGAACGGGACGCTGGTCACGACGATCCCCTCGTGCCTGAGCAGAGTGCGCCGCAGCGTCTGGGCGACGTGGCCGTGGAGGATCGACTCCCAGCGGTGGGCGGGGATGATTTCCGGCACGATGACGGTCAGGGTGACGTCCGGTCGCTGCTGGTGCAAGGCTTCGAGGTAGTTGGCCAACGGGGCGACGGTGGCGCGGTAAGGTGAGACGACAACCTCGAGGGGTAGGTGGGCGCCCCACGCCGTCCAGTACCGCTGAAAGCGGTTGCTTTCTTCCTCGCTGGGGCTGATGTGGATCGCGAGAACCGCCATCTGCAGTGAGGCGGCGTAGGCGAGCGCCCGGAGCGCGGCCAGGTTGAGAATCGCCACGGGGACCACCACCAGGTGCTGAATCTCGCTTGGAGTGTCCTGTTGCTCGGGGAGGAGCCGGCGGCCCTCGCCGCGAGGCGGTGGGGGCGGCAGGTGGGCCGGCGGCGTAAGGAACGTCTCGTCTCCGCGAGGGAGGAGCTCGCTGTGAGCGCGCTCGTAGGCGCGGTGGATTCGCAGACAGGCGAGCACGATCAGGGGGATAAGCACGACCACGAGCCAGGCGCCCTCTGGGAATTTGGTGACCGCGGAGATGATCGCGACCGCGCCGGAGAGGACCGCGCCGAGCAGGTTGATGCCCAGTGCGCGTTGCCACCCGGGTTCGCGGTGGTCCCACCAGTGGGCGACCATCCCGCTCTGCGCCATCGTGAAGGCGACGAACACGCCGACGGCGTAGAGCGGGATCAGCGGCTCGGTCTGGCCGTTGAAGACGGCGTAGACGATTGCCGCCGGAACCGCGAGCACGACGATGCCGGCGGTGAACGCGAGCCGGTCGCCCATCCGTAGGAACGCCATCGGCGCATACCGGTCACGAGCCATGAAGTACAGCAGCCGCGGAAAGCCATTCAGCGCCGAGTTGGCGGAGATGAGAAGGATCGCGGTGGTGGCGATTTGGACGTAGGCGTACAGCACTCCGCTGCCGAGAGTGCGATGCGCGACCTGGGACAGGACGGTCTGCCCGCCGGGGGCGATGCCTTCCAGGTAGGCGACGACGAGCACGCCGATGAACATCGAAACCAGCAGCGCGATCATGATCGTCAGGGTGCGACGAGCGTTGTCGGCCTGGGGCGGCTTGAATACCGGCACCGAGTTTGAGATCACCTCGATTCCCGTCGTCGCCGTGGCGCCGGAGGAAAACGCTCGGAGAATCAACAGCACCCCGAGTGCCTGCGTGGCGTGGTACGGCGGTGGGGCGACGGCATGGAAGCCATGCATTGCCGAGTCGATGAGCCCGACGATCGTGATCAGGGCGATCGCGGCAATGAACATGTAAGTGGGCGCCGCGAATACGGCCCCGGCCGCCCGGACGCCGCGCAGGTTTCCGATCACAAGGAGTGCGATCACGACCAGCCCGAGCGGGACGGTGGCTGACGTCACGGAGGGTATGGCCGAGGTGATAGCTGCGATCCCTGAAGCCACCGACACGGCCACGGTCAGGATGTAGTCGAGGATCAGACCGGCGGCGGCCAGCAACCCCCAGTTCGGGCCCAGTGTGTCCTTGGCCACGATGTACGAACCCCCGCCATGCGGGTAGGCCCGGATCACCTGGCGGTAGCCAAGGCCGACGGCGAGCATCAAGACGACGAGGACCGCGCCGATCGGCAGCGAGAGCTTGAGCTCCGTGCTACCGGCCAAGACGAGGATGGCCATCATGGCCTGCGGTCCGTAGGCCACCGACGAGAGGGCATCCGGCGACAGGACCGGCAGCGCAAGCAGCTTCGACATCTGCTGCTCGGCGATCGCCGTGCTCCGGAGCGCGGGACCGATTAGGACGCGCCGGGTCAGAAAGCTCGCGCGTCCCAGCATCGAATCCGGCTCGTCCGCGCGCGGCGTGGATTCGATCTCGTCCGCGTCGCCGGAGCCCCGGCTGCGAATGCTTACGAACGTGCTGGCCCGCGCCGGCTGATCCGCCAGGTACTTGAGATGGGGATCCACCGGTAGCGCGCGCTCCCACGCCTCGCGAGCGGGCGTCCAGGCCGTCCATAGACGTCCCACCTCCCGCAGCCCGTCCACCTGCCGGTCGTCGAGCGCGGGCAGCGCCGCGTCCGGCGTGACCGACGCATCGGACGGGTTGCCGCTGCCGGGGACGTCGGGCCCCTTTTCTTCCATCAGGTCGGTCATGCGGGGTGCAGCCGCAGCCGTTATACGCGCGGGGCGCTTCGCATCAGAAACAGGCCGAAGCCGTGCGCCCGGTCGACGTAAACGACCTCCATATCGCCTAGGCGAGAGGGGCCAGTCGGGCCGTCCCAGCCCTCGGGGATCCAGCACATCAGCAGGCGAGGCCAGTTCATGATCGAGGTTCCTCGGTGGTCGTTGTGACTGACATGTGTTGCTTCTCCTTGGTCGATAACGAGGACAATGCTGACCCTCGCGTGGCGAGACTGCGCCCGTGAGTGCCCTGGCTTCCTCCCTGGTCCCAGGGACCCCACCAGTGAGTTCACTGGCGAAAGAAGTCATGCGGACAGGAATGCTCTCAATCGCGAACAACACCCAGGACTGAGCACGATCAACTAACTGAAACATGATGTTCCGTCACACCGACAAGCCAGTTCCACCCGCGGCAATGCCCCGGGACAAAGGCGGCTGGCGGGTCGCGCCCGCTCCGGACGGCCGCGGGGCGCCCGATGAGAAAAAGCCAACCCCGCCGCACCGCCAGCGGAGGTTTTGGACCTTCGTCCTGGTGCTCTTGGCGATCAACTTCCTGTTGGCGGTGACGACACGGACGACGGGCCAGCCGCGGGTTACCGTGCCGTTCAGTCCCTACTTCCTAAACCAGGTTCAGAACGGCCAGGTGTCATCGATCAGCACCAAGAGGGACATGATCGACGGGACGTTCAAATCCAAGGTCCGCTACCCGGCGAACGACAGCAGCGCGACTCCGACCACGCGATTCGCCACCCAGATCCCCTCGTTCTGGAACAGCAACGAGCTGGTGGGCGAACTGCGATCGCAGGACATCCAGGTGAACGCCAAGAATCCAAATACGGGCACCTCGGCGGTCGCCATGATCCTGCTCGGTTTCGGGCCCACGCTGTTGTTCATAGGGCTGTTCTGGCTCGTCGCGCGCCGCGCCCAGGGAGGCGCCGGCAGACTGGGCGGGTTCGGCCGCTCGCAGGCCCGCCGCGTCGACCCCGAGAAGATCCGGGTGAGCTTCGACGACGTAGCCGGGATCGAAGAAGCCAAAGCCGAGCTGACCGAGATCGTCGACTTCCTGAAAACACCGGACCGTTACCAGAAGCTGGGCGGCCGGATGCCCCACGGCGTGCT
>DATJUA010000104.1:0-45818 GCA_035502815.1 Solirubrobacteraceae bacterium
AACGGCATCCGCGAAACGCTCGGCTTGCTCCTGGGCTTCGGCCTCGCAATCCCCGCCGAACTCTACGAGCAGCCAGCCACCGCCTTCCGGTAACAAGTCTGGATGACGTTTGAAACCCTTCCGCAGCTCGTTGGCGACTAACTGCCGATCGAACGTCTCAAGCCCGATCGGATCGAACTCCATCACCGCGGGCACCTGATCGGCGGCCGTCGGGCAGTCGTCGTAGCCGGCCAGAACCAGCGATCGGTGCTGTGGGCTGTCGATCAGCTTGCAGCGCGCCTCGAGGACTAGGACGCATGTCGCCTCACTGCCCACCACCGCTCCGGCGAGATTGAAGCCATGCTCGGGCAACAGCCGATCGAGGTTGTAGCCAGAGATTCTGCGCGGGATCTGCGGGTAGCGCTCCCGAATCAGCTCGCCGTCGCGATCCCGGAGATCACGCAGCCGGGCGTATAACTGGCCGACCCGACCACCTGCCTCGATCGTCCGCACCAGCTCGTCTTCGTCGACGAAGTTCGGGAGAGTAAGCCGCGTGCCGTCGCTGAGCACCACGTCGAGCGCCTCGATGTTGTCGGCGGTTACTCCCGCCATGATCGAGTGGGTGCCGCACGAGTTGTTGCCGATCATCCCGCCCAGCGTGCAGCGGCTATGCGTGGCGGGGTCGGGACCGAACGTCAGAGCGTGCTCCTCGGCAGCGTTCCTCAGCCAGTCGAGCACCACTCCAGGCTGCACCCGGGCGAACCGCCGTTCGTGATTGAGCTCGACGATCTCGTTCATGTACTTGGAGAAGTCGAACAGCACAACCTCGTTCACCGTCTGCCCTGCCAGCCCTGTCCCGCAGCCGCGCGCCCCCAGGGGCGCCCCGTGCTGATGGCAGATCTGCACCGCGCTCACCACATCCGCGGCGTCACGCGGAACCACCACGCCAAGCGGTAGCTGGCGGTATACAGATGAGTCGTTCGCGTATAAGGCCCGGCTCCCGGGCGAGAACCGCACCTCGCCCCGGAGCTCGCGCGCAAGCTGGCGGGCGATACCGCGGACATCGAGGTCGGTCCGATTGGCGTGGGATGACGCGGTGCTCGTCGCTAGAGCCATGGCTCAGCTCCTCCGCGCGCAGCGCATGTCACTCCCCGCCGTTGGAGCGACCATCACCGCCGGGGAGGTTTTCGGCGAGGCGATCCCTGGCTCGTGCGAGCACCCCGGCGGGACTCGACTCGTACGACATCTCGCGCATCAGCACTCGCGACATGGTCAGCGCGATGCGCTCTCGGTTGGGCTCACCTTGGGCAAGCCCCCAAGCCACCCCCTTGGCATGCTCGGGGTTGATCGTCGGGGTCATGGGCATCTCGTTCGGGTCGACGATCGCCTCGATCAACGCTGGGCCATCTGCCGCCAACGCGTCGCCGAGCTGCTCGCCGACCGTAGCGGGATCATCGATCCGGACCCCGCGGATACCGCAGGCCTCGGCCACCTTGACGAAGTCGACGGGCGCCAGCTCGACCCCGTATTGCGGATTGCCCAGGAAGGCCATCTGCTCCCACTTGATCAGCCCGAGCACGTCGTTGCGCATGACCACGACCTTCACCGGAAGGCCGTACTGGGCAAGCGTGGCGAGCTCGCCCATCATCATCGTCAGCGAGCCATCCCCCGTGAGCGCAACCACCGGGCGGTCCGGGTACGCCACCTGGGCTCCGATCGCGTACGGCAGGGCCGCCATCATCGAGCACATCGTGCCGCTGAACGAGAAGAGCTGGCCGCGGCGCAATTCGGTCCTTGCCGCCCACGTGGTCACCGTCCCGGAGTCGCCGCAGAGGATCGCGCGCTCAGGCAGGACGCGGCCAAGATGGAAAGAGATGGCGTCGGGGGCGATCGGAGGGTCGCGCGGCTCGGCTCGTTCGGCCTGCAGGGCTCGCCAGTCGCTCATCTCCGCCTGCGCGCGCTCCAGGAACGAGCGGTCCGTCCGGTGTTCGACTAGTGGCAACAGTTCCGACAGAGTCAATTTCGCGTCGCCGGCGAGGCCCACTTGGACCGGATAGCGGAGACCGAGCCGCTCCGGTCGGTCATCGATCTGCACGCCAACGGCCGATCCAGGTGAGGGAAGAAACTCGATGTACGGGCTCGAGCTGCCCACGATCAGGATCGAGTCGCAGCTCTTCAGGGCGTTCTGTGCCGGGCGGGTTCCGACCATCGCGTAGCCGCCGAGGCAGTACGGGCTGTCGTCGGGCACGGCGTCCTTGCCGAGCATCGCCTTGACGATCGGGGCCCCCAGCCGCTCGGCCAACTGCTCGACCTCGTCTCCCGCCCGTCGCGCGCCGGCGCCGATGAAGATCACCGTGCGCGAGACCCCCGACAGGATGCGCGCCGCCTGCTCCAAGCGTTCCCGCGGGGGGAGCCGCCGCCCGTCCAGTGCCGTCACCGCGGTGTGGCCCTCGATGTTCTTGATCGACCGGTCACCGGTGACCGCATCACCGGACTGGATGTCGATCGGAATCGCGATCGCGGCCGGCCCGCGCTGCGCGATGGCCGACCGAACCGCCATGTCAACGACCGGTAGCACGTGGGCCTCGCCCATGACTCGCTGGCTGTAGACACACGGGTCGTTCAGCGCGAAGTCGTGGTTGATGTCCTGAAGGTAATGCGTACCGATCACGTCGTGATAGGTCATTCCGGTGATCGCCACGACCGGGGATTGGTCAATCCGGGCGTCGTATAGCCCGTTCATCAGATGGACCGCACCTGGAGCGGCGGTCGAGAGGCAGGCCGCGGGCCGACCGGTGAACTTTCCGTAGGCACAGGCGGCTAGTGAGGCCGTCTCCTCGTGGCGGACGTGAACAAACCGAACCCGGTCGGCGTGGGTCCGCAGGGCCTCCATCACGCCGTTGATCCCATCCCCCGGCAACCCAAAGACGGTGTCTATTCCCCACTCGATTAGCCGTTCAACGAGTTGATCGGAGGCAGTGCGGGTGCGAGCCATGCCCATTCCTCTCTGACGTGTCATCACTTCAGCCGGGAACTACCCTCGGTATGCAGGCGAGACCGGCGGTTGTTAGCGCGCGAACACATGCTGTGTGTCCGCTCGCTCGCTGGCGCCGGCCTCGAGGCGCAGCAGCTTTTCGAGAAATGCCCAACATGGCACTGGTCCTCGGCCTGCTCGCAGCGGCCTCCGCACTCGCGACCCTTGCCGGCGGCCGGGGCGTTCGGTATCCGGTCGTGCTCGGGATCGGAGGCGCGGTCCTCGTGCGCCTAATCGCCCTCATCGCCTCATTCGCGGTCGGCCTCGGTCCGAGTTCTGGTCGATGATCTCGGAGATCTTCCCGGTTCGGCTGCGAGCCCCTGCGGTCCTCTACTCTTGCGCTTCGCGTTGCTCGGCGATCGCGAGCTGGATGCTCCCAGCGACCATGTAGAGCATCGTGGCCCCAAGGGAGGTCAACGGCCAAGCCGCCCAGCTCTGAATCATCGCCAGGAGCGCAGAGGCCCCCACGGCCACACCGACTGCGAACAAATCGAGCGCGCCCGCCATTGCGCGCGCGGACTGGTGTGAGACGGGCCTCGCGTGCTCGATCGTGCCGCGGCCGAGCAGCCACAATACCGCGAACGCAACGACCGCCCCGGTGAGGAAGAGAAAAACCTCCCACACCGCCGGAGACCCGCGAGAATGGATGAGCAGGGCGCCCGAGCTCCACACCGTCAGTGTGTATCCGTACGGCGCCGCGGCTGACGAGACCATTGTTGCGAACGCTCGGCGGAGCTGCCGCAATTCCGGAATGGCATCTCTTGCGCCGGTTGTGGCAGCCGGTTGGCTCATACCTCGGCGTCAAATCGGAGCTTGGCACATGTGACTGCCACGCCTGTGTGATACCCCGTAGCCCCCCAAGTGTCACTCTATTGTCTGTCGCGAGACATCGCGCTGCCTGAAACGTACGCCGACTTGGTTCGCGCGATGACGCGATTTCGCCTAAACGCGAGTCGGTCGTGTTCGCTACGGGCAGAATCGCATTGATGAACGATCACACATCGGTTCCGGACCCCGAGTTGGAAAGGCAAGGTCGGCGGCTTGGGCGGCCAGGATGGTGGTTTTTGGCCCTCGCCGCTTTCATTGCGCTCCCCGGCGTGGTTTTGATCATCTTCACCCAGGGCTGGGCGCACACAATCGGGATCGTTCTGGTCGTCTTGGCCGGCCCGCCTGCCATCGTCGCCGCGGGCTTGCTTCCGGCTAGCCTCGTCGCGCGATGGGCTGCCCGCCATCGGTCGTTTGCCTGAGCAGGCATCCACCCGGCGAGCCGAGCAGGCGAATCCGGCCCGTCGGCCCGGCTTTCCCGGCGGCGCGTGGTAAGTAGGTATCCGATGGGACACCGCTACGAGCAGCACGCGGGCCGCACGCATCTGCGCAGCGACCTCCATGTACGCATCCGGTCGACCGAGTGTAGGAGGGACGGTCGCCGGCTCCCGGGTGGTCATGGCTGGGTTACGAAAGGACACCTACAACAGATGCCCCCGAAGCCCGTGATCGTGGCCGGCTTCGATGGTACGTCTCTCGGGCGCGAGGCCGTCATCGTGGCGGGGCAGTGGGCGGGATCGCAAGGCGCCTCCCAACGACCACGTACCTTCCGGAGCTGATGCCCGGACGGCCCGGCGACACGATCGCTCGAATCGCGGGCGAAATCGCCGCCGATGCCATCGTCGTCGGCGCGCGGAGGTCCGGGCGTTTCTCGTCGGTCCTGAGATCCCTTTCGCGCAACCGTCTGCCCGTCTCCGGCGTGCCCGTCGTCACCGTCTTTGACTCTGCGGTCTGCCCGTCCGAGGCGGGCGCGTCCGCCATCGCGCGGACTACGCGCTCGGCACCGATCCCACGCGCTTGACCTGCTTCGGGAACATAAGCAGGTGGGCCCGGTGCAGCCCGGCGCGGGAGGATGGCATGGCACGGCAGAACCTCCGGCTCTCGGCGTAGATGTGTGTCACAGTTTTGCGCCAGCTGGCACTCCCTTTGTGATGAACGATTTCGAGCTGGTCGCGAGCGACATCGAGCTGCTGCACGCGGCGCGCACCGATCCCGACGCGTTCGGCTACTTCTACCGTCGCCACGCCATTGCGGTCGAGCGCTGGATCCGCGCTCAGACGCCCGACATGGCCACCGCGGCCGATCTCACCGCCGAGACCTTCGCGCAGGCACTGGTCAGCCTCAACCGGTTCCGTGGCGCGACCGACGAGTCAGCGCGCGGCTGGCTGTACGGGATCGCCCGCAACCTGGTGCGCCGATACCACCGCCGCGGACGGGTCGAGCTCGCGACCTGCCAGAAGCTCGGTATCCAGCTCGACCACGATCCCGATGAGCTCGCTGAGATCGAGTCCCAGATTGACGCTGCGATCCGGACGCCCGAGCTGATGCAGGCGCTGAACACCCTGCCCGACACCCAACGCCAAGCCCTGCAGCTGCGCGTGGTCGACGAGATGGACTACGACGAGGCAGCCGCCCTGATGGGCACTACCGAGCACAACGCTCGAATCCGCGTGTCGCGCGCCCTGAAAACCCTTTCCACCCGACTAGGAGTCGCCCGATGACCGACACGAGCCTTCCCCCGCACCTCGAACGCGTCGGCCGGCAGCTCACCGCCGCCGCCCACGATCTCTCCCCAACGCCACGCCGATCCCGCCGTCGCACCTTCCGACTCGTAGCGACCAGCACCACGGGGCTGGCCGCGATCGCCACCGCGGCCGTGCTCGCGGTCGGTGCGACGACCGATACGCCGCCCGCGTTTGCCGTGACCCGCCACCATGACGGGTCGGTTTCGCTGAAGATCAACCGCACCACATCGATCGCTGACGTGAACCGCAAGCTCGCCGCAATGGGGATCGAAAGGATCGGCAAGCGGGCCATGGCCGCCGGTGAGGACTTGTCGTCGATCCCAAACTGTTCGTCGATCCCGCCGGGGTGGAAGGGCGAGTGGGTGCAGATGGCCGGGTCGAGTTCGGGCCCGGGCTACTCGATCAGTGAGAGCGTCGCCCCGGGGACCTGGGTACTGGTCATGTGCACTGCCGGCAACCCGGCTTACACCGGCTCGGGCAATACCGGCAGCACGGGCTCGGGCAACACCGGCGCTGGTTGATCTGGTGACGGCCGTTGACCTGCTTCCCGCGAAAGCCGGCTCGTCGAGGCGCCGCGCTTTGGAGCCAAGATCAGGTGCGGGCCGACGTCGAGCGAGCGAGCCTTAGCTCCCAGTAACCACCCCCGAGATTCAGCGCCGCAACAGCCAGGAAGAACGCGGCCCACCCATAGACGTTGTACGCGAGGCAGATCACCGCCGGAACGATGGCGATACCGCCACCGACAAGACGTACGGCCCCGAAGAAGCGGAGGTGGCGGTACTCGAACGGCGCGAGCAGGCGTGCCATGCCGTGTCGGGAGGGTGATCGCCACCATCCCCGCAGACCTTTCGGGCCGAGGTGATTCACGGGGACACCTCTTGATCCCGCCTAGCCGGCGCTGCGGACGCCGACGTCACGGGAGGGCGTGCTCGTAATCCGACACGGACAGGCGCGGTAGAAGCGGTCGCTTCTTGCGCTGATGCTTTTCCATCCGGCGCAGGATGTCGTCGAGCACCGCGATCGCCTCGACGATACGGGGGCCTTTGTTCAGCATCACGCACTCGGCGCGGACGGCCATCGCGGCATCGGTGATCTCGGCGCGTGATGGCCGGCCGGTGCGGGCGAGCTGGTCGAGCACCTGGGTGGCCCAGATCACGGGCAGGTGAGCCGCCTGGCAAAGCCATAGGATCTCCTCTTGGACCTCGGCGAGCCGCTCGTAGCCGCATTCGACGGCGAGGTCGCCGCGGGCGATCATCACGCCGGCGGGTCGCTCACCGGAGAGTGCGGCGAGGAGGAGCCCAGGCAGGTGTGCGAAGGCGCGTCGTGTCTCGATCTTCAGCACGATCCCGATGTCGGGCCGGCCGCGTTGGTCCAGCTGCCGGTGGACTCGCTCGACCTCGCGCGCGCGGCTCACGAACGACAGTCCCACGATGTCCGCGCAGTCGGCGGCGAACTCGAGCGCATCGTGGCTGTGGGCTCCGAGTAGATCGATGTCCAGACTCGCATCGGGAAGGTTGATGCCCTTGCCGGCGCGTAGCTTGGACCCGCTCGGCTTCGCCGAGGTGATGCGCAGCTCGATGGCGTTCGGGTCAACCGACTCGACAACGCCTCCGAGCTTGCCGTCGTCGAACCAGACGTGATGCCCGGGGCGTGTGGCAGTGAACGCCTCCTCGATGGAGCAGGTGATGCGAGGCAGCGATGGCTCACCGCTCGCGTCTGCATTGGTCTCGCGTGCGAGAACCAACCGATCCCCGATCCGGAGACGCAGGTACCCGCCGCTGTGGTCGCTCCCGCCTTCGCGAGCCAACGCGCCGGTGCGTAGCTTCGGTCCCGGAAGGTCGACCACGGCACGCGCCCGGCGACGCGTGTCGTGCTCGGCCGCACGCAGGTTCTCGACCATCGCTCGCCACTCCGACGGCGTGTCGTGGGCGCAGTTGATCCGCATGCAGTTCATGCCCGCGTGAAGCATGTCCCGCACCGCCGCGGCGTCACGGGCGGCGTCGCTGGGCATTGTGACCATGATCCGGGTCGGCCGACCCCCGGGGGCTGGTCCCAGCAATGCGTCGGTCCTGAGCGTCAGTAGCCGGCGGCTGGCCGCGAAGTCGATCGGTGGTGGCGGACCATTCCTCGTCGCGGACTGATGATTCGCGAGAGCATCCAGCGCGGTTAGAACGGCGTCCACGCTGGCCTGCACGTGGCCCTCGCATCGGCCCAGGGACGACAGCCCGAGCTCGACCAGCGGGTCTTGGAGCTCTCGCAGATCTTGCCGGCGCAAGGCCAGATACTGCAGAAGGTTGCGGGCGCTCGCGTCCCGGTCAGAGGTGCCGGCATCGCTCCATGGGCGCCACCCTTCCGCCGCCTCGAGAAGCCGCTCACGGGTGTCCTCGAGCGATTCGATCAGATCGGCCGGATGTGCCACGACGGCAGCCTAGTAGCGGACAGGGGGCGCAGAAATCCGGGGAACGACCCCAAGGAGTCCGTAGAAACACGCAGCCGAACCGTCGTAATTCCGAGCACATGGTGAGGATGCTGGCGGGTGACCTCAGACAACCGCCTGCGTAGCTTTGGGCTCGTGGTGAACCCGGTCGACCCAGCAACGGTCGTGCCGCCGTCTGGTGACATCACGGCGAGCGGTGGACATGGCGATGCTGTCAGGGGCATGAATGCCGGGTCTCCGGCGTTTGACCCGGCCGCGATCATCCCTGAGCTTGACCCGGAGCAGGTGAGGCTGCTCGGGGAGGTCGGCGATCACTGGACGCGGACGGTTCGCCGACCGCCCGTGTGGCAGCAGGCGCTCCCTGTGAGGACCGATCTGGTACCGGTCGACGTTCGAGCGGACGCAAAGCTCACAAATGGAGGTTTTGCGCGCGGCGACGAGCCTGGACGGGTGCTTGCGACCGCCGACGTGCTGCAACCGGAGACGGCAATGGCTCGCCGCGTGTACGCGACTCGCCGCCTTTTACTCGGAGCGCCGTTACGTAGCGCGGCGGTCGCACAGGAGCGGATGCGGAAGCTCGTCGGCCTGGCCGTCCTATCCTCCGACGCCCTATCGTCAGTGGCGTACGGCCCGGAGGCGATGATCACGGTTCTCGCGCTGGCCGGGGCCGGGGCGCTTGGCTATGCGATCCCGATCTCGGCGGGGATCGTGGTGCTGATGCTGGCGGTGGGCCTGTCGTACCGGCAGACGGTGCGCGCGTATCCGGGTGGAGGTGGCTCGTACATCGTGGCGAGCGACAACCTGGGCGAGTTGCCGGGCCTGTTGGCCGCTGCGGGACTGATGATCGACTATGTGCTTACGGTGTCGGTCTCGGTCGCCGCCGGAGTGGCGGCGGTGACCTCCGCGGTCCCCAGTCTGCGCGGCGCGACGGTGCCGCTCGGGCTGGCCGTGATCGCGATCCTGCTGGTGGGCAACCTTCGTGGCGTCCGAAAGGCCGGCGCGGCGTTCGCGTGGCCCACATATGCCTTCATCGCGGCGATCGCCCTGGTTGTCGGGGTTGGAATGATCGGCGTGGCCGGCCGCGGCTTTACGACCGTGCGGCCGCCGCGGCTCGGCGTCACCGAAGGGCTCGGGTTGCTGCTCGTGCTCCGCGCGTTCGCTTCCGGATCGACGGCGATGACAGGCATTGAGGCGATCTCGAACGCGATACCGGCGTTCAAACCCGTCGAGTGGCGCAACGCGCGTACCACGCTTAGCTGGATGATCGGGCTGCTGATCACAATGTTCGCCGGAATCGTGGCCCTGATCCATTTCGATGGGATCGCGCCGCGAGCCGGGGAAACGGTGCTCTCGGAGCTCGCGCATTCGACGCTCGGCGGTGGGGCACTCTACGCGTACGTGCAGGCGGCCACCGCGCTCGTGCTGCTGCTCGCGGCCAACACCGCTTTCAACGACTTTCCCCGCCTGCTGTACTTCATGGCTCGCGACCGCCGCGCGCCGATCGTCTTCCTCCGGATGGGCGACAGGCTCGCGTTCTACAACGGGATCGTGGCACTCGCTGTGGTGTCCGGATTCGCGTTTGCGGTGCTCGGCGGGAATACGGAGTCGCTGATTCCACTGTACGCGGTCGGGGTGTTTCTGGCGTTCACGCTGTCGCAAGCCGGGATGGTGATGCACTGGTGGCGGCGTCGTGACCCTCATTGGCGCAAGAGCATTGCGTTCAACGGCGTCGGGTGCGCGCTTTCCGCCATCGTTCTGGCAATCAGCGCGGTGACGAAGTTCACCGAGGGCGCGTGGGCTGTACTCGTGGCCGTGCCGTTGCTCGTGATCCTGTTCAAGCGGATTCACGGCTACTACGAGATGGTCCACAGTGCCGTCGCTCTCCGGCCATTCGACCTTGCAGCCGGGGAGCCGTCCAGCCAGCGGCGGCTCGGGCCGCGACTTGACGCCGCATTGAAAGGCATTCAGGCGCCGGTCGAAGAGAGCCCCGAGGAAGTCCATAACCTCGCGGTGGTGCCGATCGTGGGCCTCAATCTTGCCAGTATGCGCGCGCTCGCGTACGCCGCGTCGCTGGGACAGCCGGTGCTCGCCGTTCACATCAGCCCAAACGAGTCGGAGGCGGCCAGATTCGAGGCGTACTGGCACGCTTGGGGAGACCACCTTCCGCTCGAGGTCGTCGTTTCCCCGTACCGCGCAATCGTCGGGCCGCTGGCCCGCTACCTCGAGGAGCTCCACGGTCAGCGGCCGGACGTGACACTCACCGTCATCGTTCCCGAACTAGTGCCCCGCCGCACCTGGCAGCGTCTTCTGCAAGGCGGTACGGCGGGGCGACTGCGGCGCAGCCTTCGACATCAGTCGCGGACGATTGTCACCACGGCGCCGTTCCTGCTCCCGTAACAAATGCAAAACGGCCGGGGCGCCTCATAGGAAGCGCCCCGGCCGCGTCTGAGCAGGTGACTTCGTCGATCACGCCGTCATGGCACGAACACGACTCTTGCCGCGACGCGTCCAGCTTCGACATCGGCAATCGACTCGTTCACTCGACACAGGGGACGTATCTCGCGGATGACCCGCGTCTTGCCGGCGGCGTGCAGCTCGAACACCTCGCGCAGGTCAGTACGGGTGCCGACGATTGAGCCGACGATCGTGATCCCGTTCAGTACGGTCTCGAAGATCGGAAGCGTCACGTCGTTATCCGCCGGCAACGCGACGAACACGAGCTTGCCGCCACGCCGCAGCGTCCCATAGGCCTGCTCGAACGCGCGCGGCGAGACGGCCAGAGCGATCGCCTGGTCGGCGCCGCCGAGCGCCTGGATCGCCTGCACCGGATCCTGCTTGGAGGCATTGACGGTGAACTCGGCACCGAGCTCGCGGGCCAGCTCGAGCTTCTCGTCGACCAGGTCGACGGCGATCACCCGACCCCCCGCGATGTTTGCGTACTGAATCGCGAGATGGCCGAGGCCGCCGACGCCGAACACCGCGACCAGGTCCGACGAGCGGGTACCCGCTACCTTGACCGCCTTATACGTGGTAACGCCGGCGCAGGTCAGCGGCGCCGCATCGAAGGCGTCGACGCCGTCCGGCACTCTAACGACGTAACGCGCGTAGGCGGTGGCGTACTCGCCGAAGCCGCCGTCGATCGAGTAGCCCATGTTTTCCTGGGAGTCGCACAGCGTCTCCCAGCCGGATACGCAGTAATCGCAGGTACCGCATGCGTAGCCGAGCCACGGCATCGCGACGCGATCGCCGAGCGCGACCTCGGTCACACCCGGGCCGAGTTCCTGAACGATGCCGACACCCTCATGACCGGGGACGAACGGCGGCGAAGGCTTGATTGGCCAGTCGCCGTGGGCGGCATGAATGTCGGTGTGGCAGAGCCCGCACGCCTCGACTCTGACCCGGATCTGGCCGGCCTCGAGCGGCTTTGCGGTCACGTGGTCGACCGTGAGCGGTGCATTGAACTCATGCACAACCGCGGCGCGGTAGCTCGCGAGCTCCGGCGCGGTCGTGGTGAGGTCGGGAATGGTGTGCTCCGGAACAGTGGTGGTCATGTAGGTCTCCTTCTCTTGGTTAGACGAGACCCCGATGATCGATCGACGGGACGCGCGCGCCATCCGGAGCGAGTACGCGCGCACTGTGGGAAAACCCGCGGCCATCCGCAAGCACTACGGATGGGAACGGGAGCTGCACCCGGATTCGGACGACGAGCACGCGGCGTAGGTTCGAGGCATGACTACGACCGCCAACAGTCCTACCGCCACGCCGCAGGGTCTCGTTCCCGTCAGGCGCTTCTCTGAACTCACCACCGCCGAAGTCGGCTATGCCGGCGGCAAAGGCGCCAACCTGGGCCAGTTGACCCGGCTCGGCCTACCGGTGCCGCCGGGTTTCGTCGTCGGCGCGCCGGCGTACGCCGAATTTAGGCATCAAAGTGGGCTGTCAGACCGGCTAGAGGCAATCCTCGGAAAGCTCGACGTGGAGGACACGGCGGCGCTGCGGGCGGCCTCCGAGCAAGCGCGCCAGGCGATCGCCGACACCGACATGCCGGCATGGTTGGCGGACGCGATCGGCGGCGCCTACGAGGGACTGAGCGGCGAGGAGCCCGACGTGCCAGTCGCGGTGCGCTCATCGGCGACCGCTGAGGACACGGCCTCCGCATCTTTCGCCGGCATGAACGAGACCTTCCTCAACGTACGGGGCCGCGATGCTGTGATCGACGCGGTCAAGCGCTGCTGGGAGTCGCTATTCGGTGCGCGGACGATCTACTACCGCGGCCAGCGCGGGTTCGGCCAAACCGACATGGACATCGCGGTCGTGATCCAGCGCCAGATCCCGTCCACCCGGGCCGGCGTGATGTTCACGATCGACCCGGCGACGGGCGAGCGCGGCCACTTGGTGATCGAGGGGTCGTTCGGCCTCGGTGAGTCGGTCGTTTCGGGCCAGGTCTCCCCGGACCGGTACGTGGTCGAGAAGCCAACGATGGTTATTCTGACCCGGTCGGTCCGGCCCAAGGAGCTGACGGTCGAGGCAGCCGCCGACGGCGGTACCGCGACGCGCGCATTGACCCCGGAGGAGAGCCGTAGACCCGTTCTGAGCGACGAAGAGGTGCTTCGCCTCGCAGAGCTCGGCGTCGCGATCGAACGTGAGTATCACTCTCCACAGGACACCGAGTGGGCGTTTGATCCGGACGGCAACATCTGGATGCTCCAGAGCCGGCCGATCACGACGATCGCCCCGCCATCCCCTCCCGACGGCGCGCAGACGGCGACGCCGGTCAGCGAGACGCCGGCCGACGCCGGATCCGTGCTCGTGCGGGGGCTCGGAGCAGCGCCGGGCCGCGCCGCCGGCGCGGTCCGGCTGCTCCGCTCGCTGGAAGAGGCATCGAAGCTCGGTGCCGGCGACGTGCTGGTAACCCACATGACCTCGCCTGACTGGGTGCCACTGATGCGAAAGGCGGCGGCCATCGTCACCGACTCCGGCGGCATGACGTGCCACGCCGCGATCGTCTCGCGCGAGCTGAGCATCCCATGTGTGGTCGGTACGGGCGACGCAACCAAGCGACTGCGCGACGGCGAGCTCGTGACCGTCGATGCCACCCAAGGCACGGTCACGGAGGGCACCTCGGCGACCAGCCGCGCGGGCAACGTCAACGCCCCGGCGACGGCTTTCTCGCTGATCCCCGGCAACGGCCGAGCCGTCCCACCCGCACCGGTTGTGACAGGCACACGGCTTCTGGTAAACCTCTCCGAGCCCTCGCAGGTTGAGCGCGCGGCCCTCCTTGATGTCGACGGTGTCGGGCTGGTCCGCGCCGAGCTGATGCTCGTCGAGGCGCTCGGCGGCGTCCATCCGCGCAAGCTGCTGGCCGACGGCCGCGGCGAGGAGTTCATCGAGCGCCTGTCCGGAGCTCTGATCACCTTTGCCGCCGGTTTCGCACCGCGCCCCGTGACCTACCGTACGACGGACTTCCGGACCAACGAGTTCCGGGGCCTGGACGGAGGCCGGGAGTTCGAGCCCGAGGAGGCCAACCCGATGATCGGGTTCCGAGGCGCGCTCCGCTACACGCAGGAGCCCGATGTGTTCGAGCTTGAGCTCAAGGCGATCGCCCGCGTCTGGGACGCCGGGCACACGAACTTCCACGTGATGCTTCCGTTCGTGCGCACCACTCGGGAGCTCGAGCGGTGCCGTGACTTGGTTGCCCGGGCAGAGCTGCTCGACCGGCCCGGTTTCGAGCTGTGGGTGATGGCCGAGGTCCCGTCGGTCCTGTTCAACCTCGACCGCTACGCCGAGCTTGGCATCGCCGGCATCTCGATCGGTTCCAACGACCTCACGCAGCTCCTGCTGGGCGCGGACCGCGACTCCGAGCGGCTGTCGGACACCTTCGACGAGCGCGATCCGGCGGTGACCGAATACCTGCGTCAGCTGATCCCCCGCGCAAAAGCCGCGGGACTGCAGACGTCGATATGCGGACAGGCGCCGTCGGTCCACCCAATGTACGCCGAGCTGCTCGTCCGGGCCGGCATCGACGCCATCTCGGTCACGCCCGATGCCGTCGACCGAACCAGACGGCTGATTGCCGCCGCCGAGGCGCGCCTGGTGCTCGAAGGGGCGCGCCGGCGATCCACCGACTCGTGACGGAGGTGATCCAAATGACCAACCAACTGAGAACGATCGACGACCTCGAGATCGTCGGCCGACGCGTCCTGGTCCGTGCGGACCTCAACGTGCCGCTTCAGCGGTCCGAGGCCCACGGACCGCCCCGCGTGGCGGATGACACGCGGATCCGGGCGGCACTCGAGACGGTCCAGGAGCTCCGGCTGCGACAGGCTCGACTGGTACTCGTCTCGCACCTCGGGCGCCCAAAGGGCTTCGACCCCGCGTTGTCGATGCGACCGGTGGCCGACCATCTGGCCGCCTTGCTCGACGCGCCGGTGACACTGGCGCCCGCGGTCATCGGCCCCCGCGTGTTCGAACTGACCGAGCGGCTCACTCCGGGCGAGATGCTGATGCTCGAGAACGTCCGGTTCGAGCCGGGCGAGACCAAGAACGACCCCGCGCTGGCCGCCGCTCTGGCCGAGCTCGCCGACGTGTACGTCAACGATGCGTTCGGCACCGCGCACCGAGCGCACGCCAGCACGGAGGGCGTCGCGCACCTGCTCCCGTCGGCGGCCGGTCGCCTGATGGAACGCGAGCTGCGTGAGCTCGGGGCGGTCGTTGAGCGCCCGGAACGTCCCCTGGTGGCCATCCTCGGCGGGGCCAAGGTGAGCGAGAAGATCGGCGTGGTCGAGCGCTTCCTGGACCTGGCCGACGTGTTGTGCATCGGCGGCGCGATGGCGTTCCCGTTCCTGGCGGCCCAGGGCCACAGCATCGGCGACTCGCTGTGTCCCGAGGGCGACCTCGAGCCGGCGCACCGCGCGCTCGAGAAGTCCGCGACGTCGCGCTGCCGACTTGAGTTGCCGGAAGATCTGGTGCTCGCCGATGGGTCGAACTCGTTGAACCCGACGCCACGGGCACTCCCGGGCGTCGACGTGCCCGACGGCTGGGCGGGTCTCGATATCGGGCCGCGTACGGCCGAGCGCTACGCCGCGGAGATCGCCGCGGCCGGCACGGTCTTCTGGAACGGCCCGATGGGTCGGTTTGAGCTCGAGAGGTTCGCCACCGGCACGCGCGCCGTCGCGAACGCCATGGCCGCCACGCTGTCCACGACTGTGGTTGGCGGCGGCGAAACGGTTGAAGCGGTGCGCTCGTTCCAACTCGACGGTTGCATCACTCATCTGTCGACCGGCGGCGGCGCCACGCTCGAGCTGTTGGAGGGGCGCGAGCTGCCGGGGGTGCAGGTCTTGATGGGCAGCCCGGTGACCGCATGATCAGCCTTCCGCCCGGCCCCCGGCTCCCGGAGACGCGGAGCGTGTGCCTGATCGTCCTGGATGGCTGGGGTATCGCTCCTGCGGGCCCGGAGAACGCGATCAGCCAGGCCGACAAGCCAGTGTTCGACGAGCTGTGGAATGGCTGCGCTCATTCGGCCCTCAGTGCCAGCGGCGAAAGCGTCGGGCTTCCGGCCGGGCAGATGGGCAACTCCGAGGTGGGCCACCTGACGCTCGGCGCCGGCGCCGCCGTTCCCCAGACGCTGACCTTGATCGACGACGCCGTGGCCAGCGGCGCGCTTGCACGCAACGAGGTACTCCGGGACGCGCTGACCGCGAGCGCACGCGTGCACCTGGTGGGGATGGTCTCAGACGGGGGCGTCCACTCCGGCTTCGCGCACCTGCACGCCCTGATCGAGCTGGCCGCCGAGGTCCGCGCCGGCGACGTCGTGCTCCACTGCTTCACCGACGGCCGCGACACCTCCCCCATATCTGGTGCGGGCTACCTGGAGACGCTCGAGGGCTGGTGCCGCCAGGCCGGCGTCGGGCGCGTGGCCAGCGTCATCGGCCGCTACTGGGGCATGGACCGTGATCGCAGGTGGGAGCGCACGCAGGCCGCCTACGACCTGCTCGTCCACGGATGGGCACCCCACCAGGCGCAGGATGCGGCGGCGGCCGCCCGAGCCGCCTACGCGCGCGGAGAGACGGACGAGTTCATCGCCGCGACCGCGGTCGGGCGCGAAGGACGGATTCGCGCCGACGACAGCGTGCTGTGCTTCAACTTCCGTCCCGACCGCATGCGCGAGCTCGTGCGCGCCCTGGCCGAACCCGCATTCGGCGACGGCTCCGAGAACCTGCCGGGCTGGCGCGGGCGCGCCGGCGCCGCGCCGGTCAAGCGACTGGCCACGATGACGGAGTACCAGCGCGGCTGGCCTTATCCGGTCGCGTTCTCCTCCGCCCATCCCGCGACGACACTCGGCGCTGTCATTGCCGCAGCCGGGGAGCGCCAGCTGCACGTGGCCGAGACCGAGAAGTACGCCCACGTCACCTACTTCTTCAACGGCGGCCGCGAGACTCCCTACGAGGGAGAGCGCAGAGCGTTGGTTGCTTCCCAGCGCGACATCCCGACCTATGACCTCAAGCCCGAGATGAGCGCGGCGCAGATCGCCGATGCGTTCCTCGACGCGTTCGCCGACGAGTCCCCTCGCTTCTCGATCATCAACTTCGCCAACGCCGACATGGTCGGACACACCGGAGTGATCCCGGCCGCGGTGACCGGCGTGGAGACGATCGACGCCTGCCTCGCGCGCATCGTGCCGGCCGTGCACGAGGCGAGCGGAGCCTGCGTGATCGCGGCCGACCACGGCAACGCCGAGCACATGTCCGAGGCCGACGGCCGACCGAACACGGCCCACTCGTGCAATCCCGTACCGCTTATCGTCACCGCCCGGGGCGCCACACTCGCGCCGACCGGCACGCTGGCCGACGTCGCTCCGACGATCCTGGATCTCCTGAACATGGACCAGCCCGAGGCAATGACGGGTCGATCGCTGCTCGAGCCCGCTCATGCCGCGGCCATCTAAGAATCAGCCGATGCGGGAATTGCGCTGCGCGAGCAGCGCGCATGGGAGCCGCTTGAGGAGGTGCCGGCCGGCGCCCACGTCGCGGTCCGGACGGACCGCGACGTGCGGGAGGTCGTAGGGGACGTGCTGGCCTTGCTCGACCGGCGCCTGCCCGAACTCACCTGATTCAGCGGGCGAGGGACGCCGCTTCCGGCCGCTCCTCGGACTCCGTCGAAACCGCTTTCTCGCGAGCCGCCCGGGTCAGGACGAGCAGCGGACAGCGAGCGCTGCGGGCGAGCCGTTGCGACGTGCTGCCGTGCACGAGGCGCCCGAGCGGACCATAGCCTCGCGAACCCACTACGAGCAGATCTAGCGAAGCGCTGTATAGCGTCAGCTCCTCGGCCGGTTCGCCGTACGAGGCGTATCCCTCCACGCCGTACCGTGTCTTGATGTGTTTCCGGATCTCGTCGACGAGCCTCTTGATCACGATTTCGTTGGCGGCGACCCGTCCGTGCGCGATCAGGCTGGGAACCGCGATCACCTCGAATGCCGACGGCTCCGCGTCGAGCTCGGTGGCGAGATCGCGCGCCAGCGCCAGCGCCTGTTTGCTCTCCGGCGAGCCGTTGTAGGCGACGCCAATCTCGCGCATAACCGTCGGCGGCGCCTCGCCGTAGCCGGCGGGCGCGACGGCAATCGCGCAGGGCGCGCCGTTCAGCGCGGCACGCGTGTCGTCGGCGACGAGGACGCGACCGAGCAGCCCATGCCTTGAGGAGCCGACGACCAGCAGATCGGCCGCAGTCGCCTCAGCGATCTCGTGCAGGCCACGGCCCACAGACGGCGCCCCGACCCAACGAATCTGAGGCCGGATTGCGGCCTCCTCGGCCGCCCGCTCGAGCAGTTCCCGCGCCCGGTCCTTCCTGGATTCCAAAATCGGCTCCGTCCAAACTCGCGACCCGAGCCAGTCCTCGATAAAGACGTGCGCGAGGGTGAGCTGGCCACCACCGGCCAGCAGCACTTTGGCCAGCGCGATCGCGTCTCGCCCACCCTCGGCCTCGTCAACACCAACCACGATGTTCTTGAACATTTCGATCCCTCCTAACGATTACCGCTCAAACGTACGGCGCCGGCCCTGGCGCATCATCGGGACGCCGCCGTCTGCGGGCTGCGGCTTTCTACTTAGGGACCTCACTGCCACGGCTGGAGCCCAACCTCCGCGACCGGACGAACTCGCGGTCGACATCCAGGAATGAAAGCTCGTCCAGGGCTCCGTGTGCCGCCTGGTAGAGCACCCGCTGGAGACTATGTGGCGAGATTGCCCGGTCGCCGAGACCGGCGATCACCGTGTAGGTCCTCACCGGCAGCCTGGCCAGCGCGGAGCGAACGTCGGGTGACACGATTCCTCCGATCCCGACCGCGATCGCGCGTTCTACGATCACGACGGACTCGCAGTGCAGCAAGGCGGCGGCCACGTCGTGGGTCGGGAACGGCCGGAACAAGCGCAGGCCGAGCGCTCCGACGCTTGTGCCATGCACGCTGATGCCGTCGACCGCGTCGGTGATCGCTTCGAACGCGGAGCCGAGCCCGAGCAGCGCGAATCTCGCGCCGCAGACCCGATGGGTGGTCAGAGCCCCACCCGAGGCGCGTCCGAAGTGCGCGCGGAAGTCACCTGCTACCTGGCGAACGGTACCGAGCGCGACGCCCTGCTTGGCGTGCGCGATGCAGCGCATCTCCATGTGCATATCGAGCGCCTGATCCGCGCTCAGCGGGCCCGGCGGCTCTGAGGCCTCACCGCGCCCCAGGAACGCGTCGATCTCGTCAACCGATGGCACCTGCAGGGGATCTGCGCGCCGCGTTCGCGTCGCCGTGTCCATGCACACCATCACGGGCAGGGACAGCACCTCGGCGATCCGGAAGGCCTGGATGTGCGTGTCGACCGCGTCTTGGTCATCGGTGGGATACAGCTGGACCCATCCGCAGTCGCGCAACGCCATGGTATGGCCGTGGTCCCGGCGACCCGGCGGGCTGAGAACGGTCATGACGATCGGCAACCCGAGGTGAGAAGCGCGGAATAGCGCCGGCGCCATGGCGAGCATGGCCTCGCCATCGGTGGCGGTATAAATCCTCGTCCCGGAGGCGCAAGCCTCGATCGCCGCAGCGACAACGTCGCCGCCCCCGGCTGGGAGCTCTCGTGTCGCAATCGCCCGGCACCGCTCGACGGCGCGAGCAATCGCCTGGTCTCTCGGGTGGGCCCGCTTTGAGTCTGGCCTCTCGCTGGAGCTGGGCTGGACGGGAGTTTGGACGGCGGTCATCGCTGGGCCCCTAGCGGCGCGCTTCCTCGGGCTGGAACGAAGCCTTCGACTGAATCGCGCGCCTGCGCAACGCGAGGCAGCACGAGCAGTGAAGATTGCGCGTGACGCGTCAGGTCGCGGGACGTGCTGCCGTGCACAAGCCGTCCGATCGGTCCATACGCCCGCGACCCCACGACCAGCAGGTCAAGCGAGGCGCTCCAGACCGAAAGCTTCTTGGCCGCGTCGCCGGCCATCGCGTAAGGCTCCAGATCGTCCCCGAGTGACGCCACGCGTTCGCGTGCCCGAGAGACGAGGTGTTCGATCCTCGCCGCGTCGTCGGCGATCGGCTCCCCGAATGTGCGCGACGGGAAGAAGACCACTTCGAGCGCGGCCAGCTGCGCGCCCAGCTGGGCCGCGAGCGACCGGCCGGTAGCCAGCGCGCGTTCGCTGTCCGGCGAGCCGTCGTAGCCGACGCCGACCTTCCGGATTCCCGGCGCCGCGTGGGCGTAGCCTGCCGGGGCGATCGCCACTGCACAGGGCGCGCCGTCCAGCGCCCCGCGCGTGTCGTCGCCGATGAGTACGCGACCTAGCGGGCCCCGCCGCGTCGAGCCAACCACGAGCAGGTCGGCGTCGACCGTCTCGGCGATCTGCCGAAGACCGCAGCCCGGGGAGCTCGCGCCGATCCAGCGGAGCTGCGCGTCAACTTTCCCATGACCGGCCGCGGCCTCCAGCAACGGCCGCGCTCGCCTGATCTGCTCGGCTTCCTCCTCGTCGTAGCCGCGCACGGGAGGATCGCCGGGGTAGGGGTAGACGTGCGCGAGCGTCAGCTTCCCCGCGCGCGCGGTCAACTTCGTGGCCAGCGCGACCGCGTCACGACCTCCCGACCGTCCATCCACACCGACCACCACGTTCTGGAACATCTCATCACTCCGATCGCCAGTCATAAGTCAAAACCTAGGCGTGCTCGCGTGCTGGACCATCGGGTCTGGACCCCATCCGGGCTGCGGCTTTCTACGGGAGGGTCGGTCTTCGACCGATTGCTGTTTCCGTGTGACGGCTAACCGGCGATGGCGGCGCTCACCTGCGCGGCGAGCTCCGCGGCGGATTGCTGGCGGTCGCGCGGATCCTTGGCCAGGGCCCGGTCGAGCACTTTCTGTAACCCCGTCGGGAGCTCGGGCTGAATCAGCCGGGGCGGTGGGTCGTGCACGTGCGCCCACAGCTTCTCGAGATCCCCATCGCGCTGGAATAGCACTCTCCCGGCAAGCATCTCGTAGAGCACGCAGCCGAGCGAGTAGATGTCCGCGCGCGCGTCCACCTCACCCCCGTGCGCTTGCTCTGGGGACATGTAGTCAACCGAGCCGAGTGCGACGCCGGTTCGCGTCAGCGGTTCCAGATCCGCGTGCCTAGTGATGCCAAAGTCGGTCAGGAACGCTTGCTCGTGATTGGAGCGAGGCGCAATCAGCACGTTTTCGGGCTTGACGTCGCGGTGGACGAGTCCGTGCCCGTGCGCTTCCTCGAGCGCGCCGGCGATCTGGGTGGCGATCGACGCGGCCCGTGCGGGCTCGAGCCGCTTTTCCTCATCGAGCATCCTGCGCAGATCGGTGCCGTCGACGTAGCGCATGGTCAGGTACAGCAGCCCGTTCTCCTCGCCTGCGTGGAATACCTGGACGACGTTGGGGTGCTCGAGCGCAGCCGCGAGACGGCACTCCCGCTCGAACCGCGCCCGGTAAGTGGGGTTCTCGGCCACTTCCGGTGCGATCACCTTGAGTGCCACGGTTCGCTCGAGCGTCAGATCGGTGACACGGAACACAAGCCCCATTCCCCCTCGTCCCACCATTGCGTCGATGCGGTGTCCGGCGAACTGCGCACCCACGGCCAACTTGGGATCCTCCCGACCTAGGCCGGGCGGACGCCCCGCCGGGTCGGCCGCGGTCTGGGCCAGGCGAGCCCCGAGGCTGGGATCGAGGTAGGTCCCGCCCGCGATGACCGCGCGCACCGCCGAGACAAGCTCGGTTTCGGCCCTCTCCTTGAGAACGTAACCACGCGCTCCCGTACTCAAAGCCCTGCGGGCGAAGCCTGGTTCTGCCTCCATCGTGAGTACCAGCACAGCCGTCCCGGGGGCGGCCGCGACGAACTGCGGGATCGCCGGGAGAGTCGGCTCACCGGGCATGTTGAGGTCGAGCACTATCACCTGCGGCTGGTGAGCCCTCGTCAGGGCGAGGGCGCTGTCCACGTCACCCGCTTCCCCGACGACCCTGAAGTCGCCCTCGAGATCCAGGACGCGGCGGAGACCGCTCCGGATGAGCGGATGATCGTCGGCGAGCACGATTCCGATCTGTCCAGACGCCGTCTCGATCCCATCCGGCACAGCGCGACTCTACTGCCGAGTGGCCCGTTGAATCAGCCCTAACCGAACCGCTCGTAGCAGTCGGCGTGGTAAAGCTCGCCTTCGGCGGACGTTACCCCCGGCTCAGCCGCGCGCGACGTCCGCCAGACGAAATCGCCGAACACGTGCACAAGGGGCTCGTAGACACCGATCACGTCAGCGCACGCGGCGCAGCGAGGCCGCGATTCGGCGGTGGGCGGCGAGTCCGGTCGCGGCGAATCAAACCAAGGCATCCCCTACTCAGCGTCGGCCATCCGCTCCGTGGTGCCATCCGGGATCTCCCGCAATCGCCCGGCTTCGAGTACTGATCGAGCGATAAACCGAATCGTTCCTTTCGCGGGACGAGCGAGAGCTATAGTCCGCGCGGGGTCTCGATGAGTAGCGCGAGTGAAGGCGAGCAGATCCGACGTCTACTGGAAGTCGGCCGGGCGCTGGTCGCCGAGCACGACACCCAGGCCGTGCTCGATCGCATCCTCGATGCTGCACGCGAGATCACGGGGGCGCGCTACGCCGCGCTGGGCGTGCTCGATGAGACGCGGCAGGAGCTCGAGCGGTTCATCACGATCGGGATCGACGCCGCTACGCACAGTGCCATCGGCGACCTTCCCCGCGGGCGTGGCGTCCTCGGCGTGTTGATCCGCGATCCGCGCCCGCTGCGCCTGGGCGACGTCGGCCAGCATCCCGAAAGCTACGGGTTCCCACTCGGACACCCCGAGATGCAAACGTTCCTGGGCGTTCCGATCATCGTTCGCGGCGAGGGCTGGGGCAACCTGTACCTGACCGAGAAGGAAGGGGGTGAGGAGTTCACCGAGCAGGACGAGGAGGCCGCGGTGATTCTCGCCCAGTGGGCGGCCACCGCGATCGACAACGCCCGCCTTTACGAGGGCAGCGAGGAACGTCGGCAGCAGCTGGAGCGCGCCGTGCGCTCGCTCGAGGCAGCGCGAGACATCGCCGACGCCGTGAGCGGCGCCTCCGACCTGGACCGCGTCCTCGAGCTGATCGTCAAACGCGGCCGGGCGCTGGTCGACGCGCGCACCGTCCTTATCCTGCTCCGCGAGGGCGATCAGCTCGTCGTGGCGGCCAGCGCGGGACACGCCGGCCACGCGCGCGGCCGTCGCGTGCCGATCGCCGGTTCGACGTCCGGCCAGGTCCTCGAACAGGGCCGCCCGGCCAGGATCTCCGACGCTTCCTCCCAGCTGATGGTCGGCCCGGCGGACCTCGGCGTTCCCGGAGCCCACTCCGCCCTCCTCGTCCCGATGCTCCACCGCGGAAGCGGGCTCGGCGTGCTCGCGGTGTTCGACCACGGGCCGGAGGCAGGGGCGTTCAGCCAGGAGGACGAGCAGCTGCTGCGTACGTTCGCCTCGTCCGCGGCGCAGGCGGTCGCGCTGAACCGAAGCGTCGAGGCGGACCGGCTGCGGAGTACCATCGCCGCCGCGGACGCCGAGCGCAGCCGGTGGGCGCGCGAGTTGCACGATCAAACCCTTCAATCGCTGGGCGGGCTGCGGGTGGCGCTTTCCTCGGTGCTGGGCAAAGGCGACGTGGACACCAAGGACACCGCGATCCGACAGGCTATCGAGGACATCGACGGCGAGATCGCCAATTTGCGGGGGATCATCACCGACCTACGCCCGTCCATGCTCGATGACCTCGGTCTGGTGCCGGCCATCGAGGCGTTGCTCGACCGGCGCCGCGACGGCGGGCTCGAGATCGCGGGAGAGCTGACGCTCGCAGATGTGGCCTCGCGCAACGGCGGGCTCGACCCCGAACTCGAGACGACGATCTACCGGCTGGTGCAGGAGTCGTTGACGAACGTCGTCAAGCACGCCCGCGCCGGTCATGTCCGTGTGTCCGTCGCGGCGATCGACGGCGAGGTAAGGATTGAGGTGCAGGACGACGGCGTCGGCTTCGACCCGGCTAAGCGAAACGCCGGGTTCGGCCTAGCCGGAATGCGAGAGCGCGTGTACCTTGCGGGCGGCACCGTCGAACTCGAGTCGAGTGACGGCGGCACTCTCGTCAGGGCTCGGCTCCCTCAGCGGGTGGAGGATGCCCCAACAGCCGCCGCGACAGGCCGCGCGGCTTCCTGACGCGCGACTGAACTTTCGGCATACCAGTCACCGTGATCACCGAGGAGGGCCAGCTTCCCATTCCTGGCGCCAGCGACGTCTCACCCGAGACCCGGCACCTGGTCGACCGGGACGAGGCCCACGCAGCGGCGGGATCGACATCTCGAGCCAGGCGTCGCTAGTCAAATGAACTCGGTCCGGGCCGTTTGTCACTGCGGCTTTTCCGCAGTAACTGCCGAGACCATGGACGAATAGCGCGGGCCGCTGCCCCGCGCGGGTGCCGTGCCCGGTGTGTGACGCTCACCGCGGTGCCGGTTCCCGGGGTGGACTGAATCTCGAGCGCTCCGCCCGCGAACGGATATGTGGAAAACCCGCAATCGCGGTTCGGACCGAGGCGGATTACCACCGGGCGATCTCGGCTTAGGTTGGAGTAGACCAATCGAACAGGAGCCACGAATGCCCGACACGACCATACAAACCATCCACGGCAGCTATCTGATGCCGTCGCTGAACAACGCGACCGTCGGCGACGCGATGCACCCGGGCATCCTCTCGTGCGACGGCGACGCGAGTCTGACCGAGGTGGCCCGGCTGATGGCCACTCACCACGTGCACTGCATCGCCGTGATGGCACCCTCGCACGGCGTGGATGGCGGAGAGCTCGTGTGGGGACTGATCTTCGACTTCGACCTGGTCGAAGCTGGCATGCGCGGCTCAGAACAAACCGCGCGAGAGCTGGCGAACGAGCCCGTCATGGGCATCAGGCCCACCGTGCCGCTCCGTCAGGCCTGCGAGAAGATGCTCGAGGAGGCCGTCAGCCACATGATCGTGATCGACCCCGAGACCCGGCGGCCGATCGGCGTCCTCTCGACGCTGGACATCATCGGCACACTCGCCTGGGGCGAGGCGTAAGGCGCCGATGTCAGGCGCCGCCGACCAATCCCAATCGCACTGACGGCTCGTGTTCGAGATTCGCATCCATGGCCGGGGCGGCCAGGGCGTGGTCACCGCCGCCGAGCTGCTGTCCGTGGCCGCGTTTGACGAGGGCCGGCACGCCCAGGCGTTCCCCAGCTTCGGGTCCGAGCGCACCGGCGCGCCCGTGGTGTCGTTCTGCCGCTTGGACGACAGTCCAATCCGCGCGCACGACCCGATCCTCGACCCCGATGCGGTGATCATCATCGACCCCACGCTGCTGCACCAGGTCGACGTCTTCTCGGGGCTAAGCACCGACGGATACGTACTGATCAACACCGCGCGGAGCCTGGGCGAGCTGGGACTCCACGAGCTGGCCGGACAGCTACGAGCCGGCCGAGCTCAGACGGTGCCGGCGACGCAGCTGGCGCGCGAGCTGCTCGGCCGCCCCCTCCCTAACGCCGCCGTGCTCGGAGGCTTCGCCGCGCTGTCCGGCGCGGTCACGCTCGGGTCGGTGACCGCTGCCGTCCGCGCGCGCTTTTCCGGAGCCGTTGGCGAAGGCAACGCCGCCGCCGCCGAGCGCGCGTTCGCGTTCGTCCGAAGAGCGCTCGGAGTGACGACAACGGCGCTATCCGCCGGCGCCCCGGAGGCGATCGGTGCTTAGTCAGATGGAGGGCTCGCAGGCGGTGGCCGAGACGGTGTCGATGTGCCGCCCCGAGGTGATCTGCGCCTATCCGATCTCGCCGCAGACCCACATCGTCGAGGGGCTGTCGGCAATCGTGAAATCGGGGCGGCTCGAGCACTGCGAGTTCGTCAACGTCGAGTCGGAGTTCGCGGCCATGTCGGTGGCGATCGGCGCGAGTGCGGCGGGCGCCCGCGCTTACACGGCGACCGCCAGCCAGGGCCTCCTGTACATGACCGAGGCGCTATACAACGCGGCGGGCCTCGGGCTGCCGATCGTGATGACGGTGGCCAATCGCGCCATCGGCGCGCCGATCAACATCTGGAACGACCACTCCGACGCGATGTCGCAGCGTGACTCAGGGTGGATCCAGCTCTACGTGGAGTCAAACCAGGAGGCCGTCGACGTCCACGTCCAAGCGTTCAAGCTGGCCGAGCAGGTCTCGCTGCCGGTGATGGTCTGCATGGACGGGTTCATCCTCACCCACGCCTACGAGCGCCTCGAGCTGCCCGAGCAGGAGCAGGTCGACTGGTTCCTGCCGCCGTTTGAGCCCCGGCAGTTGCTCGACCCGGCGGCGCCGATGACGATCGGCGCGATGGTCGGCCCGGAGGCGTTCACCGAGGTCAAGTATCTGGCCCACTACAAGCAGATGCAAGCGCTCGACCTGATCCCCGAGATCGCCGGTGAGTTCGAGCAGCGGTTCGGACGGGCGTCGGGCGGGCTGCTGCGCCGCTACCGCAGCCACGACGCCGACACGATCGTGGTCGCGCTCGGGTCGGTCCTGGGGACGATCGAAGATGTGATCGACGAGATGCGACAGGACGGCATCCGGATCGGCTGCATCGGCCTGAAGACGTTCCGGCCCTGGCCCGGCGATGAGCTACGCGCCGCCGTCGGCCATGCCAAGCGCGTCGTCGTGCTCGAGAAGGCGCTGTCGACCGGGCTCGGCGGGATCGTCTCCCAGAACGTGCACAGCGCGCTCGAAGGATGCGACGGCCGGATCCACACGGCGATCGCGGGGCTCGGCGGCCGGCCAATCACCAAGGCATCGCTGCATCGCCTGTTCGCAGAAGCGCTTGCCGATCGGCTCCAAGGCACGACGTTCGTGGACCTGCGGCGCGAACTTATCGACGCCGAGCTCAGCCGAATGCTGAGCGGGCGGCGCTCCGGTCCGCACGCGGAGAACATGCTGCGCGACCTCGGCGCGGTCGCGGCGGGACCGGTGTGATGCCATGCCCTTCCAGCGCGTCAAGTACTACCAGACGGGCAGCTTCGCGGTGGGTAACCGGCTGCTCGACCCCGAGCAGCGGTCTGTTCAGGCCGACACGGCCCGGTCGAACGCGATCACCTGCGGGCACCGGGCCTGCCAGGGGTGTGGCGAGGCGCTTGGGGCGCGGTTCGCGCTCGACGCGGCGCTTCGCGCCAGCGGAGGGGATCTGATCGCGGCCAACGCCACAGGCTGCCTGGAGGTGTTCTCAACGCCCTACCCCGAGAGCTCGTGGCAGCTGCCCTGGATCCACTCGCTGTTCGGCAACGCGCCGGCCGTGGCCAGCGGGATCGCCGCCGCGCTAAGGGCCAAGGGCAATGCCCACACGCGCGTCGTCGGCCAGGGCGGCGACGGCGGCACCGTCGACATCGGCTTCGCCTGCCTGTCGGGAATGTTCGAGCGCGGCGACGACGTGCTCTACATCTGCTACGACAACGAGGGTTACATGAACACCGGCGTGCAGCGCTCCGCCGCCACGCCGCCGGCCGCTCGCACGGCGACCACCCAGGCCGTCGGCGATCAGCCCGGAGCGCCCTGGGGGCAGGGCAAGAGCGCGCCGCTGATCGCGCTGGCCCACGAGATTCCCTATGTGGCCACCGCGACGATCGCCGATCTGAGCGACCTCGAGGCGAAGGTCGAGCACGCGACGAGCCTGCACGGGCCGCGTTACATCCACATCCTCGTCACCTGTCCGCTCGGATGGGGCAGCGCTTCGGCCGACTCGATCAAGATCGCGCGGCTGGCCACCGAGACCGGCATCTTCCCCGTGTTCGAAGGCGAGCACGGCGACGTCACGAGCGTCACCAAAATCCGCCGCCGGCAGCCCGTGGAGGCGTACCTGAAGCTTCAGCGTCGCTTCGCCCATCTGTTCTCGCCCGTCCGTCGCGACGACGTGATCGCGCGGATCCAGGCGCGCGCCGATCGCAACATCGAGAGGTTCGGTCTGCTGCCATGAACGACAAGCCATTCGCGATCACGCTCGACGTTGGCTCGAGCAAGGCCAACAAGACCGGCTCGTGGCGAACCGAGCGACCGGTATACGTGCACCGCCAGGCGCCCTGCGGGCAGGCCTGCCCGGCCGGCGAGGACGTACAGGCCTGGCTCTACCACGCCGAGGAGGGCGACTACGAGGCGGCCTGGCGGAAGATCGTCGAGGAGAACCCGTTCCCGGCCGTGATGGGGCGTGTCTGTTACCACCCGTGCGAGACCTCGTGCAACCGCGCCCAGCTCGACGAAGCGGTGGGCATCAACTCGGTCGAGCGGTTTCTCGGCGACGAGGCGATCGGGCGAGGCTGGCGCCTGGAGCCGCCGGCGCGCTCATCGGGCAAGCGCGTCCTGGTGGTGGGCGCCGGCCCTTCAGGGCTTTCGGCCGCCTATCAACTGGCGCGCTCTGGCCATCAAGTCACGATACGGGACGCCGGGCCGATTGCGGGCGGGATGATGCGTTTCGGAATTCCGAAGTACCGCCTCCCGCGGGACGTCCTCGAGTACGAGGTCCAGCGGATCCTCGATCTGGGCGTCGAGCTCGAGCTCGAAAGCAAGGTGTCAAATGTGCTCGAGGCCAAGGAGGGGGGCGGCTTCGACGCCGTGTTCCTCGCCGTGGGCGCGCAGCTCGGCCGACGGGCCTACATCCCGGCCGGTAGCGCGTCTCACATCCTCGACGCCGTCTCGATGCTGCGCAGCATGGAGGGTCAGGAGCGTCCGCTGCTCGGACGCCGCGTCGTCATCTACGGCGGGGGCAACACCGCCATGGATGCCGCTCGCACCGCCAAGCGACTCGGGGCCGAGGAGGCGATCATCGTCTACCGGCGCACGCGCGAGCGGATGCCCGCGCACGAGTCCGAGCTCGAGGAGGCGCTCGAGGAGGGCGTACTGATGAAGTGGCTCTCGACGATCAAGCGGGCCGAGCCCGGCAAGCTCGTGGTCGAGCGGATGGAGCTCGACGACACGGGCTTTCCGCAGCCGACCGGCGAGCTCGAGGAACTGGCCGCCGACTCGCTTGTCCTGGCGCTGGGCCAGGAAACCGACCTCTCGCTGCTCGACGACGTCCCGGGAATCGATGTCGAGGACGGCGTGGTGATGGTCGACGCGAACATGATGACCGGCCATCCCGGGATCTTCGCCGGAGGCGACATGGTGCCGGCCGAGCGGACGGTCACGGTGGCCGTCGGACACGGCAAGCGAGCCGCCCGCGAAATCGACGCGTGGCTTCAGGGCGCGAGCTACATCGCCCCGCCCGAGCTTCCGCCGGCGAGGTTCGACGACCTGAACACTTGGTACTACGCCGACGCTCCCCACACGATCCGCCCACGGCTTCAGAGCATCCGCCGCCAGTCGACCTTCGACGAGGTCGTGCTCGGCCTCGACGAGACCAACGCGCTGTTCGAAGCGCGCCGCTGCATGTCGTGCGGCAGCTGCTTCGCGTGCGACAACTGCTATGGCGTCTGTCCCGATAACGCGGTGATCAAGGTCGATCCGACGGGCTCTTACGCCTATGAAATTGACTATGACTTCTGCAAGGGTTGCGGGATCTGCGCGCAGGAATGCCCGTGCGGGGCGATCGAGATGGTCCCCGAAACGATCTGACCGGAAGCAGTCCCACCAACCGAGGAGAGAGCGATGTTCAAGAAGGTGATCTGGGCGACCGACGGCTCCGACGCAGCCGATCGCGCCCTGCCCCTGGCCAAGACGCTGGCCAGCGAGGCCGGGGCACCGATGGTCGTCGTCTACTGCGAGGAGTTCACGCTGCCCGGCAAGGGCGGCGGCAGCCTTCCCATTCACGCCAACGAGGACGAGGTCGAGCAGAAGATTCAGCGCCAGGTCTCAGAGCTGTCAGGCGACGGTGTGCACGCCACGTTCGAGATGGACACGAGCAAGGTCGGCAACGCAGCGCACGTGATTGCCGACATAGCCGCCCGGGAGCAGGCGGACCTGATCGTGGTCGGCACCCGCGGGCACACCGCTCTGGGCGGGTTGTTGCTCGGGAGCGTTACCCAGCGGCTGTTACACATCGCGCCGTGCCCTGTGCTCGCGGTGCCTACGCGCGATGGTGCGGCGGCTGACGCTTGACTGTTGCTCGCTGAGGCCCCGTGCTGTATTTCCGCCACCAATCTTCCCTTGAGCACGACCCCGCATTGCTCTCGCCCGAGCATCCGGATACGCCCGAGCGCATTGGCGCGGTCGAGGGGACGATGGAAAGGCTGGGATGGCTCGGCTGTGAAGTGCGCGACGCGCCGGCCGCCACTGAGCCCGAGCTGGGGCTGGTACACGCCAGGTCTCAGATCATCATGATCCATGATCTGTGCGCAGTCGGCGGCGGCCAGATCGACGCCGATACGTACGTCGGAGAGTCCTCCTACGAGGCGGCGCTGTATGCCGCCGGAGGCGCCTGCGAGCTGGTGCGGGCACTCGTCCGCGGCGAGGATGACGTCGGGTTCAGCGCGCTGCGACCGTCCGGCCATCATGCCGGCCGTGACTATGCGATGGGCTTCTGCCTGTTCAACAACGTCGCGATCGCGGCCGAGCTGGCCATCCACGAGCTGGGCGTGCAGCGCGTCCTGATCCTCGACTGGGACGTACACCACGGCAACGGGACGGCGCACATCTTCCGCCACCGGTCCGACGTGCTGTTCGCGAGCGTCCACCAGCGCGGGCTCTTCCCCTGGACGGGGGCCGGCACCGACTCAGGCTCCGGCGACGGTCTCGGCTACACGATCAACGTGCCCGTGCCGCCTGGATCCGGTGAGGCGGTGTGGATGTCCGCGCTCGAACACGTGATCCTGCCCGCGGCGCTCGAGTTCGGCCCGCAGCTCGTGCTCATCTCGGCCGGCTTCGACGCCCACCGGGATGATCCGCTCGGGGGCTGCGAGCTGGAGTCGAGCTCGTTCGCTCAGATGGCCCGTCGGGTCCGGGAGCTCGCGCTCGCCGTCGGCGCTCCGGTCGGCGCAGTGCTCGAAGGCGGATATCACCCCCCCGCGTTGGCCGAAAGCGTCGCGGCGACCGTAGCCGCACTCAGCGGCGTGGGAACGGCGGAGCCGACCCCGGCGCCGATGGGTTAGGCGCCCATGAGATCGCGTCGCTCGAACGCGAGCAGCGCCGCCACGGCAGTCACGATCCCGATCGCGAGCATGACCGCGGCGGAGACGATTCGGAAGGGCTGCGTCGGGACGGCCCCGACGTGGGCGAACGGAGTGACGCGCACCAGCCAGCCCGGGGCGCCGAACAGCGAACCGAACAGCTGCCACAGAAACGCTACCGTGACCAGGCCGTAGCCGATCCCGGCGCTCGCCCGTGGGAGCACCGCGTAGGCAAGTGCGGCGATCCCGAGAAACAGCAGCGCGACCGGCAAGCAGTTGGCGCCGGCCTCGAGCATCATCGGCAGGGATATCCCGACGCCCTGCGATGCCGCGCCCACCCAGCCGAGCAGACCGGAGCACAGCGAGATGGCGACGGCCGCCCCCGCCGCCAATCCGATCCGGCCGCCGAGCCACTGCCGTCGCCCCACCGGGAGCGCCAGCAGCGTCTCGAGTCGCTCGTCCGACTCCTCGTGTCGCGCGGCGGCCACCTGGGAGCACGCGAACAGACTGAGGGCAAGCACGAAGAAGAGAAAGCTGAAGCCGATGTAGCCCTTCGGCGTGATCACCGAGCCGGTCCCGAGCTTGGCGAATTCGTGCCGCAGCTGCCTCGAGATACCGGCCGAAGAGATGCTCTTCGAGATCACCCCGATGATCAGCGCAAACGCCCCCACGCCGACCAGCCACACGAGCAACCCGCCGCGCTCACCGCGCAGCGCCTGAGCGGTCGGCGACGACAGCAGCCGCTGGCGCGGAGGAGCCGAGTCGACAGCAGCAAGCAACCCGGTGCCGACATCGCGGCGATCCTGGAGGCGCCCAGCCAGAACCACCAGTACGGCCGCGGCGGCAAGCGGCAACAGTAGGACCACCGGACGGGCGCCGGTGAACGGGCGCAGCTCCTCGGCCCAGCCGAGCGGCGTCGCCCAGCGAAGCCAGGACAGGCTCGTCGACGTGTCGGCGATAACGCGCAGTACGAACGTGAGTGCCACGAACGCGCCGCCGAGCTCCAGCGCGACTCGCCGCGTCGCCCCGAACTGACTGGCCACCGCGCCGGCGCCGGCGAACACCGGTACGACCGATGCGATCGCGAGCGCCAGATAAGCCGATCCCGCGGCCGGCAGACCGGCCAGTAGCGAGCCGAGCACCACCGCCGCCCAGAGCACCGCCATCTGGGCCCCGATGGACGCCAACGACGCCGAGTACAGGCCCGCGCGGGAGGCCATTCCCGCGAGCACGAGCTCCGTGCGTCCGGAATCCTCCTCCGTGCGAAGCGCGCGTACCGCGGCCAGCAGGCCGAACACCGCGGCCAGGATCGAGAGGATCCCGCCGACCCGCCAGGCACTGTAGCCGCCGACCGTGAGCAGGTCGTAGGCCTTCCCGTAGAAGAGGACGACCGCCTTGTTGTTCGCGAAGCTGTGCGCGAACTGCAGGCGCTCCGAGAGTGTGGCATAGGTATGGCGGTAGCTGACCGGATTGAGGTACGCGACCGCCGCGAACAGATACGCGAACGAGATCGTCCGGATCCGCGCGTCGGCAAACGCACGCCGAGCCAGCAGCATGACCGGTCCCGACAATGGCGGGTGTGGGCGCCGACGAACGCGTCGGCGCGCCACGGTATGGCTAGCCAGGGACACGGCCGTCGGAGGAGTCGTAGTGATGCAGGAAGATCTCCTCGAGCGAGGGCTGGTGAGTGCTGAGGCCGACCACCGGCTGACCGGCCAGGCTATTGATCAGGGGCGTCACTTCGCCTGAGACCTCGAAGCGCAACGTGTTTGCTCCGGTGCCTGCCACGTGGACTCCAGGGAGGGCGGGGAGCTGCGGTGGCGTTCCCGAAAAGGTCACGTCGATCGTCTGAGCACCCAACTGTCGCAACTGCGCCATCGTGCCCTGGTCAATCAGCCGGCCCTTCCGGAGGATCCCTACGCGGTCGCACGTGGCCTCGACCTCGCTCAGCAGGTGCGAGGAGAGGAGCACCGTCTGCCCCCGATCCTTGGCCTCGGAGATCGACTGCCGGAAGGCCATCTCCATCAGTGGATCGAGGCCGGCCGTGGGTTCGTCGAGCAGCAGCAGATCGGCCCGGGTGGCGAGCGCCGCTACCAGCTGCACCTTCTGGCGGTTGCCCTTCGACAGCGCGCGCAACTTCTTCCGAGTGTCGAGCTGGAACCGCTCCACGAGCAGATCCCGATATGCAGCATCTACGCCACCGTGGAGCCGGCCCAGGAACTCCAGCGTCTCCGCGCCGGTCAGCGACGGCCACAGAAACGGCTCGCCCGCGACATAGGCCACGCGGCGGTGGGCACGTACGGGATCGCGCCACGCGTCGACGCCGAACAGCTTTCCGCGACCGGTGGTCGGCCGGTGCAGCCCGAGCAGCAATCGGATCGTCGTGGTCTTGCCCGCACCGTTCGGTCCCAGGTAGCCATACACCTCGCCCGCCGCCACGGCCAAGTCGAGCCCGTCGAGCGCGAGCGTCGCACCGTAGCGTTTGGTCAGGCCCTCCGTTTCGATGGCCAGAGCGGTGGCTCGAGAAGCCATCGGTCCGTCAACTGGACGCGCCGTTTTGGATATATCCGGTAATGCTCGGGCTCAGTCCCAGGTCAAGCGACACCCATCCGCCGTCGAGGTGCAGACGAGAGCCGTCCGGCGTGATTTCGACGCTCCAGCCGTGCAGGTCGACGCCGCGTAGCGCCTGGCGCAGGACGAGCTCGGCGCGCCGATCGCGCTCACGGCACACCGCCGGCTGATCGAGCTCGAGCTCGAGCTCGGCCACCACGTCCTGAGCCGAGCAATCGCGAATCCGTTTGAGGTTGCGGTCGATCTCGACCGCAACCGGAGCCAGCATAAGGTCCTTCGGATATTTCGGATGGGAAGTCATGGATCGAAACGCTATGGCGCCGGCTGCGGCGGGACGACGTATCGAGTCCGCAGACGATGCCGAGGAGTTCCGCGCAGGCGCTGCGGCTTTATCCCGATGCCGAGCCGACGGGTTGCTACCCCTCCCGAGCAGCGCGTGCGGCGGCGACCTCCGGTGCTGGGACCACAACCACAGGCCGGTCGGCGTGCTCGAGCACGGCGTGGGAAATCGCGGCGCCGACGCGGGTCACCAGGCTCTCGAACGGCTCCCACACCGTGAGAATTGCCGCGCGTGCACCCCTCATCAGCTGGCCGGCGCGAGCGATCGCCGCCTTCGCGTCGTCCGAGCCGTCGTATGCGATCAAGATCATGTCGGTCTCCTGTGGCGTGTCGCCTAAACCAGAAAGGCACGATCAGCCTGGCGCAGCGACTCGGCCGGCGGGTCCGTAGTTTTCCGACGCGTTAGCGGTGCGCAGACCGGATGCTGCGCTCGGGAGCGTGCGGCAGCCTTGTGGCATGACCGATTCGCGAACCCAACTTCCGGCGCTGGCGCACGTTCGCGTGGGTGACTGCATGCATCAGGGTGTCCTCACCTGCTCGGCCGTTGACTCGCTTCGCGACGTTGCGACGATCATGGCCACCCACCGTGTGCACGCCGTGGTCATCGCCCGCGGCGATGCCCAGCGCCCAGCGGGCGTCATCTCCGACCTCGACTTCCTCACTGCGGTGGCCACCGGCGCGGACTGCACGGCCGGCCAGGCCGCCGCCACCGAACCGCTGACGATTTCAGCCGATGTGAACCTGGAGGCGGCCGCTCAGCTTATGAGTGAGCACGGCGTGTCCCATCTGGTCGTCGTGGATGCCGCCGGGGGCTATCCCGTCGGCGTGCTCTCCTCGCTTGACATCGCCGGGGCCTATGCGAACAGCTGATCGCCAGTCCAGCTCGGGCGCGGTCGCCTCGGCAGCGCCTGCCTATCCCGCTAATCGGGAGGCCGATGTCGCCCTGCGGGACGGCACGACGGTCCACGTGCGGCCCGTCCGGCCCGACGACGGCCCGGCCGTCCGCGCCTTTCTCGAGGGCGTCTCACCCGAGTCGATCGGGTTTCGCTTCTTCGGCACGCCGAACATCGACTTCGCCACTGCGTGGGCCGTCGACGTCGACTACGCGGACCGCTTCGGCCTCGTCGTCGAGACGGGCTCGCCGCGCGCGATCGTGGCGCACGCGGTGTACGTACTGATGGATTCGGCGCGAGCCGAGGTCGCGTTTCTCGTGGCCGACGAGTGGCAGGGACACGGGATCGCGACGATCCTGCTCGCGCACCTCGCCGAGGTCGCCCAGCAGCACGGCATCACCACCTTCGTCGCCGAGGTCCTTCCCTATAACCATCGGATGGTCGAGGTGTTCCGCGAGAGCGGCTTCCCGGTGGACGTTCGGTCGCGCCCGGACTTTCTCGAGGTGGAACTGCCGACCTCGCTCTCTGCGGCGGCGATCGAACGCTTCGATGAGCGGGAGCGGATCGCTGCCGTCGCGGCGGTGCGCAGCGTGCTGGCGCCGCGGTCGGTCGCGGTGATCGGCGCCTCGCGGCGCCACGCGACGATCGGCGGCGAGATCGTGCACAACCTGATCGCCGGCGGGTTCACGGGCGCGATGTACGCGGTCAATCCCCACGCGGAGGAGATCGAGTCGTTGCCGGCGTACCGCTCGATTGCCGACATCCCCGGGCCGGTCGAGCTCGCCGTCATCGCCGTGCCGGCCCAGGCTGTGGTCGCAGTCGCGCGCGAGTGCGCCGCGGCCGGCGTGCGGGTGCTGCTGGTCATCTCCGCGGACTTCGCCGAGGCGGGTGCGGAGGGCGCCGCGCGCCAGCGCGAGCTGGTGCAGGTGTGTCGCGGCGCCGGGATACGCATCGTGGGTCCCAATTGCATGGGGGTGCTGAACACCGCGCCGGATGTGCACCTGAACGCAACGTTCGCGCCGTCGACCCCCGTCCCGGGGAACGTCGCCTTCATGTCTCAGAGCGGCGGCCTGGGGATCGCGATCATCGAGGCCGCCGGCAGCCTCGGCGTCGGCCTGTCCTCGTTCGTGTCGGTGGGGAACAAGGTCGACCTGTCGGGCAACGACTTTCTGCAGTACTGGGAGGAAGATCCGAACACCCAGCTGGCGCTGCTGTACCTCGAGTCGTTCGGCAACCCGCGCAGGTTCTCCCGCATCGCGCGACGGATCGCGGCGCGTAAGCCGATCCTCGCCGTCAAGAGCGGCCGTTCGACGGCCGGGGCCCGCGCCACCACCTCCCACACCGGCGCGTTGCTGTCCGCCTCCGATGTGACCGTCGACGCGCTGTTCGAGCAGGCCGGCGTTATCCGCACCGACACCATGCACGAGCTGTTCGACGTCGCGGCGCTGCTGTCCGCCCAGCCGGTTCCGCGTGGCGACCGCGTGGTCATCGTGACTAACGGCGGTGGGCCCGGCATCCTGTGCGCGGACGCGCTCCAGGCTCAGGGGATCGAGGTGACGGAACTGGCGCCCGACGTGCGCGCTCGGCTGGCCGGGTTCCTGCCGCCGTCGGCGGCGCTCGGCAACCCGGTCGACATGATCGCCAGCGCCTCAGCCGAGGACTTCCGGCGCGCGCTCCAGACGCTGATCGATGCCGACGCATGCGACGCGATCATCTCGATCTTCGTTCCCCCACTCGTGACCCAAGCCGGCGATGTGGCCAGCGCCATTCGTGACGTCGCCGAGTCCAATCGCCATGTGACGCTCGCCGCCGTGATGATGGTCAGCGACGGAGCCCCCTCCGAGCTGCGATCCGAGCGGGCGCGCGTCCCCTGCTACCAGTTCCCCGAGGACGCCGCACAGGCGATGGCGCTCGCGATCCGGCATGCCCGATGGCGCGCGCGCGACGCCGGCCGGATCCCCGAGCTCCCGGACACCCGCCCGGTGCAGGCGGCCGCGATCATTAGTCGCGAGCTCGCCCGCGGCACCGGCTGGCTATCACCCGCATGCGTCACCGAGCTGCTCGCCTGCTATGGGCTACCCCTGATCCAGACACACGTCGTTCGCAGCGCGGCGCAGGCGGTGGCCGCCGCGGCCAAGCTCGGATCTCCTGTGGCGCTCAAGGCGAGCGCCGTGGGGCTCGTTCACAAGACCGACGCCGGCGGCGTACGGCTCGGACTGCGCGGCGCCAAAGCGGTGCGCGCGGCCGCAGTTGCGATCGAGGACGCCGTCACACGAGCCGGCCACACACTCGACGGGCTGATCGTCCAGCCGATGGCTCCGGACGGAGTCGAGCTGATCGTCGGCGTCGTCAACGATCACAACTTCGGTCCCGTGCTCGCCTGCGGCGCCGGCGGCGTCGCCGCCGAGCTGATCAAGGACGTCGCCGTGCGGATCACGCCGCTCACCGACGTCGACGCCCACGACATGGTGCGCTCGCTAAGGACCTTCCCGCTCCTGGACGGATACCGCGGCGCTCCGCCCTGCGACGTCGCGGCGGTCGAGGACGTCCTGCAACGCGTGAGCGCAATGGTCGAGGCCCACCCCGAGATCGTCGAGCTCGACTGCAACCCGCTGATCGTCACACCCGACGGTGCGGTGATCGTCGACGCCCGCATCCGGATCGAGACCGCTCAGCCGCCCGCGCCAATGCCCTCGCTGCGGACGTGATGGTCCGTCCGCTCGCCTGAAAGACTCAGGCCTGCGCCGCGGAGCGAGCTTCTGCGGTGGACCGTTCGATCGCCGTCCGGCCCGCAAAGCGTGCCCGTTGGCCGAGCTCCTCCTCGATCCGCAGAAGCTGGTTGTACTTGGCCACACGTTCCGAGCGCGCCGGAGCGCCGGTCTTGATCTGACCAACGCCGGTGGCAACAACCAGGTCGGCGATCGTCGTGTCTTCGGTCTCGCCCGAGCGGTGCGAGATCACCGCGCGATAGCCGGCTTTGCGCGCGACAGCGATTGTCTCGAGCGTCTCGGTGAGCGTGCCGATCTGGTTGAGCTTGATCAAGACCGCGTTGGCGATGCCGGCGTCGACACCTCGGCGCAGAATGGCCGGGTTGGTGACGAACACGTCGTCGCCGACCAGCTGCAGGCCGCGGCCGAGCCGCTCGGTGAGCGTCTTCCAGCCCTCCCAGTCATTTTCGGCCATGCCGTCCTCGAGCGAGACGATCGGATAGCTACCGCACAGCGCCTCCCAGTAGTCGACCATCTCGCCCGGGTCGAGCGTTCGCCCTTCGCCGGAGAACCGGTAGAGCCCGTCGGAGAAGAAGAACTCGCTGCTTGCCGGGTCGAGCGCGACGGCCACCTGCACTCCCGGCTCGTAGCCCGCGGCCTCGATCGCCTCGACCAACAGCTCGAGCGGGGCCTCATTTGAGCTCAGATTCGGGGCAAAGCCACCCTCGTCGCCCACCCCGGTGGCCAGGCCACGCTCATGCATCGTCCGTTTGAGCTGCTGGTAGGTCTCGGTGGCGATTCGCATCGCCTCGGTGAACGTCCCGGCCCCCAGTGGCACGATCATGTACTCCTGGAAGTCGACCGGATTGTCCGCGTGGACGCCGCCGTTAAGTACGTTCAGCATCGGCATCGGCAGCAGCGGCTCCCGGCCACCGGCGAGATAGCGCCACAGCGGCTGGTCCAGCTCGGCAGCTTGCGCGCGGGCGGCGGCGAGCGACACACCGAGGATCGCGTTGGCCCCGAGGCGCGACTTGTTCTCGGTGCCGTCGAGCTCGATCAGCACGCGATCCAGTCCGGCTTGGTCCGCCGCGTCGAGGCCGTTGACCGCGCGTGCGATCTCGCCGTCGACGTGCGCGACCGCGTTCAGCACGGACTTGCCGCCGTAGGCAGAGCCTCCGTCGCGCAGTTCGATGGCCTCATGGTCACCCGTGGAGGCACCGGAGGGCACCGCAGCCCGCCCGAACGCGCCAGAGCGCAGGCGGACATCCACCTCGACGGTGGGGTTCCCGCGGCTGTCGAAGACCTGACGTCCGTGGACCGTGGCGATTGCACTCACTCGGAGAAACCTACTCGCGTCCGACCCGGCGCGAACCCGTAGGAAATACCGACTTCGATCGTGCTCTGGCCCCGATTTGGCGCCCGCCAATCGAGCGTAGGTTCGGCTCCGACGCTCGGACCCAATCCCGCTATGAAATGAGGTAGTCATGTCGGTACGTGTTGCCATCAACGGCTTCGGCCGCGTGGGCCGGTGCGCCCTCAGGGCCGCTTACCAGAACGACGCCGAGATCGAGATCGTCGCGATCAACGATCTCGTCGATCCCGCGACACTCGCACACCTGCTCAAGTACGACTCCGTGTTTGGACCCTTCCCGGCACAGATCTCGGCTGAGAACGGATGCATCACCATCGACGACAGCGAGATCCGCGCGCTGGCCGAGTCCGATCCGGCCTCCCTCCCGTGGAAGGAGCTCGGCGTCGACATCGTGATCGAGTCGACCGGCCGCTTCCGCACCCGCGCCGCCGCCGAGCAGCATCTCGCCGCCGGAGCGCGAAAGGTGATCATCTCAGCGCCGGCCAAGGGCGACGAGCCGGTGGACGCGACCGTCGTGCTCGGGGTCAACTTCGACGAGGCCTACGACGAGGATCGCCACGACATCATCTCCAACGCATCGTGCACGACGAACTGCCTGGCGCCGGTGGCCAAGGTGCTCCATGAGACAGTGGGCATCCGTCATGGCCTGATGACCACGGTCCACGCATACACCTCCGATCAGCACCTTCTCGACGGTCCGCATAAGGACCTCCGGCGGGCCCGGGCCGCCGCGCTGAACATCATCCCGACCTCGACCGGTGCGGCTAAGGCGCTCGGTCTTGTCATCCCCGAGCTCGAGGGACGCTTGAACGGGTTCGCCGTCCGCGTGCCTACTCCGACTGGCTCGCTCGTCGACCTCACCATCGAGGCTGAGCGCCCCACCAGCAAGGCCGAGGTCAACGCAGCGTTCGCGAGCGCCGCCGACGAGGGGCCGCTGCGCGGGATCCTGTCCTACACCGAGGATCCAATCGTCTCCTCGGACATCGTCGGCTCCTCGTACTCGTCGATCTTCGACGCCGGACTCACCACCGTGATCGATGGCACCCAGGTGAAGGTCGTGGCCTGGTACGACAACGAGTGGGGCTATTCGTCCCGGCTCGTCGAGCTCGCGGAGCGAGTCGGCGCGTCGATTGCGCTGACTGCCTAGCCCTGTCCGGACCCATTGCCCCACCTCCAGGTGGGGCACGGTCCGGCGTTACGCCTCCATCTGCCCGGCCCAGGTCCAGTCACGCACGTCAGGTGAGTCGTCGCCGAACTGGCGGGTATACGCGCGGTGGCGCAGGCGCTCGTCGGCCATCTCTTGACGCAAATGGGCGGCCCGCTCGCCCAGGCCAGGTACGCGGTCGATCACGTCCATGACCAGGTGGAAGCGATCGAGGTCGTTGAGCATGACCATGTCGAAGGGCGTGGTCGTGGTGCCCTCCTCCTTGTAACCGCGCACATGCAGGTTGTGGTGGTTGGTGCGCCGGTAGGTGAACCGGTGGATCAGCCACGGGTAGCCGTGGTAGGCGAAGATCACCGGGCGGTTAGCCGTGAACAGCGCGTCGAACTCGCTGTCGGGCATCCCATGCGGATGCTCCGTCTCCGGCTGCAGGCGCATCAGATCGACCACGTTGACCACGCGCACGCGCAGGTCGGGCAGCCGCCTGCGCAGGATCGAAGCGGCGCAGACGGTCTCGAGCGTGGGGATGTCACCCGCGCACGCGAGCACCACATCCGGCTCCTCGCCCTCATCGTTGGAGGCCCATTCCCAGATCCCGATCCCGCGCGTGCAGTGCGCGATCGCCTCGTCAATCGTCAGATAGTCGAGCGCGGGCTGCTTGCCGGCGACGATCACGTTGACGTAGTGGCGGCTGCGCAAGCAGTGGTCGGCGACCGACAGCAGGCAGTTGGCATCCGGCGGCAGGTACACCCGGATGATCTCGGCCTTCTTGTTCGCGACATGGTCGATGAACCCCGGATCCTGGTGCGAGAAGCCGTTGTGATCCTGGCGCCACACATGGCTGGAAAGCAGGTAGTTGAGCGACGCGATCGGGCGACGCCAGGGGATCTGGCGGGTCACCTTGAGCCACTTGGCGTGCTGGTTGAGCATCGAGTCGACGATGTGGATGAACGCCTCGTAGCAGTTGAACAGCCCGTGCCGGCCGGTCAGCAGGTAGCCCTCGAGCCAGCCCTGGCACAGATGCTCGGACAGAACCTCCATTACCCGGCCGTCGGGCGAGAGATGGTCGTCGGTCGGCAGCAGCTCCGCCTCCCACACCCGGTTTGTGACCTCGAACACGGCCGAGAGCCGGTTCGAAGCCGTCTCGTCCGGGCCCATGATCCGGAAACGGTCGGGGTTGACCTCGACCACGTCACGCAGCCAACCGCCCAGCACGCGCGTCGCCTCGCTCGAGGTCGTGGCCGGCGCCGGGACCTCTACGGCGTAGTCACGAAAGTCCGGCAGCTCGAGCTCGCGCAGCAGCCGGCCGCCATTGGCGTGCGGATTGGCGCTCATCCGCGTATCGCCCTCGGGGACGAGAGCCAGGATCTCTGGAACCACCGCGCCGGAGTCGTCGAACAGCTCCTCGGGCCGGTAGGAACGCATCCACGCCTCGAGCTGGGCCAGATGCTGCGGGTTGGTTCGCACCTCGGCCAGCGGAACCTGATGGGAGCGAAATGATCCTTCGGCGGGTAGCCCGTCGACCTCCCTGGGGCCCGTCCACCCCTTCGGCGTGCGCAGTACGATCATCGGCCAGCGCGGCCGCGTATGGTCGCTAGCCTCCCGCGCGGCGAGCTGGAGTTGCGCGACGTCATCGAGCACCTCGTCGAGCGTCGCGGCCATCACCTCGTGCATTTCCGCCGGATCCGACCCCTCGACGAACCGCGGCGCGTAGCCGTAGCCCTCGAGCAGCGCGCGCAACTCCGTCGGCTCGATCCGGGCCAGCACGGTCGGGTTGGCGATCTTGTACCCGTTCAGGTGGAGCACCGGAAGCACCGCGCCGTCCCGCACCGGATCCAGGAACTTGTTCGAGTGCCAGCTCGCTGCCAGCGGCCCGGTCTCCGCCTCGCCGTCCCCGACCACGCACAGCGCGAGCAGGTCCGGATTGTCGAACACCGCCCCGTAGGCATGCAGCAACGAGTACCCGAGCTCGCCTCCCTCGTGGATCGATCCGGGCGTCTCGGGAGCGACATGGCTCGGGATGCCCCCGGGGAAGGAGAACTGGCGAAACAGCCGTCCCAGCCCTTCCTCGTTACGGGTGATATGGGGATACACCTCGCTGTACGTCCCGTCCAGATAAGCGCTTGCTACGAGGCCGGGACCGCCGTGGCCCGGGCCGGTCACGTAGATCGCATTCAGCCTCCGAGCTTTGATGGCACGGTTCATGTGCGCATAGATGAAGTTGAGTCCCGGCGTCGTCCCCCAGTGGCCAAGCAACCTCGGCTTGACATGCTCGGGGGCGAGCGGCTCGCGCAACAGGGGATTCGCGAGCAGGTAGATCTGCCCGACTGACAGGTAGTTGGCGGCGCGCCACCAGGCGTGAATCCTCTCCAGCTCGGCGGGGGACAGCAGCCCGTGACGTGACCCGTTCGCGGTGGTGGTCATGGGGTCATTTAGCCATCCGACCGCGGCCCAAGAATCGTGCCTAAGCCACGATTCGCTGCGGAAAAGCACCGATGACCGCGGCTGCGCTGCCGCGTACGTTCGCCTAAGAGCAAGCCTTCTAGGAGCAAAACGATGTTCACCGAGATCCTGGTCGGAGTGGATGGTCAGCAAGGCGGTCGTGATGCGATAGCTCTCGCCGCCCGGCTCGCCGACCCGGATGCAAGCACGACACTCGTCCACGTCTTCGGCGCCGGATTGACGCTGGGTAGGGGCTCGGAGCTGCTAGCGAGCGTCGAGCTCGAGTGCTCGCAGCAGCTGCTCGAACGCGAGCGCGAGACCAGGGCGCCGGCAGCAGCGCCACTCGTGTGCACGGATCGATCCGTGGGCCATGCCCTGCACGTTCTTGCCGAGCGCCACGGTGCGGACTTGATCGTGATCGGAGCGTGTCGTCACGGGTTCCTCGGGCGCGTCCTGCTGGGTGACGACACGATCGCGGCGCTCAATGGGGCGCCGTGCGCCGTCGCGATCGCACCCTTCGAATACGCGAAGCGGGCACAGCCCTTCTGCCGGATCGGCGTCGGCTACGACGGCTCGCCGGAGAGCGAGCGCGCGCTGGCGATGGCGCGCGCGCTGGCGCCACGATGGCGATCGACCGTCGAGGCGCTGGCGGTCATCTCGCTCGAGAGCATCCCCTACGGTGAGCCGATCGCCAAGAACTGGCCGGATGCGGCCAAGCAGCTGATGGACGATCGGCGGCGCCATCTCCGCAACCTGAACGACGTCGAGGGAGACGTCACCTACGGTGATCCGACCAAAGAACTCGTTTCCCTGAGCAAGCAGGTCGACTTATTGGTCGTTGGCTCCCGCGGCTACGGACCACTGGCCCGGCTCGTGCACGGAAGCACGTCCAACCAGCTCGCGCGCCGGGCGCGCGGTCCACTGCTAGTGCTGCCACGCGACGGCGTCGACGAGGAGTGCACCGAGTGGGGCCCACCCTTCGAGGTCGAAGAAGGCTCGCCCGACGCGCGTTCCGCGCCTCAGGCCCCCACCAGGCCATGGTCGAGGGCGTAGCGCACCAGTTCTGAGCGCGAGCCGAGCCGAAGCTTCTGCTGAATATGCGCGCGGTGCGTCTCGACGGTGCGCACGGACAGGAACAGCTGTTCGGCGATCTCGCCGTTCGTGTGCCCCAGCGCGATAAGTCGCAGCACCTCCACCTCGCGCTCGGACAGCCCGTCGGGTGGACCGGGCGGGGGCTCGGCGGCGACGCGGGCACCCAGGCGTGGGTTGAGGTAGATGTCGCCGGCTGCGGCGCGGCGGATCGCCTCGACGAGCTCGGCTTCGGCCGCCTCCTTCAGAACGTAGCCGAGCGCACCGGCGCTCAGCGCATGGCGCGCATATGCGGGCTCGTCCTGCATGGTGAGCACGACAATCTGCGTGTCAGGGCACTCCGCGCGGATCTCCGGAATACCCTCGAGGGTCGATCCGCCCGGCATGTTCAGATCGAGCACGAGCACGTGGGGATGGTGTCCCCGGGTGTAGCGGCGGGCAGCCTCGAGATCGGAGGCCTCGGCGACCACCTCGAAGCCGTCGGCGGCGTCGAGCACCTGGCGCAGACCACGACGGACCACGGAGTGATCGTCGGCGATGACGACGCGAATCGCCGCTTCAGCGGTGGCATCCCGGGACTCGCCCGGATGGCTTGGGCTCGGTGAATCGGGCACGTGCGTCATCGTAGAGCCGACCGGTCACGAGATTCCAGGTAGGGCGCCAGGTACTTCGCGGCAATCTTTGTGCCCGGCGACCAAGTGGCGGTCCGGCTCACTTCCGAGCTTGACCCGTGGCCACCGGTGAGGTGAGCGCTCAGGTAGAGCGGCTCTCCGCCGCCGAGCAGCACCGCGTGGATCACGGGGTGGAAGGGCGCAGGGTCGACCGGCGCGCCGGCCAGCGCCGCGATCGCTTCGGCCGCTGTATCGGCCTGCTGCGCGGCGATACCGCCGTGCTTGACCGCGAAATCGGTGGCGTCGCCCGCGGCGTAGACCCGCTCGAGCTCCGGCACGCGGCAATGAACGTCGATGGGGATGAACCCTCTCGCCCTACCGGTCGGGACACCGGGCAGATCAGGGCCGAACAGTTCGGGTAGAGCGACGACTCGATCGACTTCCAGGCGCCGATCGCCCGGGCGGACCGACACGGTGCCGGGCGAAGGAGTTTCGGCGTGCACGGCGGCGAGCGTGACGATGTCGTTCTCCTCGAGCAGACGAGCCAGGGCCTGGCTGACCGCCGTCCCGAAGATGGCCAGCGGCGCGTCCTCGGGCGTGGCGAGCGTAATCGAGACCTTCACGTCCATGTCGTAGGCGCGACGCGCGGTCATCAGCGCAAGCTCATACAGCGGTAGCGGCCATGGCATCGGCGTCGGGGCCAGGAACGCGAGCTTGTGGACATACCCACCCTCTACGTCCTGGATCAAGCCGTGGAGCTGCTCGTCGAGTCGGGCGTCATCAAGCGTCACCGCGTGGCTGAAGTGCGGACGCAGGACCGCGCCCGGTGCCAGCAGCAGCGCGTCGTACCCGAGTTTCTCGCCTCCGGCCGTGTGGACTAGTCGGCGGTCCGGCTCGAGCCACTTGAATGTGTCGAGCACGAGCTCGACACCGATGTCACGGGCGATTTCCTCGAGCGAGTAGTGCCGCGCCGTGCGGCCGGCGAATGGCTCCGTTACGCGCATCGGGCGATAGACGAACTCGGTCGTGCCCGACAGAAGCGTGGTGGTGATCCGGTCGCCGGCGAGCTCGCGCAGCGCGAGCGCCGCCTCGAGCCCGGCGACTCCGCCACCGACGATCACAACGTGGAAGGGTGTGGGTGTGGTCGATGTCATGGCGCAAGGCTACGGCTCGAGTTTCGCCGCGCCAGCCGCGCACCGCCGAAGCGTTACTGCGGAGAACTACTTAGACGCCCGGCGCCGGCCCGAGCACGATGCGTCTGCCCGTGATCGTTCGCGCTCGTATCCGCACCCAGTGATTTTTCCGGCCGGGCGCCCAGGAAATCACTCCGAGGGCGTCGAGACGACGGATCTCGCGTGAGTCGGTGATCTCCTCGGCCACTCCGTAGATGATCACGCTCCAGCCCGTGCGAGAGCCCTCGTCGACTCCGTCGATCTCGAACGCCGCTTCGCCAGCGTCAAGCACCCCGTGAAGCTTCGAGCCACCGGTCGTGCGGAACACGACGGACTGCGACCGCTCGTCGAACGCGTAGTTGACGGGGCGGATGACCGGAGCTCCGGCTGAGAGCGCGACGGCCATGCGCCCGAACTGGCCCGCGGCGAGTAGTCGCAGGCACTCCACGCGTGACAGATCGAGCATCTCGCTGCTCGGAGGATCCTCAGGAGACGGATTCTCGGCCCGGTCAATCATCATGCGCGTCACACTAGGCGCGCCCGGGACAGCGGGCACCCGGGGAACTCCGCGCGCCGGTGCCCGTAACTACTGACGCGCGACGAGGTGATTCCACGCGCGCGGCCCGCGGAGCAGAGCGGATGCTCGCCGCTGCGGCGCGGGAGACGATGGATCCCAGCAAAACCCATTCTGGGTCCAACCGCTCTAGAGGAGGAAAATCATGTCTCGCAAGGTTTTCGACATCATCACCAGCGCCGGCGGCGTCGCCGTCGTCGTCGCGCTCGTCGTCGCCGGTGGCCTGCTCACCTGGGGTCACAGCTTCGTGAACACAAACGTTCACAACCAG
>DATJUA010000105.1:0-19176 GCA_035502815.1 Solirubrobacteraceae bacterium
CTGGTTGTGAACGTTTGTGTTCACGAAGCTGTGACCCCAGGTGAGCAGGCCACCGGCGACGACGAGCGCGACGACGACGGCGACGCCGCCGGCGCTGGTGATGATGTCGAAAACCTTGCGAGACATGATTTTCCTCCTCTACACGACTGGACTCAGATTCCTGACTTGACGTCACTCATCATCGTTGTGAGAGAGAGCCGCGCAATCCGCGCTGGTCCGAAGTGGTGAGTGGGGTTACCGCGTGCGGGCGCGGAAAACTACGTAGGCGCGAGCGGCAGCTCGCCGGCCCTTATGCCGCTGAAATCGACTCGGACGGCACTGGCCCAGAGCGAATGATGCGCCGGCCCGTGACCGTCCGGGCTCGAATGCGCACCCAGTGCCTCTTCGTTCCCGGCGCCCACGGGATTACTCCCAGAGCATCCAGGCGCCGGATCTCAGTCCGCTCGGTTACCTCCTCCGCGACACCGGTGATGATCACACTCCACCCCATGCGGAAGGCTTCATCGACTCCATCGATCTCGAACGCAGCTTCACCCGCGTGGAGCACGCCCTGTAACTTCGAGCCGTCGGTTGTGCGGAAGACGACCGACTGTGACCGCTCGTCGAACCTGTAGTTAACGGGGCGGATGACCGGGGCTCCGTCAGAGAGCGCGACGGCCAGTCGCCCGAACCGGCCCGCGGCGAGCAGCCGTAGGCATTCCGCCCGCGACACGTCCAGCATCCCGACCATTGGGCTAAGCCTGGACGAGCTTGTGGTCGAGGGCGTAGCGCACGAGCTCGGCGCGCGTGCCGAGGCGCAGTTTCTGCTGGATGTGCGCCCGGTGGGTCTCGACGGTTCGTACGGAACTCAACGCCTGCCGGGCGTACGCGGGCTCGTCCTGCATCGTCAAGACGACGATCTGGGTCGCTGGGGATTCGGTCCTGATCGTGGGAATGTGCTTGAGCGTCGAGCCCTCGGGCATGTTCAGGTCGAGCACGAGAACGTCGGGGTGGTGCCCGCGCACATACCGGCGAGCATCGTCGAGGGTCGAAGCCTCGGCGACCACCTCAAAGCTGGGCTCCAAGTCGAGAACTTGCCGGAGACCTCGGCGCACCACCGCGTGGTCATCGGCGATGACGACCCGAATCGTCTCGGCCACGGAACTCATCGCAACGCCGCCGTGCCGCGAGCCTCCAGATAGGGCGAGAGGTACTTGGCGGCGATCTTCGCCGGCGGTGACCAGGTTGGCTGCTCGCGAATCGACGAGTCCGACCCATGTCCGCCGGTGACGTGCGCGCTTAGGTAAAGGGGTTGCTCGCCGCCGAGCAGGACAGCGCGGATCTCGGGGTGAAACGGTGCCGGTTGGACGGGCGCACCGGCTACGGCCGCGATCGCGGCTGCCGCGGTGTCCGCTTGCTGCGCGGCGATCCCGCCGTGCTTGACCGGAAAGTCGGTGGCGTCGCCGGCGGCCCAGACGCGCTCGATGCCACGAACCCTGCAGTGGACATCGACCGGGATGAAGCCATCTTGCGTTCCCGCCGAGAGTCCCGGAACGGACGGGCCGAACAGCTGCGGCAGGGCGACCACGCGATCCGCCAGAAGCGTTCGGCCTCCCGGATCAATCGACACCACCCCGGGCCGGTTGATCGTGCAGTGTGCCGAGGGGATCGTCGCGATACCTCGGTCGTCAAGCAGCCGCTTCACGCCGTCGCTGACCGTCGAACCGAACAGCGCCAGCGGCGCCTGCTCGGGCGTCGCGATCGTGATCGAGATCCTCACCCCCATGTCGTACGCACGAGTCGCCGTCATCAAGGCGAGTTCGTAGATCGGGAGTGGCCACGGCAACGGCGAAGGCGCGAGGAACGCGAGCGAGGAGACGTAGCCGCCCTCGATGTCCTGGAGCAGTCCGTGCAGCTGCTCATCGATGTGGTCGTCGTCGACCGTGATCGCGTGGGCGAAGGCAGGACGCAGGTGGGCGCCGAGGGCGATCAGCAAGGCGTCGTATCTGAGCTGCTGCCCGTGCTCGGTGTGGACGACGGAGCGGCCTGGGTCAAGCCACTTGACGGCGTCCGGCACGAGTTCGGCATCGACGTCCCGAGCGATCTCCTCGAGCGAATGGCGCTGCGCCAGTGCGTAGCCAAACGGTTCGCGGACTCGCATCGGCCGGTAGACGAAGTCCGGCTCAGGAGCCAGCAGCGTAATCGCGATGCGGTCCGCGGCCAGATCACGCAGCGCGAGCGCCGCCTCGACGGCGGCGACGCCGCCACCCGCGATCAGCGCGCGAAACGGTTGAGTGGGCGAGGTTGACGAGTTCATACCGGCGAGCCTAGGGTTGGACGGCCGACGTGCCACCGGGGACGCGCCGAAACCTCGTTGCGTAAAACTACGTAGTCAGGCTGACTTGGACTCATCTCTGAGCGCAGTCCTGCCCGGGGCCGGTGAAGCCGCGTCTCGGCTAGCCTGGCCGCACCCGATCAGGAGGAAGAGAGATGGTCAAGCTCGTGGTCTGCTACGGCACGCCGGATGATCCGGCGGACTTCGACCACCACTACTCGGAGACGCACGTTCCACTCGTGCACAAGATCCCGAACCTGCAGCGCTTCGAGCACGGCAGGGTGCTCGGGACCGCGGATGGCACGCCGGCGCCGTACTACTACCTGGCTGAGCTCTGGTTCGACAATCCCGGCGACCTGCAGGCCGGGATGGAAAGCGCCGAAGGGCAGGCGGCCGGGGCGGACGTCGCGACGTTCGCCAGTGGAGGTGCGACGCTGCTGGTCGCCGAAGCCTGATGCAGATCACCCGCAACTCGCTCGAGTCGAACCCCGGGCCGAGCGACTGGTTCACCGGCACCGTGTACCTCGACCCGGTGGCGACGCCGGCGGACCCGTCCCGGGTGGCCGCGTCGAGCGTCCACTTCACTCCGGGCGCCCGCACCGCGTGGCACACGCACCCTTACGGACAGACGATTTACGTGACCGAAGGGGTCGGCCGCTGCCAGCGCCGGGGAGGGCCGGTCGAGGAGATCCGCCCGGGTGACCGCGTGTACTTCGAGCCGGCCGAGCACCACTGGCATGGCGCCGCCCCCAACCGCTTCATGACCCACCTGGCGATCCAGGAGGTGGACGAGACGGGCAGCCCGGTCACCTGGGGCGAGCACGTGACCGACGACGAGTACAACTCCCCGCCCGTCGCTTAACCTTTGGGGTTCCGGGTGACTCAGGCGGCGGCGAGCCATCGGGCGAGAGCCTCCATCGGGTAGTGCCGCGCCGCCTCGGCCAGGATGTAGAAGGTGTCGGGCGGCACGATGGCCTGGAGCCAGTCCGCGTGCGGCCAGCTGCCGTCGGCGAGCTGCTGGGCGAGCAGATAGGCGAGGCCGCGGGCGACGGCATCGGAGGACGCCTCGCCCGCGTCGATCAGCCCGGTCAGCACGAGCCCGGTGAGCGGCGGCATGCTCGGACCGCGGCCCGCCATCGCGGGGTCGCGGTAGGAGTCCGCTAGCTCACCCCAGCCGCCGTCGTCGTTCTGATGCTCGAGCAGGAAAGCGACCGCGCACCTCACCCACGGCTCCGACATGTCGGCGCCGACGCGGGCCAGGCCCTCGAGCACGCATGCCGTCGAGGCCAGGTAGTTGACCGTCCAACGCCCCCAGAAGCCGCCGTGACCGAGCTGTTGCGCGCGCAGGAACTCGATCGCGCGGCGCACGGCCGGCGACGCGGTGGTCTCACCGATTCGACCAAGGCCGTCGAGCACCCGGCCGGTGAGGTCCTCGGTCGAAGGGTCGCCGAGTTCGCGCGGCGGGTCGACCAGCGTGCGCAGTGCGCCGATCGGGTCCCCGAGCGACACCTCGACCGGGCCCGTAAACAGCGGGCCGGGTCGCTTGGCCGGTAAGCCGTGGACGAACGCCGACCAGCCCCCGTCGGGGTTCTGCATGCCGAGCAGCCACTCGCGCCCGAGGTCGCGCGAGCCGCTCAGTCGCGGGTGCTCGTCCGAGCGCAACGCGTCGTGTGCGAGCGCGTCGCCGAACGCGGCCAGCACCGCGCCGGTGTCGTCGTTGTCGACCATCGTCTCGTTGCCAGGCTGGAACGCCCACCCCCCGATCCGCGGCGCGCCGGGGCTTCGGTTGTCGACCTCCGGCTGATCGATCCGCGACTGGCTCGCGATCAGCCAGTCGATGGCCCGATCCAGGCGTTCGTCGGCGGGCGAAGCGCCGGCCGTGATCAGCGCGCGCACGTTCGCCGCCGTGCACCAAACGGGACTGCCGAACGCCGCGAAATGCAGGCCCTCATCGTCGCGCTCGGCCTGGGCCTCGAGCCACGCCACCGTGTCCGCCACCATCGGATGCTCGGGAGCGAGCCCGGCGGCCGTCAGCGCGGGGAGGATCAGCGCGGTCTGGGTGGTGCTGGCGTTCCAGCTGCCGTCTCGATTCTGGAAGGTGGCGAGCAGCGTCAGCGTGCGCGCGGCGAACCGGCGGGCGAGCTCGCCGGCGGGCGGGCCGTCGCCACTCCAGTCGCCCCGGAGCCGGTGCGCGATCAGCGTCAGCGCGCCGCTCACCATCAGGATCCCGGAGTGAAAGCGGCGCTCGATGAATCGCACGAGCGGCGGCACGAGGGCGGGCCCCATCGGAGGACAGGGCAGCGTGGAAGGCTCGACCAACCCGGCGAGCGCCAGGTACACCACCGCCGGGTCGCCCCGTGCGAACGCCGCGGCCACAGCGGCGGTTCCCCCTCGTGCGTCGACCCAGCCGCGCGCGCGGGTGATCGCATCGGCGCTGTCCTCCGGGGCGCACACGTGCAGAGCCGCCCAGGCCGAAGCGGTGGCGCCGAGGTCGCCGACGTCGGCGATCGGGTGGGAGCGATACGAGCCGTCGGCGGCCTGGCGGGCGCGCAACCAGCGCGCGCCCGCGGCGGCGTCTTCGGGGGCGAGACGGCCGACGTGTCGCAGCGCCACGAGTACCTGAGCCGTCGGCATCGCGCCCATGTCGCACCGCGACTCCCATGAACCGTCCGGACGCTGGGTTCGCCACAGCAGCGCGCGCGCGCCATCGATGGCGCTGCCGACGGCGACGCGGTCAATCGAGATCTCGCCGGCGGCGGTCACGCCGACTCGGCCCGCGCGAGCTGGATCAACTCCTGGTCGATGCTCGGGAAGATCCCGCTTGCCGCCCACCGTCGCTGGAGCTCCGACGGGACGGGGATCGAGAAGCTCGCGCTGCGCCCGCCGGCCATCTCGATGACGCGCTGATTCAGCATGCCCGCGCCCACCATCTTCGTGAGCGAGCCGACCGGCCCGCGCGCCGACTGCACGCGGTCGAGCGCCCGCCCAACGCCGGCCTGCCAGCACAGGCCGGTGTCCCACCGGGTCCGCGGCAGGTCGACGAGCGCGCACACCTCGTCGCCGAGCAGGTAACGCGTGAGCGCCGGCGCGGCGCCGCCGAAGCCCGACGGCAGCGAGTTCGCGTGGAGTTCGAACAGCGCGCGCGTCATCTCGATCCCTTCGTCGGAGCGGCGGTGGTTGCGCCGAGCGATCGCCCCGGTCAGCTCACGCGCGCCGGTCAGATCGACCGGAATGATGCGCGGGTCGACTCCCAGCATCTCGCCGATCGCCCGCCAGCGGTAGTGGTAGTCCTCCGCCTGCTGCTCCCCGACGCGCACGCCGAGCTTGCGCAGCGCATCGACGACGATCCACGAGAACGACATGAGCGTGCCCGCTAGGTCCTCCTGGCAGATCGGGACGCCATCCGTTTCGGCATCCCAGCGGCCGCTGGTGGAGACGAGGTGGCGGAGCGCCGCGTGGAGCAGGCGCACCTTCTGGACCTTGCGGATGGCGCGACCACCGGGATGGAGCGATCCCGGGGCCATCACGGCCAGCACGAACTGTGCGGTCTCGCCGACGCGGCGGACCGCGTCGTGATCCAGGCGCCGGCTGAAGGTCAGTACCTTCACGCCGGGATAGCCCGCGTAGCAGTAGACGAGCGAAGCGGTGGCTAGCGCCACGCATACCTGCGGGCCGTGCTCGACCACGACCGTGCAACCACGCTCGAGCCGGTCGGGGTCAACCCAGCTGGGCACCGCACCCGAGGTCTCGAACCAGCGAGCGAGCGAGGCCGGCAGGTCGGTCGGCACCGGTTGGTCGTTCTCGACCAGGTGGCGCAGGACGCGGCTGACGCCGCGGATCTGTTGGGTCCGGGCAAGCTCCCGCACGACCGCGTCCGCGCTCGGATCTCCGAGGTGCCTCATCGCGCCCGGCAGGGCCCCCGTGTCGCCCACGCGCAAAAAGTACGCAGCAGCTCAGGGTTTGGCAAGGGTGGTGAGGAAGTGACAGTTTGAGGAGGTGGACCGCCCAGGGCAGCGGTGGCGACCCACCGCTGCCCCTGGGCGCCGCGTGCTACTTGCGGCGGCGATGCCGTTTCGAGGTGATGCTGACGGCCGTCGGTACCGATGTGTTCTGGATCTGATTCCAGCCGCCTTGGGAGACCGGCGCCGTGGTTCCGTTGGACATCTGCCCGTAGAACACGAACTGGATCGCCCCATACTCGCCCTGAATCGTCTCGGTGGTCTGCTTCGCGGTGCCGGATATGTGGATGTCGCTGATCGCCACGTCCTTCATCACGTATTGCGCCACCGGGTCCGCCATGCCGCTCGCGTCGGCCTTGCGCACGATGATCTCCGCCGACGCCAGGTGAGCGCCCTGGGTCAGATCGAGGAACAGATCCGAGCTGTACTTGTCGACCGTTTTGGTGACCGTGAACGGTTGGAAGGTCGCCTTCCCCGCGCCGGCACCGGAGCTCTGGCTGCCGATGTTGATGGGAGCTGACGCACCCAGGTCGAAAGAGGTGACGTTGAATTCCTGGTTCTGCAATCCAGACACCTGGCTTTCGCCAACCGGCACCGATTTGAGTCCCCCCAGGTTCGCGTTCGTGGGAGTCAGCTCCATGATCACGTCGTCGTTGGAGCCCGACGACGCGGAAACGCCGCCGGCTGGCCCCGTCGATCCTTGCGGTCCTTGCGGTCCTTGCGGTCCTTGCGACCCTTGCGACCCTTGAACGCCCTGCGGTCCCTGGATCCCTTGCGGTCCCTGCTCGTTCCAAGTGACCGTGTCCTCGCCCTGGACGCAGCTGGTGGCGCCGACGTCGGTGGTGTCGGTGACCTCGCCGGGCTGATTGATGACGCGAAGCGACCCGATCACGCCCTCGTCGGTGTAGGCGCCCCCGGGAGTCAGGTAACACCCCGTGATGGTCTGGTCAGAGCCCACCTGTCCAGCCGCGACGGCTCCGCCGATACCAAAGCCGAGCGCGGCGACCGTCAGGCCCAGCACCTTCCACGAAATGGGCAGACGCCGCCACGTGCGTTTGCCCGCGGGCTTGCTGTTCACAACCTCCTCCGTTCCGGCGCTCCCCGCGACCCCTTGCCCCCCAATGGTGATTCAACCAGACCGCCGGTGTGAGGTGAGCGTCGCGTGCACGGTCCGGAGCAGCAAGCGCTCGGCCTCGTCGGGCTCCATCGTCCCCGTGCTGACCTGCCGGCTCGCGGCGTGGATCACGTCGGTGAGGACCCCGACCAGCCACTCGATGGGGAGCTCGGGATCGAACTCGCCGCCGCGTTGGCCGCGATCGAGCACGGCGCGCACGGGCTCGAGCACCGTACGCATGCGCGCCCGCAGCTCCGCACGCTCGAGCCGCCGCGGGTTGACGATCATCAGGCCGCGGTAGCTCCCGATCACCCGCCAGGTGGCGCGGAGCATGCGCTCCAATGCTGAGGTGGCGCTGTCCTCGTCCGGGCGGGTCGCGTCGAGCGCGGCTCGCACCTCGCGGATCGAGCGCTCGGTCAGCGCGTCGAGCAGCGCGTCCCGGCTTGCGAAGTGGTGGTACACGGTGGCGCGCGAGACGCCGGCCTGCGCGGCCACCTGCTCGAGCGTCGCCGCGGGGTTGGTGGCGAGCAGATCGGCCGTCGCGTCCAGGATGCGCTGGGCGTTGCGCCGGGCGTCGACGCGACCGCTCGGCGTCGGAGTGAAACTTGACACGGCTGTCAAGCTTATACGCGTGCAGCGCGGTCAGCTGTGTTATCTCCAGATCCCGGCGGACGACGTCGAGATCTCGGCGCGCTTCTATGAGCGGGTGTTCGGTTGGGCCGTCGATCCGCCCGGGGCGGGGTTCGAGGCGCCCGGACTGATCGGGCAGTGGGTCACCGACCGGCCGGCGTCCCCGGAGGCGGGACCGGTCGGCTGGATCAATGTGCCAGACGTCAGCGCGAGCCTCGCGGAAGCAGTTGGCGCCGGCGCCACCCTACGCGAGGCGCCGACGCCGGATGGCCCGCGATTGCTCGCCTCCTTCCTCGACCCCGCCGGCAACCTGGTCGGGATCTTCCAGCAGGGCGATCGCGCCGCCCCGTCTAGACCCGCCGGGCGGGTCGAGAACCGGACGATGCCCTCCGCGACGGTGATTCCCGAGCTCACGTACGACGACGTGATCGAGGCGATCGAGTGGCTGTGCGACAAGTTCGGCTTCGTCGAGCGCTGGCGCGCCGGGGACCATCGCGCCCAGCTCTCGATCGGGAACGGCACCGTGGCGATCACCGAGCCGCGAACCTCGAGGGTCCGTCCCGGGCCGAGGGACATCATGGTCCGGGTCGACGATGCCGCCGGGCACTGCGAGCGCGCCCGCGCGCGGGGCGCGACGATCGTCAGCGAGCTCCGGGATTACCCCTACGGGGAGCGCCAGTACACCGCCGAGGATCTCGGCGGCCACCACTGGTGCTTCTCGCAGTCGATCGCGGACGTGGCGCCCGAGGAGTGGGGAGGCACGACCGGGCCGGCGCTGCTTGCGGGGTCGGCGCGCGGGCCGTCGATCTCGGTCATGCTGATCGTCCCGGACGCCGAGGCGGCGATCGCCTGGTACTACGACGCGCTGGGGGCGGACGTGCTGTGGAACCTCGGTGGCGTGGCCGGCCTGCACGTCGCCGGCGCCCCGTTCTTCCTGCACGAGGACAACCCGGGAAACCCGACCGAGACGAGCGCGGACCGGGCCGGGGTAACCAGCGTGCGGATCGAGCTGTTCGTCGACGATCCCGACTCGTTCGTCGAGCGCGCGCTCGCCGCCGGCGCCACGCCGGGCTCACCGGTTGTGGATCACCAGGTGCCGTGGGGTACGCACCGGCAGGGGGGCTTCCGTGATCCGTTCGGGCACAACTGGTCGGTCGGCGACCGTTCACCGCTCGCGGGCTGATGCGGACCCCGTCCGGACGGGGGAATTGGGAGTGGTCGGCGGCGCCTAACGGCGGCGCCTTATGGCCCCACGGACGCCGAGCGAAGCGAGGCCCCAACGACGCGATCGAGCCACGCGCCGAACAGCGTGCGCGCCAGCGTCGTCATCTCCCGCTCGTGCCTCGCCACCTCGTCAATCAGGCGGCGCAGCGCGCCGGCACCCATGATCGCCTCGAGGCTGCCGGCGTAGGCAGGGACCGCGCCCCACTCGGCGGCGAGCCCGGCGCCGACCTCGATATGAAACTGGATGCTGTACGCGGCGGTTCACCACGAACGCCTGCTGCTCGTAGGCGCCGGAGCGCGCCAGCTGCACGGCGCCGGCCGGCAACGCGAACGTGTCGCCGTGCCACTGCAACGCGCGGAACTCGTCGGGGAGCACCGAGAAGACGGGATCGGAGGCCGCGGCGGCGGTGGGCTGCACGGCGAGCACGCCGACCTCGGGTGCCGGTCCGGGCGCCACCGTCGCGCCGAGGCTCGCGGCCAGGAGCTGCGCTCCGAGGCACACTCCCCACACGGGCATCCCGCCGGCCACCGCGCCGCTCACCCTGGTCGACCATCACCCGCATCAGCGACCCGCCGCGCTCGAGCAACTCGTCCTCGTAGGCGCCGGGCGGCTCGCACGCGATGTGCTGGAGGACGAGCAGTCTCGGTCCCCGATCCATAGCCGGGAAACTAACGCGCGTGGAGAACCGCGACATCGCCGACCGTCTCGACGCGTTCGCCGCCCTGCTCGAGTTGGGCGAGGCCAACCCCTACAGCGCACGCGCCTACCGGCGAGCCGCGGAGACGATCCGCGACGCGCCCCTGCCGGTGGCCGAGCTGGTGTCGGCCGGACGCGTCCGCCAGCTGCGCGGAATCGGGCCGGGGATCGAGTCCCGGCTGCGCGAGCTGATCCAGACGGGTCAGATCGCCGAGCTGACCGAGCTCGAACGCGAGCTCGCGCCCGAACTGGTCGGGCTCGGCCGCTACCTCGGCCTGAGCGCCCAGCGTTCGATCGAGCTGTGCCGGGCTCTCGGCGTGCGCACGGTCGATGAGCTGCGCGACGCGACGGCCGAGGGACGGCTCGCAACGGTGCCGGGGATCGGTCCGAAGACCGAGGCGCGACTGCGCGAGGCGCTCGCCGGCATGGACGAGGCGAGGCCGCGGCAGGGGCTGCTGCTGAACCGCGCCCGGGGGCTCGTCGGCGGCATCGCCGCTGCGCTCGAGGCGGAGGTGGCGGGGGACGTACGGCGGTGGCGGGACTCGTGCGAGCGCCTCGCCGTGGTATCCGTGGCGGCGGAGGACCCGGGCGGGGTCGTGGCGCGGTTTGCCGGACTGCCACAGATCGTCGGGATGATCGAGCAGGCGCCGCGGCGCGCGGTCGGCCTGACGGTCGAGGGGGTCCCGGTCGAGCTCATCGTGGCCGAACCCGAGCGGTTCGGCACCGCCCTGGTGCGGGCCACTGGCGCCGACGAGTACGTCGCCGCGCTTGAGCCGCTGCCGGACGGGCCCGACGAGCCGGCCGTCTACCGCGCGCTCGGTGTCCCGTGGTGCCCGCCCGAGCTACGCGAGCAGCCGTTCCGCGGCGACCCGCCCGCGCTGCTCGAGCTGGCCCAGATCCGGGGTGACCTGCACTGCCACACGACGTGGTCGGACGGACGCGCGAGCGTCGAGGAGATGGCGGTCGCGGCGCGCAAGCGCGGCTACGAGTACGTGGCGATCTGCGATCACACGCCCGCGGTCGGCGCGGTGCGCGGGCTGAGCCCCGACGACGTGCGACGCCAGGGCGAGGAGATCACGGCGGCCAACGAGCGGCTCGCGCCGTTCCGCGTCCTGCGCGGGATCGAGTGCGACATCCTCCCCGACGGGCGGCTGGACCTCCCCGACGAGGTGCTCGCGGAGCTCGATTGGGTGCAGGCCAGCGTGCACGGCGGGCAGCGGATGCCCCGGCGCGAGATGACCGCGCGCGTGGAGGCGGCGATGCGCAACCCGCACGTGAGCTGTCTCAGCCATCCGACCGGCCGCTACATCAACCGCCGGCCCGAGAACGCCCTGGATCTCGATCGGGTGTACGAACTCGCGATCGAGCACGGGGTGGCGCTCGAGGTCAACGGCCTGGCCCCGCGACTCGACCTGAGTGGCGAGCACGTGCGGGATGCGCTACGCGCCGGCGTCGAGCTCGTGTGCTCGACCGATGCCCACTCGGTGCGTGGGCTTGGTGGGATGGAGCTAGCGGTCGAGACGGCTCGGCGAGGCTGGGCCGGCTCGACCGACGTGGTCAACACGCGGCCGCTCGAGGCGGTCCTCGCCCGCGGGGTACGCGCTCGCTGAGCGGCCGACCCTCGTCTGGATCAGCCGAGGCGGGGCCGATTCAGCGCGGCGGCCAGGGGCCTGCGCCGGCGCCCAGGCTGTTCAGCCAGTTGCGCATGTTGGTGCCCGCCGGCGTGATCTCGCCCTCCTCGTAGCCGGTCGTCGCGCGCGCGAGCGTGATCCCGTTCAGCGTCGACCAGCCGTACTCGATCGCGGTGCCCGACGGCGCGTAGCGGGCGATGGCCTGTCCCTGCTGGAGGATCGACCCGGCCGGCGCGATGTCGGTGATCTCCTCGGCGACGTACTGCACCTTGCCGGCGTCGGGGCCCTCGAGCAGCTCGAAATACACCAGCGGCTGCCCGGCGTACCAGTTGGGCTCGATGCCGAGGATCTTCACGCGGCAGGGCGCGAGGATCGGCGCGCCCACCGGCAAGGTCGCATCCACGCCCTGATCCGTCCGCTCCCACCGTGAGACGAACTGGAGCGGATCGATGTACGTGGCGTTGTTGGCCTGCACGGCGATGAACTCCTCTCGCAGCTCCCGCCTGACCTGCGAGAGCGGCGGCGCGTGCGCGTTCACGTTGCCCACCGGGTCGCTCGGCGTCACCACGGCGGCCTGCTGCCCGGCGGCCGGATCGACCGCCTGGGGATGGGCCGCGGGGGCCGCGCCGGCGCTCGTGGTGCTACTGGTCTTGCTCGGGGTCGAGGAGGCGGATCCGCACCCGGCCAGCGCACCGGTGACACTCGCTCCGAGCCCGAGCACGAGCGCCACGATCACGAGGCGGTGAGACATTGCCTGGCCATCCAAGAGCGAGAACCCGTTTTCACACGGTAACAGCCGATTCCGAGGCGCGCGCGAGTTGGTGGTCGGTCTGCAGGTTCTGTGATCCAGGCCGCGCACTGCGTGTCAGGGCACACTACGCTAGGCCGCGTGGCCGATCGGATCGTTTACGTCTCGCGCCTCACGCGGCTCCCGTTGATCGGCGCCGACGGCGGCGACGTGGGCCGATTGGTCGACGTCGTGATCGACCTCGGCGGACGGCCTCCGCGCGTCAACGGGTTCGTGGCCGCGGTCGGGCGGCGGCGAGTGTTCGTGGGCGCCGGGCGGGTCGGAGAGATCGAGGTCGAGGGCGTCCGGCTGCGCCGGGGCTCGGTCAACCTACGTCAGTTCGAGCTCCGTCCCGGCGAGCGACTCGTGATGGGCGAGCTGGTCGGTCACCGTGCTCGAGGCGAGCGCGTCGTGGACGTTGGCATCACGCCCGCCCTCGAGCCGTTCGCCTGGGAGGTGGCCACGCTGGCCATCGCCAACCGCGGCCTCGCCGGCCGGCGGCGCGGACCGGAAGTGATCGACTGGAGCGAGGCCGGCGAGCTGTTCGCCGACGAGCGTCCGATTGACCGCCAGGCTGCCGCGCTGGGCGGCCTTCACCCAGCCGAGATGGCCGCGGCAATTCGACGCCTCCCCTTGAGTCGCCGCCGCGTGCTCGCGGCTGCGCTCGAGGACGACCGCCTGGCTGATCTGCTCGAGGAGCTCTCCGAGGAAGAGCAGGTCCGCATCGTCGAGGGACTCGACCCGGAGCGCCTGGCCCGAGTGCTCGACGAGATGGAGGCCGACGACGCCGCCGACCTGCTCGGCGAGTTCCCGGCCTCACAGCGGGCGGCGTTGCTCGGCGCGATGGATCCGGACGAGGCGGAGCCGGTCCGCCGCTTGCTCGTCTACCAGCCCGACACCGCGGGCGGCCTGATGACGCCCGAGCCGGTGATCCTCGATCCGCACGCCACGGTCGCCGAAGCACTTGCGCGGGTTCGCGACCCCGACCTGCCGGTGCCGCTCGCCTCGCAGGTGTTCGTCTGCCAGCCGCCGTTGGAAACGCCGACTGGCCGCTACCAGGGCGTGGTCGGGATCCAGCGCTTGCTCCGAGAGGCGCCGAGCAAGCACCTCGGGCGGTGTGTGGACAAGGAGTGGGAGCCGATCGCGGCGGAGGCGAGCGACCGCGAAGTAGCCGAGCGACTGGCTGCCTACGACGTGGTCGCGCTGCCGGTCACCGATGCGGCGAACCGGCTGGTGGGGGTGGTTACGATCGACGATGTGCTCGACCGGATGCTCCCCGCGGACTGGCGCATGGCGCGCGCGAGCCGCTGATGGCGCGCCAAGACGATCTCGGCACCCCGCGGGGCACCCGTGGTGGCCGCTCGTACGACCCGGATATGTTCGGCCCGGTGGCCGAGAGGTTCGCGCGCTTCTTCGGCACGGTCACATACCTGTTCTGGCAGACGGTCATCGTGATCGTGTGGATCGTCATCAACGGGTTCGGCTTCATCTTCAAATGGGATCCCTACCCGTTCATCCTGCTCAACCTGGTGTTCTCCACACAGGCCGCGTATGCGGCGCCGCTCATCCTCCTGGCCCAGAACCGGCAGGCGGACCGGGACAAAGCAGAGCTGGAGCGCGACCGCGAGCGCAACGCCCGCTCGCTCGCCGACACCGAGTACCTGGCCCGTGAGATCGCGGGCATCCGGTTCGCCCTTGAGCGCAAGGCCGATCGCGAGGACGTGGTCGATGCGCTCGATCGCCTCACTCGGGCAATCGTCGAGGATGGCGGGGCGCTCGCCGCCGCTTCGTACCTCGGCGAAAGCGACCGCGAGTCGGACCTCGACGACCCGCAGGTCGATTAGGCGCCGCTGCGGGCCGGCTGGCCCGGGGTCCTACGATTGTCGGTGTGCTCGCCCGTGCGCACCGGGCTTGGCTGGTCTCAGTAGTAGCCATGGGGTTGCTGGCGGCCGGCTGCGGCTCGGCGACGATGCTGGTCAAGACCTCGACCCGGGCGCCGCGCGCGGCGCCGCTGCTCCGAAGCCTGGGCAGCGGCCCGATCACGATTCCGACTCCCGGGCCCACCGGCATCCGTCCATCCGCGGCTGACGTGAGCGTGATCAGAGCGTGGGCCAACGCACTGCGGCGGGGCGACGTCCGGGCGGCGGCTCGGTACTTCGCGCTGCCGAGCTTGCTGATCGACGGCACCGACGCCAGCGGCGACGCGGTGGTGATCACGATCGACACGCGCGCCCAGGCCGAGGCCGCCAACGCCACGCTGCCCTGCGGCGCCGAGCTTCTCTCGGCCGACCAGCGGGGTCGCTACGTGAACGCCCTGTTCCGCCTGACCGGCCGGCCGGGGCCGGGCGGAAGCAACTGCGGCACGGGCGCCGGCGAGACCGCGCGCACGAACTTCGTGATCGCCCACGGCCTGATCGTGGAATGGATCCGCGCGCCGGACGATCCGGGTGACAACGGCGGGTCCCCGGCGCCGCCACCGGCATCGCCCGAGGTGCTGCCCCCGTCGCTCCCGTCGGTGTGAGGGGCCTAACATCTGCGGTCGTGGACGGCGATGAGCTGCGACAGATCCAGGCGCCGCTGAAGGAGCGCTACCGCGACGACCCGGACAGCGCCCTGGTCACGCTCTCGGCGGCCGGAGAGCTCGGCGAGGGGGTGAGCTGCTCGGTGCAGACCTCGCGCGCGCTCGCGGAGGCCGGGCTGCATCCCGCCACCGGTGGCGACGGGTCGCTGCTGTGCTCGGGGGACATGCTGCTCGAGGCGCTGGTGGCCTGCGCGGGCGTCACGCTTCGCGCCGTGTCCACGTCGCTCGGTCTCTCCGTGCCGGCCGGGCGCGTGCGGGCCGAGGGCGACCTCGACTTCCGCGGCACGCTGGGCGTTGACCGCGACGCTCCGGTCGGCTTCAGCGCGATCCGCCTGTCCTTTGAGCTCGAGACCGACGCCGACGAGCAGCAACTCGCGACGCTTCAGAAGCTCACGGAGCGCTACTGCGTCGTGTACCAGACGCTCGCTGGTGGACCGGCGCTCAGCACCAGCCTGAGTGCCATCAGCGCGTCGCGCTGAAGCGAACGGTGACTTCGAGCCCTCCGCTGGGAACCGCGTGAGCGGACACGTCGGCGCCGTGGGCGGCCGCGATCGCCCGCACGATCGACAGGCCCAGTCCGTGGTGTCCATTCTGGGTGCGCCGAGTGCGGTCGAGGCGCTGGAAGGGCTCGAACAGACGCTCGACCTGATCGGCCGGAATCGGCAAGCCCGTGTTGGTGACGGTGAAAACGAGCGTCCTTTCAGGGTCGGACGTCGTCTTGAGCTCGATCCGGCCGTGCGGGACGTTGTGCTCGACCGCGTTGTCGACGAGGTTTGCGATCAGCCGTTCGATCAGGGCGTGATCGCCGATGATCGTCGCGGGCCCTTCCAGGGAGGCGTCGAGCTCGAGGTCCTTCTCGGCGATGGCCGATCGCGCCCGGTTCAACGCGTCCTCGACCACGGCGGGCAGATCGACCCGTTCCCGGCGCTCGAGCCCTCGCTCGCTTGAGGCCAGCGTGAGCAGAGCCTCGAGCATGCGCTCGTGCTCGGTCTGGAGCTCGAGCAGCTCGTGTCCGGTCGCTCGGAGCGTCTCGGCGCTGGCATCGGGGTCCGCGAGCGCCACCTGAAGCAGGGTGCGCTCGAGCGTCAGCGGCGTTCGCAGCTCATGGGACGCGTTGGCCACGAACCGCCGCTGCGCGTCGAAGGACGCCTCGAGTCGGGCGAGGAGGTCGTCGAGCGTGTCGCCGAGTGCCTTGAACTCGTCTTCGGGCCCGGACAGCGCGAGACGCTCATGCAGGTTGCCGGCCGAGATCGTGCGAGCGGTGGCCGTGATCGAGCGCACCGGCCGGAGCACGCGACCGGCGGCGAACCATCCGAGCACGGCTGAGCCGAGCGTCGTGACGATCAGAACCGCCCAGGACGCGGTGAAGACCCGTGCGAAGTCCGCGCTGCGCTGCGCGACGACTTCGTCTTTCAGTTGGGAGGCCGGGTTGGGTACCAGCAGCCGGGGCACCGCGTGGGCGATGACCGCGTTAGGCGCCACCGCCGTGTGGCTGTTCGTGTTGATGTGGACGATGAGAGGGCTGTGGCCGGTCACCAGGACGATGACCACGATCACGGTCGTCCCGAGCAGGAGGAACAGGCCCGAGTACAGCAGCGTCAGGCGCATGCGCGCGCTGGTGGTCCGGCGGCGCGAGCGGCCGAGCGGGGTGAACGGTCTGCTGCCGGCGGGCATCGGCGTTCAGATCCGGTAGCCGGCCTCGCGGACGGTCTCGATCAATGGCGGCGCGCCGAGCTTGCTTCTGAGACGGCCGATCGTCGTCTTCACGGTGCTGGTGAATGGATTGGCGGCCTCATCCCACACGCGCTGGAGCAGCTCCTCTGCCGACACGACCCGGCCCTGGGCGGCGAGCAGGCATTCGAGCACCGCGAACTCCTTTGGCGTCAGCGCCAGCGGGACGTGACCGCGCACCGCCACGCGGCGGGCCGGATCAAGCGTCAGGTCTCCGTGGCGCAGGGTGGGTGGCAGCGCCGGGGTGCTCCGGCGAGCCAGTGCCCGCACGCGGGCGACCAACTCGTCGAAGTCGAACGGCTTGGTCAGGTAATCGTCGGCGCCGAGGCCGAGGCCTTCGACGCGGTCGCGGATCGTGCTCGCCGCGGTGAGCATCAGAACCCTCGTCTCGCCATGCTCGGCGATCAGCTTGCGGCATACGTCGTCCCCGTGGACGCGCGGGAGGTCGCGGTCGAGCACCACGACGTCGTAGCGCAGCAGCGCCACGTGGGCGAGCGTGTCTGCGCCGTCGTAGGCGACATCGACGGCCATGCCCTCGCGCCGCAGCCCCTCGGCCACGGCGTCGGCCAGGCGCCTGTGATCTTCCGCAACGAGAATCCGCATGTCTTCCTCCCCGGCGCGTCAGAGGATGCCCGAGGCAAGGTAACAGCCTGGTGACAGCCTCCGTGACGGTGCTGTCACCAGAGTTGTTCTACAAATGTCGACCGCAAGTGCTTACCTACACCGAGGAGGCGTACCGAACATGACGATCGTCCGAACCGCTCTGGCGATGGCTGGTGTCGCGCTGTTGATCGGCGCGTGCGGATCCTCCTCTCCCAGCAGCTCGACCACGTCCAGCCAGTCGCCCCAGAATGCCGTCGCGCAGGCCTACAAGTTCTCGGCCTGCATGCGGAATCATGGCGTGACGGACTTCCCCGACCCCAAGGTCACGAGCAACGGCAATCAGCAGTCGATCGCCATTCAGGCGGTCGGGGCGAAGACCCCGGCGTTCAAGGCGGCGTCGATCGCCTGCCGTGGAATCCTTCCGCCGCCTTCGAACGCGGATCTCGCAGCGGAGGCCGCTCAGCAGCGGGCACATACGCAGGATCTGCTGAGCTTCGCCCGCTGCATGAGAGGTCGCGGTGTGAACGGCTTCCCAGATCCCACCGCGCAGGGCCAGTTCACGCTTCAGATGATCACCAACGCGGGTGTCGATCTGCACGCCCCGCAGGTTGCGGTCGCGGCCAGGGCCTGCATCCCGGCCTCGCACGGCGTCGTCACCCCGGCCGACATAGCGCAGGCCACCGGTTCGAGTGGCTGACCTACGCAAGGGGCCCGCGACCCTTTAGGCTCGTTGCCACGTCTAGGGTTCCGAACGAAGGGAGGAGCGGTGCGCCGTTTCATCGCCGTGGTAGGGCTGGTTGGTTGTTTCATGCTCGTCGCCTTCACCGGCTGGGGTTTCGCGTCGACCCCCTCCGCGCATGTCACCTCGACTGCTCCGCTGGAGATTCTCAAGGCACGCGATGGCGAGACGCTGGCGCTCGCCCGGGTCATCATCCACGGCCGCGCCTTTCCGTTTCTGATCGACACCGGCTCCTCCAAGACGCTGGTCGACGTGGCGCTGGCCCGCAAGCTGCACCTCAAGACGGTCGGCAAGCCGATCCAGGTCACGGGCGTCGGCTGCTCTGAGCCCGCGAGCAAAGTTCGGCTCTCGAACTGGTCGATCGGAGGCCAGTCTCTCCCGAACATCGTGGCCACGGATTCGGTCGTCGCCGGAGCGGACGGCAAGGCGTTCGGGCTGCTCGGCTCAGACGTGCTCTCCCACTTCGGCACGATCTCGATCGACTACGTACACGGGGTGCTGACGCTCGGCTGAGCGATTTGTCTCCGGGATCGGGTTCTCCCACGGGGAAAGGCCGTGTGGGTACGCTGCGTGGGTGAGCCCGAGCCCGAATGAGGTAGTGGCGCGGCGTCGTTCACCGCCGCTGGTCGTGCGGCTGGGCATCTCGTGGCTCACCAACGCGTTGGTGCTGGCGATCGTCACGGCGGTGCTCGTGAACGTGACCGTCCGCAACGTCGGGTCCCTGCTCGAGGCGGCTGCCGTGTTCGGGGTCCTCAACACCCTGCTCAAGCCGCTGCTGCGCTTCGTCGCCCTGCCCCTGGCAATCCTGACGTTCGGGATCGCCTGGTTCTTCGTGTCGTTGCTGATGCTCGTGATTACGCGAGGGATCGTCCCGGGATTTCACATCCACGGCTTCTGGACGCTGGTCGAGGCGACCCTGATCGTGTGGGTCGTGAACCTCGTGCTCGATTGGACGCCGGGGCCGTGGCAGGTGACGGGAAAGCGCCGCCGCCGCCGGCGGCGCGGCTAATCGCTTTCTGAGCGGGCTAGTCGGTTTTGGGAGCCGTTTTGGGAGCGGGCGGCAGGGCCCGGGCGCGGCGGTTCATGCCCGCCCAGGGGTCTCCGTCCTCGAGCCTTGAGGCGATGTTCTTGACCGTCCAGCGGTCGGGACGAAGCGAGCGGTCGGA
>DATJUA010000106.1:0-259038 GCA_035502815.1 Solirubrobacteraceae bacterium
TCGAGTCGCTGATGGAGCTCGACATGCATCGCAAGGTGCAGCTGATCGTCTCAGGCGGGATCCGGACCGGCGCGGACGTCGCGAAGGCGCTGGCGTTGGGGGCGGACGCGGTGTCGATCGGGGTGGCGGCGCTGATCGCACTGGGCGACAACGCCCCCGAGCACGATCTTGCGTATCGGGAGATCGGCTCCGCCGCGGGTTACTACGACGACTACCAGGCTGGGCTCGACCCGGCCGGGATCTCGACCCAGGATCCAGAGCTGGCGTCGCGGCTTGACCCGGTCGAGGGGGGACGGCGGCTGGCGAACTACCTGCGGACGCTTACTTTGGAGGCGCAGACGCTCGCGCGGGCGTGCGGGAAGTCGCACCTGCTGAACCTCGAGCCCGAGGACCTGGTGGCGCTGACGATCGAGGCGGCCGCCATGGCGCGGGTGCCGCTGGCCGGGACGACCTGGATCCCGGGCCTCGTGGCGCAGCCCTAGGCTCGTGGGCCACCGGGTGATCGTGGGCCACCGGGTGGTCGTGGGCCACCGGGTGGTCGTGCGCCACCGGGTGGTCGTGCGCCACCCGCCACCCGCCACCCGGCGCCCGGCGCCCCGATGCCAGATAACTGGACACTCGCCACCCCGTTGGCGGTGAATGCCGATTCACCCGGCTCCTGCACGGATAACTGACCACTCGCCCGCCGCGGGCTGGCGAGTGAGAAGTTGCCCGGCACGTGGGCGGGCGGGTGGCACCATGGCGGTGTGGACGTCGATGAGCTCTACGGCCTGCCCCTCGACCGCTTCACGGCGGAGCGCAACGCGCTGGCACGTGAGCTTCGCAACTCAGGCGAGCGCGAGCGCGCGGCCGAGGTGGCGGCGCTACGCAAGCCGTCGATGGCGGCGTGGGCGGTCAACCAGCTCGTACGGACCCAGAAGCGCGAGATCGCTGAGCTGTTCGGCGCCGGCGACGCGCTGCGCGAGGCACACGACGCGGTGCTCGCGGGGCGCGGAGACGGCGGCTCGCTGCGGACCGGGGTGGAGCGTGAGCGCGCTGCGGTCGAGGCGTTGACCCGGGCGGCCGGCGGCCTGCTCAGCTCGGAGGGGAACGAGCTCAGCCCGACGATCACCGACCGGGTCGCCGACACTCTGCACGCGGCGGCGCTCGACGACGAGGCCCGCGCGCAGGTGCGCGACGGCCGGCTCGAGCGAGAGCTGCGCCACGTCGGGCTGGGGATGGCGGCCGGGTTCGAGGTGGCGGCCGGCGCGCCGGCGGCGACCCGCTCGCCCACGCCGGCCGGATCGCCGGCGCCGACGGGCCCGCGGCGGAAGGGCAACGAGAATGCGCCGGCGCAGGCAGTCCGCGAACAGGAGCGGGGACGCGAACAGGAGCGGGGACGCGCGCAGGAGCGGGCGGCGGCGCGGGCCTTGGGGCGTGAGGCGCAGCGGCGGGTGGAACACGCGGAGCGGGGCGCGCAGCTGGCGCGCGAGCGCCGCGATCGGGCCGCGCAGGCGCTCGAGGCGGCCGAGTCCGAGCTGGCCGACGCCGAGGGCGAGCTGCGCGCGGCGAAGGCGCGGCTCAGTGAACTATCGCGAGGATGACGACGACGATCACGACGATCACGAGTCCCGCGGCGGCGATGCTGACCGGCCGCTGACGCCACCAGAACTCGGGGTCGGCGCGATCGCGCGTGTAGTGACCCTCGGGTGGAGTACCGACCCAGTCGTCATCATCGTCGTAAGGGCTCACACGGCCAGCTTATGAGACAGGAACCCGCCTCGCAGCACACCACGCACGCTTCTCCCGGGATGCTGATCGTTCGCTACGGGATCGGCGGGGCGATGGTGCTGGCGGGCTTCGTGCTGCTGATCGTCGATCCGGGCGGGTTCGGCACCGAGGGGTTCGGCATGGCCGCCGGCGGCGGCCTGGCCGTGCTGCTGCTCAACTTCCTCTACCGGATGGGCGTCAGCGGCGAGCGCGACCGCGAGCAGGAGGACCGAGCCCGCCGGTACTTCGACGAGCACGGTGAGTGGCCGGAGGACGAAACGGCGAGCCGGTAGGTTGGCGGGCATGAACTATCGACCACTTGCCCGGACCGGGGTCAAAGTCAGCCCGCTGTGCCTCGGCGCGATGATGTTCGGCGCCAATGGAAACCCGGACCACGACGACTGCATCCGCATCATTCACCGCGCGCTCGACGCGGGCATCAACTTCATCGACACGGCCGACGTCTACTCCCGCGGCGAATCGGAGGAGATCGTCGGCAAGGCGCTGGCCGGCGGCCGGCGCGAGAACGTCGTGCTCGCGACCAAGGTGCACGGGACGATGGGCGACGATCCAAACGAGTTCGGCAACTCGCGCCGGTGGATCACCCGGGAGGTCGAGAACTCGCTCAGGCGGCTGCGGACCGACTGGATCGACCTGTACCAGATCCACCGCCCCGAGTTCGACACCGACCTCGACGAGACGCTCGGCCCGCTGAGCGATCTGGTGCACGCGGGCAAGGTCCGTTACATCGGGTCCTCGACGTTCCCGGCCAGCCTGATCGTCGAGGCCCAGTGGACGGCGCAGAGGCGCGGACGGGAACGATTCGTGTGCGAGCAGCCGCCTTACTCGATCCTCGCCCGCGCCGTCGAGCAGGACGTGCTCCCAACCTGCCTTCGCCACGACATCGGAGTCATTCCCTGGAGCCCGCTGGCCGGCGGATGGCTGACCGGGCGCTACCGCAAGGACCGTGAGCTGCCGCAAACGCGTCGGGCGCAGCGCATCCCGGGTCGCTACGACATGTCGCTGCCCGAGAACCAGCGCAAGCTCGCGGCGGCCGAAGCGCTGGCCCGGCTGGCCGAGGAGGCGGGGATCAGCATGATCGAGCTGGCGCTCGCGTTCGTGCTCTCGCACCCGGCGGTGACCGCACCGATCATCGGCCCGCGGACGATGGAGCAACTCGAGCCACAGCTCGGCGCCGCCGAGGTCACCCTGCCGGACGACGTGCTCGACCGGATCGACGAGATCGTCCCGCCAGGTGTCACGATCAACCCGGTCGATGCCGGCTGGCAGAACCCCGCGCTAGAGCCGGCGGCGCGCCGCAGCCGCTGAGCGCACAACCGTTCGAATTTCGGACCATCGCCGTAAGGATCGCGTCCGACGCGGCGTTCATTCTGTGAGCAAGGAGGATCACGGTGTTGGACGCCAACAAGAGCGCGGTCATCGCCGGGGGCTACGTCACGGAGCTCGTGTACGAGCTGCTTGACGCTCACGTCGACACGATGCGGATGGCTGATCATCTCAACGATGACCCCGCCTGGGGCGCGCATCTGGACTACCTGCGCGACCTGCAGCGAGTCGGGCGCGAGGCGCTCGCGCGCGCCGCTTGTCATAACGGCTAGGGCACGGCCGGAACCACCACGAGCGGGCTTCCGTCGGACGGCAGCGCGTCGGTGTCGAACCCGGTGTCGTCGAGGTGCTCGACGTGCGGCATCCGCTGCGTGAAGGCGTCATGCGGCTCGAGGAAGCCGATCCGCTCCGTCCGGTAGTGCATCGGCACGACCCAGCGCGGGTTCAGGCGCTCGGCGATCGCGGCCGCCTGCTCGGCACCGATCGTCGGCCCGTCACCGATGGGAAGGAAGACCAGGTCAACCTGACCGATGGCGGCCGCCTGCTCGTCGCGCATCGATGTCTGGCCGAAGTCGCCAAAGTGCGCGATGCGCAGCCCGTCGAGCCCGAACACGAAGATCGTGTTGGGACCGCGCTCGGTGCCGGCGGCTTCGTCGTGCTCGGAAGCGATCGCGACGACCTCGCCGATCGGCGACTCGAGCCGACCCGCGGTCGAGCGCAGTAACACCGGCTCGCCACCTATCGCTTCCACTCCGTTGTGATCGGAGTGCTCATGCGTGACCAGCAGGAGATCGGCGTCGACCCCTTCAATCGCCGGGTACTCGAACTTCACGCCGTGCGCGGCCGCCGCCGACATGTCGCCGAACGGGTCGATGAACACCGTGCCCTCAGGGCCGCTGCACCGGAACGCGGCCTGGCCATACCAATCGACGCGCATGTGGCTCCTTTCCTCGGGAGTTTGGGGTCCCCTGGCCGGAGCACCCGACCGGCCGGGCGCTCTGAGGAAGCTTACTTACGCGCCGTGCGGGCGCTGGATCAGTGGAAGAAGACGGCTTCGGCGCCGACGATCGCCAACGTGACGATCACGCACAACGCGATAGTCACGAAGATTCGATGCGACTCGGTGCTCTCGCCCGTGAGGATCTGGATCAGGCCGGGCCGATCAGGATGGACTTCCATCAGCGTTCCGGTGGTCTTTCCGCACGTTGGGCAACGATCGAGCATCGCTTCCTCCTTCAGGGAAGCTCAGTTCCGATTTAAAGAGAACTTGAGGAAGTGGCCATCCGCACGAACCGGCAACGGAGACCACGTTTGGCAACGGTCCACTCGGGGTCCTACCCCACCTGGCCCGATGGAGAACCCCTTGAACGCGTAATCGACCAGGGGGTGCGGCCCTTGAGCCGACATAACTCATTAAGGTGCGCGCCATGCCTGAACGCGCCGCCCTCGTCACCGGAGCCTCACGCGGCATCGGATTTGCCCTCGCGGAGGCGCTCGGGGAAGAGGGCTACGCCCTGACGATCACCGCGCGTAAGCCGGATTCGCTCGAGCAAGCTGCCGCCGAGTTGCGCGAGCGTGGGTTCGAGGTCGAGGAGGTGGCGGCGAACCTGACCGACGAAGACGCGGTGCGCGAGGTGGTTCGCCGGCACCGCGAGCGCTACGGGCGCCTCGACGTGCTGATCAACAACGCCGGCGTCGGGATCGGCGCCAAGGCCGACGAGCACCAGACCAAGTTCCTCGACCTCCAGCTCGCCGTGAATCTGCGCGCGCCGATCCTGTTCTACCGCGAGTGCGCCAAGATGCTCCGCGCCGCCGGCGCCGAGCACCGTGCGGCGCTCGTCGTCAACATGGCGTCGATCGCCGGCAAGTCGCCGCAGGCCTGGCTGTCGGTGTACTCGGCGACCAAAGCGGCCATTGCCGCCTACACGGTGTCGATGAACAAGGAGTTCGCCAAGCAGGGCGTCAAGTCGGTCGCGTTCGCGCCCGGCTTCGTCGACACCGACATGGCCGATTTCGTCAAGGACCGGATTCCGGCCGAGGAGATGCTGCGGCCGAGCGACATCGCCGAGGCGCTGCGCTTCCTGCTGCGCGTCTCGCCGCAGTGCGTGATCCCGGAGATCGTGTTCCAGCGTCCGCAGGAGATCATGTGAGCGGCGAGCTGTCCGGACGCAAGGTTCTGATCACCGGCGCCGCGCGTGGCATCGGCGCCGCCACCGCCAAACGGCTGTACGAGCGTGGCGCGCGCGTCGTGCTGGCCGGCATCGAGCCCGACGTGCTCGCGCGGACCGCCGCGGAGTGTGGCGACGCCCTTGCCGTCGTGTGCGACGTCCGCGACCGCGAGCAGGTCGAGGCTGCGGTCGAGGCGGCGGCCGAGCACCTTCGCGGCCTGGACGTCGTCGTGGCCAACGCCGGTGTGGCCGCGCAGTTGCCGCTCCTCGACGGTGACCCGGGGGTGTTCGAGCGGACGATCGAGGTGAACCTGCTCGGCGTCTACTACACGCTCCGCGCCGCCGGTCCGCACATCGCGCATCCGGGCGGGTACGCGCTCGCGATCTCCTCGCTCGCGGCGGCCGTTCACCCGCCGCTGCTCGGCGCTTACTGCGCGTCGAAGGCCGGCGTGGAGGCGCTGGCGGACTCGTTGCGGATCGAGCTCGCGCCGACCGGCGCCCGCGTCGGCGTCGCGTACTTCGCCGAGCTCGACACCGACATGGTCCGCCAGGGGTTCGGTACCGACGCATCCAAGCGGATGCGCGAGATGCGCCGGACCGCCCTGCGCGTTGCTCCGCTGAACGCCGGCGTCGACGCGATCGAGCGAGGAATCGCGCGACGCGCGCGGCGCGTGGTGGCCCCGCGATGGGTGGGCCCCGTGCTTCCGATGCGAATGCTCGCGCAGCGTGTGGTCGAGGCCGCCACCCGGTCGTCGATCGGCGAGGCACTCGACATCGCGCGGGCCGAAAGCCCGCCGCTCACCACACCTCAGCCGCTTCTGTCGCGGGACGCCCACCCGCGCTCCTAGCCAACACGTACGCACCTCGTACCGGGGCCGACGCCCGCCAGGAACGTTTCGTTCGCAGGAGGGAACTGGATAGCCGGGTGGCGGAATCTGCACGGGGTGAAGGTGCTGGCGCGATCCAGGTCAGGACGGGGCACCTGGTCCCACGGATGCCGAGCGAAGCGAGGCCCATCCCCGAAAATCTGCGTTAGTGCAAGCCACTCGGTAGGATCGCGCCGTCGTGACCTCGACGCGGGACGACCCCAACGAGGTGCTCGTCGGAGCACTCGAGCTGTGGTGCGATGGCCCACCGCACGAGCTGTTCCGCCGTCTGCGCTCCGAGTGCCCGGTGCACTGGACCGGTTCGATCCCTGACTTCCCGGGGGAGCCCGGGTACTGGTCAGTCACCCGAGGCGACGACATCCACGCGGTCAGCCGCGACTGGCAGACCTACTCCTCCGAGCGCGGCGGGATCACGTCGGTCGGCGTGTTCCCGCTGGAGCTGATCCGCTCGATGTTCATCGGCATGGATCCACCGAGGCACGACCGCCTGAAGCTGCTGTTCCAGGCCGGGTTCACGCCGCGGCGGATCGCCGATCACGAGCCCGCGATCAGGCGGATCGTCGTCGAGGTGCTCGACCGCCTCGACGGCCGCGAGGAGTGCGACCTGGTCACCGAGGTGGCGCAGCCCGTCGTCTCGCGGGTGATCGGGAGCTTCATGGGTGTCCCGCCCGAGGACGACGCCGTCTGGGCCCGGCTCATGAACTCGTCGCTCGCCGTCGCCGACCCCGACATGAGCCCGCGCGGAGCCGAGTCGCTGACCCAGGACGCCATTCCCGAGCTGTTCGCGCGCTGCCGGCGGCTGATCGCGGAGCGGCGCGAGCGGCCGACCGACGATCTGACGAGCCTGCTCGTCCACGCCAAGATCGAGGGGGAGACGCTCGAGGAGCAGGAGATCGTGATGGGCTTTTTCCTGCTCATGGCGGCCGGCAACGACAGCACCAAGGCGACGTTCTCCAGCGGCATGCGTGCGCTGCTCGAGCGACCGGACCAGCGGCGGCTGCTGCTCGAGGATCCGTCGCTGATTCCGAGCGCCGTCGAGGAGTCGCTGCGGATGTTCCCCGCCTTCGCGCACTTCGCCCGCACCGCCACGCACGACACCGAGCTGGCGGGGCAGCCGATTCACGAGGGCGAGAAGGTGGTCATGTGGTACGTGTCCTCGGGCCGGGACGAGGGGCGCTACGCCGACCCCGATTGCTTCGACGTGCGCCGCAACCCCGAGCACCAGGCATTCGGGGCGGGGGGCCGGCACTTCTGCCTGGGCACCGCGCTGGCCCGGCTCGAGCTGCGAGTGCTGTTCGAGGAGACGCTCGGGCGCTATCCGGCGATGGAGCCGGCGGGCGAGCCCACGTGGGTCCTCTCGACGTTCGTAAGCCAGCTCAAGACGTTGCCGGTCAGGCTTGGCTGAGGCGCCGCCGTCGGGCGCCGCCGCAAAGTCCCAAGTCCCTCACTGAGTCGGTAGCAGGCCCAGCTTGTGGGCGATGCCGGCCGCGTCCACCCGCCGGTTGGCGCCGAGCTTGCGCAGGATGTTCGAGACGTGCACGCCGGCCGTGCTCGGGCTGATGTAGAGCGAAGCGGCGATCTCGCGGTTGGTGTGGCCCGCGGCGAGCAGCTCGAGCACGGCGAGCTCGCGCTGGGTGAGCACCGGAACGCTCGCGCCGCCGGTCGCGGCCGGCGCGTCGAGCCCGTCAAGCGCATCGAGCGCGAGGTCGACGACGGCGTCGAGCTCGCGGGCGCGGCCGTCGGCCCAGGCCGAAGCGAACGTCCCCGCGTTGATCCTGCGCTCGAGCGCCGCGCGGGCGGCATCCAGATCGGGCGCCTCCGCTGGAGGGACCGGGGTGCCGAGCTGCTCGCGGAGCGCTTCGGTGGCGCCGAGGACCTCGGCCCCGCGCTCGGGGTCGTTGCGCACGAGCAGCGAGCCCACGATCTCCTCGAGCACGCTGGCGACGCGCCAGCGGTCACCCAGGCTGCGGTGCACGAGCAGTGCCTCGCCGAGCATCGGCGCCACCTCACGCGGCGGCCGTCGCGCCCGCCGCTCGGCGATGGCCAGCTCGTGCAGCGCCCAAGCGATCGCCTCCTGGAAGCCGAGGTCGCGGGCGATCGCCAGCGCCTCTCCGAGCCGCTGGCGGGCGAGCGCCAGCTCGTCGCGGTACTGAGCGCAAGCGCCCAGGTTGATCAGCGTCGTCGCCGTCGCCCGGAGATCGCCCAGGCGCTTGAACGCCGCCAGCGCGACCGCGCACTCCTCCTCGCCGGCGCTGGGGTCGCCGCTCATCCACCCCACGAACCCGAGGTAATCGTGCGAGGCGGCGACGCCCGCCTCGTCGCCGAGCTCGTTCCAGATATCCAGGCTGCGCTGGTGCAGCTCGCGAGCCTCGTCGTAGCGCGCCTGCTCGCGCGCGATCGAGCCGAGGCGCTGGAGCGCGGTGGCGGCGGCGCGCTCATCGCCGAGCTCTCGCACCAGCTCGAGCGCCGCGCTGAGGTACTCGATCGCCCGCGCGTAGTCGCACTGGAGGAAGCCGACCTCTCCGGCGCTGACCAGCACGCGAGCGCGCCGCGCGGGGGAGATGTCCTGCGCCCGGGCGAGCAGCTGCTCGAACCGCGTGCGCGCCTCGTGGTAGTGGCCGCGCTGGTACCAGAACGGCCACAGCAGGCGGGCGAGCCGCGCGCCATCGTCGATCGACTCCTCCGAGAGCCACTGGAGCGCGGCCTCGAGGTTGTCGTGCTCGAGCTCGAGCCGCTCGATCCAGCGGGGCTGCTCGGGGCCGGCGAGCCCGGCCCGGGCCGCCACGGCAAGACCCAGGAAGTACTGGGCGTGACGCGAGTGGACGGTCGGGCCCTCCGGTCCATCCCAAAGCTTCGCGCCCGCGTACTGGCGGACCGTCGCGAGCAGCCGGTAGCGGGGCTCCTCGGGGTGGTCGACGACCTGCACGAGCGAGCGGTCGATCAGCACGGCGAGCAGATCGAGGACCTCGGTGACATCAAGCAGGTAACCGGCGCACACGTTCTCGGCGGCCGTCAGCGAGAACGACCCCCGGAACACGCTGAGGCGGCGGAACAAGCGCTGCTCGGCGGGCTCGAGCATCCGGTGGCTCCACTCGAGCATCGCGTCCATCGTGCGGTGGCGCTCCGGCGCCGTGCGCGCGGTGTGGCGCAACAGGCTCGGGTCGATCTGAAGTCGCTGGGCGATCTGGCTGACCGACAGGACGCGAACCCTCGCCGCCGCGAGCTCGATCGCCAAGGGCATTCCATCGAGCCACTCGCAGATCCGGCGCACGTTGTCGAGCACCCCGGGTGCGTTGGCATCGAACGATGTCGTCGCCTCCCGGGCTCGTTCCACGAATAGGTCGACTGCGCCGTCCTCGCCGTCGAGCCCGGCCACGCGCCACACCTGCTCCCCCGGGATCCCGAGCGGCTGGCGGCTCGTCGCGATCACCCTGAGCGTCTGAGACCGCTCGAGCAGGGCCACGATCAGCTCGGCGCAGCCGTCGACCACCTGCTCGCAGTTGTCGAGGGCGAGCAGGGTCGACTCGGGGAACTGGCGGGCCAGCGCGGCCGGGGCGGGATCCCCGCTCAGGTCGCCCTCGAGGACCGTCGCGGCGACCACCTGGGGGACGAGCTCGGACTCGAGTGTCGTGGACAGGTCGACCCACCAGGCGCCCCCGATGAAGTCGGGCCGCATCGCGTCGGCGAGGCCCATCGCGAGCCGCGTCTTGCCGGCGCCGCCGGGCCCGCACAGGGTCAGCACGCGCGTGCGCCAGACGAGCGAGCGCAGCTCGCCAAGGTCGGCGTCGCGTCCGACGAGACGGGTGAGCTGGACCGGCAGGTTGCCGGCCGCGGCCTCCCCATGTCCGCTCATCTGGATTCGCGTCTCGGTGTCCTCGATCAGAGAGGGACCTCTTCCTTGTGAATTGCCTCCGAGCGTGCGCTCCCCACGACGCCCCGGCGCTCTCAAGTCTAAAGACACGGGCGGCCGGTCTAAATGGCGATGAGGAATCTCTAAAGAAGCCCCGGGGGGCGCTAAGCGAGGCACCGAAAGAACGGTCATCCGCCCGATGTGGGGCGGGCGCTTTAGCCGCAGGATGGCTGTCGACGGCGATCGCATCCGGCGTCGTCAGTCCAAGAAACCCAGATCGGAGGTCCCTCCATGAAGCTTCGCCTTCCCTCGCCGTCGCTCATGCTGAGCATGATCGCGCTGTTCGTCGCGCTCGGCGGCGGCGCGGCCGTCGCGGCGACGCAGCTCGACGCCGGCCAGCTCGGCGGCAAGCCGCCCAGCTACTACCTGCCCGCCAAGAGCTTCGTCAGCTCCGGCGGCGAGCACTTCTTCGGCCTCGGCAAGACGGTCGTCCTCGGCCACGCCGGCCACTTCACCTTCATCGGCAAGTGCTCGTCCGATGCGGGCGGCGCGCAGAGCGTGACCTTTGCGGTCAGCACCAACACCTACGCCGATCTCGACGGCAACGGTCCGGGCACGGGTCCGCAGACGATCCACGTCGACAGCGACGCGATGGACAGCACGTCGATGAACCCGCTCAACCCCGGCGCGTTCGCCCAGGTCGGGAGCGCCAGCTCCTCGACGGAGATTGCCGGCCCCGACGGCCAGGAGGTCGACGTCTTCTACAACGACGGCGTCAACTGGCCGCGCCAACACGGCGGCACGATCCCGTGCTTCGCCGGCTACACCGGCTTCCTCGCCGGCTAGATCCAGTTCCTCCTCTCGGGCCTCCCGCCACGGCGAGAGGTCCGAGGGCCTCTACATCGACCCTGAAACGGAGCCTGACATGACCCTTCTCGTGATCCTCAACGTGGTCTTCGCCGTCGGCGTGCTCGTGGCCGAGCTCGGCTTCCTGGCCCACAGCATCCACGCCGATCGCCGCGCCGCCGCCTGACCCCTCGGTCCTTCGTCCCTCTCGCACCGGAGATTCCGACATGCGCACCCGCCTTCACATCCTGCTCGCTTGCCTGGCGTTCATGCTGCCGCTGGCCGTGACGGCGGGTGCCCGGGCCGCCACCGACCCGAGCACGCCCGTTCACCTCACCGCTGCTCAGGTCGCCCAGACGCTGTTCGTGGCCGGCGACGTCGGCCGGCTCAGCCAGATCCCGAGCGGGACGGAGGACGTCGTACTCGAGAAGGTGCTCCAGCAGCTCTACACCGACAACCCGACGCTCTCCCCGAGCCAGGCCGTGTCGGACATCCAAGGACTCCAGGGTGTTTTGAGCTCCGGGTCACAGGCGCTCTCGCCAGCGACGCTGACCGTGATGGCGGGGAACGAGCGCATTCTGGCCATCCTGCGCGCGCTCACCGATTCGACCCCAAGCCCTGCCGTGGCGCAGGCGCTCGCCGAGGTCACCGACCAGGCGCTCACCGTATCCGAGCAGTCCACGCAATACCTCGGCGAGGCGTTCGACGCGTCGGCCGACTCGCTCGACACGCTTTCCTTCAGCGCCTTCTCGCCCGCGGGAACGCTGGCTCAGACCTGGTCGGAGGCCAGCTCCAACAACCTGTTCGGCCAGGCTCGGGACACCCTGTGGAAGCAGGCCTCGAACGAGAGCGTGTTCGACTCCACCCAGACTTTGTTGGCCGAGAACCCGGCGCTCCAGAACTCGGCGATCACGGCACTCGTGAACATGCTCGGCTCCGACGGGAGCCTGGACACGACCGTCGGGCAGCTCGAGACGCTGATCGACGGCGGCATCCAGCAGATCTCGGGCGCCAACTGCACGCTGGCCTCCGGATCGTCCGGCACCTCGCCGAACGACTGTGCGTCGGGCGCCCTGCACGACGCCCAGGTCGTCGCCCAGAACTGCACCGGTCCGAGCGACACGTCGTCGAACTGCCAGGCCGCGCGGGGGCAGGCCCAGACCGACCAACCGGACGAGCTCTCGACGATCAACTCCCAGCAGGCGGCGACGGCGGCCGAGGCCACCGCCCTCGGCGACGCCGACGCGACGCTCGACAGCGCCAATGCCGCCGAGGCGCAGGCCGCGGTGCAGCTGGCCGATCAGGAGAACGCCTACCTCAACTATCAGAGCTTCCAGCAGGCCGAGAAGGCCGGCTTCGACGTGGTCACGCTGGCCGTGTCGCTCGGCGCGTCCGAGATCGACCCCGTGGCCGCGGTCGGAGCGCTTCTGAACGTCGTCGGCGACGGCGTCGGCTTCGGCTTCAGCGGTCCGGATCCAAACACCCTGATCCTGATGGGAATCCAGAACATCGCCCAGCAGCTGTCCGATTTCGAGCAGTACACGCAGAGCGCCTTCCAGGTCGTCGACACCCAGCTCTCGAACTTGTCGACGCAGGTATCGCAGATCGCCGCCGAGATCACCGAGGCCCAGCAGCAACTGACCCAGCTGGCCAACCAGGTGGCGACGCTACAGAGCTCGGTCGACCATCTTCAGTCGGAGGTCCAGTCGCTGTTTGCTCAGGGCGCCCGCAACGACCTCGGGACGCTGATCAATCAGTACATCGGTTATGAGCAGGCCAACAACGCGCCGCTTCCGGAGAGCGACTTCGCCACCGCTGCCGGCGCCTTCTATCAGGACGCGACGAGCACCGCACTGACCCAGACGCTGCTGACCGTGCCGACCGGCTTCGACGCGCTCGACGCGGACAGCCTGGTCACCGGGAGCGATCCGCTGACGCTGGACACGAACATCAACCTGTTCAACTTCTTCGGCGCCGGCGTCAGCGACGCGCCAGCGAGCATCGGCTGGCCCGGAGCGCTCACCACGACCTGTCCGCCGGGTGCGAGCTCGTCCCAGGACCTGTGCCTGCCGGATCCCGACTTCTGGGCGACCTCGGCCCGGGCGTTCTCCCAGCTCCTGCTGGAGAACCCGTCCTACGTCACCCCGACGCGAATCACCCAGCTCCAGGCCATCCAGCAGGAGGGCCAGCTGATCGCCAACGCTCTGGCGCAGCTGTCGGTCAACAACGCCGGGTCTGATTCGGGCGGTACCGGCAACAAGACGCTCGACGCGGCGATCAACTACTTCCGCTACTGGGGGGACGCCAACACTCACGCCGGCGGTCAGCCGCCGAGCCTGTGGCAGGCGCTGAAGGCCGAGGAGCAACGGTATCTCGCCGGTCTGACCGTCAACACCTCGCCGCAGCTGAACGTCTCCCCCGTGAACCCGTGGGGCGGCCCGGGCCAGCTGCCGGATGCCACCGGCCTGCAGGGGCTCAACTCGCTGCAGAACATTGAGCTGTGCCAGCCGGACGCCGGCTTCTACGGAGTCAGCGCAAGCAGCGAGGAGCTCCCGTCGCTACCCCTGTCGCTGATCGATGGGATCGTGCCCCAGTTCGAGAATGCGGCGCGGCTCGGGCTGGGCACGATCTCGGCCTGCTGGATCGCGGTTGCCGACAACGTCAACGGCAACGACTTCGATCTGACCACCCAGATCAAGTACTTCTACACCGGCCAGGGCGTGACCGACCAGCAGATCGCCACGGCCAACAGCATGCTCTCCCAGGTCAACGACTGCGCGGGCACGCCCAACGCGCAGAATCCGTTCACCCCGGACGTCCTGGCCACCGTCGTCGAAGGGTGGGAGAAGGGCGGCGCGAACAACTGCCCCGACGTCTCGACGACGTTCACCTTGGTGAATACCGGGACCTCGAGCCTCAACAGCACCGTGACGAATGCCGTGGCGTCCGAGCTCGAGACGTTGCGCAACAACGTCTACGAAGACATCATCGGCGGCGGCCAGGGGCTCACCGCGGGCGACTCGCAGGACACCGACGTGGAGCAGGCAGCGACCCGTCTGGACGGCGCGAACGAGCTGCTCGACGGCTACGTCTCGCTCGGACTGCCCCAGGCGCTGGCCAGCGACGACACCCTCCAGAGCCTGATCTCCGGCACGAACTCGGACACGTTCGCGCCGACGAGCGGCGGGCTCGGGGGCGCCGTGCCGGCGGCCACGGTGCCGGCCCAGCTGGTCAACTTCTACGAGGCCGCGATCAACGACGACAGCGCCAGCATCCTGCCCGTCCAGGATCCGGCCGACCTGGCGGCGAGCCTGGTCGACCAGCGCGCCTCGCAGCTGGCCGCGGCGATCAACGCGCACATCGTGTCCTCGTCGTCGGCGCCGGATGAGTTGCAGGGGCACGTCCGGCTCAGCGCGGACATCTCAACGGCGCAGACCTCGAGCACGGTGTTCGCCGAAGAGAACCCGTACATCGGACCGACCCTCGACCGGCTCGACCTGACCGCCGCGGTGCTCCAGAACGAAGTGAGCAACACGCCGGCGACGACGACGACGACGAGCAGCACCGCGACCGCGCCGGCGCCGGCCACGGCCGCGGTGGTGGCTGCGAAGTGCACGCTGAAGGCGAGCGGCAGCAAGGTGCTGCTGGCGGCACCGAAGGGCAAGGCCAAGAAGGGCGCGCCGAAGCCCGGCACGGTCTCACTGACCGTGAAGTGCAACCAGGCCGGCAAGGTCAAGCTGACCGGCACGCTGACCGAGCTGATCGGTTCCAAGCCCAAGCACGGCAAGCAGAAGTCCAAGAGCTACAAGCTCGGGCCGGTCACCGGGACGGTCAAGGCGGGCAAGACGCTCACGCTGACCGTCAAGCTGCCGGCGGCCGCGGTTTCGGCGCTCGGGGACGGCGCCAAGGAGTCGGCCACGTTCACAGCCACCGCGACGAACGCCAACGGGACCGGCCGCGCCACGGCCAAGATCGCGACGCTGAAGGGAACGCGCTGATGGCTCCGCGCAGGCTCTGTCTGCTCCTGAGCGCCACGCTCGCTGTCCTCGCCACGATGGGCGCGGCCGCCGTCCCGGGGGCGTCGGCGACGACGGTCCCGCCGAGCGTGCTGGTCCTGAACGACTCGGCCAGGACGCTCACTGCATATCCCCTGTCGGCGAGCCTCGACGCCCCTCCGTCCGCAAACCTGTCCGTCTCAGGCCTCGAGGAGCCGACCGCGATCGCGCTCGATGGGACCGGAGACGTGTGGGTTGCCGACTTCTTCAGCGACAAGCTCGTCGAGTACAGCAAGGCCCAGCTCGCGGCCGGTGGCACCCCGACGCCGCTCGTGACCATCACGAGCGATGGTGACCTCAACGAGCCGACCGGTCTGGCCTTCGACGCATCCGGCGATCTGTGGGTGGCCAACGACGGCACGAGCACCGTGGTCGAGTACCTCGCCAGCGAGCTGCAAGCCAGCGGCTCGCCGGCTCCGGAGGTGACCCTCTCGGCCAACAGCTCGCACAGCATCGCGGATCCCTACCAGCTGTCCTTCGACGCTGCCGGCGACCTCTGGGTGCCGAACGAGGACACGAGCACGTTGGTCGAGTTCACCCCAGGTCAGCTCACGGCATCGGGGGATCCGGCCCCCGCGGTGACGATCTCGAATTCCTCCTCCGGGAGCCTGATCTATCCGAACTCGATCACGTTTGACCGAGCCGGCGACCTCTGGACGACGACCGAGATGGGCAACAGCATCCTCGAGTACACGCCCTCCGAGCTCGCCACCGGCGCTCCGACCCCCGCGAGCACCCTCACCTCCGACGGCTCCGAAAGCGTCGACGATCCAGCAGGTGCCGCCTTCGACGCGGCCGGAGACCTGTGGGTGACCAACACCGCGAGCAACAACGTGGTCGAGTTCGACCCGGCGCAGTTGTCGGCGGGCGGTTCTCCCACCCCGGTCGACACGATCCAGGGCGGCCAGACCGGCCTGAGCGGTCCCGACAGCGTCGCGGTCGAACAGGCTCCCGCGGTGTCCTCGATCTCGACCGAGCGCGGGCCGACCGGCACCCAGGTGACCGTCTACGGCACGGGCTTCTACCCCGGCTCGACGGTCGACTTCGGCGCGAGCCCTGCCGCGTCGGTCAAGTACGTGAACCCTGATCAGCTGACCGCAGTGGCACCGGCGGGGAGCGGAACGGTCGACGTGACCGTGACCACGGGCCAGGGGACGTCCGCCGCGTCAGCTCCCGACCAGTTCACTTACGCGGCCGGATCGGCGGTCACGCCGACCGTGGTCGTCGGCAACGACGGATCCGGCACACTCAGCTCGTTCCCGCTGTCGGCGAGTGGCGACGCCGCGCCGGCCGCGACGCTATCGGACGCATCGGGTGACATCTCCTATCCGATCGACGGCGCGCTCGACGCGGCCGGCGACCTGTGGGTCCCCAGCTCGTCGAACAACACCGTTCGCGAGTACACGAGGAGCCAGCTCGCGGCGGGCGGAGCACAGACACCTGTGGTCACGGTCAGCTCCGACGGCGCAGGCAGCCTCAACGACCCCTCCGGTGCGGCGTTCGACGCCGCCGGTGATCTCTGGGTGACCAACAGCGGCTCGGGCAGCGTGGTCGAGTACACGAAGGCTCAGCTCGCCTCGGGCGGCATGCAGGTGCCGGCGGTCACGCTCTCCGACGACGGGTCGAACAGTATCGACGCACCCGACGGGCTCGACTTCGACGCCGCCGGGGATCTCTGGGTGAGCAACTTCGACGGCGACACCGTCATCGAGTACTCGAAGGCGGAGCTCGCCACGAATGGCAGTCCCGTCCCTGCCGTCACGCTCTCCGCCGACGCCTCGGACAGCCTGGCCACGCCGGACGCGCTCACGTTCGATCGACACGGCGACCTGTGGGTGACCAACGGCTATCAGGGCAACAGCGTGGTCGAGTACACACCGGGCCAGCTCGTGACCGGTGCACCGACCCCGGCGGTGACGCTCTCGTCGGACAGCTCGGGCAGCCTGAACGGCTCAGACCAGGCCCAGTTCGACGCCGCCGGGGATCTGTGGGTGGCCGACTACGAGCCCACGGGTAGCTCCGGCAGCATCGTCGAGTTCACGCCGGCGCAGCTCGCCGCCTCCGGCTCGCCGATCCCGGAGAACACGATCACCGGCGAGCAGACCGGCCTGAGCAACCCGTGGGTGCTCGTGATCGAGCAGGCGCCGACCGTGACCACGCTGTCGCCTGCGCCTGCCGGCGGACCGGCCGCGGGCGGCACGGCGGTCACGATCTCCGGCACCGGCTTCTACCCCGGCTCTACTGTCGACTTCGGTGGCACCCCCGCCGCAGCGGTTACCTATGTGAGCCCGTATGAGCTGACCGCGGTCGCGCCGGCCGGGAGCGGCACGGTCGATGTGACCGTGACGACCGGGGAGGGGACCTCGGACATCTCATCGGTCGACCAGTTCGCCTACGCGGCGTCACCGCCGGCGTCGGGATCGGCCGGGTCGGCATCCGCGACCTCGCCGCCTACCCCGCACATCATGTCGTCCACCCACCAGCTGAAGCTGAACGGCCGGCAGGCCGGCGTCACGCTGAGCTGCTCGGGCGCCACGTGCCAGGGAACGGCTCGAATCACCGAGCAGGAGCTCGTCACGGTGCGCCACGGCAAGCGGAAGGTGCGCCGGCTCGAGACGGTCGTGCTGGCGAGCACGCACTACCGGCTGTCGGCGGGTCACCGCTCGACGATCGAGCTGCGCCTGAGCGGCGCGACGGTCGCCGCGATCGAGCACGCCGCGGGGCGCAGGATCTCCGCGCGTCTATCGGCGACGGTGACCGGTGGCAGCCCGCTGAACCAGAAGCTCACGCTGATCGCTCCGCACAGCGCGTGAATCCGCGGTTTCCGGCTCCGGAGCGGTGGGTAGCCGCTCGCCCCGGAGGTAAATGGCGAGGAGAGGCCGTCCCAGCCGGCTGAAGTTCCATTTGACCGCGCTCTGTCTTGCAGCGGTGGCGTGGTGGATGTCCCTCGCGTTCGCGAGCGTCGCTGCCGGTGCTGTCGGGTTGCCGGGGACGCCCACGGGAGTCACGGCCATGGCCAGATCCTCGTCGGCCTCGGAGTTTCCTGCCCACCTCTCGGAATTTCGGCCAACACCTCGGAATTCCGCCCACACCTCGCAATTTCCGCCATTAGAGCCGGCGGCCTCGCCGGAATGTCGGATTCTGCCCCGTGGGGAGGCAGAATCCGGAACCAATCGCGACCTCGGCCTGGAATGGCGGAAATTGCCTCCCCGCGGGGTGAGGGTAGGCGAGATCACGGGAGCGGGAATCGGCCGTGTGGCGGGGTCAGCGGACCGCGCGGCGTAGCGAGAGCGCCAGCAGGACCAGCACCGCGAGCGGCATGACCCACCAGGCCGGCGCGCCGGCGCCGGCGATCAGCGCGGTCGCCCCGAGCGCCACGACCACGCCGAGCGCGGTGACGGGGTCGTCGCCCACGACGAACTCCCAGACGGCCTCGAACGCGCTAAGCAGGCGGGTCACGCCGTTCTCCGATCGAGGCGTCAGCCTCGTGCCGCAGCATTGACTCTCCCAACCGCCGCCTCGGGCGCCTGGCTGCGCAGCCACTGCACGAGGGCCAGCGCGGCGAGCAGCACGCCCGGGATGATCGCGAGCAGCGCGGCTTCGCCGCCGGGCCACGTCGCGCCGGCGCCCTCGGTCCCCCAGAAGATGCCGAACGACGTGAGCATCACGCCGACGAGGAACTTCATCGCGTTCTCGGGGACGCGGGCCAGCGGGGCGTGAACCGCGATGCCGGCGGCCGCGACGACCAGCACCGCGACGCCGGCGGCGATTGCCGCCAGCCCGATGTCGTGCTGGTTGGCGCCAAAGGTGAGGACGATGAACGCGACCTCGAGGCCCTCGAGCAGCACACCCTTGAAGGCGATCGTGAACCCGTAGCCGTCGAAGCCGGCGCCGGCGCGCGTCGCGGCGCGGGCGGCCTCGGTCTCGGCGGCAAACGCTCGCGCCTCGTCGTGCTTGGCCTTCAGCCCGGCCGCGCGGAGGACCGCCTTGCGCAGCCACTGCAGCCCGAACACGAGCAGCAGGGCGCCGATCACTACGCGCAGCACATTCAGCGGAATCGCGGTCAGCGCCGGCCCGAGCGCCGCGACGATGACCGCCAAGGCCAGCGCGGCGGCGGCCACCCCGACCAGCGGCCAGCGCCAGCCGCGCGTGAGCCCGACCGCAAGCACGATCGTGAGCGCCTCGACGGCCTCGACCGTGCAGGCGAGGAACACCGAGACTGCGAGGCCGAGCTCCGGGCCGGACACGCCCTGAGTATGCCGTCGACGGCCGGATTAAGAAGAACGGTCGGCGGCGCCTGGCGGCGGCGCCTTTGTCCGTGAGAATCGGCTCAGCGACCGTTGGTCGACGAGCTGAGCTCGAGCCCGAACTGCTCGCGCAGACCGTCGAAGCCGGCGTCGCTCACGTGCACGGCCCGGCTGCGATCGGCCCGGCGGACCCACCCGAGCTCGAGCATGCGGTCCGCGATCGCGGCGCCGAGCGACCCCGCCAGGTGGTGGCGCTGCTCGCTCCAGTCGACGCAGTAGCGGATAAGCGGCCGGCGCGAGGGCAGGGAGTCGAAGTCGATCCCGAACGTCTTCAGCTCCCGGAGGCCGGCGGGAGTCAGGCGGTAGTCATGGTCAGACCCGAACGCCGCCAGGCGGTCGGCGTTCGCCGCGTCGGGGTCAAACCGCCCGTCGCCGCCGGTCAACAGGTCCTGCTCGAGCATCGCGTCCATCAGCTGCGTCCCCAACACTCCAGCCAGGTGGTCGTAGCAGGTGCGCGCGAAGCGGACCGCGTGCGCCTTGCTGCCCTGCTTGAGCGAGCGGACGGCGGCCGGGGGAGAGATCCGGGCCAGCGCCTCGATCAGCTCGCCGACCTCGGGTGCGGCCAGGCGGAAGTAGCGGTGGCGCCCGTGGCGCTCGACCCGGAGCATCCCGCCCTTGACCAGCCGGGACAGGTGGGCCGAGGCGGTTGACGCCGCCACGCCGGCCTCGTCGGCGAGCACGCTCGCTGGCAGCGCGCGGCCGTCCCCGAGCGCGAGCAGGATGCGCGCGCGGCCCCGATCGGCGACGAGAGCACCGATGCTCGCGATGTCCGCATCGCCGTGCATGGGACTGAGGGTAGCGCGGCGATATTTCGTTCCTGGGCGAAACGTCCCGTGGATGTCATCATGGATCCCAGCATGAGCTCGGGAAATCACGGATTCGCAGCATCGATGGGCGCCGGCGGCAGCGGTGCGATGCGGTCGCTGCGCGGCTCCGGCAAGAAGCCGCCGCCGCTCATGGATCCCACCCGTGAGCGCGATAACCATCGCATCCTCGCGCTGTTCAGGCCCTACCGCGCCCGCCTGTCCGCGGTGCTCGTGCTGATCGTCGTCTCGTCTGGGATCTCGATCTACCAGCCGTTCCTGATCAAGAAAGCCCTCGACGTCGGGATCGTCGGGCACAACGACAGAGTGCTGACCACGTCGGTGCTGGGGATGATCGCGATCGCAGTCTTCAGCAACGCCTCGAGCGTGTGGCAGACGTACATGTCGAATGTCGTCGGCCAGCGCGTGATGCACGACCTCCGCGCCGCCGTCTACCAGCGCCTGCAGAAGATGTCGTTGGCGTTCTTCACCCGGACCCGGACCGGGGAGGTCCAGTCGAGGATCGCCAACGACATCGGCGGCCTCGACAGTGTCGTCACCACGACCGCGACGACGATCGCTCAGAACGCGACAACGGTTGTCGCTTCGCTGGTCGCCATGTGCCTCCTGAACTGGCGCCTGGCCATCATCTCGCTGATCTTCGTGCCGCCGTCGGTGTACATGACCAGGCGGGTCGGCCAGATCCGGCGCCGGATCACGACGCAGCAGCAGCGACAGCTGGCCGACATGTCGGCGCTCGTGGCCGAGTCGCTGTCGGTGTCCGGGATCATGCTCGGCAAGACGATGGGGCGGGGCGCCGACCTGGCCAATCGCTTCACCGGAGAGTCCAAGGACATCGCCGACCTCGAGGTCCGCTCCCGGATGGCGGGACGCTGGATGATGGCGACGATCCAGTTCACGTTTGCGGTTCAGCCCGCGATCATCTACTGGCTCGCCGGCCAGACGTTTGTCGGGCATGCGATCACGATCGGAACGGTTGTCGCCTTCACGACGTTGCAGACGCGACTGCTGTTCCCGATTCAGTCGCTGCTCGGCGTCCAGGCAGACATGCAGACCTCGCTGGCACTGTTTGATCGCATCTTCGAGTATCTGGATCTGCCCGTCGACATCGTCGAGAAGGAAAACGCGGTCGAGCTCCGGCCGGACGAGTTGCTGGGCGAAGCGCGGTTCGAGAACGTCTCGTTCCGCTATGGCGGGGAGGGGTCCGACGACCAATGGACGCTGCGCGACATCGACCTGGACGTGCCCGCGGGCACGCGGACCGCTGTCGTGGGCGAGACCGGCGCCGGCAAGACCACGCTTGGATATCTAGTCGCCAGGCTGTACGAGCCCGAAGAGGGACGCGTCACGATCGACGGCGTGGACGTGCGCGACGCCAGCCTCGCGTCGCTGGCGGCGACGGTCGGGGTGGTCTCACAGGAGACATATCTGTTCCACGCCAGCGTGCGCGAGAACCTGCGCTTCGCCCGTCCGGACGCCACCGACGAGCAGATCGAGGAGGCCGCGCGGACGGCTCGCATCCACGACCTGATCGCGTCGCTGCCGGACGGCTACGACACGGTCGTGGGCGAGCGCGGCTACCGCTTCTCGGGCGGCGAGAAGCAGCGAATGGCGATCGCGCGAACGGTTTTGCGCAACCCGCCGGTGCTCGTGCTCGACGAGGCGACGAGCTCGCTCGACACGCAGACCGAGGCGGCGGTCCAGGCCGAGCTCGAGCGGCTGGCCGAGGGCCGGACGACGATCACCATCGCCCACCGCCTCTCGACCGTGCGCGACGCCGACCAGATCGTCGTGCTCGACCACGGTCGGATCGTCGAACGTGGCACGCACGAGGAACTGCTGGAGCGCGGCGGCGCGTACGCGGCTCTGGTGGCGCGCGACGTGACCGACCCGATCGTCGAGGAGGCGTAACGCGGTCGTGGCGGGCCGCGCCGCCAGCCAGATGCTGCTCGTGGGCAGCCTGCCGGCGGACTCGACCGAACAGGCGCTTCGGGCCGGCGCCGAGCTGTTCGGGGACATGGTGTTCGCGCTCCCCGACGGCGAGACCGGACCGCGCCGGGCCTGGGTCGGATACGAGCGCGAGCAGTTGGTTCGGCCCAACCCCGACGTCGAGGTCGTGGAGGAGACCGAGTCGCCGACCGGCATCCCGCGCCACGCCTACGAGACGCCGGTGTTCAAGATCCGGGCCGGCGCCGGCGAGCTCCACTGGGACTCGTGGCCGCGGATCGACGACGCAATCGAGTCCTACCGCGTGTTTCAAGGGTTGCGGGACGCGGGCGTGATCGGACCCGATCTGCGCTTTCAAGTCGGCTTACCGTTTCCCTCGAGCGCGCTCAACGGGTTCAAGGCGGACTTCGCCGCCGACTACCCGGTGGCCGAGCGGGCCTACGAGGAGCTCGTGGGGCGCGAGCTCGTGCGGCTCATGTCCGAGATTCCACCGGCGCAGCTGGCGATCCAGTGGGACATGGCCTACGAGACCCAGGACATCGAAGGCGTGCTGGCGTGGACCGCGGAGGGAGCGTGGGAGCGGTTCGCCGGTCCGGTCGCGCGCCTGACCCCGCAGATCCCCGAAGAGGTCATGGTCGGCTACCACTTCTGTTACGGCACGTTCCCCGAGTGGCCGATGTACGAGGCCCGCGACATGGGGTTGCTGGTCCGGATGGCCAACTACGCGGTGGCCAACTCCGGGCGGCGGGTCGACTGGGTCCACATGGCGGGCCCGCGCTACCTGCGCAGCGAGGACCGGAGCTTCTTTCGGCCGCTGGTCGACCTCGAGCTTGGAGGCGAAACGCGTGTGTTCCTCGGGATCGTCCAGCCGATCGACGGGGTCGCTGGTTTGAGGCGGCGCCACGCGACGGCATCGCGATATCTGACCGACTTCGGGGTGGCGATGTACTGCGGCTTCGGGCGCCAGCCGGGCGCAGACGGTCTCGAGACGATGCGCGAGCACAGCCGCGTCGTGCGCTCGCTACACGAGTCCTAATCCCGTAGCCAGGTCATGATCAGGTAGTTCCCGATCGTCCCGAGGGGCGGGATGGCGACTGCGCCTCGCGCGAGCGCGGTGTGGAGCTCGCCGCGCTCCCACCACCGCACGTCGACCAGCTCTTCCGGCTGTGGTTCGGGCACGCCGGGGCGGTCTGGGTCGACGGACGCCCAGAAGCCGATCATCAGCGCGGCCGGAAACGGCCAGGGCTGAGCGGCGACGTACTCGACGGTGGCGACCTCGATTCCGGTCTCCTCGCGCGCCTCACGCGCCACCGCCTCCTCGAGCGTCTCGCCGGGCTCGACGAATCCGGCCAGCGCCGACCACCGGTTCTCGGGGGCTCCGTGCCGGCGGCTGAGCAGGCAGCGCTCGCCGGCGGTCAGGAGCATGGTCACCGCGGGATCGGTCCGGGGGAACACGACGAGCCCGCAGCCGGGACAGCGGCGGCGGTGGCCGGCCGCCTCGACCACGGTGGCGTCCCCCGAACGACCGCAGTAGCGGTTGACGCGATGCCAGCCGACCATCCCGACGGCATAGGCGGCCAGCGCGCCCTCGGCCGCGTCGAGCTCGGCGGCCAGCGCGCGCAGCCCGGCGAACTGCCCTTCCCCGGGGCCATCAGCTGCCGCGTCGCGGGCGAACAACGCAGCGCCCGACGGCTCCAGTCCCAGGAAGGTCAGCTCGGCGTCGGCGGGCAGCTCGCCGGTCGGCACTCGCAGGAGCGTCTGGTCGGGCGCGAGCGCGACCTCCTGGCCAGGCCCGACGAGCACGGAGCGCGAGGTATCGAGCCGGCGGACACGCTCGGCCTCGTCGCCGGCGCGCAGGTGCGCGGCCCGGTCGAGGGTGCCGCCGGCGAAGGCGATGCCTGTGGTTACCAGTCTGACCGGGTCCGCCATTGCGCGGTCGATTGTCGGGCATTTCCCGGTGTTTGCCGGGTAGTAGCGATGATGGATAGGAACGGTCAGCAAGGAGGACCTGCAAATGGCCACAGTTTCAGGCACCGCCGAGGATCAGCTCGGCACGATCGAGACGAACATTCCGGCGCGGCTGGACCGGCTGCCGTGGTCGCGCTGGCACTGGCGGATCTTGGTCGGGCTCGGAACCGTGTGGATCCTGGACGGCCTCGAAGTGACGATCGTCGGCTCGATCGCGGGCGCCATCTCCGCCAAGGGCAGCGGGATCAACATCTCCTCGGCCGAGGTCGCCGGCTGGGCGGCGTCGATGTACGTGGCCGGAGCCTGCTTCGGGGCGCTGCTGTTCGGTCGCCTGACCGACGTGTTCGGCCGCAAGAAGCTGTTCATGGTCACGCTCGGCGTGTACCTGGCGGCGACGGTCGCGACCGCGTTCGCGTGGACGCCGCTCTTCTTCTTCGCCTGCCGGTTCGTGACCGGCATGGGGATCGGTGGTGAGTACAGCGCGATCAACTCGGCCATCGATGAGCTGATCCCGGCCAAGCATCGCGGCCGGATCGACGTGATCATCAACGGCACCTACTGGGCCGGGGCGGCCGCGGGCGCGCTCTTGTCGGTCGCCGCCCTGCACATCTTCTCGCCGCTGCTCAGCTGGCGCGTGTGCTTCGGGCTCGGCTTCATCCTCGGCACGGCCATCCTGATCGTGCGCCGTCACGTCCCCGAGAGCCCGCGCTGGCTGTTCATCCACGGCCGCGAGGACGAGGCGGAGGCGGTAACGCGCGACATCGAGCGCCAGGTGATGGAGTCGACGGGCGCCGATCTGCCCGAGCCCGACGAGGACGCGATCACGGTCAGGCAGCGCAAGTCGATCGGCCTGTGGGAGATCACGAGCGCGATCGTCCGCAACTACCCCAAGCGGTTCGTGCTCGGCCTGGGGCTGTTCATCGGGCAGGCGTTCCTCTACAACTCGATCCTGTTCGGCTACGCCACGCTGCTGAGCACGTTCTTCCACGTCGCCACGGCCGACGCCCCCTACTATCTGGTCGCGTTCGCCGCCGGGAACCTGCTCGGGCCCGTCCTGCTCGCCCCGCTGTTCGACACGGTCGGGCGCAAGCCGATGATCTCGGGCACGTACATCCTTTCCGGCGTTCTGCTCCTGATCACGGGTTACCTGTTCGATCAGCACCAGCTGAACGCGACGACGCTGACGATCTCGTGGGCGGTTGTCTTCTTCTTCGCGTCGGCCGGCGTCAGCGCCGCCTACCTGACCGTCTCGGAGATCTTCCCGATGGAGACCCGGGCGCTGGCCATCGCCGTGTTCTACGCGATCGGCACCGGCATCGGCGGGATCATCGGGCCGCAGCTGTTCGGTCGCCTGGTGCCGACGGGCAACACCTCGGATGTGTTCGTCGCGCTCGCCATCGGCGCGGGCCTGATGATCGCCGGCGGCGTGATCGAGATCGTGTTCGGCGTCAAGGCCGAGGGGCGGCGGCTCGAGGGGATCGCCAAGCCGCTCACCGCCGTCAGCAGTGCGGTGCGCACGGGTGCCCACCGTGCCGGCTCCGCGGCGGCAGGCGCGCGGCCCAGACGGCACTCCACCTCGCCCGGCACTCCGTAGCGAGATCCAGGCCTCGCACCGCGTCGCCGCCGATTGGGAGGGTTTCGGCGGCGACGCGCGGTGCGGGCTCTAGGAGACCTGCAGGTAGGTCATCACCACCGGCCCAAGGCGGATGACGTCGCCATCCGTGATGTTGGTGGCGATGATCTGCCGGCCGTTCACGAACGTTCCGTTCGCGCTGCGGTTGTCCAGCAGTCGGGTGTGATGCCCGTGACGGACTAGGATCGCGTGGCTACGGGACACGCGTTGCTCTTCGATGCGCACGTCGGAGGTGAGACCACGACCGATGTGCGTCACCTTCGAGTCGAGCGGTACCAGCCACTCGGCCCCATCGTCCGCGAACGCCAGATAATGGCCGAAGGGGGCCAGCCGCCGGTTGATCGCCCGACTGCGGGTGCGATGGTCGAGCAGCCCGAGCGATTCGAGGACCGGCTCGGTGTTCGTCGCCTCGATCGGAGCAGTCTTCTGCTCGTGCGGGGGCGCGATGGTCGGCTCTGAGATACCGAGTGGCGCTTGCGTGGTCATGTCCTGGATCACACCAGCCGTCAGGCAGAGCAACGTCAACCCCTCGTAAGAGGTGTCGAAGATCGCTGTGACGCGGACGTGACGTTGTTAACGGCGCGGCGGATCAGGCGAATGCCGGCGCCAGCACCAGCTCGTCTTCTTCCTGCAGCTGCGCGAGCTTGGCCGGCGTGTCGTGCTCGGACAGCGGCGAGTAGAGGACGAGCCGTTGCTCAGTGCGTTCGCCATGGTGGAAGACCGCGTGCGCAAACGAGAGCCGCCCGACAACCGGATGGGTGAGCTCCTTGCGACCCTCGCCGCTGCCCGCGACCTCGTGGCGCTTCCATAGCTTGCGGAACTCGGGGCTCGAGGACTCGAGCGCGGAGATCAGCTCCTCGAAGGCGGGATCGCCGATGTTCCGCGCGCTGTCGGCGCGGAACTTGGCCACCAGCAGACGCGCGCTGCTCGCCCACTCCTCGGAGAGCGTGCGCCGGGCCGGATCCATGAACCACAGCCACACGTGGTTGCGCGATAGCGGCTCATCTCCGGGCTCCCAGGCGAACACGCGCTCGAACGACTTGTTCCAGGCCAGGTAGTCCCAGCGCCGGCCGAGCAGAAAGGCGGGCCCCGGGCCTATCCCCTCGACGAGCGCTTGGAGGGTCGGGGAGACCTTCTCGACCGGTGCCTTGCATGGGGGGGCTTCCTCGCCGCGTCCCAGCAGGATCACGTGCGCGCGCTCGGCCGGTGTCAGCTGGAGCGCGCGCGACAGCGCTTCGAGCACCTCGAGCGACGCGCGCACGTCGCGGCCCTGCTCGAGCCACGTGTACCAGGTGGTGCCGACCCCCGCGAGCAGCGCCACCTCCTCGCGGCGCAGTCCCGGTGTCCGCCGGCGGCCGCCGTCGGGCAGACCGACGTGCTCGGGCTGGAGGCTCGTGCGCTTGGTGCGCAGGAAGTCGGCCAGCTCCGCACGCCGGCGGTCGCCGTTGGTGGCGCGCGACGGCTTTCCGTTCTCGGACCTCACGGATCCGGACCCGTTGCCGTTTTCAGAAGGACTCGATTTGTCAGTGGGTGTGAGATCTACTACCAGGATAAACCCCTCTCTTGTACCTGGATAGGAATTGTCGCACAGTGTCAAGCGTGAACTCGATTACCACCGCCAACTTGAAGTCTGACCGCTCGACGAACGCGCTTCTCCTGGTCGTCTGCCTGGCCCAGTTCATGGTCATCCTGGACGTCGCAATCGTCAACGTAGCACTGCCCTCGATGCGCGCCGGGCTGCATTTTTCGACCACCGGCCTGCAGTGGGTTGTGAACGCCTACACGCTGACGTTCGCGGGCTTCTTGATGCTGGGTGGGCGCTCGGCCGACCTGCTCGGCCGACGGCGGGTGTTCCTCGCCGGCGTCGCCCTGTTCTCCCTGTCCTCGCTGGCGTGCGCGCTGGCCGACTCGCGCGGCCTGCTCATCGGTGCCCGCGGCCTGCAGGGATTCGCCGGGGCCGTGCTGTCGCCTGCCACGCTGTCGATCATCACCTCCTCGCTGCCCGAGGGCCGCGAGCGCAACCGTGGCCTGGCCGCATGGGGCGCCGTGGGCGGGCTCGGCGCATCGTCGGGCGCGTTGCTGGGTGGCGTACTCACCCAGGCCTTTGGTTGGCCGGCGATCTTCGCCGTCAACGTGCCGCTCGGGCTGATCGTGGTCGTGCTCGGACTGCGCGTGATCCCCGTCCATCTGCCGGCCGAGGGACGGCGCCACTTCGACGCGACCGGCGCGGTGCTCGTCACCGGCGCGCTGGTCAGCGTGACCTATGGCATCGTCCGGACCGACACGGTCGGGTGGGGAAGCGTCGGCGTCCTGGTGCCACTGATCGGCGGGCTGGTGTTGCTGGCGGCGTTCCTGCTCGTCGAGGCGCGATTCGCCGAGCAGCCGCTCGTGCCGCTCTCGATTTTCCGGATCGGCCACCTGCGGGCGGCTAACTCGGTGGTGCTGCTGCTGTACGCGTCTCAGTTCCCGAGCTGGTTCTTCCTGACGCTTTACCTCCAGCAGGTGCTCCACTACGACGCGATCGAGGCTGGCCTCGGCTTCTTGCCGATGACGCTGTCGATCTTCGCCGCCTCCACGCTGGCGCCGCGGGTGGTTGCGCGCTTCGGCCCGCGGCGGGTGATCACCGTCGGCATGCTGACGGCGGCCACCGGCCTGATGCTGCTGAGCGATGTGGCGCCGGGCGGAACGTACGTCAGCGACGTCTTGCTCGGCGCGTTCCTGTCGGCGCTCGGGATGGGCCTCACGCTCGTCCCGGCGACGATTGTCGCGATGCAGGGCGTGGCCGGTCGCGAGAGCGGGGTCGCCTCGGGGCTGCTGAACACCTCGCGGCTGGTCGGTGGGGCACTCGGACTAGCCGTGCTGAGCACGCTCGCCGCCGGCCAGACGAGCGCCGGCGGCGGGACCGCCCTGGCCATGACCAACGGATTCGAGCTCGCGTTCCACGTCGGGGCCGCAATCGCCCTGGCCGGCGCGGCCATCGCCGGCTTCCTGCTGCGCGAGCCGGCGAGGCCCGAAGCGGTGCAGCTCATCACGACAGAAGAGGAGGCTGAGCATGAGGCGCTGGCTGCTTGACGTCACGGCGCGACCCGTCGTAATCCGCGAGGTGCTCCCTGAGGGGCCGGCACCCACGACCCGGGTCCCGTCCCGGGCGCTCGAGCGCAAGCCGTGGCGGCGGAGCCGGAGTGCGATCATGCGCGAGTCCGGATGCTCCCCACGCGCCACCTCCTCGAGTTCCTTCTCACCGTCTATGTCCTGATCGTCATCCCGGGCCCGAGCGTGCTGTTCGTGATCAGTCGCGGGGTGGCGCTCGGGCGCCGGGCCGCGCTGGCCTCCGTGCTCGGCAACACCGGCGGCCTGATCCTTCAGCTCGTCCTGGTGGCAATCGGGATTGGGTCGATCGTGGCCAGCTCGGACGCGGTGTTCACGGCGGTTAAGCTGCTGGGCGCCGCGTACCTGGTGTACCTCGGCGCGCGCAACATCCTCAGGCGCAAGTCGCTGTCCTCGCTGTTCACGCCGGACGCCGCGGCCGAACCCAAGTCGCTGTCGCGGATCGTCCGCGAGGGCTTCTTCGTCGGGGCGACCAACCCCAAGGGCGTGCTCATGTTCACGGCGATCCTGCCGCAGTTCATCGTGCGCTCCCAGGGCCACGTCACGCTGCAGATCGCGCTGCTCGGGTCGATCTGCGTGGTGATCGGCCTCCTGTCCGACGCGACCTGGGCGCTCGCGTCCGGGTCGGCGCGTCAGTGGTTCGGACGCTCGCCGCGGCGGCTCGAGCGGATGACCGGTGCCGGTGGCGCGATGCTGATCGCGCTCGGGTTCGGGCTGGCGCTCACATCGCGCAGGAGCTGATCGCGGCGTGAGCGCGCGACGGTCGCGCCACAGCGCCGGCATCGTCCTGCACCGCCGGCGCGCCGATCAGCTCGAAGTGCTGCTCGTTCACCCCGGCGGCCCGCTGTGGGCGCGCCGCGACGCCGGCGCATGGTCGATCCCCAAGGGGGAGTACCCCGACGACGAGGACCCGCTCGCGGCGGCGCTGCGCGAATTCGAGGAGGAGCTCGGGAGCGCGCCACCCGCAGGGAAGCCGGTCGACCTGGGGGAGATCCGGCAGAAGAGCGGGAAGCTCGTGCGCGGCTGGGCGCTGGCCGGCGACCTCGACGTCGGCACGGTGACCAGCAACACGTTCGAGATCGAGTGGCCGCCGCGGTCGGGGAAGCGGGTCGAGATCCCGGAGGTCGACCGCGCCGAGTGGTTCGGGCTGGAGATCGCGCGGGAGAAGATCAATCCGGCCCAGGTGGCGCTCCTCGATCGTCTGGACCAGCTTCTGGGTAGCAACGCCGGGTGACCTCCTCCCAAGACTCAGGCGCCCGGATCAGCCCTACCGCGCACTACACCGGGTACGTGTGGGCCCGCAACGGCCTCTCGCACCCGGAGCTCGCGACGCGCGAGGGTCGCCTCCTGTTCGACTCGCTCCAGCCGGCGATGGTTGGCAGCCGGGCGATCGGCGGCGCCACGCTCGAGTCCTACCTGCTGGCGCGCCACCGGGCGATCGACGCCCTGCTCGAACGGGCGATCGGCGCCGGCGAGATCAGCCAGGTGATCGAGGTGGCGGCCGGTCTCTCGCCCCGCGGCTGGAGACTGCGTCGCCGCTACGGGGACCGGCTCGTGTACATCGAGACCGACCTGCCCGGGATGGCCGAGCGCAAGCGCGCCGCGCTCGAGCGGATCGGGTCGCTTTCCGAGCGCCACCGTGTGCGCATCCTCGACGCCGTGCGCGACGACGACGGCCCTGGCAGTCTCGCCGCGGTGGCGGGCGACCTGGACCGGCGCGAGGGTCTCGCGATCGTCACCGAAGGGCTGCTCGGGTACCTCCCGACCGAGGCGGTCGACGCGATCTGGCGGCGCTTTGCCGACACGCTGGCCGGATTTTCCCGTGGCCGGTACGTCTCCGACCTGCATCTGGCCGGCGCGGCCACGCCCCAGGTTCGGGCCTTCCGCGTCGCGCTCTCGGCGTTCGTCCGGGGGCGCGTTTACCTGCACTTCGACGACGCCGGCGAGGGCGAGGCGGCGCTGCACGCCGCCGGGTTCGCCACGGCCCAGATCCGGCCGGCGGTCGACGTGATCGGCCGCCGGGACGGCCGGGGAAGCCGACTCGCTAACATCCTTGAGGCGTCAACCACCTAGGCGCCGCTGTCAGGCGCCGCCGTATTTGCCCAAGGCGCCGCCGTCAGGCGCCGCCGTAATCGCTCACATTGCCCCGGAGGCGTCCACGACATGATTTCGGCCACGCTGTACAGCGATCCAGCCTGCCCTTGGGCCTACTCCGAAAGCCCGGCACTCCGGGTGATCGAGTGGCGCTACGGCGATCAGCTCGAGTGGCGGCTCGTGCTCGTCGGGCTGACCGAAGAGGCCTCGCAGTATGAGAAGCGCGGCTACACGCCATTGCGGGGTGCGCTCGGCCAGGCGATGTTCCGCGGCCGCTACGGAATGCCGTTCTCGCCGGCTCCCAAGGCGCGGGCGAGCGCGACGGCGCGGGCCTGCCGCGCGGTGATCGCAGCCCGGATGAGCGATCCGGGGAGCGAGTGGCGCGCGTTCCGCGCGATCCAGCTCCACAACTTCAACTCGCCGATGCTGCTCGACGACGACCAGGATCTGGTCAACGCGCTGCGCAACGTGCCCGGCATCGACGCCGAGCAGATCGTCGCTCGGATCGACGCGCCAGACGTGGTCGAGGCATATCGGGCCGATCGCGACGAGACGCGCACCGCCGCAGGGTCGGCCGCCGAGCTCCAGGGCAAGACCGCGACGACCGACGGCCCGGTCCGCTTCACCGCCCCGTCCATCGTGTTCGAGTCAAACGGGACGCGGCTCGTGGCCGGGGGCTTTCAGCCGGTCGAGGCCTATGACGTGCTCGTGGCGAACCTCGACCCGACCCTTCATCGCGAGGCGCCGCCCGAGGATCCCGCGCCGCTGCTCGAGCGATTCCCAGACGGCCTGACCACCCAGGAGGTCGCGGCGCTGCTCGCGCGCGGGAACGACAAGCCCGACCGGGCCGCCGCCGAGGCCGCGCTGCTCGAGCTGCTCGGGGCCGGCATGGCCGTGCGCGACCCGCTGGGCGATGACGCGCTATGGCGCTCGGCCATGTACGCCGACCGGCCGGCGATGGTCCCGGGGGCCGTGGCGGCGCTTGCCGTCAGCTGAACAGCATCGGCCATCTGGCTACCGACTGGCGGGGCGCGGTTTGGCTGCGCCGGCGCGGGTGGGGTTCGTAGACTGCGAGGACGTTCGATCTGAGCGAACTCCGGCTGCCGATCGTCCAGGCCCCGATGGCCGGCGGTACGTCGACACCCGAGCTCGCGATCGCCGTGTGCGAGGCCGGCGGCCTCGGATTCCTGGCCGCCGGCTACAAGCGCCCGGACACGGTCGCCGAGGAGATCCGGACGGTGCGCGCGGCAACCGAGGAGCCGTTCGGCGTCAACCTGTTCGTGCCGGGCGCCGAGCCCGCCGACCCCGCCCGCCTGGCCGACTACGTGCAGCGGCTGGCGCCCGAGGCCGACCGCCAGGGAGCTGAGCTCGGCGAGCCCCGGTTCGAGGACGACGGCTGGGCGGCCAAGCTCGACGTCGTGTGCGGCGAGCGCCCCGCGGTGGTGTCGTTCACGTTCGGCTGCCCGGACGCGTCCATCGTCGATCGCCTGCACCAAGCCGACCTCGCCGCGTGGGTGACGATCACCAACGTCGAGGAGGCCCGCGCGGCGCAGGCGGCCGGCGCGGACGGGCTGGTTGTCCAGGGAACCGAGGCGGGTGGTCACCGTGGCGGGTTCATCGACGACGGCTCGAACGAGGGTGGCATCGGCTTGCTCGCGTTGCTGCGGACGGTGGCGCGGGCGACATCGCTTGCGCTCATCGCGTCGGGGGGCATCCCCGACGGTGCGGCGCTCGCCGCGGTGCTGTGCGCCGGCGCCGGCGCCGGCCAGATCGGCACCGCGCTGATGCTGGCGCCCGAGGCCGGCACGCCCGAGGCCCAGCGGGCGCGGCTGGCCGAGCCCGGCCCGACACGGGTGACGCGAGCGTTCACCGGCCGTCCGGCTCGCGGGATCGTCAACCGGTTCATGGCCGAGCATCACGACGCCGCGCCGCTCGCCTATCCGGAGATCCATCACGTCACGAGCGCGCTGCGCGCGGCGGCGCGCAAGCGCGGGGACGCCGACGCGTTCAACCTGTGGGCGGGGCAGGCGCACGAGCTCGTGCAGGCGCGTCCGGCCGGCGACATCGTCCGCGCGATGGCTGCCGAGGCGGCCACCGTCCTGGATGAAATCAGCGCGGCCCTGCGCGATCGAGATACCAGTGCCGGCCGCCGCTGAGCAGGCGCAGGGCTTCGTCCGCGTCGTCACGCCCCCCGGTGGCCAGGGACGAGACCGTCTTCCAGCTCGCCATCAGGCTCCGGTGAAGGCGGGCGGGCGCTTCTCGACGAACGCCGCCGCCCCCTCGAGGAAGTCGTGCGTGCGACCGAGCGTGTGCTGGAGCTCCGCCTCGAGGTCGAGCTGGGCATCGAGCCCGCCGTAGATGAACTGGTTGAGCGCGCGCTTGGAGCTCGCGTAGGAGCGGGTCGGTCCGGCCGCGAGACGAGCGACGAGGGCTTCGGCCTCGTCCATCAGGCGGTCGTCGGGGTACACCCAGTTGACCAGACCCCATTCGAGCGCCTGCGGCGCGGGCACGCGCTCGCCCAGCAGCGCCATCTGAAACGCGCGCGCCTTGCCGACCGACGGCGGGACGAGCGCGGTCGAGCCGCCGTCGGGCATCAGCCCGACGTTGACGAAGGCCAGCCCGAAGAACGACGACTCGGCGGCCATGATCAGGTCGCAGGCGAGCGCGAGCGAGCAGCCGATCCCGGCTGCCGGGCCGTTGACGGCTGCCACCACGGGCTTCTCGAGCCGGCGGATCCCCGCGATGCTCGGGTGGTAGATGTCGTGCAGCTCATGCCGGAGGTCCGGCAGGCCGTCCTCGGCCGGCTCGAACCCCGCCTTCAGGTCGGCGCCCGATGAGAAGCCCCGGCCGGCGCCAGTGATGAGCACGGCGCGCACCGACGGATCGGCGGCGTCGCGCTCGATGATCGTTCGCAGCTCGATCCCGAATTGGGGCGTCCACGCGTTCAGCGAATCGGGCCGGTTCAGGGTGAGACGCCCGACCCCGCCCGACTGCTCCCAGATGATCGTCTCGTACGCCAAGTGGACTCCTTCCTATGCAAGTTCAAGCCTGAGGGGCAACTTCTCGATCCCGTAGATCCCGGACGGCGTCCCGAACTCGGGCTCGCCGTCGAGCTCGAGCGAGCTCACCCGCTCGGCCAGGAAGATCAGCGCTTCGGTCATCTCGCCCCGGGCCAGGTTGGCGCCGACGCAGTAGTGGATCCCGGCTCCGAAGGTGAGCAGGCGCTGGCGCTCGCCGGCGCGATCGGAGGACAGCTCGAAGGCGTCAGCGCGCTCGCCGTCGCGATGCGCGTGCCACGCGGAGACCAGCACGATCGAGCCGGCCGGAAAGCTCACCCCGCCGTACTGCACCTCGTCGATCAGGATGCGGGCGGTGAACGGCGTGATCGGCTCGAACCGGAGCGCCTCCTCCACCGCCACCGAGGCCAGTCCGCGAGGATCGCGGCGCAAGAGCGCCCATTGAGAAGGATGCTCGGCCAGCAGCCGGACCGCGTGGGCGAGCTGGCTCTGGCTCGTGTCGACCCCGCCGACCAGGATGTTGAGCACCAGGTTGCGCAGCTCGTCGTCTGACAGGCGGTCGCCCGCCTCCTCGGCCTTGATCAGCGCGGAGATCAAATCGTCGCTCGGATTGGGATCCCCGCCCGCCCTGCGCGCCGCGATCAACTCATCCTCGTAGGCGTAGAACTCGGCCACCGCCTGCTCGATCCGCTCGCGCTCGGCCATCAGGCTGGTCGGGTCGAACTGGCGCTGGATCACGTTCGACCAGTGGTGCAGCCGCGGAGCGTCCGCGAGTGGAGCGCCCATCACCTCGGCGATCACCAGCGACGGGTAGGGCTTGGCGAAGTCGGCGATGAACTCGCAGCGGCCGCCCCGTCCGGCGATCGCATCGAGGAGCTGCTCGAGAAAGCGCCGCATCGCGGGCCGATACCGGTCGACCGCGCGCGGCGACAGGGCCGGGTTGACCAGGTTGCGCAGCCGGCGGTGGTCGCCGCCGTTGACGCTGATGATGTTGCGGACGATCTCCTCGCGCAGCGGCCCCTCGGTGATCCCGAACAGGTCGGCGATGGTCAGCCCCGGGAAGACGGCGGCCTTGGTCCGCAGGAAGAACTCACCGGCCTCGCGGTCGAGCACGATGAACCCGAACGGGCTCGCGGCGAGCCAGCCGTCGTGACCGCGAAGCTCGGCCATGGCTTGCCGATAGCGCGCTCCGCGCAGCGACGCGTCGGTGTGGTCGAAGCTGGGGAGATCGAGCTCGGCGGCCGGCGGCACGCCGCGAGCATAGAGACACCGGGGGCGCCCACGTGGGCGCCCCCGGTACCAGCGTCAGTGTCGATCGGCGCTCAGCGCAGACTCACCTTCCGGATGATCTCGACGCTTCCGGCCAGATCGACGGCCATCGTGTACTTGCCGTGCAGGCTCTTCGGCAGGTCGATCTTGCTGCCGAGATGACCGGTTTGATTGCTCGACAGCTTGTAGTTCTGCCTCAGCAGTAGTGCGATCCGCGCGCTGCGGTCGCCCGCCTTGGTGGTGCTACAAGTGACGGATCTGCCGGCCACGGAGCAGCGGATCTTCGGCAGGTTCGCGTAGTACCCGCCTCCGCCGCCGCCCCAGCCGGAGCCCGAACCCGGGCTCGAGCCGCTGGTCGGGATGACCTTGGTGACCTCGCCCGTGTTGTCGTTCATGATCACCGCCGGAGCGAGGTGCTTGGTGCGGAAGTCGAAGAAGCTGTCAAGGCTTCCCGCTCCCGCGTCCGCGGAGCCCCCACCGATCCGTCCGAGTCCCCAGTTGTCCTCGATGAACTGGAGCACCGAAGCCTGCTCGGTGAACGTGCTGTCCACGTAGTTCTGCTTCGCGTACGGCGAGATGACGAGCACCGGCAGCCGCGGTCCAACGCCGCAGCGATCCTGCTGAGCCGGCGGCGTCGCCGAACTTCCGCACTTGCCCGGCGCGTTCAGCGCGTCGAGCGTGGGGTCGTCGGACTGCCGGATGATCGGACCCATCTGCTGGTCATACCAGCCGTCCGAGTCGTCGTAGGTGATGATGATCGCCGTGCTCGACCAGTACTTCGACTGCTCGATCTGGTTGATCGTGTCGACGAGGAACTTCTGCTCGTCGAGCGGGTCCGAGTTGCCCGCGTGCGCGTTCTGGTACGCGGGCGGCTTGAGGAACGAGACCTGCGGCAGGTTGCCAGCCTCCAGCGCCTTGGAGAACCAGCTGATGTCGTACTGGTGGTTGACCGCCTTGTCGATCGGCGTCCCCGCGGGGTCGCTGTAGCCGACATCCGAGACGGAGGCCGGCGCGTTGTGCATCGGGTTGGCCGTCGACTCGTAGTACTGGAACGGCTCGTGGTGCTCGACGTAGTCCTGGACCGCCGCGCCGCCGACGTTGTCGTGCGTGCTGGTGCACGCCGGCCGGGCGGCGGAACCCTCGGCGTAGGCCTTGTTCGTGCCCGCGTCGGACAGGGTCACGCTGCCGCTTCCCGCCGGGACTGTCGCGGTCGGAGCAAAGCCGCCCTGGAACCAGCCCCAGGTCACGCCGGCGTTGTTCATCAGGTTGCCGACGTTCTGACCGGTCAGCTGAACCGTGCTGCCGCCGGGAACCGGGTTACCGCTCGAGTCGGTCGTGTCGGCCGTCGTGTTGTTGCTGCACAGGTCGTAGTACGGCTCGGCGTCGGTGTACAGCGTGCCGTTGGGCGCGAACGGAGTTCCGCCCGGCTCCGACACGGCGCCGTTCGTCTGACCGCTGACCAGGTTGATCGCGCCCGGGCTCGAGGGTCCGAACGCCGTGTCGTAGAAGTTGTCGCCCAGCGAGTAGTGCTGCGCGTAGTTCCACAACGCGGTGACGGTATTACCGTCGAAGTAGTCCATGACGATCCCCGGCGGGCCATAGCTGCTCGAGTCGGGCGTCGTGCTCTGCGTGCAGCCCGAGCCCGTCGTGTCCTGCACGAACTTGTCCATCAGGCCGCCGTCGAACGCCTGCTGCTCAGGCGTGTAGCTGTGGTTCTGATCGCACGTCAGCGCCTGCTCCGGCCCGAGGCGCTCCGGGTTGTACTCGTTGGGGTTGTCTTCCAGCAGGGCCGGCGTGAGGCCGTTCACGCCCGGTGTGTTCTTCGCCGCATGGAAGGGCGAACCATCGGTGTTCGTGGCGTGTGGATACGTGCCGAAGTAATGATCGAACGAGACGTTCTCGTCGAAGATCACGACGACGTGCTTGATCGGCGTGAACGACGGAGGCAGCGCCTTCGTCGGGCTCGCGCTCGAGCTCGTTATGCCGATCAATGCTGCCCCTGCGGCGAGCGCGACCGGCACGCCGAGGAGAAGCCTTCTGTAGTGGCGCAAGGCCGCCTCCTTATTCACCCACGGACGGCTTCCGTAGTCCGCCCCGCCGACCGTCCACCAGCGGCGCGAGCAGCATCCTTGTGATCGCCCCGACGCCTTATGTGACCTGATCGTGAACGAGCTGTGGGCATTAGGTGAAAACCCCCCGGGGGCGCCGACGCCTCTCCCGGGGACTGATAGAAGTCCAGCCGCGGGGCAGCGCGGTGGCTAAGCGACAGCGTGCCTTCCAGTCGTCGATGGACAGTCATTCGTCTTTACCTCCCCTCTCGCGTCGCCCGCTCCCGGGGCGGAAGTGGCAGCTCGCGGCGCTTGCCGCCCTGCTCGCGGCGGTCGTGCTGATCGGTGCCGCCCTCAATCCGGCCGGACTGCTGCACGGGTCAAAGCCGTTCTCGGTCCGCTCGGTTCAGCCAGATCCGCTTGGCACGCGCCTGTCGAAGGTGTACGGCACGAGTACCCCCGCCCGCGTCTACGGGACGGAGATCGGCGACCTCGAGGACCTCGGCGAGAACACCCAGGGCCAGATGATCTCCGATCTCACGCCGCTGCCGGCGTCGGCATTCATCGCGCCTGTGCACGCGTACGAGAGCTACTCCGAAACCTGGCTGGGTCACGTGCAGAGCGACAACGTCGGCCTCGGCGCGGCGCTCAGCGCCGGGAACGTCGGCGCGGCCAAGGCAGCCTGGATGCGAACGTGGGCGGATTACCTGCACCTCGGGGCCGTGTACCTCGAGGGTCCCGTCGCGACGTTGAATCAGGAGATCGACGGCTCGCCCGGGGGCCTCCCGGGCGGGACCTCGAGCCCGCAGTTCACCGGCCTTCACCGGATCGAGATGGGGCTCTGGGAGGGCCAGTCGCCGCGCTCGCTGGTCCGCTTCAGCAAGCAGCTGTCAGTAAACGTGGCCCAGTTGCAGCGGGTGGTTAGGACCGTCTCGATCCCGCCACTGGATTACGCGACGCGCTCGCACGAGATCCTCGAGGACGCGCAGCGCGACCTGATGAGCGGCATGGACGTGCCGTGGAGCGGGGAAGGCGTGCTCGGCATGGCCGCCGGCATCAACGCCACCGACGAGGTCCTCAAGACGCTCAGCTCGATACTCGCCCCGCGAGACAACGTGCTCGGCCAAGCCCAGGGCGAGCTCTCGATCCTGCAAGGCGCCGTCAACCGGGTGCTCCGTGAGCACCACGGACAGTGGCCGACGCTCGACCAGCTGACCATGTCTCAGCACGAGCTGCTGAACGGCACGTTGGCCGGGGCGCTCGGCGCGCTCGAGGAGCTGCCCGGCGCGCTCGAGACGGTCAACATCGAGGAAATCCCGTCGATCCCAGCGACGCACAAATGAGTCAGGTCAATCGCCGCAGATTCCTGAAGGGCTCACTGGCCACCGTCGGCGCCGGCGGCGTCGGCTTGGGGGCCGGGCTGTCGGCCGGCGGTGCCTCGGCCAAGCCGCCCGATCCCCAGCAGCAGGCGCAGGCGGTCCTGGCCGACGAGCTCGCGACGCGGACACCGTTCGACGGAGCGCACCAGTCGGGGATCCTCACCCCGCCCCAGAATCAGGCGACGGTGGTGGCGCTCGACTCGATCGCGCCCAATGCGCAGCAGCTGTTCGAGGCGCTGCAGACGCTGTCCGGAGCGGCCCGCGGGTTCACCCAGGGCGAGCCCGTCCCGATCCAGGAAATCGACGATCCGGCGCCCGACAGCGGGATCCTCGGCGCCTACGACGCGCCCGACGCGCTGACCGTGACGATCGCGTTCGGAGCCTCGCTGTTCGACGGCCGCTACGGCCTGGCGAAGCTCAAGCCGCGGCACCTGTACCCGATGCCCAACTTCCCCAACGACGACATCGACCCGACGCGCAGCGGCGGCGACGTGCTCGTGCAGGTCGCGGCCAACCACCGTGACACGGTCGTGCACACGGTGCGGGAGCTGCTTCGCCTCGTGGCGGGGAGGCTGACCCCGCGCTGGACGCTCGACGGATTCACAAGTGCCCAGCGGGGCCCCACACCGCGCAGCAGCAAGCGCAACCTGTTCGCGTTCCGGGACGGCACCGGCAACCCCGACGTCACCGACGCGGCGCTGATGAACCGGCTGATCTGGATCCAACCGAACTCGGGCGAGCCCGCCTGGGCCACCGGCGGCACCTACCAGGTGGTGCGAACGATCCGCATGCACGTCGAGTTCTGGGATCGCGTGGGGCTGCTCGAGCAGGAGAACATGATCGGCCGCTACCGCGTGTCCGGCGCTCCGCTGGGCGGGACCTACGAGTTCGAGGACCCCGACTACCCGTCCGACCCGCACGGCAAGCGGATTCCCCTCACCGCACACATGCGCCTGGCCAACCCGCGCACACCAGCGACCGCCGATCAGCGCATCCTGCGGCGCGGCTTCAACTACCACCGGGGCATCGACGAGGCGGGCGACCTCGACCAGGGCCTGATCTTCATCGCCTACAACCAGGACATCAACCGGCAGTTCGACACCATCCAGCGCCGGCTGGCACCCACCGAGCCGATGACCGACTACATAACCCCGGTCGGCGGCGGCTATTTCTTCGCGCCGCGCGGCGCGCGCGGCGAGCCGGACTGGGTCGGCTCGGGGCTCAGCGCCGTCTGAGCCAGGCCCTCACCCGGGGGATGTCGCCCGGATCGACGTTGTGGGCAGCGTCGGACTCGCGGTAGTCGACGTCGAACGCGGCCGCGTCGAGCAGCTCGCGGGCGGCGCGCGCGAACGACACCGGGATGACGGGGTCGCTGCGCCCGTGCGCGATCAGGACGTGCGTCTCGTCGCGGCGGTCGGAGAGCGAGGGCTCCCAACCTTCGACCGTCGGGATGAACCCCGAAAGCGCGAGGATCCCGGCCGGCGCCGGGCGGTCCGCGCCGAGCCCCAGCGCGTAGCTCATCACTGTGCCCATCGAGAAGCCCCCGAGCACGGTGCGCTCGGGGCCGATTCCGGTGCGCTCGAACAGGGTGTCGTGGAAGTCCGCGAGCTCGCGATAGGCGCGCTCGAAGCTGCTGCGGTCCGGATGCCCGACGCGGGGGACGAGGTACCAGTGGTAGCCCGGCGAGCCGGGGAGCTGGAGCGGCGCCCGCGGGGCGACGACGTACAGACGCTGCTCGGGGTCGAACACGTCGGCCAGCCCGATCAGGTCCTGCTCGTCGCTGCCGCGCCCGTGATGGAGGATCAGCAACCCATCGGGTTGCGCCCGCGGGGGGCGCTCGGCGAACGCGAGCGGCGGCATCGAGCGAGAGCCTAGTCGGCCGACCTAAACTCGAGAAAGATGGCGGGAAAGCTCTCCCAGGTGACCCGAGCCGTACCGATGGCGCGGCTGCTGGCCGCCGCCCAGGTCCTGATGCTCGCTCGCAGCCACTGGCATCGCCTGGAGCCCCACGAGCGGCGGCGAGTGATCGCGCTCGTGTACCAGGGCCGGGGCATCAACCGCAATCTCTCCGCGCGCGAAAAGGCCGAGCTGGCCCGGCTCATCGCCAAGGCCGACCCACGACTGTTCGCCGGCCTGGTCGCGCAGCGGTTCTCGCCCGTACCGCTGCCCGGCCGGGTAGTTCGCGGGCGTCGCTGAACCGCCCGCGATCAGTCGGTGATCGCGATGTGGCCCGGCTGGGCCTCGACGCGCGCCAGCCACGTCCTGATCGCCGGGTAGGGCTCGAGCGCGAACCCGCCCTCGGGCGCCACGTGGGTGTAGGCGTACAGCGCGATGTCGGCGATCGTGTAGCGCTCGGCGACGAGGAACTCACGCCCGTCCAGGTGGCTTTCCATCGCGCGCAGCGCGGCCGTGCCGCCGCGCCGCTTGGCCTCGGCGTCGCTGTCGGACGGGGTGATACCGGCGATCGCCCAGAACCGCGCCACCGCGATGTTTGGCTCGTGGCTGTACTGCTCGAAGAACAGCCACTGCAGAACCTGAGCCCGCTCGAAGCCGTCATCCGGCAGGTACGGGGTGCCCTGGGCGAAGTAGAACGTGATCGCGTTCGACTCTGCGAGCGAACGGCCGTCGTCCAGCACGAGCGTGGGGACGCGGAGCGCGGGGTTGAGCGCGCCGAGCAGCTCCAGGCGGCCGGACCGATCGATCACGTCGACCTCGCGCCGCTCGTACTTGATGCCCAGGTGGGCGAACAGCTGGCGGACCTTGTAGCAGTTGCCCGAGACGCGCGAGTCGTACAGCAGCATGGCTCGCGGACTTTAAATGACGTCGGCGGCGCCTGACGGTGGCGCCTTAGATCAAGCCGCGGCGGCCTCGATTGGCTCGAACAGCGGCCGGGCCGCTTCGTCGGCCCACATCAGCGCCTCGACGTACAGCTCGCCGGCGCCGCGGACAAGCTGCTTGGCACGGTCGAAGTTGCCGGCCTCCAGCGCGGTCACGCAGTCGAGCAGGGCGCCCTTCTCGCCCTTGCGCTTGGTCAGCGCATCGCGCATGTCCTCGGGGAACGGGATCAGCGCGACGACATCCTCGATCGAGGTGTCCATCAGCGCGTCGATCACCGAGAACAATCCGAGCGTGAACAGCTCGCCCGGCCGGGGGCCGGCCAGGCGCGCACCGGCGCGCTCGCAGAAGCGGGCCCTGGTCAGCGCGGTCACGGTCAGCTCGGGCGGCTTGCCGTCGACGCTGGCCAGCACGGTGAGCGTGGCCCACCGCTTGAGGTTCTGGACGCCGAGCAGGGCGAGCGCCTGACGGATCGAGCTGATCTCGAAGCGCAACCCGAAGAAGGCGGAGTTGATGTAGCGAAGCAGCCGGAAGCTGAGGCCGACGTCACGACCGACCATCTGCTCGAGCTGGCCCAGCTGCACACGTGGATCCTGGAGCGCGGCTAGGACCTGGAGCAGCGAAGAGCGGTGGGCGAGGATGCCCCGGTTGTGCAGCAGCTCAGGGCGGCAGAAGAAGAAGCCCTGGAACAGGTCGCAGCCGAGCTCGGCGCAGTAGGCGTGATCTTCGTGGGACTCGACCTTCTCGGCCAGGAGGGTCATGCCGTACGGCTTCAGCCGGGCCACCTCGCGGGCCATGCCCTCGCGTCCGAGCGCGAGCACGTCGAGCTTGACCACGTCGACCAGGGTGAGGACCCGCTCGGCGCTCACGCTGTACTCGAAGTCGTCGAGGGCCAGCCGGTAGCCCTGGCGCTTGAGCTCGATCAGCGCGTGAACGAAGCGCTCGTCGAGGAGCTCGTCCTCGAGGATCTCGAGGCCGACGACGGCCGGCGGCATCGTCGCGGCCAGGCCGCTGAGGACGAACTCGCGCGAGACGTTGACCCAGGCCGCCTTCGAGCCGACGATCCGCTCGAGCCCGATCTCCGTGAACGAGTTGAGCACCACCGACGCGGTGGCCCCCTCCGAATCGGTCACGAGCGCCCTCGTCGCGTCCCCGCCTCGGAACAGCAGCTCATAGCCGGCGACGTGCAGGTCCCGGTTGAAGATCGGCTGGCGGGCGACGAAGACTTCTGACATGTTCGAACGTACCCCTGAACGCCTAATCGACTTATTGGGCCGGAATCTGAACCCTCAGCGTCATTACGCTTACCAGTTGTGGGGCCCCTGATCTCGAGCGACGCGGTCCCGCCGGACGCCACGCGGCTCGACGTGCGCTGGGAGCTGAGTGGGCCGCTCCGGGCCGAATACCTGGAGGGACACATCCCGGGTGCCGTGTTCGTCGACCTGGACGCGGCCCTGTCCGGGCCGCCGGGCGACGGCGGGCGGGGTCGCCACCCGCTCCCGGCCGCGGACGATTTTCAGGCCGCCATGCGTCTGGCCGGCGTGTCCGGCGAGCGACCGGTGGTCGTGTACGACGGCGGCAACTCGGTGCCCGCGGCGCGGGCGTGGTGGCTGCTTCGTTACTTCGGGCACCCCCGGGTATTTGTCTTGGATGAGGGTTTCGGTGGCTGGGAAGCCGCCGGGCTCGCCATCGAGCGGGGGGAGGTCGCGGCGCAGCCGGGCGACTTCGTCGCCCGCCCGGGCGGGATGCCGCTGCTCGACGCGGTGGCGGCGGCGTGGCTGGCGGGCGGTGACGGCGTGCTGCTCGATGCTCGGTCACCCGAGCGCTTCCGAGGCGAGGTCGAGCCGGTCGATCCGGTCGCGGGTCGTATTCCTGGGGCGGTGAACGTGCCCGGTGTGGAACTACATCGGCTGGAGGGGGGGATGCTGGACGGGGCGGAGCTGCGGGCCCGCTTCGTGGCCGCCGGCGTGGGCGACGGTGTAGAGGTGGGGGCCTACTGCGGATCGGGCGTCACGGCGGCGTTCGAAGTGCTGGCGCTCGAGGTGGCGGGCTTCCCCGGGGCGGCGCTGTATGTCGGGTCCTGGAGCGAGTGGATCCGCGATCCGTCGCGGCCGGTGGCGACGGGCGCCTGAGGTGCTCCACGACCTGCATAACCTGCCATTGGATGCAGCCGAGACTGACCGTGGCATCTCCTGCACGTGTGGCATGCACAAGATGCCACGGTCCGCGATCAAGCCGTCGAGTGGCAGGTTATGCAGGTCGCGTACGCAGATTATTTGGGTGGGGTGTCGAGCACCATGCGTACGCCACCGCGCGGCGCGAGCGTGATCGCGCGGAACTGGACCTTGGCCGGCTTGGGATCGGCGGCGCGGAGGGCGCCGGCTCGCTCGAGCACGCGATCGAGGACGAGGCGCATCTCCATCAGCGCAAAGCTCGCGCCCAGGCAGCGCCGGGTGCCGCCGCCGAACGGGATCCACGTGTAGGTGTCCGGCGGCTCGTCGACGAGGAAGCGCTCGGGCCGGAACTCGCCGGCGTCGGGGTAGAGGTCCTCGCGGCGGTGGATGACCCGGATCGATGGATTGATCTCGACCCCGGGCGGGATCGCGTATCCGTTCACGCGGAACGGCTCGCCGCGGACCACGCGCCCGACGCCCGGGATCACGGGCCGGATGCGGAGCGTCTCCTTGACCACCGCGTCGAGATAGCGCTCGTCGCGCGTTGCCGCCTGCGCCAGGACGGCCGGCGCGTGCAGCAGCAGGTCAAAGCACCAGGCCAGGCCGGTGGCGGTCGTCTCGTGCCCGGCCAGAAGGAGCGTCACGAGCTCGTCACGGACCTCGGCGTCCGATAGGCGCTCGCCATCCTCGTCCTGAGCGAGCAGCAGCGACGAGAAGACGTCATCCGAGCGCGACAGCGCCTCGTCCCCCAGCGCGCGCCGGCGCGCGATCTCCGGATACAGGACCTCGTCGACGGCGCGGCGGGCGGCCGCGAACGCGTCGTTCATCCGGGCTTCCTGGCCGACGAGCATCGGCAGGGCGGCGAGCAGCGCCATCGAACGGGGGCGGGCCAGCGGCGCGACCATCGCGCGCAGGCGCCGGCGCAGCTCCTCCTCCTCGGGGCCGGGCTCGTACCCGAACACGGCCTGCACGATCACCCGCAGGGTCAGGGACTGCATGCTCGGCAGCACCGCGAACGGCTCGCCGATCGGCCACGAGTCGAGCTCGAGGTCGGTCGAACGCCGGATCGCGTCGGCGAAGGCCTGCATCCGCTGGCCGTGAAACGGCGGCAGCATCAGGCGGCGGTGGCGGATGTGCTCAGCGCCGTCGAGCAGCAGCACCGAGCGCTCGCCCAGCACCGGGCCGAGCATCGCGTTCGCCTCGCCGGCGCGCAGCTGCTCGCCCGCGCCCTGGAACAGCGTCTTGATCTCGGCCGGGTCGAACAGCATCACGAAGCCGTTGTCGAACAGCGTGCGCATCATCACCACGTTCCCGTAGCGCCGGCGGCACGCCTCGAGAAACCGCGGCCCGACGAACATGAAACCGAACGTTTGGACGATGCGGGGAAGTCCCGGCCCGGGCGGCAGGCCTGCCTCGTGTGTGCTCACGACTGCTTCGTGGCCGGCGCCTGCGACGCGGCGGCCTTGTCGCCGAGGTCGGCGAGGGTGAGCTGGTGAGCGGGCGGCTGATCGAGCGCTACGGCACTCGTGACGTGCAGGTCCGGGTCGACGTGGACCAGCTCGCCTGGCTCGAGCAGCCGCCACCCGGCGTCCTCATCCAGCCGCTCCGACGCGACGACCACGGCCGGCCGGCTTGCCATGTCTTCGGAGCGGACCCGGAATCCGTGGTGGCTGTTGTGGTCGAGGCGCTCAGCGCCGCTGGGACCGCCGGCGACGCGCTCGAGCACGTACAGCTCGTGCACGTCGGGGTAGCGCAGCGCCCACAGGTCGGTCGGGGTGATCAGGACGATGTTCAGCGCGAACACCGGAAGGTTCTCGGCGATCCAGCGCGAGGCGCGCACGATCGCCGCGCCGACGTCCCCGTCGCGCTCGATCTCCTTGGTGATCAGCGCGAAGTAGCGCTCGGAGTCGGTCTGGCCCTTGACCAGCGAGGCGGCGTCGCCGAGCTCGGGCTCGATCCGCTCGGGATCGCCGATCACGCCGTTGTGGGCGAACAGCCGGCCGCGCTGCTCGAACGGGTGGGTGTTCTCCGGGCTGATCGCGCCGGTCGAGGCGAAGCGGATGTGGGCTATGAACGTGCGCGAGGTGACCTCGCGCGCCTCGCGGGCGAACGCCTTGTCCTCGTAGGCGGCGATCGGCTGCTTCATGACGCGTGGCTTCCCGTCCGCCTCGAAGAACCCGAGGCCCGTGCCGTCGGGCTCACGATGGCTCTGCTGGGACAGCGAGTCGGGCGCCTCGAGCAGCCAGAAGGTGGCGCGGACCGGTTCGCGCCCGCCACTCATTCCGAACAGCCGACACATGCTCGCGACCTTAGCGCGCCGGCGAGTCCGGGCAATGGCGATCACCCAGGCCCGTGATTCCCCTTGTCAAACTAATTTCAAAATCCTGCCCTATGGTGGACGCCATGAGGTTCCTGCGCACAGTCTCCACCCAACGTCTGCTGGCAATCATCGCCGGTGTAGTGATCGCCGTCGCCGGCGGGACCGCGATCGCGCTCGCGGCGGCCGGGAATGGCCCGACTCCGCCCCCGGAGTCGCTCGCCACGGCGCTGCACCAGGCGGCCACCGCCCCCGCGGTCGACGGTATCTACGCCCGCATCAAGTTCACCAACAACCTGATCGACTCCTCCGATCTCCAAGGGTCCGATCCGATCCTGAGCGGCGCCACCGGGCGCCTGTGGGTGTCCAATGACGGCCAGCTGCGGCTCGAGCTCCAGGGCTCGAACGGCGACGCGCAGGTCATCATCGACAACGGATCGTTCTCGATCTATGACCCGATGGCGAACACGGTGTATCGGGGGACCCTCCCACCCACGCTTGCTCAGCACAGCGGCGGCTCCTCGTCCAAGTCGGAGGAGATCCCCTCAGTGGCGCAGATCCAGAGCGATATCAACCAGCTCGCGCAGCACTGGAACCTGGTCGGTCCGACGCCGCGCAACGTGGCCGGGCAGCCGGCCTACAAGATCAAGATCTCGCCCAAGCACGACGGCGGCCTGCTCGGCGACGTCCAGCTCGCCTGGGACGCCAGGCGGGGAATCCCGCTCGGGATCGCCGTCTACTCGAGCACGAGCTCGACCCCGGTGCTCGAGCTGAAGGCGACGAGCATCTCCTACGGCCCGGTCTCCGCCGGCGTGTTCAAGATCCAGGCACCGGCCGGCGCCAAGGTGGTCCGGATCTCCTCGCCCGCCGGCGCCGCGGCGGCGGCCGTCCACGGCGGCGCGCGCAAGGCGGCCAAGGTCCACGGCCAGGCGACGACCCCGGCCCAGGTCCAGGCCAGGCTGCCGTTCACGCTGGCCGCGCCCAACAAGCTCGACGGCCTCGATCGCCAGTCGGTTTCGCTCCTGGACTGGGGTGGCAGCCCGGCGGCGCTCGTCACCTACGGCCAAGGGCTCGGCGGGATCGCGGTGATCGAGCAGACCGCCAAGGGCGATTCGTCGTCCTCGGCCTTGGGCTCCGCGGGGCAGAACGGCGGTGGCAACGGGCCGGGCCTCAGCCTCCCGACCGTGTCGATCAACGGCGCGTCCGGGACCGAGCTCTCCACCTCACTGGGCACGGTGCTCACCTTCTCCAGTGGCGGCGTGCAGTACACGGTGCTCGGCTCGGTGCCGGCGATCGCCGCGGAGATGGCCGCAAAGGATCTGACCTCCTGAGCATGACCGACGCGCCACCGGTCGAGGTACGGGGACTGGTCAAGCGCTACGGCGAATTGACCGCGGTCGCCGGCGTGGATCTCACCGTCCATGCCGGCGACGTGTACGGCTACCTGGGGCCGAACGGCGCCGGCAAGACGACCTGCCTGCGCATGATGCTCGGGCTGATCCGTCCCACCGAGGGGACGGTGCGACTGTGGGGGCGTGACCCCCAGGAGACGGTTCAGGCGCTCGACGACGTGGCCGGGTTCGTCGAGGCGCCGACCTTCTATCCGTACATGAGCGGCCGGCGCAACCTCGAGCTGCTGGCCGCCTTCGACGGGGACGACGCACGCGACCGGATCGAGCCGGCGCTCGGGACGGTCGAGCTGTCCGACCGCGCGCGCGACCGGGTGGGCGGCTACTCCCACGGCATGCGCCAGCGGCTCGGGATCGCGGCGGCGCTGCTCCGCGACCCAAAGCTGCTGCTGCTCGACGAGCCGGCCACCGGACTCGACCCCGCCGGCATGCGGGACATGCGCGTGCTGATCCGGCGCCTGGCCGACCAGGGGATGACCGTGCTGCTCTCGAGCCACCTGCTGGCGGAAGTCGAGGAGCTGTGCAACCGGGTGGCGATCGTGCGCAAGGGCGAGATCGTCTACGAGGGCGCTATCGCGGATCTCAAGCGCGGTGCCGGGACGTCGTATCGACTGTCGACCACGAACGACGAACGGGCCCTGTCGGTGTGCCGTGCCCAGCCCGGCGTGGCCGACGTGCGCGAGCTGCACGGGCGGATCTCGTTCACGGCCGATGACGGCGCGGTGGCCGAGTTGTCCCAGGCGCTCGTCGAGGCGGGTGCGCTGATTCGGGTGCTGGCGCCGGAGACGGTCACGCTCGAGGATCTGTTCTTCTCCTTGACCGAGGGCGATGGCGCCGGCAATGGGCGCCCTCCGGCCGTCGCGCAGGTGGCGTCGTGAGCTCGATCAGCGGAACCGCCCCGGGGCTGGCCGCCGGCGCCGGCAGCGTGGGACGCACGCGCGGAAAACGGCCCGGCGTCGGCACCGTGTACCGGTGGGAGCTGCGCAAGCTCCGATATCAGAAGCGAACCTACCTCGGACTCGGCGCGTCCATCATCGTTCCGATCCTGTTCGTCGTGACGGTTGCAGTCCGCCACCGCCACAACACGAACGGCGACTTCGCGTTCGCGTCCTACCTGACCAAAAGCGGTCTCGTCTTCCCGCTGGTGATCCTCCTGTTCGGGGCGATCTGGCTGTTCCCGCTGATCACCGCGCTCGTGGCCGGCGACATCTTCGCCTCCGAGGATCACAACGGGACTTTGAAGACCGTGCTCACGCGGTCGCTCGAGCGCTGGCAGATCTTCGCCGGCAAGGCGCTCACCGCTTTGACCTACGCGATCGTCGCGATCGCGATCGACGGGACGGTGGCGGTGATCGCCGGCTCGATCGAGTCGGGCTTCAACTCGGTCCAGACGCTGTCGGGGTCGATCGTCTCGGCCCCGAAGGGCCTCGAGCTCGTGTACCTGAGCCTGCTCGTCTACCTGATCCCGATCGCCACCATCGTGTTCATCGGCCTGATGCTGTCCGCGGTCTTTCGCAACAGCGCGGCGGCCGTGGTGGGAACGCTGATGATCTCGCTCCTGTTCCAGCTGATCGGCGTGCTGCCCGGCATGGGCGCGACCCAGCCGTATCTGCTCAGCACGCAGTTCAACGCCTGGCAGGGGCTCCTGCGCCAGCCGATCGACTGGGCGCCGATCGTCCGGGCGGCATGGGTGTGCGCGGTGTACGGGCTGCCGGCGCTGGGAACCGCCTTCCTGGTGTTCCTGCGCCGCGACGTCGCCGGTGGGTGATCGGGTCCTGATCGTGGACGACGACCCGCCGCTGCGGCGGATGCTCGAGCGGACGCTGGCCGCGGAGGGGTACGACGTGACCGTGGCCGCGGACGGCGGCGCGGCGCTCGCCCAGGCCGAACGGACGCCTCCCGACGTGATCGTGCTCGACGTGGCCATGCCGGCGGTCGATGGACTCGCGGTGGCGCGACGCCTGCGCGGTAAGGGCGATCCCACTCCGATCCTGATGCTGACCGCGCGGGACGCCGTCCCGGACCGCGTGGCCGGGCTCGAGGCCGGCGCGGACGATTACCTGGTTAAGCCGTTCGCGGTGCAGGAGCTAGTGGCGCGCCTGCGGGCGTTGGCCCGGCGAACGTCCGATGCCGGCGCGAGCGGCGTCGCGGTCCGGTCCTACGGGGATCTGACGCTCGACGTGGCGAGCCGGCGGGCTGTCCGGGGTGGTCGCCCGATCGAGTTGACGGCGCGGGAGGTCGACTTGTTGGAGCTGCTGCTGCGTGAACCCGGACGTGTCGTCACCCGCGCGCGTGCCGTCGACGAGATCTGGAATTCGGGCGCCGAGGAGAACGTGGTCGACCGTTACGTGACGCGCCTGCGGCGCAAGCTCGGGTCGCCGCCGCTGATCAGGACGATCCGTGGAAGCGGGTTCACGCTGCGGGCGTGAGCCCGGCGACCAGCGAGGCCTCGAGCTGCTCCTCGGAGACCGGCCGGCTAATCGCGTAGCCCTGAGCCGCGTCGCAGCCCAACTCGCGCAGCTGGTCGATCTGCGATTCGCGCTCGACGCCCTCCGCGACCACGGCGAGCCCGAGGGCGTGCCCGAGGTCGACCAGTGCGGCCACGGTCAGCGCATCCTCGGGCGAGGATCCCAGCGGCCCGATGAAGCCCTCGTGCAGCTTGAGCTCGTCGATCGGGAGCTCTCGCAGTCTGGACAGGGACGATGCCCCGAAGCCGAAGTCATCGAGCGCGAGCCTGACCCCCGTCGCCTTCAGCCGCTCGAGCGCATCGATCGCGGCGTCGGGGTCCTCGGCCACGGCGCTCTCGGGGATCTCGAGCCAGATTGCCGCCGGGTCGAGCTCGGCGGCGGCCAGAGCGGCCTCGATCGCCCCAGGCAGGCCGGGGTCGCGCAGCTGGCGGGAGGAGATGTTGAGCGACAGCGTCACGTCGGGCCTGCGCGCGCGCCAGTGGGCCAGCCGCTCGAGCGCGCGGTCGAGCACGAACCGGCCGATCGGGATGGCCAACCCGATCTCGTCGGCCAGGGGCATGAACTCCCGCGCCGCGATCGATCCGCGCGTCGGATGCTCCCAGCGCACCAGCGCCTCGATCCCCGGCACCTCACAGGAGTCGCGCAAGATCAGGCTTGGTTGGTAGTCGACGCGCAGCTCGGATCGCTCGACCGCATGGCGGATCGCCGCCTCGAGCTCGATCCGCTCCAGCGCCCGGTGGCGCGACTCTTCGTCAAACAGCTCGAAGCGCGAGCGACCCTGTTCCTTGGCGCGGTACATGGCGGCGTCGGCTTCGCGGAGCACCGTCTCGGACGAGACGGAGGGGTCGGCGACCATCGCGATGCCGACGCTGACCGTGACCGACAGCTCAATGCCCTCCATCTGGACCGGCTGTCGCGCGGCCTGGCAGATCCGGTCGGCGATCAGCACGACCTCGCGCTCGGAGGTCAGATCCTCGAACAGGAACGTGAACTCGTCGCCGCCGAACCGCGCCACCGTGTCCATCGGGCGAAGCAGGCCGCTCAGGCGTTCGCCCACGATCGCGAGCAGCCGGTCGCCCGCCGCGTGGCCCCGCGAGTCGTTGATCTGCTTGAAGTTGTCGAAGTCCAGGAACAGGACCGCGAGCTGCGCCCCGGATCGCCGGGCCCGCTCGAGCGCGACCCCGAGGCGATCGAGGAACAGGGCGCGGTTGGGCAAGCCCGTCAGCTGGTCGTGGAGCGCCAAGTGGGCCAGCTGCGCCTCGGCGCGCTTGCGCTCGATCGCGTGCGTGAGCGCTCGCCGGAGCAGGCCGGCATCGAGCGTCGGCTTGACCAGGCAGTCCTGCGCGCCTTCCCGGACCGCGTTCAGTGCGAGCTGCTCGTCATCGTCGGGGGCCAGCAGCATGATCGGGACGTCGGGCGCCGACATCCGCACGTACTCGAGCAGCTCCATCGCGTCCGGCGCGGCGGCGTCGATCAGGACGCAACACGTGGGGTGGTCGAAGACCGCCTGCGCGGCGGCGATATCCCACGTGGCATACGTCAGGAGATGGGCCCCCGCTACGCGCGGTCCGCGCGACCATATTCCACGCAGGAGGTCCTCGATCAGCCGCGCGGTGCGGTAATCCGGGGAAACCAGCACGACCCGAATCGGGCCCGCGTGCGCCGCGTCGTCCAGCACCTAACCCCTTTCAACGAGCAAAAGCTCGACATCCTTGCTCAAACCTTGCATATCAACAATGGGGCTTTACCCAAGAAACTTGTGGATCAGGCAAAAACTTTGCTGATCGCGTCGGCGCTGCGTTTTGGGGGCAAGTAGCGTGCGACGCCCTCAGAGCCTCCGGGTCAGGCTGGTGCTCGCCGCGGCCGGCTCGATCGTCGCCGCGCTGGCCCTGTTCGGGGTGGCGACGGTGGTGGTCGTCAGAGACGAGCTGCACTCCTCGCTGGACAGCGCGCTGCGCCAGCGCGCCGTCCAGGTGGCGGAGCTGGCGGTCTCGGCCCCGGCGGTGCTGAGCAGCCCGGGCGCGCTCGAGAGCCCCGTCTCCGGCCACCAGATCGTCGTCGAGGTGCTCGACGCTCGGGGCAGGATCCTCGCCCGCTCGCTCACGCTCGGCGCGAGCGTGCTACCCGAGGACCGGCTGGCCCGCGCCGCGCTCCGGTCGGGCGCCACCGGGTTTCAAAACATCGAGCTGGAAAACCACGTGTTCCGGATGTTCGCGGCGCCGATCGCGTTGACCGGCCCAGCCGGCGGTGGCGCGGTGCTCGTCGCCTCGGACACAACCGACATCACCCAGACGAGCAACCACCTGGCGGTGGTGGTCGCGCTGATTGGCGTGGGCGTCGCGGTCCTGGCCGCGCTCGTGGCGCTGGCGTTGACGCGGCGCGGGCTGCGGCCATTGCGGAGGCTGGCTCTCGCCGCGGGCGAGATCGAGCGGACCGCCGACGCGTCGCGCCGGCTGCCGGCGAGCGGCACAGCGGACGAGATAGGACAGCTCACGGGGGTTCTGAACCGCATGCTCGCCTCGCTCGAGGCGGCCCGTGCCGGCGAGCGCCGCTTCCTGGCCGACGCCTCGCACGAATTGCGCACGCCGGTCACCACGCTGCTCGGCAACGTCGAGTTCGCCGCCCGCCACGGGGCCGACCCCGAGGTGCTCGACGAGCTCCAGCGGGACGCCCGGCGGCTGGCCAGGCTCGTCGATGATCTGCTCGTGCTGGAGCGGGCCGGGGCGGCGGTCGGGGAGGGCGTCGAGGTCGACCTCGCGGAGGTCGTGCGCGAGGTCGGCGAGACCCATGCCGGCCTCGATGGGCGTGTCGTTGCTGATGCCGTCGACCGCGTGTTCGTCCGCGGGGACCAGGTCCAGTTGACGCGCGCAGTCGAGAACCTCGTCGAGAACGCACTCGTGCACGGGCCGGCGGAGGGTCGGGTGACGGTGTCGCTTGGCGCGGCGGGCGGGCGGGCGCTTGTTTGCGTGCGGGATGAAGGTCCGGGCCCGGACGTTGCCGACCGCGACCGGCTGTTCGAGCGGTTCTATCGGGGGGCCGGCGCCACCGGTCGTCCGGGGTCGGGGCTGGGGCTGTCGATCGTGTCGGCGATCGTCGCCCGGCACGGTGGCGTCGTGCGCGTGGACGGGTCCGCGTTCACGCTCGATCTGCCGGCGCTCGATGATTCTCATGCTCGATGATTCTCATACTGCTCTTACTGATCGCTGACACTCTCTCGCGATACTGAGGCCACGATGGTCAGCCGGCATCCAACGAGCGCTGGTTCTGGGAGTCCCCCGAGTTCGGATCGAGGGCGCGCCGCGCTGCTGCGCGACGCGGCGCTCGAGCGGGTGCGTCGGACGCGTCGCTGGGTGATCTTGGCGACGGCGGCGTTCAGCGCCGGCGTCGCGGCGCTCGTGTCCGCGGTGGCGCCGGGTCGCACACTCGCGTCGTCCGCTGCTGCTGCTGCTGCTTCTGGTTCTGGGGCTGCGTCTGTGCGGACCGGGTCGGCTTCGACGGGCGGCACCGGCTCTGGAGTGCCCAGCTTGCCGGCGCCCGCGAGCGCGAGCCAGCTCGGCCTGCAAGGTCCCGACCAGGCGCCGTCGACCGCGCCGCCGTCACAGCCATCGCAGCCGTCCCAGCCGTCGCCACCTGTGGTCTCGGGCGGCTCTTAGTCCGACCCGCGCGCGGCCATGCCGTCCGACAACCTGGATTCGATGCGCCTCGAGGCGTTCGGTGGCGTCGCCGTGGTCGCGGTTGCGGACGCCGCCGCGCTGTCGCCTGCCGTGGACGCGGTCAAGCGCACGGTGGCGGAGTTCGATCTGGCGTGCTCGCGTTTTCGCGACGATTCCGAGCTGTCGGCGGTCAATCGCTCGTCCGGTCAGCCGGTGCGAGTCGGCCGTGTCCTGCTCGACGCCGTCGGCGCGTCGCTGCGCGCGGCGAGGCTGACCGCGGGCGACGTCGATCCGACGGTAGGGGAGGCGATGATCGCGCTCGGCTACGACCGCGACTTCGATCTCCTGTCGCTCGATACCGACGCGGCGTCCGCGTCCGTGTTACCCGTTGCCGCGATCCCGGGGTGGCGGACCGTGGCTGTCGATACTGAGCGGAGCACCGTCCGGGTGCCCCCGCGAGTCGTGCTCGACCTCGGCGCCACCGCGAAGGCGCTGGCCGCCGACCGCGCCGCGGCGGACGCGTTTGCCGTCGCCGGGTGCGGGGTGCTCGTGTCGTTCTCGGGCGACATCGCGATCGCCGGGCCGGCGCCTCCGGCCGGGTGGCGCGTGCGGGTGACCGACGACCATCGCGCGGGGGTCGAGGCGCCCGGTCAGTGGATCTCGCTGCACTCCGGCGGGCTGGCCACGTCGAGCTCGTTCGTGCGCCGGTGGCCCACGTCGCACGGGGTTGCGCACCACGTCGTCGATCCGTCGACCGGGCGCTCCGCCGACACGCTGTGGCGGACGGCGAGCGTGACCGCGCGCACGTGCCTGGACGCGAACATCGCGAGCATCGCGACGATCGTTCGGGGGGCGCCGGCGCCGGCATGGCTCGAGCAGCTCGGGCTGCCGAGCCGGCTCGTTGGGGTCGACGGGACCGTGCTCCATGTGGCCGGGTGGCCGTCGGAGGGCGACGACCTGTGAGCGCTCCGTTCGCCGCCACGCTCGGCCCGAGCTGGTACTGGTACCTCGCGCGCGGGACCGGCGTCGTGGCGCTCGTGCTGCTGACCGCGAGCGTCGTCCTGGGCATTCTCGGGTCGGTGCGATTCACGTCCGCGCCGCACTGGCCGCGCTTTGCGGTCGACGCCGTCCACCGCGACGTCTCGCTGCTCGTGATCGTCGTGCTCGTGATCCACATCGTCACGAGCGTGCTCGACGGCTTCGCGCCGATCACGCTGCTCGACGGCGTGATCCCGTTCATCACGCGCTACCGGCCGCTGTGGATGGGTCTCGGCACGGTGGCGTTCGACCTGCTGCTCGCGATCGTGATCACGAGCCTGGTCCGACGCCGGCTCGGCTATCGCACGTGGCGCGCGGTCCACTGGCTGGCCTACGCGAGCTGGCCCGTCGCCGTCCTGCACGGGCTGGGGACGGGGTCGGACGTCAAGCAGTGGTGGATGCTGGCGCTCACGGTGGCGTGCATCATGGCCGTGCTCGGGGCCGTGTGGGCGCGGATCGCGCACGTCTCGAGCGACCACGCCGGGCTGCGTGTGCCCGCCACGGCGCTCGCGGTGATCACGCCGATCGGGCTGGCCGTCTTCACGCTGGCCGGCCCGCTTCAGAGCGGCTGGGCGCGTAAGGCGGGCACGCCGGCGTCGCTGTTGGGCGGGGGCTCGTCTTCCGGGTCTTCGCCTTCGTCGCTGTCGCGGGCGTTCACGTCGAATGTGTCGGGCACGATCGAGGAGACGTCTGCGTCGGGCGGGGCGATCGTCAACCTGTCGCTGCAGGTATCCGGCCGGGTGCAGGGCGTGCTGCGGGTCAGGGTCGGCGGCGTCCCGGTGGGCGGGAGTGGGCTGTCGATGACCGGCAGCCAGGTCGATTTCGCGCCGGCCGGAGCGCCGTCGGTTCTGGCGGGCCGGATCGTGTCGCTCCAGGGTGAGGAGTTCACGGCGCGCGTGAGCGACGCGACGGGCAGCGTGCTCGACCTCCAGGCGCAGCTCCAGATCGACAACTCGGCCGGCACCGTGACCGGAACGCTGTCCGGCGCACCAGTTTCGAGTGACGGATGACGGCCGGCGGTCACCACGGATTGCCCAGACTGCTCGCGGGTCTCGAGCCCGGCGGCGAACCGATGACGCTCGCAGCCCACACGCGCGTCCACGGCCCGCTGCCGAGCTTGCCGCCTGATGTGCTGATCGAGGAGGTCGACCGGAGTGGCCTGCGCGGACGGGGCGGCGCGGATTTCCCGACCGCCCGCAAGCTGCGCGCGGTCGCCGGCCGCCGGCGCGTCGGGGCCGTGATCGTCAACGGCTCCGAGACCGAGCCGGCCAGCGCCAAGGACCGCCTGCTGCTCGCGCGCCTCCCGCACCTGGTGCTCGACGGCGCCGTGCTCGCGGCCGGTGCGGTCGGGTCGTCCGAGGTGATCGTGCGAGTCGGAGCGGGTTCGGCCTCGGTGGTGAGGGCACTCGAGAGCGCCGCCTCGGTGCGCGACAACGAGCGGGTGCGGATCCAGGTGGTGCCCGGGCCGGAGGGGTACGTGTCCGGCGAGGAAAGCGCGGTCGTCCATTACCTCAACGGTGGCGGACCGCTGCCCACGTTCGTGCCTCCCCGACCGTTCGAGCGCGGTTTCCGAGGGCGCCCCACGCTGGTCCAGAACCCCGAGACCCTGGCCCAGCTCGCGCTCGTCGCGCGCTTCGGCTCGCGCTGGTATCGCGAGCTCGGGACCGCGGCCGATCCGGGCTCGGCGCTCGTCACGATCGCCGGCGCGGTCGCCGCTCCCGGCGTCTACGAGCTGGCCTTCGGAACCTCGCTGGACGATCTGCTCGACGCCGCCGGCGGGGCGACCGAGCCGCTTCAGGCGCTGCTCGTCGGCGGGTACTTCGGCACATGGGTCGACGCCACGGCGGCGGGTCGGCTGCGGCTGGCCCGCGAGGATCTGCGCTCGGTCGGCTGCTCGCTCGGCTCCGGTGTCCTGATCGCGCTCGGACAGAGCGCGTGTGGCCTGCACGAGAGCGCGGGCGTGATCGCGTACCTCGCCGAGCAGTCGGCCGGTCAGTGCGGGCCGTGCGTGTTCGGCCTGCGCGCGATCGCCGACTCCGTTGCTGCCCTGGCCGACGGCATCGCGCCGCCGGGCGTGCACCAGCGTGTGCTGCGCTGGGCTTCGGAGGTCCGGGGTCGAGGCGCGTGCCACCACCCCGACGGCGCCGTCCGATTCGTCGAGAGCGCGCTGCGCGTGTTCGAGGCCGACATCGAGCGTCACGCCCATGGACGGTGTGACGCGCGGCCCGCGGGGCTGCCGCTCGGCAACGGTTCCGTGCGCGTCCCGGGCGGACGGCTCGCCGAGCTGCGCAAGGCGGCGGCGCCGTGAGCGTCCGGCTGCGGGTCAATCCGATCGCGTGCGACGCGCACGGCCTGTGCGCCGAGCTGCTGCCGGAGCTGATCAGGCTGGACGACTGGGGCTACCCGATCCTCGACCAGTCCGAGGTGCCGCCCGACCTCGTCGGACTCGCGCGGCGGGCGGTGGATGCATGCCCTACGCTCGCGCTGCTCCTCGAGGGGGATTAGGCGTGGATTAGGCGCGGTCGGGGTTCGTGAGTGTGAGTGGGGGTCCGAGCTCGTGCGGCGGGCCGTCGGAGTTGCCGAGGCTTAGCTGCCACCAGCCGACGTCGCGCCACGCGCCGTGCTTGAACCCGATGTTCCTGTAGACGCCGACTGGCTGAAATCCGAGCGACTCGTGCAGCCCGACGCTCGCCTCGTTGGGCAGGGTCACGCCGGCACAGGCCATCCGCAGGCCCTGGGCTGTCAGCAACGGGAACAGGGCCTCGTAGAGCGCGCGGCCGACGCCGCGGCGGTGGCGGTCTTGTTTGACGTAGACCGCCACGTCGGCGGCCCAGCGGTAGGCCGCGCGCTCGCGGTGCTGCGTTGCGTAGGCATACCCGACCACGTCGTCTTGATCTGGTACCTGCGCGACGAGCCATGGATGGGTCCTGGTCGTCTGTTGGATCCGGCGCGCGAATTCTTGGTCGGTCGGGGCATGCTCCTCGAGCGAGATGACCGTGTCGCGGACATAGGGCGCGTAGATCGCGGCGCAGGCGGCGGCGTCGCGTTCTGGGGTGGCGTCGCGGATCAGCATCTGGTTCGGAAATGTAGTCTCGGGAGCGATGCCGCTTCTGAGCCTGACCGACGAGCAGAACGCTTTCGTGGAGGCGATTCGCGACTTCGCCCGCCGCGAATGCGGGACGCGCGAGCAGCGCGACGCGCTCACGGACGAGGGGCGCGAACCCCACAACCAGGCGCTGTATTCGCAGATCGCGTCGCTGGGGTGGCTGGGCGCTGCCATTCCGGAGGCGTACGGCGGCGCCGGCGGGAGCGCTGTTGACATGTGCCTGCTGTGCGAGGAGTTCGCCCGGGGCCTGATCCCGATGGGCTTCTTCCCGGTGACGATGATGGCCGCCCGTCCGGTTGAGCTGTTCGGCTCCGAGGCGTTGAAGTCCGAGATCCTGGGCGGCCTGGTGCAGGGCCGGACGGGCGCGATCGCGATGTCCGAACCCGAGGCAGGGTCCGACGTGGCCGGTTTGTCCTGCCGGGCGGTTCGCTCAGACGGCGGCTTTGTGCTCAACGGGCAGAAGACGTGGATCACCGGCGCGCATATGGCCGATCAGATCGTCGTCGTTTGCCGGACGACGCGGGGCGAGGACAAGCACTTCGGCCTGACGATGATCTCGGTGCCCGGCGGCGTCGAGGGGCTCGAGGTCCGGCCGATCGGGACGATGGGCGGGCGTGAGGTCAACGACATGTACTTCACCGACTGCTTCGTACCCGAGGAGCGGTTGGTGGGGGAGGTCGACCAGGCTTGGATGCAGCTGATGGCGGGGTTGAACAACGAGCGGCTGATCATCGCCGCCCAGTCTTTAGGGATGGCTGAGCGGGCGTTCGAAGATGTTTTGGCGTACGTGAAGGAGCGCCGGCAATTCGGCCGCGCCGTGGGCAGCTTCCAGACGATCGCCCATCGGTTGGCGGACCTGGCGGTTGAGGTCGAGGCCACGCAGCAGCTGGTGTACGGCGTGGCGCGTGCGGTCGAGGCCAACCCGGGTCGCATGCTGCCCCGGGAGGCCTCGATGGCCAAGCTCAAGGCGACCGAGCTGGCCAAGCACGCCGCGCTTGAGGGGATGCAGATGATGGGCGGGTACGGCTACGCCACCGAGTACGACATGGAGGCGCACGTGCGCCACACGCTCGTGACGACGATCTACGGCGGCACGAGCGAGATCCAGCGCGAGATCATCGCCCGCTCACTCGGTCTGTAAAAACTCTGCGCAAAACCGCCACTTTCCGGCGCCGGCGCGTCATCTTGTCGGCGTGTCGTGGTCACGTGGTGCTCCAGTCGTCGTCCCCCTGCCGCCGCGTGTGCATCACGCGCCACACCCCCGCTCGCCGGCTGGCGGTGGCGTGTCACGCACATCAGAGGATCCTGGTACGCCAATCGCCCGTGTCCGGGGCTCGAGTGGCGTGCCATGCACACGGGTTAGGGGCCGATGAGCCTGGATCTGCGGATCACGCGCATCGCGAGCCAGCACAACCGGGTCATCACCTGGTCTCAGCTCCTCGCCGCGGGGATCAGTCGCCGAGCGATCGCACATCGGGTCGCGACCGGGCGGTTGCATCATTCCCACACGGGGGTCTACCTGCTCGACCCTCCCCAGCAGGCCAGCCGGCTAACAGTTCTCACCGCGGCGGTCGCCGCGTGCGAGCCCGGCGCCGCCCTCAGCTACGCCTCGGCCGCCGAGCTGTGGGGTTTTCTGCCGGAGCGTGCCGGACTGATCGATGTCACGGTGGTCGGGCGCAACCCGGGCCGGCGACCAGGCATCCGGAGACACCGCACCCGAACGCTGGAGCCACGCGACGTTCGCATGCGCCGCCGAATCCCCGTCACATCGCCGGCGCGAACGATCGTCGACAACGCGTGCGAAGCAGACCTTGAACAACTTGTCGGGACCGCTCTCGCCTCCGAACTGGTGACCCTCCGTCAGATCAAGCAGGAGATCAAACGCTGCCCCACCCGGCGGGGTGTTGCTCGGTTGAACGCCATCCTCAACCAGGACGGCGGCCCGCGCTGGACGCGCTCCTGGGCTGAGCGCCGGATCCTCGCGCTTGTCCGGCAGGCCGGGCTACCGGTCCCCGAGACAAACGTGATGCTCAACGGCTTCCAGGTGGATGCCTTCTGGCCCGACCAGCGGCTCGTGGTCGAGGTGGATAGCTGGGACTTCCATCGGGATCGCCGGTCATTCGAGAACGACCGGGCTCGTGACGCCGCCCACGTGGCGGCCGGCTTTCGCGTGATCCGCTTCACCGCGTTACAGCTGCGCGATGAACCGCTGGTGGTGATCGCGCGCCTGGCCGCTGCGCTGGCGCTGTTGCAGGCCGCCTAGGACGCCACAGCCTCGGACACGAACGCCTGGACCAAACCGGATTCCTCACCGGCGCGGGTGATCGCCAGCAGCTCCGACAGCGGCGCGCCGCTCACTGGGCGGTAGGTGACGCCGTCCAGAGCGAGGCGGTTGACCGACGCCGGCACGAGCGATACACCGGTGCCGGCGGCGACCAGCCCGATGATCGTCAGCATCTCGGGCGCGTACTGGATCACCCGCGGGGTGGCGCGGGCGCCGGCGAGCGAATCGATCAGCAGGTCGTGGAAGCCCGGCGCCTGCTCACGAGGGAACAGGACGAGCGGCTCGGCGGCCAGCCGGCTCAGCGGGACGCGGCTCAGCCTGGCCAGCTCGTGCGCCGAAGGCAGCGCCGCCATCGTCCGCTCGCGTAACACGGTCTGCACCCGCAGCCCGGCGTCGTCATCGATCGGCGGGCGCACGAGCCCGACGTCGACGACGCCGGCGCGCACCGCGCGCAGCTGGTCGATCGTGGGACGTTCGTGCAACTCGATCTCGACGTCCGGGCGCGAGTGGCGGAAGCGCTCGACGACGCGCGGCACGATCGAGAAGAGCGCCGATCCGACGAAGCTGACGCGCAGCCGGCCGGTCTGGCCGGCATCGATCCGGCGCGCGGTGGCGACCGCGCCTTCTAGCTCGGCCAGCAGCGTGCGCGCATCGCGCAGAAACGCGGCGCCGGCCGGGGTGAGCTCGACTCGCCGGCGGGTTCGGATCAGCAGCGCGAAGCCGAGCTCTTCCTCGAGCGCGCGGATCTGTTGACTGAGCGGCGGCTGTGAGATGTGCAGGCGCTCGGCGGCGCGGCGGAAGTGCAGCTCTTCCGCGACGGCGACGAAGTAACGCAGCTGACGAAGCTCCACGAGAATCGAGTAGTCGGCGGCACCTGACGGCGGCGCTCAGTGATTCGCTAAACGACTCAATCGAGCTTAACAAGATATTGGACACGATCACAGCGGCGGGCGTACGTTTGCCGGCGCAGTGTCGTTCCTGCTTACTTGCCCCAACTGCGGGATCCGCGAGGTGACCGACTTCGGCTACGGCGGGGAGATCTCCCCGCGGCCGAGCGATCGTCCCACGCTGCGTCAGCTCGGCGAGTACAACTACTTTCGCCGCAACGTCGCCGGCGTCCAGCGCGAGTGGTGGTTTCACCGCTCGGGGTGCCGGGCCTGGTTCATCGCCGAGCGCGACACGACCACGAACGAGGTGTTCCTGACCGAGCTGCCGGGGGCGGGCGGAATCGACGATCACGGTGGCGCGGCGTGAGCCGGCTGCCGGAACAGCCCGGCGAGGTCGTCGACCGGCAGAAGGTCCTGCGGTTCACGTTCGACGGCAAGCAGGTCGAGGCGTTCGAGGGCGACACGATCGGCTCGGCGCTGTACGCCGCCGGGCGCCGCACGTTCTCGCGGAGCTTCAAGTACCACCGCCGGCGCGGGTTGCTGTGCTGCGCGGGGCAATGCCCTAACTGCATCGTCGCGGTGGACGGCGCGCCCGGCGTGCGCGCGTGCGTCGAGCCCGTGAAGGAGGGCATGCAGGTCGAGCATCTGAATGCGAGTCCCGGACTCGAGCTCGACGTCATGCGCGCCACCGACCTGGTCGGGACGAAGTTCACGCCGCCGGGCTTCTACTACAAGACCTTCATCCGCCCACGCAAGCTGTGGCCGGTGTACGAGAAGGTGCTCCGACACGCCGCCGGCCTCGGAGTGCTCCGCAAAGAGCAGCCCGAGCGCGAGTGGCGGACCGAGTACCGGCGCCGGCACGCCGACGTGCTCGTCATCGGTGGCGGGATTGCCGGCGTGAGCGCCGCCACGGCCGCGGCCGACGCGGGCGCCGACGTCGTCCTGGTCGATGAGAACCCGGCCCCCCCGATCGAGCCGATCGGCGGCGTTGAGACGCTGAGCCGGGCATCGGCGCTGGGGGTCTACGACGGGATGGTCCCCGTTTGGCAAGGCGACACGCTGCACCAGATCCGGGCACGCGCCCACGTGGTCGCGACGGGCGCAATCGAGCAGCCGCTGGTGTTCGCCGGCAACGACCTGCCCGGCGTGATGCTCTCCGGTGGCGCGCTGCGTCTGCTCGAGCGCTTCGCCGTCAGTCCCGGCAGCCGCGCCGTGGTGGCCACGACCAACGATCGGGGACTCGAGGCGGCGGCCAAACTCCACGATGCGGGCGTCCAGATCGTCGCGGTGGCCGACCTGCGATCCGCGTCGGATTCGAGTGCCGCCGCGGACGCGCTGAAGGCTCGCGGGATCCTAGTGCTCAGCAACCACACCGTTGTCGAGGCCACGGGCGGCAAGCAGGTCACTCAGGCCGCCCTCGCGCCGGTCGGGAGCGACGACAGCGTCCGGGCATTCGACTGTGACCTTGTCGTCATGTCGGGCGGTTTCATGCCGGCGACGTCGCTGCTCTCGCAGGCGGGCGCAACCACGAGCTACGACGCGCAGCGCGGCTACTTCGTCGTGACCGAGTTGCCGCCGAACGTGTACGCGGCCGGCGAGGTGGCCGGTTTCGAGGATTCGGAGAGCGCGGAGCGCTCGGGCGAGCGAGCCGGACGCGCGGCAGCCCGCCCCGAGGAACAGGTACGTACCGATACCGAACTGGTACGTACCAGTACCGAGGGTGGGGATGGGGGTGACACCGCCCATGGGGGTGCGGGTCGGGCGGGTGCGAGCGCGGGCGCGATTCCTCCCGCGGTTGCCGGCGCCGGCCGGGGCAAGTGCTTCGCATGCTTTTGTGAGGACGTGACCGCCAAGGACATCAGGCTCAGCATCGAGGAGGGATACGACTCGATCGAGCTGTCCAAGCGCTACACGACCGTCACCATGGGCCCGTGCCAGGGCCGGATGTGTCAGCTCGCCTCGATCCGGCTGATGGCGCAAGAGACCGGGCAGGATCTCGGCACGGTCGGGACGACGACGGCGCGGCCGCCGTGGGCGTCGGTGCCGATGGGCGTGCTGGCCGGTCGGCCGTTCGAGCCCGCCAAGCGCTCGGCCATCCACGGGCGCCACCGCGACCTCAAGGCCAACATCAAGTGGGCCGGCGACTGGCGCCGGGCGTATGACTACGGCGACCCGCAGCAAGAGGCGCTCGCGGTGCACCAGTCGGCCGGGCTGATCGACGTCTCGACGCTGGGCAAGCTGCTCGTGCGCGGATCGGAGGCGGGCGAGTTCCTCGACCGCCTGTACCCGAATCGATTCTCGGACCTCAAGCCGGGCCGCATCCGCTACGGCGTGATCAGCTCGGATGCCGGGCGGATCGTCGACGACGGGACGATCGGCCGGATCGACGAGGACACGTTCTATGTCACGACGACATCGAGCGGCGCCGGCGCGGTCGAGGAGTGGTTCTCGTGGTGGTTGGCGGACTGGCGGATGGACGTGCGGCTGACCGACCTGACCCAGGGGTTGGCCGCCGTCAACCTGGCGGGACCGAAGGCGCGGCAGATTCTGGCCGGGCTGACCGACCTCGACTGCTCGCCCGAGGCGTTCAAGTACCTCGACGGCAAGCAGGCCAACGTCGCCGGCGTGCCCTGCCTGATCCTGCGGATCGGATTCGTCGGCGAGGTCGGCTACGAGATCCATTGCCCCGCCGCCCACGGCGAGCACCTGTGGGACGCGCTGATCGCGGCCGGCGAGCCGCACGGCATCAAGCCGTTCGGGCTCGAGCCCCAGCGGATCCTGCGCCTGCAGAAGATGCACATCCTGGTTGGCCAGGACACCGATTCGGAATCGACGCCGTTCGGCGCCGCCATGTCGTGGATCGTCAAGCTCGACAAGGAGCAGGACTTCATCGGCAAGTGGGCGCTCGAGCACTTTGCCCAGGAGGAACCGGCCACTCGCCTGGTCGGGTTCACGCTGGCCAACGGATATGTGCCGACCGAGGGCGCGGTGATCGTCGACGCCGCCGGCGCTCCGGCCGGCCAGGTGACGAGCGCTCGCTTCTCGCCCGTGCTCGACCGCGTGATCGGGATGGCCTGGGTGCCGAGCCCGTTTGCCCGCGACGGCGCGCGCGTCACGATCTCCGATGAGGGCAAGACGTTCGACGCGAGCATCCAGACGCGCCCGTTCTACGACCCCGACGGGGAGGTGCTCAGGTCGTGAGCGGCCTCGACTTCCTCAGTCCGGCGAAAGCCGACGAGGGCGCGATCGCGCGCAGCCCGATGGAGCGCAAGGCCCAGGCGGCCGGCGCACGGTTCGAGGTCCGGGACGGCTGGAACGTTGCCGTCGACTACTCGGGTGAGGCCGCAAAGGGCGACAACGTCGCCTGGGCCGACGTCTCGCATCTGCGGAAGGTCGAGCTACGGGGCGACTACGCCTCCGGCGAGTTCGGTACGGCGACCCGTTCCGGCGATGCCTGGTGGTGCCGGCTGACCGGGGACCGCGCGCTCGGCGTGGGTGTGTCGGAGGATCCGCCAGGCGCGCTCGACGTCACGTGCAGTTATGCCGCGCTGACAATCCTCGGGCCCCAGGCGCGCGAGACGATCGCGCGCTTCTGTGCGCTCGATCTGCGTCCCCACAAGGCCCCCGCCCACAGCTTTCGCCCCGGCTCGATCGCGCGGCAGCCCGGCATGATCATCGTCGAAGCCGAGAACCGGTTCCTGCTTCTGTTCGGCTGGGCGGTCGCCGAGTACGTGTGGACCGTCGTGGAGGACGCGGCCAAGCCGTTCGGGGGCGGTCCGATCGGAACCGAAGCGCTCGCACGCGCGAGCGAGGCGGTCGCGAGTGCTTGACATCTTCCGTCCCCGCCGCATGTGGCGCCGGCAAGGCGAGCTCAAGTCCGCCTACGACGTGGTGATCGTCGGCGGCGGCTCGCACGGGCTGGCCGCCGCCTACTACCTGCAGAAGGAGCACGGGATCCGCAGCGTCGCGGTGCTCGAGAAGCGTTACATCGGTTCCGGCGCGGCGGGTCGCAACACGACGATCCTGCGCTCCAACTACAAGACGCCCGAGGGCGCCAAGTTTTACGACGCGAGCGTCAAGCTGTACGAGGGCCTGTCCAAGGATCTGAACTTCAACCTGCTGTTCTCCCAATGCGGGCACCTCACGCTCGCGCACTCCGACCGCGCGATGTTCGTGATGGCCAACCGGGCCGAGGTCAACCGCATCAACGGCATCGACTCGCGCGTGATCTATCCGGATGAGATCAAGCAGCTCGCGCCGGCCATGCAGGTCGACAACCCACACGCGACCTATCCGATCATGGGCGCCCTGTATCACCCGCCGGGCGGGATCATCCGCCACGACGCCGTCGTGTGGGGGTTCGCGCGTGGCGCCGACCGGGGCGGGGCGGAAATTCACCAGGACACCGAGGTGCTCGGCATGGAGCGCTCGAACGGCCGAGTCACGAAGGTGAAGACCAACCGGGGCACGATCAGCGCCGGCGCGGTCCTGAACTGCACCGCCGGTTGGAGCACGCTGATCTGCGACATGGCCCGGGTCCCGCTGCCGATCACCACCCACATCCTCCAGGCGTGCGTGACCGAGCCGATGAAGCCGCTGCTCGACGTGGTGATCGTCTCCTCGCAGATGCACGTCTACATCAGCCAGACCGACCGGGGCGAGTTCCTGATGGGCGCTGAGATCGAGCCGTGGACGACCTACCGGATGCAGGGGACGCTGAACTTCCTCCAGGAGGTGACGCGACACACCCTCGAGCTGTTCCCGCAGCTCGAGCGCGCGCGTCTGCTGCGCAGCTGGGCCGGGCTGTGCGACCTCAGCCCCGACTACAGCCCGATCCTCGGCAAGACCGAGGTCGACAACTTCCACGTCAGCGCCGGCTGGGGCACCTATGGCTTCAAGGCCGCGCCGATCGTCGGCAAGACGCTCGCCGAGCTGGTGGCCACCGGCCGTACGCCGGACCTGATCGCGCCGTTCGCGCTCGAGCGGTTCTACGAGGACAAGCTGGTCTCTGAGCTTGCGGCGGCGGCCGTGAGCCATTAGAAGGAGGAATGAGGAGTGACATCGACGAGCACTGGAGAGACGACCATGAAGTCCAGCCTCGAGATCGCCCAGGAAGCGGTACTCCAGCCGATCGAGCAGATTGCTGAGCGTGCCGGGCTCGAGCCCGATGAGATCGAGCCGTACGGCCGTTACAAGGCGAAGATCGCGCTGTCGGTGCTCGAGCGTCTGAAGGACCGTCCCGACGGCAAGGTCGTGTGTGTCACGGGCATGACGCCGACGCGGGCCGGTGAGGGCAAGACGACGACGCTGGTCGGGCTCACGCAGGGGCTCGGAGTGATCGGCAAGAACCCGGTGGCATGCCTGCGCGAGGCGTCGCTCGGTCCCGTGTTCGGGATCAAGGGCGGCGCGGCGGGCGGCGGGCTGACCCAGGTCGTGCCGATGGAGGACCTCAACCTCCACTTCACCGGGGACATCCACGCGATCGGCGCCGCCAACAACCTGCTCGCGGCGATGATCGACGCCTCGATCCTGCACGGCAACCCGCACCACATCGACGCGCTGCGCATTCCGTGGCGGCGCGCGGTGGACATGAACGACCGCGCGCTGCGCGACATCGCGGTCGGGCTCGGCGGTCGGGCCAACGGCTATCCCCGGGAGACCGGCTTTGACATCACCGCGGCATCCGAGGTGATGGCGATCATGGCGGTCGCGCGTGACCTCCAGGACCTCCGCCAGCGAATCTCGCGGATCACCGCCGCCTACTCGTTCGACGGCGGTAAGCCGATCACCGCCGAGGACCTCGGCGCCGCCGGCGCGATGACCGTGCTGCTCAAGGACGCGATCAAGCCGAACCTCGTGCAGACGCTCGAGGGGCAGCCCGTGCTCATGCACTGCGGCCCGTTCGCGAACATCGCGCACGGCAACAACTCGCTGATCGCCGACCTGATCGGGATGAAGCTCGGCGACTACGTCGTGACCGAGTCCGGGTTCGGCGCCGACATGGGAATGGAGAAGTTCTTCGACATCGTCTGCCGGTTCGGCAAGCTGACGCCATCCGCGGCCGTGCTGGTGAGCACCGTGCGCGCGATCAAGCACCACGCCGGACTCGAGGACGATCCTCGCGCCGAGCGGTCGGCGGCGCTCCAGGCGATCGAGACCGGCTTCGGCAACGTCCGGCGTCATCTCAACACGATCCGCACGTTTGGCGTGCCCGCGGTGGTCGCGGTCAACCGCCGGCCCGGCGACACCAACGAGGAGATCGAGCTGGTCAAGCGCCTCGCGCTCGAGGCGGGCGCGTTCGCGGCCGAGGCCAACGAGGGCTTCACCAAGGGCGGCGCGGGCGTCGCCGACCTCGCCTCCGCCGTGGTTGAGGCGTGCGAGCAGCCGAACACCTTCCACCAGATCTACCAGGACGACGAGCCGCTCCAGGACAAGATCGAGGCGGTGGCCAAGCAGGTCTATGGGGCCAAGGACGTGTACTTCTATCCCGAGGCCGAGGCGAAGCTCACCCAGTTCACGCGCGAGGGTCACGGCCACTTCCCGGTGTGCATGGCCAAGACGCACCTGTCGCTGTCGGCCGACCCGTCGTTGCTGAACGCGCCGGAGAACTTCACGCTGCCGGTCAGGGACATTCGCGCTTACACCGGCGCCGGCTGGCTCGTCCCGCTGTGCGGCGACGTCATGCAGATGCCGGGCCTGGGCAAGACACCGGCGGCGCTGAACATCGACATCGACGCCGAGGGGCGGACCGTCGGACTTTTCTGAGCGCTCACTGCAGCAGCTGCTTGACGACGTCGCCGCGCGCACGCCCTCGCCCGGTGGGGGCACGGTGGCGGCGAGCGCGTGCGCTTTGGCCGCGGCGCTGGTCGAAATGGCGGCGGCGTTTGCCCCGAGCCCAGGCGGCGATGACCCGGCCGGTCGCGCCGCCCTGTTGCGAGAACGCGCGGTCGAGCTAGCCGAGATCGAGCTGCACGCCTACGAGCCGGTGCTCGCGGCGCTGAGGCTCCCGCGTGAGGACCCCGAGCGCGCCACTCGCATCGAGGCGGCCGAAAACGAGGCATCGCGCTCGCCGCTCGCGATCGCCGAGGTCGGCGCCGAGCTCGCCGAACTCGCGGCGGAGCTCGCGCGCACCGGGAATCCCAACCTGTCCGGCGACGCCGTCGCCGGCGCGCTGCTGGCGGAAGCCGGGGCGCAGGCCGCGGCTCGGCTGGTGGCGATCAACCTGACCGGCGGCTCGGCGGTTGAGGAGGCGGCCGAGTTCGCACGGCGGGCACTAGCCGCGCGCACCGCGGCGCTGAGCTGACCAGTCGCACCGCTTAGGATTGGGACCGCATGGCCGGCGAGCGGCTTCGGCGTCCGGTAGCGCCAGCGTCCGTTTGCACCAGTTGGCACAATACGTTCAAATCGAAATGATCGGCGGCGCCTGCGGCGCCTTAGTTGTTCGTGGGGAGGAGGGCGAGTCGGTGGCCCGCGAAGATGTGGCGCCAAGATGGCGACGGGCGGGTGTTAGCGGTGAGAACCGCTCGGGGGATCAGCGCGCGCCGTCGCTCGTGGACAGCGCCGAGGAGGCGCTGCACATCTGGCTGGCCGGCGGGCGCTATCGCCAGGGCGATCGGCTTCCGCCTGAGCACGAGGTCGCGACGATGCTCGGCGTCTCGCGCGGCACGCTGCGCACCGCTCTTCACCGTCTGGAGGAGCGGGGGGAGATCGTGCGCCGGCAGGGGAGCGGCACGTTCGTCGGGCGCACGACGGTGCCCGCCGCACTGGGCGAGCGGCTCGAGCGGCTCGAGCCGTACTCGTCGCTGGCCGAGCGCCGCGGTCTGACGCTGTCGAGCATCGACCTGAGCATCGAACGGCGCGCGGTCGGAGCCGAGGTCGGCGAGGCGCTTGGGCTGGCGCCGATCGCCCAGGCGACCACGGTGGCGCGCACGCTGGCGGCCAACCAGGCGCCGGTCGCCGTCATGTTCGATGTCGTCCACCCGAAGGTGTCGCTGCCGGAGGACGAGGGCCTGCGCCAGGCGCTCGAAAGCGGACAGATGGTGCTCGACGTGCTCGTCGGCCTGGGAGTCCCGGTCACGTTCGCGCGCACGCGAGTGATTCCGTCGCTCATCAGCCCGCGCGAGCGCGCCGGGAAGCTGCTCGGCGTCAAGCGGACGACCGCCGTGCTCGAGCTCGAGGAGCTGATCTACGCCGGGCGCGACGAGCGCGTGGCCTACTCGCGCGACCTGTTCGCCCCGGGCGGCCTCGACGTGACCGTGATGCGTTCGCTCGAGTCGACGCGGCCGACGCCGATCGCGAACGTCCGCGGCGTCCGCGCCACCGCGGCGCGGCGCCGCTCCAGGGACAACGCAGCGTGAGTGGCCAGCCGGTCGGCTCGGTCGCGCGGGCGATCGCGCTGCTCGACGCGCTGGCCGAAAGCGACGAGGGTGGCCGCGTCAACGAGCTGGCGCGGCGGATCGGGGTCAACCCAAGCACCGCGTCCCGGCTGCTCGGGACGCTCGAAGCGGGTGGTCTCGTCGAGCGCTCGGCGGGCGGTCCGTACCGGCTGGGGCTGAAGCTGGTCGCGCTGTCCGATCGTGTGCTCGGGCAGCTCGATGTGCGAGACCTGGCGCGGCCGAGGTTGACCTGGCTGGTGCAGGAGACCGGTGAGACAGCGACGCTGTCGGTGCCGGGCGGGGGCGAGGCGATCACCGTCGACTTCGTCCCGTCGCCGTCGAGCGTGGTCAGCCTGGCCCGGCTCGGACGGCCGAGCGTCGCGCACGCCACGGCGGCCGGGAAGGTCATGCTGGCGTTCGGGGCGCCGGCCGGGGCGTCGGTCGGTCGAGAGCTCACCGTCTTCACCGAGCGCACGATCACCGACCCGGACGCGCTGGCCGAGGAGCTTGACGCGGTCCGAGCCGCCGGAATCGCCGAGGCCGTGGGGGAGCGCGAGCCTGATCTGAACGCGCTGGCCGCGCCGGTGTTCGGACGAGGGGGCGAGCTCGTGGCCATCCTCGGGCTCCAGGGACCGGCGGCCCGGCTGCCGGCGAGCACCCGCCGGGCGCTGCGCGAACCGCTGGGCTCCGCTGCGGCGGAGCTCGGGCGCTCGCTGGGAGGACCCGGCGCCCGGGGCCCGCGCTAGGAGAGCAGAGTGATCCGACCGGGGCGTCGCGTGCGTATCGTCGAAGTGCGCAACCTCGCCGACGAGGAGCTGATGGAGCTCGTCCAGGACGGAGAAGTGCGCGCGTTCGATGTGATCTTCGACCGTCACGCGAGCGTCGCGTTCTCGCTCGCGTACCGGATGTGCGGGCGCCCGGCGATGGCCGAGGACATCGTGCAGGAAGCGTTCGTGTCGCTGTGGCGCTCGAGCGCGGCATACGACCCCGCGCGCGGGAGCGTGCGCGCCTGGGTGCTTGGCGTCGTGCGCAATCGGGCGATCGACGCGTTCCGGCGCGAGGCGGCCAGGGCGACGAGCGATCTCGATCAGCACGGCGTGGTCGACCGGATGCCGGCGCTCGAGCTGACGGATCGGGAGGTCGAAAGGCGGGACGATGCCCGGCAGGTTCGCGACGCCTTGCAGGAACTTCCGGCGGATCAGCGCCAGGTCATCGAGCTCGCGTTCTTTGGCGGCTTCAGCCACAGCCAGATCGCCGAGATGCTCAAGCTGCCGGCCGGTACCGTGAAGGGCCGGATGCGTCTGGGCCTGAGCAAGCTCCGCTTCGCGCTCGGCGACGGACCCAGGGTGGCGCTGTGAGACCCAGGGTGGGGTTTGTGAGACCGAGGGTCGGGCTGTGAGGTCGGAGGATCAGATGGCCGACGGATGCGGTCGGAGCGCCGACGCGGCGGCCTACGCCCTCGGCGCGCTCGAGCCCGGCGAGGCGGAAGAGTTCCGCGCTCACATGCAGACGTGCCCGGCGTGCCGCGAGGACGTGGCCGGCTTCCAGGGCGTGACGCTCGAGCTGCCCGACGCGAGCGTCCAGTACGCGGTGCCGAAGGGCCTGCGCAAGCGCGTGCTGAAGGAGGTGCGCGCGACACCGCACGACGGAGCGCCGGCCCGGGCGCGGCGTCCCGTGCTGATCCCGCGCCGCGCGCTCGGGGCGTTTGCCGGCGCGGTGGCGGTGGCGGTCGCCGTGATCGTGGGGATCGCGATCGGCTCGTCGGGCGGCGGTGGCGGCACCCGTGTGATCCAGGCTCAGGTGATCGGCGCCCCGGGGAGTGCTCGGCTCCAGATCACCAGCGGACGGGGCGAGCTGGTCCTGCGCGGCCTGCCGGCGCCCGGGGCGGGGCGGATCTACGAGGTGTGGTTCGAGCGCGGGCGGGGCCGGCCATCGCCGACGAACACGCTGTTCAGCGTGAGCTCGGTCGGCGCCGGAGACGTCGGTCTGGCCGGCAGCCTGAACGGGATCAGCGAGGTGCTCGTCACCTCAGAACCGGCGGGCGGGAGCCGCGTTCCGACCTCGCCGGCGCTGATCGTCGCCCGTCTGACCTGACGGCGGCTGATCTTCGTCCGTGTGACCTGACGGCGGCTGATCTTCGTCCGTGTGACCCGACGGCGGCTGATCTTCGTCCGTGTGACCCGAGCGCGCCGCCTCGGCGCCCGCGACTCAGCTCCAGGGGTACGGGCTGTGCGAGACGGGGTGCAGATCCCCGGTGGCGAACCGCTCGAAGCGGAACGGGTGCAGCAGCGAGGAGTGCTCGCCGCCGAGCACGCGGGCGATCTCGCGTCCGACCGCGATCATCTTGTAGCCGTGGTTGGAGTCGGCCGCGACGAAGACGTTGGGGCGCATGTAGTCGAACACCGGGAAGTTGTCGACCGTGAACGCGCCGGCGCCGCCCGAGCGGGTCTGGCGGTACTTGGCCCGGTAGCCCTCGAACCGGCCCAGGCAGTGCGACAGGGCCGCGCACCACATGTCCGGGAAGCTCGTCTCGACGGTCCCCGTGGGGTAAGGATCGACCTCGAACTCGGGACCGACGGTGAGCGGCTGGGCGCCGCCCTGGACCGTGGTCCGGTCGGGCTTGAAGTACACGCCCCACGGGTCGCTCGTGATCAGGCGCGCCTCGTCGTCGCGCAGCGTCTGGTCGGAGTCGACGTGCAGCACCGGCGAGGACAGACCCTGCTCGGTCGCGAACAGCGTCGGGTCGAAGTCGATCTCGCCCTCCTGGAGGTACCAGTAGGTCCACATCGCCAGGTCGGGCGTTGTCGAGCCGTCCGGCTGACGCACATCGATCCGGTCCGGCAGGCCGAGCATTTCCCACAGGTGCGGGATCCACGGACCCACCGCGACCACGACCTGCTCGGGGACGATGTCGCCGGCGCTGGTATGGACCGTCGTGACTGCGTTGTCGTCGTCCAGCTCGAAGCCCGTGACCTCGACGCCGGTCATGATCTGGGCGCCGGCCTGCCGGGCCTTGCCCGCGAGCCCGAGCATCGACTCCTTGTTGAAGGCGTAGCCGCCGGCGCGCTCGTGCAGGCAGACCGTGAGGCCGGGGGCGCGCCAGTCGGCGTACAGCGAGCGCATGTGCGCGGACACCTCGTCCTCGCCCAGGTACAGCTCCGACGGGTAGCCGATCCGCTGCTGGCGCTCATGCACGGCGATCAGGTCGCTCTCCTGGGCCGGCGGACCCAGCGCGATGTAGCCGCTGCCGTGGTAGTGCAGGGTCTCCGGGTCGGACTCCCACACCTCGACGCATGCGGCCATCAGCTCGGACATCGCCGGCTGGAAGTAGTTGTTGCGGATGACGCCGCAGGCGATGCCGGAGGCGCCGGCCGCCACGTCGGTCTTGTCGACGACGAGTACGTCCTGGCCCTGCTGGGCGAGATGCCAGGCGGTCGACAGGCCGTGGACGCCCGCGCCGATCACGAGTGTTTGAGCAGTGGAGGGAAGTTCGCTATTCATTGCTTATCACGCAACACAGATGCGCTATGTGCATGGAGGATAGTGCGTGGGTGGCGCTCGGTCAAGCCCAACGCGGGGGGGCGGGCAATTTCCGCCATTACGGATTGCGGGTGGTGGCTGGTGACGGATTTCTGCTCTCCAAGAGGAGTTATCCGGAACTGGGAGCGGTGGCGATCTGGAATGGCGGAAATTGCCCCCCCGCGCGGGGTGGCGGGTGGAGCGGAGGATGCCCGCGCGGGGTGGCGGGTGGGGCGGTGGGTGCCCCCGCGGGATGGCGGGTGGGGCGGCGGGGTTGGCGGGGTCGCGCGACTCTTGCCTCGACCCCCGGCAACTGATATAACCGCGGTGTACGAATTTGTACAACGGCTGTCGGATGCCGGCGGCCGCGTGGGAGCGTGAAGGCGTCCGTCCCGTCGCATCGCGCGGCCGGCGAGGGTGCAGAAAGGAGTGGACATGGCGGTAGCAGTCGACGGCGGCGACCCGAGTGCGACGGCGGTGCCGCTGGGCGGGACCGTTGAGACGGTGCTCGAGAGCCCGCGGATCGCGCCGGCGCCGGCGACGCTGGAGGAGGCGCGCCACGCGCCCGGCCGGCGCGAGAAGATCGAGCAGATCACGCGGCGGATCGAGGCGCAGGGCATCAAGTACGTGTTCTTCCAGCAGATCTCGGTCACGGGCCGGGTGATGGGCAAGGGCGTCGTTTCGACCTTCTTCCCGCAGGTCGCCGAGAAGGGCTACCAGCTCGTGTATGGCGCCACCGCCAACCTGTTCACCGACCGCCTGGGCAACTACATCGGCTTCGGTCCCGAGGAGTCCGAGCTCGCCGCCGTGGCGGACCTCGACACGTTTGCCGTGCTGCCGTGGGACAACCGCGTCGCGCGCGTGTATTGCGACTGCTACGACACCGAGACCGGCGAGCTGCTCGACGCGGACTGCCGCCAGAACCTCAAGCGGGTCGCGCACGAGTTCGAGCAGGAGCTCGGCTACCAGTTCCTGATCGGGATCGAGCCCGAGACGATGTGGCTCAAGAACCCCGAACAGGGTCAGCTGCCCGAGGGCATGACCAAGCCCTACTGCTACCACATCCACCAGTTCGAGGAGCTCCGTCCGGTTCTGCTCGACGTCGTCGATTGGGGCCAGCAGCTCGGACTCGACATGAGCTACGGCGACCACGAGGACGCGCCCGGACAGCTGGAGCTGAACTTCCGCTTCGATCGTCCGGTGCGGACCGCCGACAACCTCACCACCTACCGCCAGGTGTGCGCCGCGGTCGGACGCAAGCACGGCGTCCTCCCGACCTGGATGCCCAAGCCGTTCACCGGCGTCTCGGCCAACGGCCACCATCATCACTTCACGCTCGTCGACGAGAACGGCGTCAACGTGTTCCACGACCCCGAAGGGCCGGCGCAGCTCTCAGAGATCGCGCGCAACTTCCTGGGCGGGATGCTCGAGCACTTCGGCGCGCTGATGTGCATCGGCAACCCGACCGTGAACTCCTACTGCCGGATGTGGGATACCGGCTTCTGGGCCCCGATCTACAAAAACTGGGGCTGGCAGAACCGCACCACGACCGTGCGCGTGGCGACCGGTGGCCGGTTCGAGTACCGCGGCGTCGACTCCTCGTGCAACCCGTACATGACGACCGCGTCCCTGCTCCAGGCCGGTCTCGACGGCGTGCGGCGTAAGCTCGACCCGGGCCCGCCCCAGCAGGGCAACACGTACGAGCTGCTCCAGCAGGGCGTCGAGATCGAGCGCGTGCCCGAGAGCCTCGGCGCTGCGCTGAACGCCCTGGCGGAGGACAAGACGATCCAGGCCGCCATCCCCGGCCGGCTGTACAAGGTGTTCGAGCACTACAAGCGCGACGAGTGGGAGCGCTACCTGGCCGCGGTCACCGACTGGGAGCGCGACGAATACCTCGAAGTGCTCCCGTAACGGCCATGTGCGGAATCGCGGGAATCATCTACAGGAACGGCAACGGCGCCCACCGGCTCGGGTCGGACATGACGCGGATGCTTCAGTCGATGAAGCATCGCGGGCCCGATTCGACCGGATACGCGCTGTACCGCCGACCGAGCAACGAACTGATCATGCGGATCAAGTTGGCCGACGGCGAGGCGAACGGAGACATCGAGTACGCCGATCGCCTGAGGCATCGCCGGCACGAGGTCGAGGCGCGCCTGCGCGCCGCCGGCGCTCGCGTCGACTCGATCGAACGCATCAACGACTACACGATCGCGGCCACGCTCGATTACGACGGTGAGCTCAAGCATGTGGCCGACTACGTCGAGTCGGTTCCGGGCGCCGAGGTGCTTTCGGCCGGCTCGGCGCTGGAGATCATCAAGGACCTCGGCGATGCCCACACCGTCGGTGGGTCCTACAAGCTCGACGGCTACGTCGGGACGCACGGAATCGGGCACGTCCGGATGGCCACCGAGTCCGACGTCGACATCTCCAATGCCCACCCCTACTGGGCGTATCCGTTCTCCGACGTGGCCGTCGTGCACAACGGTCAGCTGACCAACTACCACCAGTGGCGTCGGCGGCTGGAGCGCATGGGCCACCGCTTCGCGTCGGACTGCGACTCGGAAATCATCGCCGTGTACCTGGCGCAGAAGATGGCCGAAGGCGACACGCTAGAACAGGCCATGCGCAACAGCCTCGAAGACCTCGACGGCGTGTTCACCTACATCTGCGTGTCCGAGGACGCGCTCGGGATGGCCAAGGACGAGCTGGCGGCCAAGCCGCTCGTGCTCTACGAGGGCGACGACATGGTCGTGCTGGCGTCCGAGGAGATGGCAATCCGGGCGGTGATCGACCGCGAGATCGAGACCTACGACCCGTACGAGAGCGAGGTGATGGTGTGGACACGGTGACTCCGCCGCCGGCGCGCTTCGATCCCCGTGGGTTGGTCGAGCTCGACGAGCGCGTCCCCGGAACGGCCGAAATCGACGGCGACCGCGCGAGCTTCGACGCCCGCGAGCTGACCACGCGGCAGATCAACCTCGAGCTGCGCCGGCTCGTCTACGAGCTCGGCATCCGCGAAGTGACGGTCAGGAACCCAGGCGCCAAGCACTCGCTCGGCGTGGGCATCCTCGCGCGGTGCAAGGTCACTTTCGAGGGCAGCCTGGGTTACTTCGCGTGCGGACTGATCGACGGCCCCGAAGTGCACATCACCGGCCGGGTTGGGTGGTCCGCGTGCGAGAACATGATGTCCGGCGTGTGCGTGATCGAGGGCAACGCCGGGTCGCTCACGGCGGCGGCGCTCCGCGGTGGCGACGTCGTCGTCAAGGGCCGGGTCGGCGCGCGCACCGGCATCGACCAGAAGGGCGGGACGGTGATCGCGCTCGGCGACGCCGGCTCGATGACGGGCTTCATGATGCAGCGCGGGCGCCAGATCATCCTCGGCAACGCCGGGCATGGCCTGGGCGACTCGATGTACGACGGCACGCTGTACGTCGGAGGCAAGGTCGCCTCGCTCGGGATCGACTGCGTCCCCGGGGAATGGACAGACGCGGACACGGAGTTCGTAACCCGGAAGTTCGGTATCTACGGCCTCGGTGAGCCACCCGAGCTGCAGAAGTTCGTGTGCGGCAAGAAGCTCTACAACTACGACTCGCTCGAGCCCTCCGAAAGGAAGATGGTGCTGTGATGGCTGCCGCCGACGAGAACGCCCCGCTGCGTCGCAACCAGCTCGGTCACAGCCGGATCTTCACCCCCGAGGTGATCGACGACATCCACGTCAAGGCCGAGCTCGGGCGTTACCGGATGCGCGGCTTCTCGATGTTCAAGGACATCCCGCACTGGGACGAGCTGATGTTCCTGCCGGGCACGCTGACCCGGTTCGTGATCGAGGGCTATCGCGAGAAGTGCCTGACCAAGACGGTGCTCGGGGCGCGCTTCGCCAAGAAGCCGATCGAGCTCGACATCCCGATCTACATCACCGGAATGAGTTTTGGCGCGCTGTCGCTCGAGGCCAAGATGGCGCTGGCCAAGGGCGCCTCGATGGCGGGCACCGCGACCTGCTCGGGCGAAGGCGGGATGATCCCGCCCGAGCGCGACCTGTCGACGAAGTGGTACTACCAGGTCATCCAGAGCCGGTACGGCTTCAACCCGCATCACTTGATGCTGGCCGACGCGTGCGAGTTCTTCATCGGCCAGGGATGCAAGGTCGGTCTGGGCGGTCACCTGATGGGCCAGAAGGTGACCGAGCAGGTGGCCGAGATGCGCTCGCTGCCGGCCGGCATCGATCAGCGCTCGCCGGCGCGCCACCCGGACTGGCTGGGCCCCGATGACCTGTCGCTGAAGATCCAGGAGATCCGCGAGGCGACCAACTACGAGATCCCGATCCAGCTCAAGCTGGGCGCGGCGCGCGTGTACGACGACGTGCGCATGGCGGCCAAGTGCGGGCCGGACATCATCTACCTCGACGGGGCCGAGGGCTCAACCGGCGCCGGCCCGCACATCGCCACCGAGGAGACGGGAATCCCTCTGATGGCCGCGATCCCGGAGGCCCGCCGCGCGCTCGAGGACGTCGGCATGGCCGACGAGGTCGACCTGGTCGTCGCCGGCGGGATCCGCAACGGCGCCGACGTGGCCAAGGCGCTGGCGCTCGGGGCCAACGCGATCGCGATCGGGCACTCGGCGCTGATGGCGCTGAACTGCAACAAGGAGATCCCGGGCGTCACCGACTACGAGGGCACCGTGGGCGTGCCCGCCGGCCGGTGCTACCACTGCCACACCGGGCGCTGCCCGGTCGGAGTGGCCACCCAGGATCCGGAGCTCCGTAAGCGGCTGGTCGTCGACGAGGCCGCCCAGCGCGTCTACAACTTCCTGCACACGATGACGCTCGAATGCCAGATGCTGGCCCGGGCGTGCGGGAAGACCGACGTGCACAGCCTCGAGCCCGAGGACCTCGCTGCGTTGACGGTCGAGGCCTCGGCGATGGCGCGCGTGCCGCTGGCCGGCACCGACTACATCCCCGGCGTCTCGGAGGAGCGGACGCTGGCCAGGATCGAACAGCTGCTCGAGCGGCACATCGAGAACCCGATCGACTACCTCGAGAGCGAGCGCGAGGAGGTGGGATCGTGAGCGAGACCGAGTACACGATCTCGATCGACGCCGAATACCTGTCCGGCCATCGATTCCCCTACCAGGAGGATATGTCGCTGGTGGAGGACGTCGACCTGCTCGCCGCCACGCCGGGTGAGGACATCAACTGGCTCGAGGACGTGCAGCTGCTCGAGGAGGACGGCGTGCCGGCAGTGTTCGATCGCTATTCGAACTCGTTCCTGAAGATCTACTTCCCGATTCCCGCCGGGCGCGAGGACGAGATCGCGCGCAAGGTGCTGATCACGCACCTGGAGTCGGGCAACTCGTACGGAATCGCGTTGAAGGAGCGGCACTGCAAGTTCCCCCAGCCGGAGCTGGGGCCGTGGGTCGAGGACTCGCGGACGGTGGGCACCGACTGGACGCCCCCGGTGCTCGAGGGATGGGAACCTCCGCAGCACTGACTCCATGACCAGCGAGGCGGATCTCCCTCGATCGATTCGCCGCGGCCCGCCGATCACGCTCAGGTGCGAGTGCGGCGAGCGCCAGGAACTGCGTTACGGCGAGCTGTGGACCTGCCAGACGTGCGGCCGAAGCTGGAGTACGCTGCACATCCCGGTGGCCGAGTATGACCAGCTGCGGCGTACGGAACTTCGGTACAGGCGCCTCCCGGTGGCCGTGGCCGCGGTCGTGATGGCATTGCTGATCGTGCTCATCCTGGCCGGCCGGACGTTCGCGGGCATCGTCCTCGTGGCGGTCGTGGCGACGGCGTGGACGGTCTACGGGCGACCGCGGTGGACCCGCCGCTACCTGCGGGCGAGCCAGAACCGGCCCAGCTGGACGATCGGGCCCGAGTAGCTCGATGAAGGCGATCGTCGTCGGCGCCGGGTTCGCCGGGCTGGCCGCAGCGGCCCGGCTGGCCGATGCCGGAGTGGAGGTCGAGGTGTTCGAGGCTCGCGATCGGGTTGGCGGGAGGGTGTGGTCGGTCCCGTTCGCCGGCGGCGTCGTCGAGCGGGGCGCCGAGTTCATCCTGCCCGGCAACGACACGGTGGTCGCGACCGCGGAACGGCTGGGTCTGGCGCTGGTGCGAAAGGGAACGCAGTACGGCGACCGCGAGCCCAGGGGACGGGACGGGATCGACACCGTCTCGCCCGAGCAGGTGGCCCGGGCGGCTGCCCGAATCGCGTCCAAGCCTCCTGCGGCGGGCACGCCGGTGGCGACGTTGGCGCAGGCGCTCGCGACGTATCGCCTCGATCCGGCGGTGGCCGAGGCGATCCGGGCGCGTATCGAGGTCAGCTGCGGCTACCCGGCCGGCGATCTCGACGCGTCGGTGCTGCGCGAAGCGGGCGCCGCGTTCGGGCCGTTCGAGACCTACACGGTGCAGGGCGGCAATGACCGCATTGCGCGGGAGCTCGCGGCGCGCCTGGGTGAAAGCGTTCATGTGGCGAGCCCGGTTCGTCGCATCGCGTGGGATGAGCGCGGAGTTCGCATCCGCGCCGGGTCGCACGTCGCCGTGGCCGACGCCGCGGTGGTCGCGGTGCCCGCCGCGACGGTGGGAGCGATCAGCTTCGATCCCCCGCTCCCCGACGGCAAGGCCCGCGCAATAGTCGGCGTCCGCTATGGGCAGGCGGCCAAGATGTTCGTCAGGCTCGGCTCGCTTGTGCCGCCAAGCGCGACGCTGTCGGTCCCGGGACGCTTCTGGTGCTGGACGCAGTTGGGCGCCGACGGAGCGCCGGCGCCGTTCCTGGCGGCGTTCGCCGGAACCGCGGCGGCGCTCGACGAGCTGTCGGTCAGGTCCGGTGCGAACCGGTGGCTGGCGGCGTTGCGGTCCCTGCGCCCCGATCTCGCGCTAGACGCCGGGGACACGCTCCTCTCGACCTGGGAGGACGATCCCTGGGCGCGCGCCGCCTACTCGGCCCAGTCGGCGGCTTCGCCGATCGATACCGGGGCGCTCACTCGCCCGGTCGGCCCGCTCGCGTTCGCCGGCGAGCACACCGCCGGCGAGTGGCATGCGCAGATGGAGGGAGCACTGAGGAGCGGAGAGCGGGCCGCGCAACAGTTGCTGCGGAGCGCCGGGCGATGAGATCGGCTGCCCACGCACGTCTAACCTGCGATGAGCGTGAGCGCCAAGCAGACCAGCCCGGCCGTCGAGCTCGAGGTGGACGGCAGGACCGTGAGGATCTCGAGCCCGGATCGCGTGTATTTCTCAGCCCGGGGCGAGACCAAGCTCGACCTGGCCAGGTACTACATCGCCGTCGGCGACGGCATCGTCCGCGCGCTGCGCGAGCGGCCGTGCATGCTGCACCGCTTCCCTGACGGCGTCGACGGACAGAAGGTGCATCAGAAACGGCTGCCCCGGGGTGCCCCGCCCTGGGTCCAGACGGTGAACATCTACTTCCCACGCTTCGGACGGACGGCGGACGAGCTGTGCGTGACCGAGCTGGCGAGCGTGGTCTGGGCCGTGCAGATGTCGACGGTCGAGTTCCATCCGTGGAATTCCCGGTGCGCCGACGTCGAGCGGCCCGACGAGTGGCGAATCGACCTCGACCCGATGCCCGAGGCCACGTTCGAGTCGGTGCGCCGAGTCGCGCACGTCGCGCGCGAGGTGCTCGACGAGATCGGGGCGGTCGGCTGGCCCAAGACCTCGGGCGGGAACGGGCTGCACATCTACGTTCGGATCGAGCCGCGCTGGGGCTTCAGCGAGGTCCGCGAAGCCGCGCTCGCGTTCGCGCGCGAGGTGGAGCGGCGGATCCCGGACGACGCGACGACGACCTGGTGGCGCAAGGACCGTGACCCACGGAAGGTGTTCGTCGACTACAACCAGAACGCGCGCGATCACACGATCGCCAGCGCGTACTCGGTGAGAGGAAACCGCGACGGCACCGTGTCAACGCCGATCAGCTGGGACGAGCTCGACGATGTGGATCCGCGCGAGTTTACGATCGCGACCGTGCCGGCCCGGTTCGCGCGGATCGGAGATCCGCAGGCCGGCATCGACGACGCGCCGTTCTCGCTCGAGCCGCTGCTGGAATGGGCGGCGCGAGAACGCAACATCGAGCCCTCTTCGTGAACCCTTAGCTACGCGGCCGGCGCTTCTCGGTGTCGTAGAGCGGAAACGGCGCCACCGTGGCGCCGATCGTCCCGCCGGCGAATGCCACTTCCACACGCTGGCCATCCTCGACGAGCCCGCGGTCGATCGACGCCATGGCGATCACCTGCATGTCGAACGTCGGGCTCTGGCACGGGCTCCGCACAATCCCGACCTCGTCGCCGTCGAGCGTGACGGCGGCGCCGTACTCCGGGACCTCTTTTCCCTCGATGCGCAGCGTCGTGAGCAGCCGCGGCGTCCCCTGGGCGGCGATCTCGCGCAGCGCGTCGCGTCCAACGAAGTCTGCGGCCTTGTCGAGCTTGATCACGTTGTCGAGGCGGACCTCGTAGGGATCCGTCTGGTGGGGGAAGTAGTCGACGTCGGGGAACAGCAGGCCGGACTCGATCCTGATCGTCTCGATCGCTGAGAGGCCGATCGGTCGGATGCCGTGGGGCTGGCCGGCCTCGAGCACCGCGTTCCACAGCGTCTCGGCGTCGTCGGGCGTGCAGTAGAGCTCGAAGCCGAGCTCCCCGGAATATCCCGTGCGGGACAGCATGACGGGCACGCCTCCGACCGTGACCCCCTCGGGGATGAAGCGGAAGTAGCGCAGCGTGCCCAAGTCGGCGCCCTCGGTGATCGGCCCGAGGACCTCGCGCGCCTTCGGGCCCTGGACCTGGAGGTGGGGCATCGCCGCGGTGCGGTCCTCAACCCGCACGTCGAAGCCGCGATCGCTCGCCACCTGCCTGAACCACTCCAGATCCGAGTCGTAGCTCGTGATCGAGAGGCAGTGCTCGTCGCCCAGGCGGAACACCGTGCCGTCCATGATCATCTTGCCTTCGCCGTCGCAGATCGGGCCGTAGCGCACCTGCCCGATCTCAAGGGCCGACATGTCGTTGGCGAACAGCGCATCGGCTAGTGCCAGCGCGTCCGGGCCCTCGAGGTCCCACTTGCGCAGTGGCGACTCGTCCCACAGATTGCACGCGGTGCGAGTCGCCACGTGCTCGGCGACCGCGTCGCCGAAGTCAGCCGCCCACGCCCAGCCTTCCCAGTCGGTCCAGTTCGCGCCCGCTTCCCGCTGGACCCTGTCGAAAGCCGTGCGATGCAGATCTTCGGTCGACACCCGTCACCTCTGCTTTGATGAATTTGTACAAATAACGGCGCAGTTATATCGCAGGAGCGGCGGCGCGTTGCGCCGCGGCCTCGACGAACAGCGCGAGCAGCGCGGGCGAGGGCTCTTCCTGGAGCTCCCACTGAACCCCGATGCACAGCGCGGGGGCGCCCGGGACCTCGATCGCCTCGATCACGCCGTCCGGCGCTGTCGCCGCCACCACGACGCCCTCCCCGAGCGTGGCAATGCTCTGGTGGTGGTAGCTGTTGACGATCACGCCGGTTGTCAGGGCGCCGGCGAGCCGGCTATCCGGGGCGACGACGATCTCGTGGGAGGGGTGCTGAACCGGCGGGCCGTTCCCGAGGCGCGCCCGCACGACCTCCTCCCAGATGTCCCAGTCGCCGCCGCGATGGCGGTCGGCGGGGGACGGCAGCACGCTGTGGTCGGGATGGAGCGAACCGCCCAGCGCCACGTTGATTACCTGCATGCCCCGGCAGATCCCGAGCACCGGGAGGCCGGCCGCGATCGCCTCCTTGGCGAGCGGAAGCTCGGCCTCGTCGCGGAGCGGCGAGTGCGCCGTCGCCCTGGGATGGCGGCGACCGCCGAAGCGCTCGGGCTCGATGTCGCGGCCGCCGGCGAGCAGCAGGCCGTCGAGCCGCGCCACCAGGGGTCTCGGCCGCTGCGTGTAAGGGAGAATCACCGCGACGGCACCGAGGCGCTCGATCGGCGCGCTGAAGGCGACGCCGAGGTAGTCGCCGTAGTCGGTGAACCCGCACGAGATGCCGATCAGCGGAGCGTCGCTTCGGTCGGTCATACGCCGCGTCAGCGTACACGGCGGGTCAACGCACGCCGGGCGGGTCCGGTTGCCGCGCGCGAACGCACCCGATATAACGCATGTATCAATTTGTCCAGCGAGGGGTGGGTGTGGTCGTGGCGACAGTGACTTCGACGCTTCAGAACTTCATCAACGGCGAGTTTGTCGATCCCGTGGACGGGCAGACCGAGCCGGTTCTCAATCCCGCCACGGGTGAGGTGATCGCGGAGGCGCCGCTGTCGACGGGCGCCGATGTGGACCTGGCGGTACGCGCCGCGAAAGCTGCCTACGACGAGTGGTCGGTCACCACGCCCGGGGAGCGCGCATTCGCGCTGCTGAAACTGGCCGATGCGATCGAGGAGCACGCGGATGAGCTGGCCGAGCTCGAGTCCGATAATGCGGGTAAGCCGATCAATGCGTTCCGGGATGACGAGATCCCGTTCATGGTGGACAACCTGCGGTTCTTCGCGGGGGCGGCGCGGTGTATGGAGGGTCGCGCCACCGGCGAGTACATGCGCGGGTACACCTCGATGATTCGGCGTGAGCCGGTCGGCGTGGTAGGCCAGATCGCGCCGTGGAACTACCCCGTGATGATGGCGGTGTGGAAGATCGGTCCGGCGCTGGCGGCGGGTAACACGATCGTGCTCAAGCCGGCGGAGACGACGCCGTTGACGACGCTCAAGCTGGCGCAGTATGCGGGGGAGATCTTCCCCAAGGGTGTGTTGAACGTGATCACGGGTCACGGCGATCCGGCCGGGCAGGCGCTCGTCACCCATGAGGACGTTGACATGGTTTCGCTGACGGGGTCGGTGGAGACGGGCAAGTGGATCGCCAAAGCGGCGGCCGACACGCTCAAGCGCGTTCATCTGGAGTTGGGCGGCAAGGCGCCGGTCGTGGTGTTCGACGATGCCGACATGGAGACCGCGCTCGAGACGATCGCCGGCACCGGCTACTACAACGCCGGGCAGGACTGCACCGCGGCGACGCGCGTATTGGCGAGCTCGAAGATCCACGACGACTTCGTGGGCGGGCTGGTGGAGCAGGCCAAGGGATTCGTGCTGGGCGACACGCGCTCGGCCGACACGACGCTCGGGCCGCTCAACTCGGCGCGCCAGCGCGATCGGGTCGAGGGTTTCCTCGAGCGCCGCCCGGACTACGTCGAGGTCGCGACCGGCGGGCGCGAGCCCGACCGCCCCGGGTTCTTCCTCGAGCCGACGGTCGTGTCGGGGCTGCGTCAGAGCGACGAGATGATCCAGCGGGAGATCTTCGGACCGGTGATCACCGTGCAACCGTTCACGGATGAGGCGGAGGCGATCGCGTGGGCGAACGGAACGCCCTACGGTCTCGCGTCGAGCGTCTGGACCCGCGATGTCGGTCGTGCGCTACGGGTCGCGAACGCGTTGCGGTTCGGGTGCGTGTGGATCAACGATCACATTCCGCTGGCCTCCGAGATGCCCCACGGGGGCTTCAAGCAGTCTGGGTACGGCAAGGACCTCAGCATGTACGCGCTCGAGGACTACACCGAGATCAAACACGTGATGGCGTCCTTGTCCTGAGGTCACCCGCCGCCACACGCCAGATGGTCAGCTGGTGGCTAGCGCAGGCGGGACCGCTGGCTCCCGCGCAGCAGCTGGAAGGCGCGCGGCGGGCCGACGTGTGCATCCTCGGGGGCGGGTTCACGGGATTGTGGACCGCACTCGAGATCAAGCGCATCGAGCCGTCGCTGGACGTCGTCGTGGTCGAAGCCGGGCTGTGCGGCACCGGCGCGAGCGGACGCAACGGGGGCTTCGCGATGACGTTCTGGCACCACTTCACGGGGCTCGAGCGAGCCTGCGGAGCCCACGAGGCGGTGCGATTGGCGCGCGCGTCGGACGCCGCGGTGGCCGGAATCGGCGAGTTCTGCGACGAGCACGCGATCGCGGCCGGTTACCGCCGGGCCGGCTGGTTCTGGACCGCGAGCAACCAGGCTCAGGTCGGCGCCTGGGAGAACACGCTGGCGGCGATCGAACGTCAGGGCGCGAAGCCGTTCGAGCGGATGAATCCCGACGAGATCGCCGCCCGCACCGGATCGCCCACCGCCCTCGCCGGCGTGTTCGAACCCGGCTCGGCCACCGTCCAGCCGGCGCTGCTCGCGCGTGGGCTGCTGCGCGTCGCCCGGACGCGCGGGGTGCAGGTGTTCGAGTGCTCGCCGGTGGTGGCGATCGAGCGAGCCGGGCGGCTCACCGTGCGCACGGCAAGCGGTCAAATCACCGCCGACCGCGTCGTCGTCGCGATGGGTGCCTGGGCAAGCCAGCTGCGCGAGTTGCGCCGCGCATTCGTGATCGTCTCGAGCGACATGGTGGTCACCGATCCGGTCGCTGACCTCCTGCGCCGGACGGATCTGCGCGACGGCACGAGCATCTCCGACTCGCGACTGATGGTGCACTACTACCGACCCACCGACGACGGCCGCATAGCGTTTGGCAAGGGCGGTGGTCGGCTGGCGTACGGCGCGCGAATCCCCGCGACGTTCTCGGGTCCCTCGCCGATCGCGAGCGAAGTCACGCGGAGTATGCGCGCGACGTATCCCTGGCTCGCGCCGGTTCCGATCGCCGCGAGCTGGACGGGGCCGATCGACCGGACCCTCGACGGGCTGCCGTTCTTCTGCACGCTGGGCCGCCCCGATTTCGTGTGTGGTGCCGGCTTCTCCGGGAACGGGGTCGGGCCGTCCGCGCTCGGGGGACGGATCCTCGCCTCGATGACGCTCGGGTCAGACGACGAGTGGGCGCACTGCGGGCTCGTACGCAAGCCGCCGTCCGGCCTGCCCCCCGAGCCGTTTCGATATGTCGGTGGTGGCGTGGTGCGCGGTGCGGTGGCGCGCAAGGAGCGCGCCGAGGACGCCGGGCGGCGCCCCGACGCGATCGACGTGGGGCTAGCCCGGCTGGCCCCGACGGGGCTCGTGCCGGTGGACTGACCTTTCGGCGGCGCCTACCGTTTGCGTCTGAACCGCGGCCCGCGCTCGCGCACGTAAGCGCCGAGCGGATGCGTGCGGTAGCGCAGCCGCGGCAGCTTCTCGATCGTCACGAAGCCCGGGGGCGCGTTGATCACGTCGGGGATCCGGTTCACGAGCTGCGTCACCGTGGTGACTCCGGTCGGCACGGCCGGGTTGGAGAGGTGAAGCTCGGGCTCTCCGGTGACGGTCCAGTCGTTGATGTCGGCCTCGCCGGGCTTGTACAGCCTGCCGGTCATCTCGAACGTGAGCGTCATGCCCTCGTGCGTGACGACCGTGTCCACATCGGTGAACCCGACGACGAGCCCGGGCTCGACGGTGAGGCCCAGGGCGGAGGACGTAACCGCCTCATCGGCGACGTCGGGGCGGGTGGTGCTCGTCGCCTCGGCCACGGTGACGCCGAGGTCCTCGACGAGGGCGCCCAGCGTGTTGCGGCCGAAGCTGGGGGGACGATCGGCTTCCGCCAGCCAGCGATCGAAGTCCTCGACGGTCGTGTCCACGCGCTGATCCTTGGCCACCTCGGGGCCGTAGTCGTCGACGTTCCAACTCGCGCGTCCGGTCACCGTCTCGATCCGGTGAGAGGTCCCCAGCACGAGGCTGACCAGGTTGACCCAGTAGGTGTCCTGATGGCCGGTGCCCGTGATCGTGACACCGTTCTGGCGCGCGAGCTTGTCGAGCTCGGCCGTCTGCATCGGCGCCGTGTTCCAGGGGTAGAGCGCCTCCTCGGAGATCGTCACCGCGTTGACGCCGTGCTTGGCGCACCGGTAAAGGTGCTCGTACATGTCGGACATGTAGCTCGCGACCGCGATCACCGCGATGTCGGCCTCGCGCGTGCTCAGTACCCGATCGGGATCGTCCTCGACGATCACGCCGGTCTGGTACCCGAGCCCGGCGACGTCGCCGAGATCCTTGCCCACTTTCTCGGGGCTGCGGGCGAGCGCCCCGACGATGTCGACGCCCTTCTCGATCATCATCCGCGTGGCGACAGAGTTCATCGCGCCGACGCCGTACACCACCGCCTTGATCCGTCTCATTCGCTCTCCTTCGCCTCGCTGACCTGACGCCGCCCCCGTCTGCCGGCTGGGGAGAATAAGGACTGGCATAAGCATGTACAAGTCTGTACAAAGGAGGAGCCGAGAACTGTCCTGTCGCGACGACCGCCACGCCGTAGGATGGATGGATGGATGGATGCCAAATGTTCGGCGGCGCCCGACGGCGGCGCCTTGCGCAGCCGGCCCAGATCACGAGGAGAGGAGATCGATGACGGAGAGATCCCCAGGCGAGGAACTGACCGGGCAGCAGCAGACGAACGGTCACGCCAACGGGCTTCCGGCGGAGTTCTTTGACGAGTGGCGCGACGTCGCCTACAACTGCTTCAGTTCGGGGCACAAGTTCTGCCGCGAGGTCTGCCCGGTCATGCAGGTCACCCGGGACGAGCGTCACAGCCCGACGGCGTTCCACGCCGACGTCGTCGCGATGGAGAAGGGCCATCTGTCGGTCGAGGACGTGGCCGAGGACTACGTCCACTGCACGATGTGCGGGGCGTGTGAACTTCGCTGCCCGAACACGTTGATGACCGGTGACTTCTATCGCTTCCGCCAGCGGACCATCGACGTGGTCAAGGCGGTCCGCGCGCTCGCGGTGAAGAAGGGCATTCACCAGAAGAACTGGAAGCGGTGGGCCGAGCTCACCGACCGGTGGGGTAACGAGCCGGTGCTCGGATGGACCCGCGAGACCTCCGGGAGCAAGGTCCGGGCGTGGGCGGCCGGCCTTGACATCCCGACCGGCGGCGAGGCCGTTCTGTTCGCCGATTGCGAGGCCGCTTTCTACCGGCCCTCGGTGCCGCGCGCGGTGGCCCTGCTCCTGCGCGCGGGTGGCGTGGAGTTCGGTCTGATGGATCAGCAGTGGTGCTGCGGCGGCCCGATGTGGGAGACCGGCTACGTGGACATCGCCCACAAGATGGCCGAGCACAACATGATCGACTGGCGCAAGACGGGGACCAAGCGCGTCATCTGCCTGGACCCGCACGACTACATCACGATCATCGAGAACTATCCGGCGCTCGACCCGAACTTCGACGAGTTCGAAATCGTGCTCGCCGTCGACCTGATCGCCGAGCTGATCCGCGACGGGAAGCTCGAGCTGACCACACCGGTGGAGCGGACCGTCACCTACCACGACCCGTGCCGGTTGAACAAGCGGATGGGGGTGTGGCAGTCCCCGCGCGAGATCCTGCGGGCGATTCCCGGTCTGGAGTTCGTCGACGTCGACCACGTGACGCAGTGGTCCTACTGCTCCGGGGCGGGGTCGAACCTGGCAGTCGAGAAGCCGGAGCTGACCGCCGAGATCAGCCGGCGGCGGATCGCCAAGGCAAAGGAGCTCGAGGGCGTCAGCACGCTCGTGTCCGCGTGCCCCTGGTCTGAGCGACCGTTGACCGAGCAGGGGGAGGCGCAGGGCATGGAGGTCTTTGACATCTTCGAGCTGACCGCCGAGGCGGCCGGATTCGAGGTGTGACATGGCCGTAGCTCTTGTTGAAGGCGTGATCGACGAGCTCACGGCGATCTGCGGACCCGACCATGTGTTCTCGGAGCGCTCGGCGGTGTTCAACCGCGCGCGCGTACCGGCTCCGTTCCCCGCTCACCGGTGGGAGGAGCACATCCCCTCCGCGATCGTGCTTCCCACGTCCGCCGAGCAAATCTCCGAGGTGGTCAAGCTGGCCAACCGCCACCGGATCCCCGTGGTGCCGAGGGCCGGCGGGACCGGCCTGACCGACGGCGCCGTCCCGCTCCGGCACGGGATCCTCGTCGACGTCAAGCTGATGAACCACATCCACGAGATCGACGACGCCAACCGCACCGTGACGGTCGGTCCCGGGATCAACATGCTCAAGCTCAACGAGGAGCTCCGCAAGCACGGCTACATCTATCCCGATAACCCGGCGTCCTACCCGTGCTCGCTGGTGGGGGGGCGGATCGGCACCAACGGCTGGTCGCTGATCGGGGCGCGGTACGGACACACGCGAGACCTGGTGATCTCGTTCGAGATCGTCCTGCCGACGGGTGAGATCATCAGAGTGGGCGACGGTGGCGGCCCTAAGGTCCGCCACTCCTCGAGCGGATACCAACTGAAGCATCTGTTCATGGGCCACCAGGGCACGCTCGGGATCGTCACCGAAGCGACGCTCGAGCTGGTGCCGAGGCCCGAAGCCGAGTTCTCGGCCTTCTTCACCTACGAGAACTACACGGACGCGTGGCGAGCCACGGCCGAGCTCGCGCGCGCCGGGGTCGCGACGCTGGCCGGCGTGGTGCTGTTCGACGAAGACAAGATCCGCTATCTGCGCCGCGACGACGAGGCGTACATCCCGCAGCCCGAGTCCGTCAGGTCGGTGGTGGCGTGCGCGTCGTACGGCAACGCCGACGAGGTGAAAGCGGGGGCCAAGCGCCTGCTGCGGATCGGCAAGGCCTCGGGAGGCGCGTACACGGGCGATGAGATCTCCCAGGGCGACTGGGCGTCGCGGCACGACCGGTACGCCACCCCGCAGCACGGACGGACGCGTGACGGACAGGTGGCCCTGATGAGCTGGCACTGCGAGGACGCGGCGATTCCTTGGCCCGAGCTCCCAGCCGTGCGCGACAAGTGGCACGCGATCGCGAACGACCTGTGCGAGCGGTTCGACGTGTTCGATGACTGGGGCATGTTCGCCTACACCAACGGTGCCTATAAGCCTTGGGGCGACTACCTGGCCGAGATCGACATCGGGATCTGGGAGATGAAGTGGGACGATGAGAGCTGGGCCGCCTGGGTGGACGCCAAGCGCGAGCTCGCCCGGGTCTCGATCGAGCACGGCGGCTCGATCTCGGCGTGTCACGGATCGTGCCGGGAGGGCGAGGTCGATCTCGTTCCGCTCGAGCTCGGCGGCGGGTTCGAGGTGATGAAGAAGATCAAGCGCGCGCTTGACCCGAACAACATCATGAATCCGGGCAAGTACCTGCTCGACGAGGCCTACGGGGAGGAGTGAGAATGCTTGGCTTCAGGCTGTCGGCTCAGAGGCCGCCGGAGGCGGAGCGGGTGACCGACGTCGTGGTCAGCCGGTTCGAGCACGTGTACGAGGTCGATCCAGCGTTGATGCAGGAAAACGTCAAGCAACAGGACATCCCCAACTGGGACTTCGAGCGGATAGTCGACAGCCGGTGGGAGCACTTGGCCTGGATGCACAATCACTTCGCTGACTCGGTTCTCTCGGGCGAGGAGCTGCTCGCGGAGATCGATCAAGAGGGTTGAGGCTCGGGGTCCGGGAGCCGGACCCCAGAGAGAGGAGACGGTTATGTCAGTTGCCACCGGCGGGAACGTGCGGTTCTCCTACTGCATGCTGCCCGACTATCCGCTGAGCGACTCGATCGAGATGATCAAGGTGGCCGACGAGCTCGGCTACTACGCCTGTTACTCGGTCGACGAGACGTGGCACAAGGATCTCTGGTGCCTGTTCTCGGCGGCGGCCGACAAGACACGCAAAATCCGTTTCGGCCCCAACGTCACGCACGTGTTCCTGCGCGAGCCGACGCTGATCTGTCAACAGCTCGCGACGCTCGACGAGCTCTCGGGCGGTCGGGCCGAGGCGGTCGTCTCGACGGGGAACTTCGTGATGCTGGAGCAGTACCACCTGGACTGGGCCAAGCGCCGGCCGCTGTCGCGCCTGCGCGAGGCCATGCACGTGATGCGCACCTTCCTCGACGACGGCAAGATCGACTACGAGGGCGACTTCTTCAAGTACACGGGGATGTTCACCGCGGCGCGCCCCGTGCAGGAGCGAGTTCCGCTGAAGATGGGCGGCATGAAGGGGCCGCGCTCGTTCGAGGTCGCGGGCGAGATCGCCGACGGGCTCCACCACGCGCTGTCCTACTCGCGCGAGGCGTACGACTACGTGATCGACCACGTCAAGATCGGCGCCGAGCGCGCCGGGCGAGACTGGCGCTCGCTCGACCTGGGGGCCTGGATCGTGTCGGTGGTCTCCGACGACTCGGCGGCGGCCAAGGCAGCGGCGCGCATCCTCGTCGCGTTCTACATCCCCTCAATGCCCGCCGAGCAGCTCGCCCGCCACGGGATCGACCAGGCGGAGCTCCAGCCGATCTTCGACGCCTTCGCCGCGGGCGACGTGGCCAAGGCGATCGAGATGTTCAGCCCCGAGATGGCCGAGAAGCTGTCGGTGGCCGGGACCCCCGAGGAGTGCGCCGAGCAGATCCGCAGGGACATCATCCCGGCCGGGATCAACCACGTCATCCTGGCGCTGGCCGACGCGCCGCTCGTGCAGTTCTTCTCGGGTCAGACAATCGAGGGCGTTCCGCCGATCACCACGCAGCTGAGGATGGTGGCCGAGCGCATGATCCCAGCCTTCGCGTGACGTACCTGGAAGAGCTGTTCGGCCTCGACGGCGCCACCGCCGTCGTGACCGGCGCCACCAGTGGGCTGGGCGCGGCGTGTGCGCTTGGCCTGGCCCGCGCGGGGGCGAAGGTCGTCGTGTCGGGACGCGACGGCGAGCGCGGGCGGCGGGTGGTTGAGGAGATCGGAGGCGCCGGAGGGAGCTGTGAGCTGGAGTTGGCCGATTTGAGCGAGGCGGACAATCTGTCCGCGTTCGCTGATCGCGTGCTCGAGCGCCACGACCCGGTCGACATCCTCGTCAACGCCGCGGGCGTGTTCGACCGCGGGGATGCCGCCGACGTGACGCTCGAGCAGTGGGAGGCGCTGCTGCGCACCAACGTGACGAGCACGTTCCTGCTCTGCCAGCGGTTCGGCCGGCCGATGATCGAGCGCGGCCGCGGGAAGATCGTCAACTTCTCCTCGACCGACGGCTTCCTCGGCGTGCCCGAGCAGCTCGCTTACAACGTCAGCAAGGGCGCGATCGTCCAGCTCACGCGCACGCTGGGCGCGGAGTGGATCCGCCACGGGGTCAACGTCAACGCGGTGGCCCCGTGCGACTTCGCGACCCCGATGATCGCGCCCTTCCTCGACCAACCCGAGTACCGGGAGTGGATCATGGACGCGATCCCGGCCGGCCGGGTCGGGCAACCGGGCGAGATCGTCGGGGCCGTGCTGTTTCTCGCCTCACCGGCATCGAACATGGTCGCGGGGCACAACCTGCTCGTGGACGGCGGCCGCACGGTCATCTGACGCCGCGGCGCCGCGGCCGCCGACGTCAGTGAGTCTTGACCGGGGGCGGCGGAGTTCTGACCGGCTCGTGCGCCGGGCGGCGCCGGCGGCGGCGACGCTCCCGGAGCCTGCCGTGGTCGCGCAGACGCATCGCCGACTGCTCGGCGTCCGGCAGCAGGAGGCCACCCGAGGGCGGGACCGGGAGATCAGGCGGCCCAGGAGTACCTGGGCCCCAGCCATCGTCTTGATCCGAATCGGTGGAGGGCGGAGCCTGCGAGCGGCAGAGGAGCATCGGAAGGAACATCACCCCGAACACGATGACCAGGTACACGACTCCGACGATGTCGAACCCACCGGTCTGTGCCTTGCCGACCATGCCGAGAGGCTACCGCGTCGAAGCAGCGGCAAAACATGGCGATCTGCCGACTCCGCCCGGTTAAACTCTCCGTCATGGCGTCGACCGAGACCGAGCTGCCCCGATCGGTCCGCAAAGGGCCCCCGATCACCGTCACCTGCGAGTGCGGGGAGCGTCGCGACCTCAAGTACGGCGAGCGGTGGAAATGCGAAGGCTGCGGACGCAGGTTTGACACGCGCAAGATCCCGCTCGAGGAGTACGCGGCGATTCGCCGGACCCAGATTCGCTACCGGATCGTCCCGCTGGCGTCGTCTCTGGTGCTGCTCGTCGCGGTCATCCTGTTCTTCGCCGTCGGGAAAGCGTTCAGCGCGTTGATCGCCGTGGCGTTCCTGACCGCCTCGTGGTCGATGTTCGGGCGGCCGTTCTACCGCTCGCGCTACCGGCGCGCGCTCAGCAAGAACCTGCCGACCTGGAACATAAAGGCGGACTAGCTCTGGTCCGCTCCGGCCGCGATGCGGACCGGTCTCAGTGCACGATCAGGACGTCGCAGTGCACCCGGTGCGCCACCGACTCGCTGACGCTCTGACCGAACAGGCGGGCGATCACGTTTGGCTCACGGGTGCCCAGGACGACCAGATCGGCGCCGCGATCCTCTGCGGCTTGGGCGAGCGTCTCGGCCGGGTGGCCGATCGCGGGGGCGTACTCGGCTTGCAGGCCCCGTCCTTCGAGATAGGTCTGGGCGTGCTTGAGCTCCTCGATATGCGCCGACGGGGGATCGGTCGAGTCGATCGGGCCCGCCGAGCGGCCGATGTTGGTCGTGATCGGGGCCACGCTGACGACGAGCAGCTCCGAGTCGAATGCCTTGGCCAAGTCGGCGGCGCGCTCGAGCGCACGCTTGGCGGCATCGGACTCGTCGTAGCCGATGACGATCTTCTTCATCTCAGCTGCCCACCGGAACGGCCGTGGCCGTCCTGTCCGGAGTCCAGCCGGCTTGGATCAGCGCCTCTCGGTCCGCGCCCTCGGGCATCGTCGGGGTCGTCTCCTTCCAGTGGATTGGCTCCCTGTCCTCGACCACACGCCGGTAGAAGAAGAGCAGCACGGACGCCACGAGGATGCCGACGCCGATGAAGAAGTCCGTCCAGGTGCCGTAGCCGTTGAGCTTCGGCGCGCCTGCGCCGACGATCAGGATCACGGCGTTGTACACCATCAAGGCGGCTGCCATGCCCACCCAGAAGCGGCTGACCTTGAGCGGTCTCGGCCAGTTCGGCCGATCTTTGCGCAACAGCAGGAAGCCGCTGAGCGCCAGAACGTGGCAGAGCACGTAGCCGATGTTGCTCATGTAGAGGATCGCCAGGTTGTTCGAGATGAACAGGATCAGGCACGTGTTGACGACGAGGTCGACGGTCATCGCGCGCCCGGGAACGTGGTAGCGGTTGAGCTGTCCCAGCCCCTTGATCGTGAGGCCGGCCTTCGAGATGCCGTACAGCGCACGTCCCGCGTCCGCGGTCGAGCTCGCCATCGACAAAAGCAGCGACAGGATCAGGCAGATGACCAGGAAGTCCGTCGCGCCTTTGCCGATCAACACGTTGAAGGCGTGCACGTAGGGCGAGTAGGAGAGGATCGCGGCGGAGGAAGGAATGCCGGTGAAGCCGCCGAGCGCGAGCGGCAGCAGCACGTACACGAGCAGGGAGAACGACGCGGCGCTGCGCAGCGCGATCGTGCTGTCACGCTTGGACTTGTACTCGGGTGTGAAGGTCGCACAGACCTCCACTCCGTCGGCGGACCAGGCCATGATGAACAGCCAAACGAGCGCGATCTTCACGCCGCCCCACTGGTTGCTGGCCAGGGCCCAGTGCACGTTCGACGAGTGCCAGTGGCCGAACCAGGGCCCAAACATCAGCACGGCCAGCGGGATCATCAAGAGCGCTCCGGTCACGTACGTGAACCACGCGAACGGCCGCACCCCGAAGATGTTGAACGCCCACACGACCACGATGCAGCCGATGCCGATGAAGTTGAACAGGTTCAGGTGCACGACGCCGTCGTACACGTTCCAATTCGTGCTCGCGAACCATTGCGCCTGAATCAGCGATCCGATGATGTTGCCGAAGATCGACAGCACCACCGACCAGCCGATCCAGTAACCGAAGGTGGCCATCGGGCCGACGAGCGTCGTGTACTTGCGCCAGCCTTCGTTGGCATACAGCGAGATCCCGCCCGACCGGCCGGGGAACATCATCGCGGGCTCGGAGTAGACCCAGACCGAGAGCAGCGCGATAAGGGCGGCGATCCCCCACAGCACGGTGGCCCCGATCACGCCCAGGGCACCATAGGCGCCGAGCAACGAGGCGAGCAAGAACCCAGGATTCGCCAGCGCGATTGTAAATCCGTCCCACCAGCGAAGCGACTTGAGGAGTTGGCGTTCCTCGACGACTGCTGTTGCCATGGCGCTAAACCCTCTCCTAACTAAGCAAATTGATGCAAAGCTGGCGCAGTTCTATCAGGGGCCTCGTGGCCGGTCAACTCCGTCCAGAACGGTCGCTACGCATTCGAACCCTCACCCTTGGCCGGTCTCGCTCCGGCGCGGCACGGTATACCAGTTTGTACAAGGAGGGTCAATCCGAATATCGCCCAAGGGCCAGTCTCGGCGGCTTGGATTCGGCCACCGGGAGTAAAATCGCGCCAGGGCGATGCCACAGGTAATCGACCGCCGACGTTCGAGCGCTGGTCTACCGGCGAGCGGTCGAGAGCGGGCTCGTCCGGTGCTCCTCGGGACCCTCTCGGTTCGCGTGGATCCGAGCGCCGAACGCGTCGCGGTGGAGAGCGCGCTCGAAGCCGGCGTGGCGCTGATCGTGGCCAACATGATCATGCTGCCGGCCTATCCGACGACGATGATCCTCGCGCCTGAGTACGCGACGCTGCCCCATGAGGAGGATCTCGAGGCGGTACGTGCGACCGCCTCCCGTGCCGCGGAGCTTGGCATCCGCACCGAGCTGTTGCGCGTCTCGAGCCGCCGTCCGGTGCGGGCGCTGCTCGAGCTCGCGTCCGAACGCGACGCCGGCCTGCTCGTGTTCGGTCCCGACCTACGGCTGACGAATCGCATCCGCTTCCGCGCCGCCGCGCGGGCCGTGCGCCGGGGGGCGAACTGTCTGGTCTGGATCGCCCCGGACGGTTGAGCACTTCATAACCGCTCGAGCGCCTCGTCCAGGGCGAGCGGTCGGTAGGTCTCCACGGGCACGCCTTCGCTTCTGAGCGTCCGGCGGCCGGCAGCGATCCCTTCTCTGATCGACGGGTCAACCTCCGCGGAGTCGTTCAGCACCGCCGCCACATACGACTCGGTCACGTCGCACCCGGCGATGTGGAGGCCGGGATCGGCAACGCGCCCGGTGGGCGAATACGCCAGGGTCGTGACGATCCGGTTGCGCGCGCTCGCCAGCGACTCGCGTTCGAACTCGTTCTCCGCCGGGGCGCGATCTTCGACGAGAAGACGGGTGATTCCGCGGTCGTTGATCGCCCGCAAGAGCGCTTCGGGTTCGTCGGGGACGACGACCTCCTTGTGCGACGGCCAGATGTCGAGCATCCCGTGATCGCCCATCCCCGTCCCGACGTGGAACAGGAAGTAGTCGGGGTAGATGAAGAACTCCGTGCCCTTTGCGCGCTGGGCGTCGTAGAAGGCGGTCACGGCGGCCAGGATCAGCGTGCTGGCCCCGACGGCGCCGCACGGGTGGCGCACGACGACGCCGAGGCGGTCGTGCTCGACGAAGCCGGGGAAGACGTCGTCCAGCGTCGCCGGCCGGCCGTCCATCTGGATCGCGAAGGTGGGGCTGGACAGCTCCTCTGCGGTGTGCATCATTCGTGCTTGTAACGCGCGGCGCCCCCGGAGTCAACCGGCGCGGCGCCCCGTCCCCGCGGCAGGCTTCCCGCGGTGGACACCGCCTGGCAAACCAGATAGAACTTCGACTGAACCTATTTGTTCATCGCTGATTCGAGAGGGAAGGAGACGTCTCGCCGTGGCTCGTGACCCCAAGTACGACATCCTGTTCGAGCCGATTCAGATCGGGCCGAAGACGCTCAAGAACCGCTTCTACCAGGTGCCCCACTGCATCGGAGCGGGGTCGGAGAAGCCCGGCATGCAGGCCTACCACCGGGGGATGAAGGCCGAGGGCGGCTGGGGTGCTTGCTGCACCGAGTACTGCTCGATCCACCCCGAGTCCGACGACACCTCACGGGTGTCGGCCCGCATCTGGGACGAGGGCGACGTCCGGAACCTGGCCGCGATGACCGACCGCCTGCACCAGTTCGGCGCGCTGGCCGGGATCGAGCTGTGGTACGGCGGTCCCCATGCCCCGTGCATGGAGTCTCGCGCCACCCCGCGCGGTCCGTCGCAGATCGCCTCGGACTTCGAGCTGAACATCTTCCCCCGCTACATGGACCAGGACGACATCAACACCGTCCAGCAGATGTACGTGGACGCGGCGATTCGCGCGCGGGACGCCGGCTTCGACATCGTCTACGTGTACGGCGCCCACGCCTACCTGCCGTTCCAGTTCCTCTCGCCGTTCTACAACCGCCGCACCGATAAGTACGGGGGCGCGTTCGAGAACCGCGCTCGCTTCTGGCGTGAGTCGCTGGAAAAGGTGCGGGAGGCGGTCGGGGACGACTGCGCGATCGCCTCGCGCTTCGCGGTCGATCACCTGCTCGGGCCGATCTCGATCCAGGTCGGCGAGGACGGCGCCCGGTTCGTCGAGTACTGCGACGATCTCGTGGACCTGTGGGACCTGACCGTCGGCGACATCGCCGAGTGGGGCCAGAATGCCGGCCCGTCGCGGTTCTTCGAGGAGAACCACGAGAAGCCGTTCACCGGCCAGATCAAGGCCGGCGACCACACGAACAAGCCCGTGGTCGGCGTCGGGCGGATCACGAACCCCGACACTATGGTGGCGATCATCAAGTCGGGCCAGTTCGACATCATCGGTGCAGCGCGCCCGTCGATCTCGGACCCGTTCCTTCCCAAGAAGATCGAGGAGGGCCGGCTCGACGACATCCGCGAGTGCATTGGCTGCAACCAGTGCATCTCACGCTGGGAGATCGGCGGTCCGCCGATGGTCTGCACCCAGAACGCCACCGCCGGCGAGGAGTATCGCCGCGGGTGGCATCCCGAGATCTTCCATCCCGCGGCCAACCGCGAGAAGAGCGTGCTCGTCGTCGGCGCCGGCCCGGCCGGAATGGAGTGCGCGATGGTCCTCGGCAAGCGCCAGATGGCCGCCGTCCACCTCGTCGAGGCTTCAAAGGAGATCGGTGGGTCCGTGAACTGGATCTCCCAGCTCGGCCACTCCGACGGCAAGGAGAACCTGTTCCGGGGGTCGGCTCGGGGTCTCGGTGAGTGGAAGCGGATCGTCAACTACCGCCAGATCCAGCTCGACAAGCTCAAGAATGTCGAGGTCCACCTCGGTTCGCGTCTCAGCACCGAGGAGGTTCTCACCTACGGCGCCGAGATCGTGGTCGTGGCCACGGGTTGCCACTTCGCTACCGACGGTATGAACGCGGCGACCCACGCGCCGATCCCGGGCGCGGACACGTCGCTCGATTGGCAGCTCACCCCCGATCAGGTGGTCAGCGAGTCAAAGCGGGTCGGGAAGCGAGTGCTGGTGCTCGAGAACGAGGCCTACTTCATGGGCGTGTCGGTCGCCCAGAAGCTGGCCGGCGAGGGTCACGAGGTGACCTTCGTGACGCAGGCCGGCGACATCGCCGGCTACATGCACTACACGCTCGAGGCGCCGATGCTCCACCGCGACCTCGAGCGGCTCGGCGTCGACATCCACACATACACGATGCTCGAGAAGATCGAGCCGGGCGTGTGCCACGGCTACGACGTGTGGAACCCGGCGCACAAGGAGCAGTTCGAGGTGGATTCGGTCGTGCTATGCACGGCGCGCATCTCCGACGACGAGCTGTACCGCGAGCTGAAGGCCAGCAAGGACAGGTGGGAGAGCGAGGGACTCGAGTCGGTCTACGTGATCGGCGACGCCTCGGCGCCGCGGATGATCGTGGATTCGATCTTCGACGGCCATCGCCTGGCCCGCGAGATCGACTCGCCGCATCCCGAGATGCCGCTGCCGTTCATCCGCGAGCGGCGGCTGTGGGGCGATGCCTCCAACGACGACTACCTGCAGCAGCTGAAGAACACGGTCGATGTCGCGCTGGCGTGATCAGACGCGCCCACCCCGCACGACCGTCGAGGTGAGCCGGTGAAGATCGTCGTCGCGGTCAAGCAGGTCGCCGCCCTGGATGAGGAGTTCGAGCTCGTCGAGGACGGGGTCGGCGTGGACGCCGACTTCCTCGAGTGGGATCTGAACGAGTGGGACACGTTCTCACTGGAGGCGGCGCTGCAGCTCCGCGACGACGCCGGCGGCGACGGTCACGAGGTGGTCGCGGTGACGGTGGGCGATGAGGAGGCCGAGGAGGGCCTGTTGAGTTGCCTGGCCAAGGGGGCGGATCGGGCCGTGCGCGTGTGGGATGAGGAGCTCGAGGGCGCGGATGTCCTGGCCGTGGCGCGTGTTTTGGCGGCGATGGTGGAGCGCGAGTCGCCCGATCTCGTCCTGTGCGGCGTGCAGTCGTCTGACGCCGTCAACGGCGCGACCGGGACGGCGCTCGCGGGCTTTTTGGATCTGCCGCGGGTCGCGGTGGTGACTGCGTTGGAGTGGGACGCGTCGGGCGGCGTTGCGACGGTCCATCGCGAGCTCGAGGGCGGCGTGATCGAGGTGTTGCGGATCCACGCACCCGCGTTGCTGACCATCCAGACCGGGATCAACGAGCCGCGCTACGCGACTCTGCGGGCGATCAAGCAGGCGCGGGAGAAGCCCCTCGAGGTGTTCGGCCTAGACGACCTCGGGCTGGATCCGGCGGTCGTGCAGGCCGCCGCCGGCTCGCGTACGGTGGCGCTCGCGACGCCGGACCGCGGCGCGGGCGCCGAGATGCTGAACGGGTCGCCGGCCGCGGTCGCGGCGCGGATCGTCGAGATCGTGCAGGAAAGGATGTCGGGATGAGCGGGGTGCTCGTGCTCGCCGAGACGCGCCGCGGGGAGCTGCGCGACGTCTCGCTCGAGTTGGTGAGCGCGGCTCTGGAAGTGAAGGAGACGGCGGGGGGCCGCTTGGCGGTTGCCGTGATTGGCGCCGATGCTGAGAAGTTCGCGGCAGGTGTGGCCGCGGAGGGTGTGGATGAGGTTCTGACGGTGTCGGCGCCGACCGGGCAGTTCGAGGCGCACGTGTGGCAGCGCGCGGTGCAGGCGTTGATCGAGGTCGAGGAGCCGGGATTGGTGTTGTTGGGTCACACGATCGATTCGATTGGCTTCGCGCCCGCGGTCGCGGCCCACCTGGCGCTCGGGTTCGCGAGTGACGTGACGGCGATCTCGTGGGCGGACGGGCCTCGCGCGCGGCGCGGTGCGTACGGCGACAAGCTGGTGGCCGAGCTCGAGTTCCCGGGCAAGGAGTGCACGCTCTTGACCGTGCGTCCCGGCATCTTCCCCGTCGCCGCGGCCGGATCCGGCTCGGCGCCCGCGCGGGCCGTGTCGATCGACCTCGACGGCGCGGCTCGGACCGAGCACGTCGAGTACCTCGACGTGGCGGCCGGCGACGTCGACATCACCAAGGCCGAGTTCCTGCTCTCGATCGGTCGCGGCATCGAGGACAAGGACAACATCCCGCGCTTCGAGGAGCTGGCCGAGAAGTTCGGCGCGACGCTGAGCGTGTCGCGGCCGATCGTCGACGCGGGATGGATGCCCAGCGCACGCCAGGTCGGGCAGTCTGGCAAGACCGTCAAGCCGCGGGTGTACCTCGCGCTCGGCATCTCGGGCGCGGTCCAGCACCTCGCGGGAATGCGCACCGCCGACACGATCATCGCCGTGAACACCGATCCCGAAGCGCCGATCTTCGGCGTGGCTCACTACGGGGCGGTCGCCGACCTGTTCGAGGTCGCCGACGAGCTGGAGCAGGCGCTGGGTTAGTCCGTGTCGGTGCTCGCCGCCTCGACCGCAACCCGCGCGGTCTTCTGGCATTTCACGGTCGGGTTGAGGATCACGTGGTACGTGCTGGCCGTGATCTCGGTGCTGGTGTTCGTGTACGGGGTCGCGCGTCCGTTCGTGAAGTGGCGTCACGGGCACGGCGGGCCGTGGCCGCCCTATCCGTGGCGGGAGATACCTGGACGGCTCGGTGGGGGCCTGGCGTTATTGGCCTCGCACGCGACGATCGGGCGGCGGGATCGGCTGGCGGGGTGGGCGCACCGCGGAATCTTCTACGGCTTCATCGTGCTGTTCGCGGGGACGGTGGTGCTTGGGTTCGACACCGACTTCACCTCGCCGGTGTTCGGCTGGAGCTACTTCCATGGCGGCTTCTATCTCGCCTACAAGGAGGCGCTCAACGTCTTCGGCACGGCGTTGGTCGCGGGCCTGCTGGCGATGATGGTGCGGCGCGCGGTGATCCGTCCGCGCAAGCTCGATTACGCGCGGCCCGACCGCGCTCCGGGCGATCCGCAGTTCGACCGGCGGGTGTACGAGGTTGGGGATTGGGTGTTCGTGGGGACGCTGCTGGTGATCGCGCTCACCGGTTTCTTGCTCGAAGGGGTGCGGATCGCGATGAGCGATCCTGGCTACGGCGGGACGCAGTTCGGGGGGTGGATCGTCGCGCAGGCGCTCACCGGGCTTTCGTACCCGGTGCTGGCGGGGCTCCGGCACGGCATCTGGTGGTTCCACGGCCTTTTGGCGATCACGTTCGTGGCGAGCATCCCGTACACGAAGGCGGCGCACATGTTCGCCTCCTATCTGTCGCTATCGCTGCGCGACCCTGTGGCCGGCAAGCGCCTCGAGGGGATCCCGCCCGATCGCGCGGAGCTCCCCGCCGGGTACGCCGCGCTGACGGACTTCAGCCCGCTGCATCTGCTTCAGCTCGACGCGTGCACCAAGTGCGGTCGCTGCCACGAGGCGTGTCCGGCCAACGCCACCGGGCGTCCGCTGTCGCCGCGGGACGTGATCCTCGAGCTGCGGGAGGAGGCTAACCATGCGTTCGCGAGCACCGGGATCGGCGGAGTTCTCGGGGGACTGCTTCACGGTAGCTCTGACGGCATTGGATTCACCTCTGATGTGGTGGGCCCCGACCGCGTCCGCGTCGAGACCGTCTGGTCGTGCATGCAGTGCAACGCGTGCGTGGAGATCTGCCCGGTCGGGATCGAGCAGGCGCCGATCATCAACCAGCTGCGCCGGCGCCTGCTCGAGGAGGGCGAGGTCGATTCCAACCTCCAGTCGGTGCTCCAGGTGATCCACAAATCCGGCAACTCCTTCGGCGAGAACCGGCGCCGGCGCGGGCGGTGGACGCAGGAGCTCGACTTCGAGGTCAAGGACGCGCGCAAGGAGCCCGTCGACGTGCTCTGGTTCGTCGGCGATTACGCGAGCTTCGACCCGCGCTCCCAGCAGGTCAGCCGCGTCCTCGCGCGCCTGCTGCACGCCGCCGAGGTCGACTTCGGGATCCTGTTCGATGGCGAGCGCAACTCGGGCAACGACGTGCGCCGCGTCGGTGAGGAGGGCCTGTTCGAGTCGCTGGCCGAGCAGAACATCCAGACGCTGTCCGGCTGCGAGTTCAAGCGCATCGTGACCTCGGATCCCCACTCGCTGAACACCCTGCGCAACGAGTACCCCGAGCTGGGCGGTTCCTGGCCGGTCATCCACCACACCACGCTGCTGCTCGAGCTGCTCGAGTCGGGCCGGCTTGACCTCCAGGGACGGCTCAACTATCGGGTCACCTACCACGACCCGTGCCACCTCGGGCGCTTCAACGGCGAGTACGACAGCCCGCGGCGGATTCTCGAGCTGCTCGGGTGCACGCTGGTCGAGATGCCGCGCAACCGCGACAACAGCTTCTGCTGCGGCGCGGGCGGGGGGCGCATCTGGATCCCCGACACGCCGGGGCAGGAGCGGCCGTCGGAGAACCGGATCCGCGAGGCCGTCAGCCTCCCCGACGTCGAGCTGTTCATCGTCTCCTGCCCGAAGGACGTGACGATGTACGAGGACGCGATCAAGACCTCGGGGAACGCAGATCACATTCAGCTACGCGAGCTCACCGAGCTGGTGGCTGAGGCGCTGGTTCCCCAGCCGGAGGCTGTCGGGGTCTAGGCGGTCAAGGCGGTCGCGCCAAGCGGCCGATCGGGCTGTTGGCGGCGAACGCCGTGGATGACCGCGGCGCGCAGCGCTATGACCGCAGCGGCGGACGCGTCACGGTCGACCACGAGGGGTGCGACTCGACCGCCCGCTGAGACGGTCGAGCGCCAGTAGTCAACGAGCGTCGGGTGCCACTCGATCGTGAGCAGAACGTGAGCCTCTTCGAGCGCATCGAGCGCGTCCGGGACAAGCCCGTCTCGCTCAATCCACCGGGCGACCGCGAGCAGAAGCTGAGTGGTCGCGTCGTCGAACCTCACATGGGCGCTCCGGTTACGAGATCATGCCGCCGAACTGCCCGCCGGTGATGCCGAGCACCTGGCCGGTGATGAAGTTGGCCCACGGCGTGCACAGGAGAAACACGCCACCGGCGGCCTCCGTGGGCGTACCCGGACGGCCCATCGGGATCAGCGCGGGCCCGAGCGCGCGCATCTGCTCGGGAATGCCCAGCTGCACCTTCTCGCCGCCGATCTCGACGACGTTGGAGTCGTCCTTGACCGCGGTCAGGCGCGTCTCGATGAACCCGAACGCGACCGCGTTGACGTTGATCTTGAACTGACCCCATTCCTTGGCCAGGGTCTTGGTCAGGCCGACGACGGCCGACTTGCCCGAGGCGTAGTTGGCCTGGCCGGCATTGCCCATCGTGCCCGAGATCGAGGAGACGTTGACGATCTTGCGGAACACCTCGCGGCCCTCCTCGCGCTCCTTCTTGGCCGGCTCGCGCATGTGGGGCGCGACCGCGCGGCACATGCGGAACGGGACGACGGTGTGGATGTCGAGCATCTTCTGGAACCAGTCGTCGCTCATCTTGTGGATCGGGGCGTCGAGCGTGTAGCCGGCGTTGTTGATCAGGATGTCGACCTTGCCCCACTGGTCGATAACCGACTGCACGAGCTGGTCGGGGACTCCCTCCTTGGTCAGGTCGCCGGCGAACACCAGCGTTTCGCTGGAGATCTCGGACGCCGTCTGCTCGGCCACGTCGGCATCGAGGTCGTTGATCAGGACCTTGGCGCCGTTCTCGGCCAGCAGCTCAGCGGTGGCGCGCCCGATCCCGCGTGCCGAGCCCGTGACGATCGCGACCTTGTCCTCGAGAATTGCCATTCGGTCCGCCTCCATGTTTTCGCTTGGTGAAGCAGGCCATCATGCCAGCGCCGGCCCGGCGGCGTCGCGGTGATTGACAAGTCGGTCAACCGGATCGCGGTGGCGGTCCTGGGCGCGTACCCGGGCGCGCCCGGATAACTTCTCACTCGCCGGTGCGCGCGCCGCGAGTGAGAAGTTGTCCGTGGCCGGGCCGGGTGGATCGGCATTCACCGCGGTGGCGGCGGCGAATGTCCCGTTATCCGGGTTGAGGGGTCGGTCGGCGAGGCTGAGGGGTCAGTCGGCCAGGGCGGCGGCGCGGGCGCCGGCGCGAAGGCCGGACTCGATCGCGCCGTCGATGAACCCGGACCAGCCGTTGGCGATATCCGAGCCGGCGAGCACGACGCGGCCCTCGGCTCGCTGCATCGCGGCGAGGTGGTGCTCGTACCAGCCCGGCCGGTGGATGGCCCAGGTGCCGCGCGAGTACTCGTCGGCCAGCCAGTCGTGCGCGGTGGCGCCGAGCGCCTCGTAGCCGGGCAGGATCGAGTCGAGCTGGCGCTGCACCCCGGCCAGATCGCCGGCGTCGCAATGCTGGGCGTCGATCCCGAAGCCGATCATGAGCTGCGAGCCGTCGCCGTTCAGGGCCTCGGTGTCGAGGTAACCAAACGGGTGGCCGGGGCGGATGCTGTTCTGGACGACCGGTTCGCCGCGAGCGTGGATCATGATCTTGATCCCGCGAGAGGCCTGCCCGAGCGCGATCGCCCGCTGCTTGTCCTCGGGCAGCGCCGGCGTGAACTCGATCCCGCCGAGCACATTCAGCGGCACCGCGACGACGACCGAACGGGCGGCGAAGGCGGTGCCGTCCCGCGTCTGCACCTCGACGCGGTGATCGTCGCGGCGCACGCCGGCCACGGGCGCGCCGAGGAGTCGCTCGAACCGTGCCGAGGACGCGATTGCATTCAGCAGCGCCCGGGTGCCGCCGACGATCGTCACGCGCCCGCCCGTGAACTGGGTCAGCTCGAGGCTGTAGCCCGAGAGCGCGTGCCAGCGCAGCACCGACACCGCGCCGGCCTGGTCCAAAGGAGCGTGGGCGAGCGACTCGAGCTCGGCGGTGAGCACGTCGCGCTCCTCGTCGGACAGCGTCAACTCGCTCACACGATCGGCGATCGAGAGGCGGTCGAAGCGGGCGAGCGCGCCGATCGACGCGGTTGGATCGTGTGGCGCCGGCAAGGCCTCGCGCACACCGTCGACGAACCGGTCCCAACCGCGCTGGGCGATCTCGTCGCGCTCCCCGATCGAACCCGACCTGCGCTCCGAACCGACGTACCAACCGGCCAGATCCGCGTTGTCGCTCACCTCGACGCGCAAGCCGGCGCGAGTGAGCTCGGACCAGGTGTGGGGTTGATGCCAGTGGACCCAGGCGCCGCCGTACTCGACCGGCCATCCGTGCCACTCGTCGCTCCAGGTGCGACCGCCCAGCCGCTCACGCGCCTCGAGCAGGAGCACGCTGCGCCCTCCGAGCGCCGCCTCGCGGGCGGCGGTGACGCCGGCGAATCCGCCGCCGATGACGATCACGTCGTGCATGCCGTAGCTCCAATCGGGTTCGTGATTGCCACGCGCCGGCGGACGGTGGCGTCGACGGCGACTGCCCCGTCGGGGCTGACCAGCACCGGGTTGAGCTCAATCAACTCGAGCCCATCCTCGATCACAAGCTCGCCGACCCGGGCGGCCAGGCGCGCTGCAGCGCCGAGGTCGACCGGCGCGCGTCCCCGCCCGCCCGTCAGCAGGGGCGCTCCGCGCAGCGATCGGAGCGCCCGCTCGACCCGGGCGGCGTCCGCCGGCAATGGCACGATGGCCACGTCGTCAAGCATCTCGGTCCACACGCCGCCGAGCCCGATCACCAGCGCCGGGACGACCGCGTCGGTACGCGCGGCGACGAACAGCTCCACCCCGGGTGCGGCCATTCGCTCGACGAGGACGTTCCCGCCAAGCTTGGCGAGCCGCCGGTAGGCGGCGCGCACGTCCGCCTCGTCGCGTAGCGCCAGGCAGACCGCCCCGAGCTCCGACTTGTGCTGGACGGCGGCGTCGCTCAGCTTGGCGGCGACGTTCCCGCCGAGCTCGGCCAGAGCTTTCACGGCGTCGTCCTCGCCATCGACGAGGTGGCCGTCGGTCACGCTCACGCCGGCTGCCCGCAGCAGCTCCTTGGCGTCGTGCTCGGACAGCCACTCGCCCCCGGCCCCGGTCTGCGTGCGGGCGGCGGCGGCGATCTCGCGCAGCCGGTCCGGATCCGCCGGCGCGGCACCGAGCGCGGCCGCGCAGCGCAGCCCCGTCCGCAGACCGGCCACGGCCGGGATGCCTGCTTTGATGAAGAGCCAGGCGGCTTCGTCGTCGAGCAACTCGGGGAGGGTGGAGGAGACGATCGTCCGCGCGGGGCTGAGTGCGGCGCCCGCGACGATCCCGTCGCGCACCGCGTCCCACGAGCTCTTGATCGGACCCGTCAGGTCGGGCGGCTGGTCGTAGAACACGAGCACCCGGTCGATCGCCGGGTCAGCGCCGGACGCCTGCACGAGCTCTGAGAGCACGTCGGTGTCTCCCCAGATCATCGCCGTGTAGTCGAGCGGGTTGGCGGCCGTGGCCGCGGACGGGAGCACCTCGCGCAGACGGGCGCACGTCGCCGGCGCGAACGGCGGCAGGTCGAGGCCGATCCGCTCCGCCTCGTCGGCGCCCTGGGCGGAGTCGCCGCCCGAGCAGGTCATGATCGCGAGGCCACCGGCACCGGCGCCCACGCCCCGCCCGCGCGCGGGGCTCGAAACCGCCAGCGTCTTGGCCAGCTCGAGCAGCTCGTGGACGTCGTCGGCCCAGATCCCACCCGCCTCCTCGATCAGCGCGCGGAAGATCCGCTGATCGCCGGCCAGTGCCCCGCTGTGGGCGGCAGCCGCATACGCGCCGGCGCGCGAGCTTCCCACCTTGAGCACCGCCACGCGAACGCCGCTCTCGGCGCACGCGGCGAGGCCGTCGCACAGGCCCGGGCCCCCGTCGTCCTCCAGGTACAGCGCGATCGCGCCGAGTCCGTCCTCGCCGGCCAGGTAGGAAAGGTAATCGGCGGCGCTGAGCACCGCCTGGTTGCCACTCGCGACCACGGTGTGGAAGCGCAGGCCGCGACGCGTCGCGAGCGCGTTGACCGCGACGTTGCCGCTCTGCGAGATCAGCGCGACAGCGCCCGGCTCGCGCGGCGCGAGCGCATCGCCCCACAGCGCGGTCCGCGCGCGCATCGCGACGATCCCGTTGCAGTTCGGCCCGCACACCGGGAAGTCGTGCGCAAGCGCCGCGGCGACCAGCTCCCGCTGGAGCGGGACGCCTTCGGGCACCTCGGCGAAACCGGCGCTGATCACGACCGCGCCACCGCAGCCGCGGGCGCCGGCTTCCTCGATCGCGGTCGGAACCCCCTGAGCCGGGATGGCCACGATCACGGCGTCGACCGCCTCCGGCAGATCGGCGACGGACGGGACGCACGGACGGCCGAGCACCTCCGTTCGACGGGGGTTCACGCCCCACACCGAACCCGGGTAGCCGATCGCTTCAAGGTTCAACAGGGCCTGGGCGCCGTAGCTGTCGGGGCGCTCGGTGGCGCCGAGCACCGCGATCGACCGCGGGCGAAAGAGCCGACCGAGATCCATCACGAGCTCCATGAGATTTGTCGGCGGCGCGTCACGGCGGCGCCTTACTGGATCGTCGCCTCGACCCCGCGGCGCTCGAGCGCGCGGGCGATGATCAGGCGCTGGATCTCACTCGTGCCCTCCCAGATGCGGTCCACCCGGAGCTCGCGCAGGAAGCGCTCGGCGACGTTGCTGCGCATGTAGCCGCGCCCACCGAAGATCTGCACGGCGCGGTCGGCGCACCGGCCCGCCGCCTCGGACACGAACAGCTTGGCCATCGATGCCTTGGCGTGCACCAGCTTCACGTCGGCGCCGGCGTCGACCATGCCGGCGACCTGGAGCGCCAGCAACCGCCCGAGCGCGGCATCGGTGGCCGAGTCGGCAAGCGGGAACGACACGCCCTGGTAATCGAAGATGCGCTGCCCGCCCTGCCGGCGATCGAGTGCCCAGGCCGTCGTCTCCTCGAGCAGGCGCCACATCGCGCCGAGGCCGTGGGTGGCGATCCCGAGGCGCTCCTCGGTGAACCACGCCCGCTGGAGCGCATCGCCGTTGCCGAGGCCGCCGATCACGGCGTCGGATCCCACCTCGACGTCGGTGAAACGGATCGTCGGGTGACCGTGGGGATAGTTGTGCGTAAACCTCGGGCTGTCGACGAACTCGACCCCGGGCGCGCCGGGCTCGACGAGGAACAACGTCGGAAGCCGGTCCGATCCGTCGATCGCGTTGGCCATGACGATCAGCACGCGGGCGACGTCCCCGGAGGTCACGAACCACTTCTCGCCGCTGATCCGCCAGCCGGCGTCCGACCGGACGGCCGTGGTGGCGATCCCGTTCGGGTCCGACCCGGCCTCTGCCTCGGTCACCGCGTAGGCGTCGCCACCCTCACCGCGCAGCGCGGGGATCAGATAGCGCTCGATCTGCTCCGGGGTGCCCTGGAGCATCACGTTGTAGGCGCTCGGGACGTGCCAGTGGACGCCGTTGGTGACGCGCCCGAACTGCTCGTTGACCAGGAACCAGTCGACCATCGACCAGCCCTGGCCGCCGTACTCGGGGGCGAACCGGCCGCCGTTCAGCCGCGCGGCGATCGCCTGGAGCTTGATGCGGTCGATCGTCTCCTCGGGCAGCAGCCCGCCGCGCTCCTCGGCCTCCTGCTCGAGCGGCATCAATACGTTCTCGACGAACGTGCGTGCCCGCTGCTGGAGTTCGAGCTGCTCGGCGGTCAGCGGCTGATCGGCGGCGGCCGGAAGGACGGCGGTGCTCATGCGTGTTCCTCGTTTCTCGTGGCGAGCAGCTCGGAGAGCCGGCGCCGGTCTGATTCGGTTCGTGATGCGCCGCGCCCGGGGAGCGCGAGCAGCAGGTTGTGGTGGTTCGAGATCACGGCGATCGCGACCTCTAGGGCTTGCGCGACGTCGGGATCGTCGTCGCCGGCCCGCCGATCGATCAGCGAGACGACGTCGTGCAGGTACTCATCCCAGCGCCGCTCGCCGCCGTGCAGGACGAGCACCTCGATTCGCGTGGCTTCCTGAGCGACCGCCTCATCGGTGGCGCAGCCGCCGCAGCGCAGCGTCGCGACCGCGGCCGGAAGCTCGCGCTCGGGCTCGGGCGTGATCGACAGCCAGCGTGCGCGCTTGACCATGGGCTGTAGACTAACGCAAACTGATCACAAAGTCAGGATGGATTGCTAATGACCGCTGTCACCGACGTTCAAGCCCCACTGGCCGAGGCCCTCGAGCCGCGCCTGTATCTCGACGAGACCCTGATCGAGCTCGAGCAGGAGCGGATCTTCGAACGGACGTGGCAGCTGATCGGCCACATCTCGGACCTTCCGCACCCAGGCAGCTACACGACGGGCTTCGCGGGCTCGCAGCCCGTGCTCGTCGTGCGCGACGACGCCGGCGATCTCCGGTCCTACCGGAACGTCTGCCGCCACCGCGGCTCGTGCCTGCTGAGCGGGTCGGGCCAGTGCAAGGGCGCGATCCGCTGCCGCTACCACGGCTGGACGTACAAGTTCGACGGGACGTTGATCGGCGCGCCCGAGGCGCTCCAGTTCGGCAAGCGGCTGGACAAGTCCGCACTCGGGTTGATGCCGGCGCGGGTCGAGGTGATGTGCGGGCTCGTGTTCGTCAACCTCGATCCCGACGCGACGCCGCTGTCCGAGCTCGTCGGCGACCTGCCGGCGCGTCTGGAGCGCTACCGGATCCCGACGCTCGAGTCGTTCGCGCCCTCCGGCGGGACCCAGCCGGCGAACTGGAAGGTCGTGGCCGAGAACTACCTCGAGGGCTACCACATCCCGATCGCGCATCCCGGCCTGATGCGGATGCTCGACTACAAGCACTACGACACCGAGCTGCGCGAGCACTACGCCTGGATCGAGGCGCCGCTGCGGGAGAAGCCGAGCAGCAACCGGCTCGAGCGCCTGTATGCGCAGCTCGTCACGCCGATGCCCGGCCTGACCGAGGAGGACCGCCGCACCTGGCGCTACGTGTTCATCTATCCGAACACGACGATCGACCTGTATCCCGACCAGATCAACACGTGGCAGATGAACCCCGACGGGATCGGGCAAACCCGCGACGTGTTCGCCGGCTACCGCTCCCCGCACAGTGGACCGCGCACGCGCGCCGTCCAGCGGCTGAACGGCTGGCTCAACACGGTCGTGCTCAAAGAGGACATCGACTTGGTCGAGAACGTCCAGCTCGGGCTGCGCACGCGCGGATACCGGTGCGGTCCGCTGTCGCGGCGCGAGAGCGCGGTGGCGTGGTTCGCCGACCGGGTTAGTTCCGACTTGGATCCCGACCGCCCGGAGGTCGCTACCGCGTGAGCGCGGCCAAGCGCAGCGCGCGCGAGCGGATCCTCGCCGCCGCCGTACGCCAGATCGCCCGCGAGGGAATCGACGGCGTGCGGATCGCGCGGATCGCGATGGAGGCGCGGGTGTCTAGCGCGCTCGTCCACTACCACTTCGAAACGCGCGAGGACCTGCTCGCGGAGGCGCTCGAGTACTCCTACGGGCAGGCCGGGGACGCACGCATCTCGAGCGGCGAGCTTCCCGCGGCATCGCACGCCGAGCGCCTCGCGTCGATGATCGAGCAGTGCCTGCCCACGACGCCCGCGCTGGCCGAGGACTGGGTGCTGTGGATCGAGCTGTGGTTGCGCGCCGCCCGCCACCCCGAGATGAGGCCGGTGGCCGAGGAGCTGTACGCGCGGCTACACGCGTGGTTCGCGGACGAGATCGCCGCCGGCGTGAAGGACGGTGAGTTCGCCCGGTGCGATCCCGATGAGGTCGCCGATCGAACGCTCGCGCTGCTCGACGGGTACGGGACGCGGACGCTGATCGGCGACAGCGCGATCCCGCTCGATCGCGCGCGCCGATCGGTGTTGAGTGCGCTGGCCCGTGATTTGGATCCCCGCCCAACCCTGGGAGACTCGCTTCAGGCGGGCGAGCCGGCGCCGAGCGCGGCGCGAGCGGCTTCGCGGCCGGTGCGCACCGCGCCCTCCATGTAGCCGGCCACCCAGTGGTCCGAGCCGGCCACGTAGAAAGGCGGCTCGTGCGTTGCCTGGAGCGGTCCGACCCGGGTCAGGTCACCCGGCGCCCAGCTCGCGATGTACCCCAGCGTGAACGGGTCGGTGCCCCAGGCGCGCTCGAGCATGGCCAGCGGGAACCGGGCGTGCTCACCGTACAGCGCCACCAGTGCCTCGATCACCGCACTGGAGCGAACCGCGTCCGGCGTGGCGAGAAATGCCGATAGGCGCTCGGGCGGGACGAGCATCGACAGCACGCCGCCGCCCTGCGGCCACGTCGAGCCAAACAGCCACTCGCACTCGGCCAGCCCGTTCTGGCCCGCCTGGAGCCAGAACGACTCGTCATAGGCGGCGACGACCTTGGCCGCGAGCGCCTGGCGGTGCGAGCGGAGCGAGCGCAGGCGTGCCTCGCTGATGCCGGCGATCTCGACCGCGCGCAGCGGCCCGGCGGGGATCGTGCACACGACCGCCTCGGCGTCGATCGCCTCGCCGTCGCAGAGCGTCACGCGCCCCCGGCCGGCGCTGATCTCGATCTTGCGCACGGCGGCTCCGAAGCGGACGGTCGCGGGGGCCAGCTCGGCGGCGAGCGCCGCCGGGACCGCAGCCGAACCGTCCGCGACGCGGAGGCTCTCCCACCGCTCGAGGTCGTAGAACCCGTCCCCGCCGAGCGTCGACTGCTTGCGCAACTCGGCGAGCAGCGAAGTCCGCTCCGGGCTGTCGCACGCGAGCGACAGCGACGCCAGCTCGTGCCGGCGACGGACCGCTGGGAGCGCGTCTTCACGGCGCAGCCATTCCGCGAGGCTCATGTGATCGAGCGCCGCGGCGTCCGTGTGGCTCCACGGATCGTCCGGGTCGACCGTCGCGGCCAGCTCGGCGAACGCCCGCCCGACACGCTCCTCGTCGCGGCGCTCGGCCTCGGTCATCCACGGCGCCTCGTCGCCGACGAACACGCCGTCGACGAGCCCCCAGCTGATCTCGCCCGGGTCGGCGACGTAACTCGGCTCGACCGCCAGGCCGAGCTCCTCGACGAGCTCACCGTAGGCCGTGTGGCCCGGGCCGAACACCTCGCCGCCGGCCTGGACGACGCGTCCGTCGGGCAGCGTCACCGCCTCGACCCGGCCGCCGATACGGTCGCGCGCCTCGAGCACGATCACGTCGGCTCCCGAACTTTCGAGGTCGCGCGCGGCGCTCAATCCCGCCAGTCCTGCCCCCAAAACCGCAACGTCGACCATTCCGGCAACTCCTCCCCTTGACAGCGACAACCCGACCGCTGTAGTTTTCTGAATCGCCGTTCAGTATATAGATTTGTCGGCGGCGCCTGACGGCGGCGCCTGAGCGAGTTCGTACAAGGGTTGAGAAGAGGGTGAGTCCGCGACCGAAGGTCGAGCATCTGCGCAAACCGCAGATCATTTCGGCGGCTGCCGACGTGCTGTATGAGCGCGGCCTGTTCGATACCCGGATCGGCGACATCGCCGAACGCGCCGGGACGAGCGCCCCGACGATCCTCTACTACTTCGAGTCTAAGGACCGACTCCTGGAGGAGGCGGTCGACCAGACCGACCGCGACTTCTACGCGCGCTTGACCGAAGGCCAAGCGCGCCAGGAGGGAGCCGCCGACAAGCTCGTGCACCTGATCGAGGAGACGAGCCTCGGTCCCGCCGGGCTGAGCGACTGGACGCTGTGGATGGAGATGTGGGTCCGCGCTCGGCGCGATCCCGCCGTGCGCGACGCGTACTTCCGGCTCGACCGCCGCCAGCGCAAGCTGATCGCCGACATCGTGCGCGAGGGCCAGCGGGAGGGGCGGTTCGATCCCGACGTCGATGCCGACGACTTCGCGATCGCGCTGAGCGGCCTGATGGACGGACTCGGGGTCCAGGTCACCCTGGGCCAGCCCGACGTGACTCCGGAGCGGATGGTGGCGCGCTGCCTGGCGCTCGCCGAGAGCGAGCTGGACTGCGAACTTCGCGAGCCGGGGGGTGTGCGTGCATCCACGTGAGGGATGGATAGAACCGTGGGTCCGGCGCAGGGCGACTTGGGACGAGAGCGCGATCTCTCGCCGCCAGTTTCTCGCCGCGGGCGGTGCACTCGCGCTCGGCGGGTTGCTCGCCGGGTGCAGCAGCACGAACCCCGCCGGCGCGGCGAGCGCTGACCCGCCGCTGCCGCGTCAGAACAGCACGTTCAAGTGGCCGGTGTACGCCGACAACAAGCCGATCGCCTCGGGCCTCGAGCCTGAGCGGGGCGCGACGTTGCAGCTCTACAACTGGGTCGCGTACATCAACGAGGCCGTGGTCAAGAGCTTCTGCAAGAAGTACGACTGCAAGTACGCGATCACGACCTTCAACACGATCGAAGAGGCGACCGCCAAGCTCTCCAGCGGCGAGCTCAAGTTCGATGTGTTCTTCCCCACCGTCCCCGTGCTGGGCCAGTTGATCGCGCAGAAGCTGATCCGGCCGCTCAATCACAGCTACATCCCCAACATCGCCAACGTCTGGCCCGACTACCGGGATCCGTTCTACGACCGCGGCTGGCAGTACACGACGCCGTACTCGATCTACACGACGGGGATCGCCTGGCGCAAGGACAAGGTGAACCTGGCGCCCTCGTGGGACATGCCCTGGCAGGGGGCGGCGTACAAGGGCAAGGTGGCGGTCCTGGACGACTACCGGGAGACGATTTGCCTCGCGCTCCTGAAAGCCGGCAATCTCGATCTCAACACGACCAACACGGCCCAGATCCAAGCTGCCGGCAAGGCCCTCCAGGAACTGTCTGCGCTGACGAACGTCCGCATCGACAACAACGATTACACGGATGTCCCGGATGGAAAGACCTGGATTCACCATGCGTGGTCGGGTGACATGGCCACGGCCGCCGATTACCTCTCCAAGGGCACTTCGATCGACACGATCGGCTATTGGTTCCCGGCGAACCGCAAGGGGCCGGTCAACAATGACCTGATGGTGAATCTGTCTGGCGGCTCAAATCCCGTGCTCGCTCATCTCTTCATCGACTACATGCTCAATGTGAACAATGCACTCGAGAACTACAGCTACGTCGGTTACATGCAGCCCTTGACCGAGGTGACCCCGGCCAAACTCACCAAGGAGCAGCTGCTGCCTCCACAGCTGGCGTCGACGGTGGTGCTGCCGGATTACTTCCGCCACGGCATCTTCGAGCTCGAGCTCCCTCCGACCGTCGACGCGGTCTGGGAGTCCACCTGGAACTCGTTCTCCAAGGGACTGTAGGCACGGCGATGAGCGCGATCGAAACTACCCGTCACCGGCGCAACCGGGGTCTGTGGATAGGGCTCGCCCTGCCGGGGGCGATCTGGCTGCTCGTCCTGTTCGTCGCTCCGTTCTACGTGATGCTGTCGGTGGCGGGCGGCGGCGTCAACGAGTTTTTCCAGACCGTGGTGCCGGTGTGGAACCCGCTCCACTGGTCGAGCTGGAACTTGAGCGCCGTCTGGCACGACATCTTCGGGCCCGGCGCGTTCATCGGCGCGCCCGCGCTCCGGACGCTCGTCTACACGGCGATCGCCACCGCGATCTCGCTGGGCATCGCCTACCCCGTGGCGTATTTCGTCTCCCGCTACGCCGGCCCGCGCAAGACGCTGTTCCTGGTCCTTTTGATCGCGCCGTTCTGGGTCAGCTACATGATGCGCATGCTGGCCTGGATCGATCTCCTCCAGCAGGGCGGTTTCGTCAACAGCACGCTGTCCTTCTTCGGCCTCCCCGGCAACACGGATTGGCTAGGCGGCAAATCGGTGACGGTGATCCTGGGGCTCGTGTACGGATACATCCCGTATGTGATCCTCGTGCTTTACGCCTTCCTCGACCGCATTGACCAGAGCATGCTCGAGGCGGCCCGGGATCTCGGGCTCAGCAAGTGGCGGACCTTCTGGCACGTGACGATCCCTCTGAGCAAGCCGGCGCTGATCGCCGGGACGTTCATCACGGCGTTACCGATGCTCGGGGACTATTACACCAACCAGCTGCTGTCGGGAGCCCCCGGGACGACGATGATCGGAAATGCGATCGAGGGTCAGCTCGACTCGCCCGGCGAGGTCGGGCAGGGTGCCGTGCTGTCGCTCATGTTGCTCGTCGTGTTGCTGATCCCGATGATCTACTACGTGGTCAGCACGGCCCGTGCCTCGATGGAGAACGCCTGATGGCCAGCGTCGCCGGCGAGTCGGTCACCACATCTCCTCCTGAGCCCGCGCAGGTCACGATGCGCGGCCGTGTGCGGGGCAACCCGTGGCGGCGGCCGTGGGGGATGGAGGGGTTCACCTGGCTGTACATCATCTGGTCGATCGTGCCGATCGCGATCGCCGTGCTGTTCTCGTTCAACAAGGGCGCATCCCAGGCCACGTGGCAAGGCTTCTCGACCAAGTGGTACGTGGGTAAGGGAGTCACCTCCGTGCTCCACAACCCGAGCCTTCACCACGCGGTGATCCAGACGATCGTGCTCGCGGGGTTGACCACGTTGATCTGCGTCCCGATCGGAGTCGGGTTCGCGATCGGGATCGATCGCTGGCGGAGCAGGACCTCGAACGGGCTGAACTTCCTGATGATCTTCTCGTTCGTGATACCGGAACTGCTGCTCGCGGTCGCGCTGTTCCTGCTCGTCACGCAGGGGCTGACATTCATCCGGCTGGGAACCCCGGCCGAGGTGGCTGGGCTCGTGGTTTGGAACCTGAGCTGGCCCGCGATCATCGTGCGGGCCCGCTTGGTGTCGATCGGGCACCACTACGAAGAGGCGGCGGCCGATCTTGGCGCATCACGGCTCGGGGCGATCCGCCGCGTGCTGATCCCGATGCTGCTGCCGGCGATCTTCGCGAGCGCGGTGCTCGTGTTCGCCAGCACGGTGGACGATTTCGTGATCGTGGAGCAGGTGTCCTCGACCTCGAACACGCAGCCGATGTCGGTGCTGATCTACTCCAACGTCCACGGGGGGCTGAGCGGGCCGGCGCTCAATGCCCTGGCCACGATCATGCTGGTCGTCTCGCTCATCGCCGCCCTGATCGGATTTGTCGGTTACAGGTGGCTGAGCCGGGGCGAACGGACCAAGGGCGACGTCGAGGCGCTGACCGCCGTCGCGGGAATCTGAGAGGACTGTGAGAGATGCCTGAAATGAGTGGAGGACATGTCAAGCTCGAGTCACTGACCAAGCGGTTCGACGATGTCGCCGCGGTCGACGACATCTCGGTCGAGATCAAGAGCGGCGAGTTCTTCTCTCTGCTCGGCGCCAGCGGGTGTGGCAAGACGACGACGCTGCGCATGGTCGCGGGCTTCGAGCCGCCGACGAGCGGGAAGATCCTGCTCGACGGCACGGACGTCGGAAACTGGGCACCTCACCGGCGCAACGTCAACACGGTGTTCCAGAGCTACGCGCTGTTTCCCTTCCTCACCGTCGCCGAGAACGTCGCCTTCGGCCTGAAGTACAAGTCGGTGCCCAAGTCCCAGCGTGACAGCCGAGTGGCGGAGGCGCTCGAGATGGTTCAGCTGTCCGGGTATGAGACGCGACGCCCGAATCAGCTCTCGGGTGGCCAGCAACAGCGCGTGGCACTGGCCCGCGCGCTCGTCCTGCGGCCCTCGGTCCTACTGCTCGACGAGCCGCTCGGCGCGCTGGACGCCAAGCTCCGCCGCACGCTCCAGGTCGAACTCGGCGCCCTGCAGAAGCAGGTGGGAATCACCTTCCTGTACGTCACCCACGACCAGGAGGAGGCGCTCACGATGTCCGATCGCCTCGCCGTTATGAACCGCGGGCGGATCGTCCAGCTCGGCACCCCGGAAGAGGTCTACAACGAACCCGCCGATGCCTTCGTGGCCGACTTCCTGGGCGTGTCGAACCTGATGGACGCTCAGGTCGAGCCCGGCGGGAACGTCAAGGAGTGCTGCCACCTGCGCCTGGGCGATTTCACGCTCGAGGCGCGGGCGGGTCAGCTCGACGCCACCGGCGCGGTCAAGGTGGCGATCCGACCCGAGCGCATCCACCTGCACCCCTACCAGAGCGCGGGCGTCAACCGGCTGCCGGGGATGGTCGAGCGCCTGGTGTTCCTCGGCTCGACGACACACATCTACGTTCGCCTCGCCACCGGCGCGGCGCTCCAGGCGCTGATGCGCAACGAGGGAGCGGGGTCGCCGTACAGCCAGGGGACGCCGGTCAGCGTCGACCTTCCCGCGGATGCGATCCGCGTGCTGCCCGACCCGGGCGTCAGCGTGGCGGAGATTCGCGACGAGACGCTGGGCGATCAGCTGCTTGACGTGACCAGTTCCGTACCGGCCTCGAGCTGACCGCGAGCGTCGCGAGCATCAGCGCCGCCAGCGCCGTCAGCGGCACGGCGTCGCTCGTGGCCCGGGAAATGGTCGCGGCCGCAGGCGCGCCGATCGTCTCTCCGAACGCCCACGCCAGGTTGAACAGCATCGAGCCGAACGCGAGCGAGGCGCCGACGCGCTCGATCGACTCCGCCATCATCGCGATGGCCATTGTCGCAACCCCGGTCAGTGGTCCGCCCAGCGCCAGCACGGTCAGCGCCCCGAGCAGCCACGGCGATCGCGGCAGAGGCAGCAGCGCGAGCAGGACCGCCGTCCCGCCGAGGCCGACCGTCAGCGGCAGCACGATTCCGCGCCGGTCCACCGTGCGCCCGACCCTCGGATTCAGCAGCAGCGCCAGCAGCGAGGCGAGCAGGAACGTGATCCCGATCGCCACGCCCGAAGCGCCGAAACGCGAAAGGCGCAGTGGCAGCAGCGTGCCGGTCGCGCCGACGACGCAAGCTTCGAGCAGGATGACCCAGCAGCCGAGAAACATCCTGGGGTCGCGGGCCAGCAGGCGCAGCGGGGCGCCCACCCCGAGCGCCGCCGGTGGAGGCTCCGGGTGCTGGAGCGTCCAAGCCGTCAGCGCGAGCGAGACGCCGCCGACGCACGTGAATACGGCTGCCGTTCCGACCGCGACGGCCACGGTGCCGAGCAGCGGGCCGATCAGGGTGCCGAAGATCGCCGAGGCGAGCACCGAGCCGAGCATCTCGCCTCGACGTTCTGCGGGCGAGATCGCGATCACCCAGGCCAGGCCGCCGCCCCAGATGCAGCCGCACGCCATGCCCTGGACGAAGCGCAGCCCGTCGAGCACCGTCAGGTCAGAGCCAAACCCGAACGGGATGATCGCGGCCGTGAAGAGCAGCAAGCCGACCACGGTGGTCCGGCGCACCCCCGCGCGGCTTGCGATCCACCCACCGAGCAGCGAACCCGGGATCATCCCGGCCGGGTAGGCGGCCGCGAGCACGCCGATCGCGGGCTTGGAAACCCCGAAGACGTGCTCGTAATGCGGCAGCAACGGGGTAACGACCGAGTACAGGACCGACTCGAAGCCGAGCAGGAAGCGGATCAGGAAGACCGTGCGCGCGTCGGGGTCGCGCACGGTTGGCTCGGGGCGCGGCAGGCGGGATCGGAGCGCGGTCACGGTTTCACCAGCGCTTTCGCCAGTCGGGTCAACTGATCGGCCAGGTCCGAGGCGTCGTTCAATGCCAGCTGTCCGACGTGCAGCCCGTCGGCGGCCGCGAGCAGGAGCTCGGCATCGGACCGCGGGTTGAGCGAGCCCGCCAGGGCAAGCAGGGGCGGAAGGGCCTCCATGTAGGCGTCTGTCCAGCGCGTGGCCACATCGCGCAGCGCGGGCCGGCGCGCGGCCTCGAGCCACAGCGCGTAGGTCGCGAGCAGCCAGCCGCGGGTCGTCTGGTCCGGTTCCGCGGTCGGATCGAGGATCGCGCCGACCACGAGCTCGAGCGGGTCGGCGGTGCGCTCCGGCGCCTCGCGGAGGAACGCGTGCAGGCGCTCGATGTCGTGCTCGGCCGCGCGCTCCAGCGCCGCCGTCAGCAGGTGCTCCTTAGAGTCGAACCAGTACGTGGTCGAGGCCAGCGGCAGCCGGGCCACCTCGGCGACGCGACGGTGGGTGACGGCGTCCACTCCCTCCTCGGCGACGACCTGGAGCACCGCGTCGAGCAGCGCGTCGCGGCGGGCCGCGCCCCGAGGTCGAGCGTTGCTTTGCGTGCCGACGGCCATAGTGGTACAAATGTACCAATTGGCGCGCGCGTGCGAGAGATCGCGCGGGGCAGTAAGTTCTCGCCGCTGATGCTGTCCGAGGCCTTCATCACCTGCGCGATCACGGGGGCGGGTGACACCACGTCGCGGAGCCCGCACGTTCCGGTGACCCCGGAGGAGATCGCGACCGCGGCGATCGACGCGGCCCGCGCCGGCGCAGCCGTCGTTCACATTCACGTCCGCGATCCGGACACCGGACGCGGATCACGCGACCCCGCGCTGTACCGAGCCGTGGTCGAGCGGATCAGGGCGGCGCCCGACGTCGACCCCGTGATCAACCTTACGGCCGGGATGGGCGGCGATCTCGTACTGGGTTCGGCCGATGCGCCGCTCCCGCCTCAGACGGACGGGACGGACATGGTCGGGGCCGTCGAGCGGCTCGCCCACGTCGAGCAGCTCGCGCCCGAGATCTGCACGCTCGACTGCGGGACGATGAACTTCGCGGCCGGCGGCGACTACATCATGGTCAACACCCCGGCCGTGCTCAAGGCGATGGCGGCCCGGGTCAAGGAGCTCGGAGTCAGGCCCGAGCTCGAGGTGTTCGACACCGGTCAGCTGGTGCTCGTGCACGAGCTGATCGCCGAGGGCCTGATCGATGCGCCCCCGCTGATCCAGTTGTGCATGGGCATCCCGTACGGAGCCCCTGACGATCTCCAGACGCTGCTCGCGCTCGTCGCCCGGCTTCCCGCCGGTGCCCACTTCTCCGCGTTCGCGATCGGTCGCATGCAGCTGCCGTTCGTCGCGCTGGCGCCGCTGATCGGCGCGAACGTGCGCGTCGGCCTCGAGGACAACCTGTACCTCGCCCGCGGGCGGCTGGCCAGCAATGCCGAGCTAGTCGAGCGGGCCGTGGCGATCCTCGAATCGATCAACGTCGGCGTGCTCGGACCCGACGCGGTCCGCGAGCGGCTCGCCCTGCGCCGGCATGGCTGACGGGGCCGTCGGCCTCCTCGGCGGAGGGGTGATCGGTGGCGGCTGGGCGGCGCGCTACCTGCTGAACGGGATCGACGTCCGGATCTACGATCCGGCGCCGGATGCCGCCCGGCGCCTGGACGACGTGCTCGCCGGGGCGCGGCGCGCATTTGGGCGGCTCACGCTCGCGCCGCTGCCGCCGGAGGGGACGCTGTCCTTCGTCGACACGGTCCCGGCAGCCGTCGCGGGCGCGCTCATCGTCCACGAGTCGGCGCCCGAGCGCGTCGAGCTCAAACAGGAGCTGCTGGCGCGGGCGAGCGCCGCGAGCGGACCGGAGACGCTGCTGTTCTCCTCGACGTCGGGGCTGCTTCCCTCGCAGCTCCAGGCCGGGATCGATCATCCGGAGCGGTTCGCGGTCGCGCACCCATTCAACCCGGTGTACCTGCTGCCGCTGGTCGAGCTGTCCGGGGGTGAGCTCACCGGGGGCCAGACGCTCGAACGGGCCAGCGAATGGTTCGCGGGCATCGGCATGCATCCGCTCCGGGTCCGCGTCGAGATCGACGGCTTCCTGGCCGACCGCCTGCTCGAGGCGCTGTGGCGCGAGGCCCTGTGGCTCGTGCACGACGGGGTGGCCACCGTGGCGGAAGTGGACGACGCGCTGCGCTACGGGGCCGGCGTGCGGATGGCCCTGATGGGCCCGTATCTCACGTATCGCATTGCCGGCGGCGAGCAGGGCATGCGTCACTTCATGGCACAGTTCGGTCCGGCGCTGAAGTGGCCATGGACGAAGCTGACCGATGTGCCCGAGCTGACCGACGAGTTCATCGACCGGCTCGCGGCCGAGTCCGACGAGCAGGTGCAGGGGCGCTCGACCGTCGAGCTCGAGCGCATGCGCGACGACTGCCTGGTCGCGCTCCTGCAGGCGTTGCGGACCCAGGACCAGGGCGCGGGCGCGACGCTGGCCCGCTGGGAGCGAGGGCTGATGGGCCTGGCCGGCGCGCAGTCGCTCGCCGCGACCGAGCGGATCGTCCCGGCGGAATGGATCGACTACAACGGCCACGTCACCGAGAGCCGGTACCTCCAGCTCGCCGCCGATGCCACCGATGCGCTGCTGGCCCGACTCGGGCTCGGTCCCGAGTACATCGAATCGACCGGCTCCTACTACACGGTTGAGACGCACATCTGCCACATCGGGGCGCTGCACGCCGGCGACCACGTGACGGTGGCGACGCAGGTGCTGGGCGGCGACGAGAAGCGTCTGCACGTCTTCCACGAGGTCAAGGCGCGAGGCGCGGACGGCCCCGCCGCCACCGCCGAGCACCTCTTGCTCCACGTCGACGCGGCGAGCGGGCGGGTTGGACCGGCGCAGGGTGAGGTGCGCGAACGCGCGCTGGAGCTGATCGCGGAGCACGCCGACCTCGCACGGCCGGCCCGCGCCGGGCGGCGGATCGAGCCCGTGTCCGGGTCAGTGGATCGAGCCCGCGACGCTGGCTAGCGGCTGGAGTCGCACCGGGCTGGGGGACGCGCCCCCAGCCCGGTGCTCCGCGATGGCGACTGGAGCAGCTGCTCCCGTCTAGCTCGTGGTGATGCCTACGGTGCTGCCGCTGCCCGATGCCTGGGTGGGAGAGCTCGGCAGTTGGGTGACCGTCCCGCCGTCAACCGAGAAGGCCGCGACGCTGTTGATCTTTGACATGTTCAGATACAGCGTGCGTCCGTCGGGACTGAGCGCGACGTCGGTGCCGGTGACGCCCGGGGTGGAGCTGACCGGCGTGTTGCTCAGCAGGGTCAGGGTTCCGTCCCACGCGATGGCGTAGGCCGAGATCTCAGCCGACCCCGTGTCGAGCGCGTACAGGTAACGGCCGTCGGGGCTGATCACCTGCCAGCACGGTGCGGTCTGGAAATCGGCGAATGGCGAGCCGCCGATAGGTGACAGCATGCCGTTGGGCAGGTCGTCAAACGCCGAGACGGTGCCGAGCCCCGTGCCGTTGTGCGCGTTGTCCACGAACAGCTGATCGGGATTGGTCGGTCGGAACTGGCTGCCGAAGGGCCCGAGGCCTTGCGCCGGGTACGGTGAGCCTGGGGCGGCGTGCGGGCGCCCGCTGCGGTCGAGGGTGAAGCTGTCTATCAGCGATGTGGTGACCCGCATACCGGCCAGCCTGGTGTTGTTCGCGTTCAGGACGATCTCTCCAGGACCTGATCCCGCGGGCAGGGTAACCGTCGAGCCCGGAATCGGACGCAGCTGCCCGTCCCAGCCGAGCGTGAAGCCGGAGTAGTTGGTCCCGCCCGTACCGGTGTTGGAGACATACACCAAGCCGTTATTGACTGCGATACTGTCGGGCTCGACCCCTCCCGAGGCAAAGGGGCTGCCGGGGACCGGCGTGAGCGATCCGTTGTAACCGATGCGCAGCACTGAGATCTGATTGCTGCCGGCGTCGACCGCGAGCAGGTAGTGGCCGTGATCGGCGGTTTGGATGGCGCCTTGCGAGGCGAGGCCGGCGCCGAGCCCTGCCCCACCGGCCGCGAACGGCGACCCTGGGAGCACGGTGAGAGCGCCGTTTGCGCTGCGACTGAAGCCGGAGATCGTGTTCGCCCCAGCGGTGTTGTTGTCGAGGTAGACATAGCCAGCCCCGTGGCCGGACCATCCCGGGGGCGTCCAGCCGTGGGCCGAGGCGATTGCCGGGACGGACAGGACTCCTACTAGCAGGCCGAACGCGAGTGACATGCGTGAGCGCCAGCGCATCCACTTCTCCTTCTGTTATGGGTTGATGATCGGCTCGGTCGTGCTGGCGCGCGCCCCCTGCGTTGCGACGTGTCGCCGAGACCGTCCGGGTGTACGGAGAGTTATGTGCCGCCCGAGCAGGTGAGTCTTACTGCGGGCGTTGCGCTTCGAGCCGGTAAGAAGGGGCGGCATCGTTCGCGCTCACTCGACGAAGGTGAAAACACGGAGCCGTTGCTCAGATTCAATCCGATGACCGATCCGCGGAAACTGGATGAGATTCTGCGGGCCACGGACGGAGATGCCGGCTGTGCCGCCGGCGCCGAGATCCTCGACGCCTACGTCGAGTTGGAGCTCGCCGGGGAGGAACCAGCGAGCGTTTACCCCGGTATGGCGATTCACCTCGAGAGCTGCCCAGGCTGCCGGGTCGAGCACGACGGGCTGCTCGAAGCGGCGTGTCGATTCGCCGACGTCGGGCTCGAGTAACCGGGCCCTCACCGCCACGTGAGGGGACGCACTGACGTGCCTGCGCGGGCGCGTACCAGGTAGGGGGTATGCGCAAATGGGCCCTGGGGGTGAAGACGAAACGGTTCGGTCAAGCGACTATTGCACCCATGCGTGCGATCTTTACCGCCCGGTGACCGCGAGACCGACCTCGAGTGCGCCCCGGTCCGCTCCCGGGACATCGACCCTGCTGGACATCGACTCGCGACGGTGGTTGGAACAGCTTCGAGCGGGGCACCCGCGGCACCACCAGACGGTCGCTCGCCTTCATGACGTGCTGCGTCGGATCGCGTTGTTCGAGCTCTCGCGCCGGCGTCACCAGCTGCGGTCGGTCACTGGCCCCGAGTTTGAGGACCTGGCACACCAGGCCGCAGATGACGCACTCGTCAACGTCCTGGACAGGCTCGACGACTTCCGGGGCCTCAGTCGCTTCACCACCTGGGCGTACAAGTTCGCTGTGTTCGAAGTGTCCGCCAAGGTCGCGCGGCACGCGTGGCGCCGACAGCCGCCTGACGTCGAGGCGATCACCTGGGAGCACCTGCCGGATCCCGTGGCGGTCTCGCCCGAGGACTGGGTCGAGCAGCGCGGGCAGCTGGACGCGCTATGGCGGGCGATCGCCGAGCTGACCCAGCGCCAGCGCGAGGTGTTCGTGGCGGTGGCGCTCAACGAGGTCTCAATCGACCTCGTGGCGCTCAGACTTGGGAGTAACCGCAACGCGGTATACAAGAACCTGTTCGACGCCAGGCGTCGCCTGCGGGAAAAAATGGCGGCGGCCGGGCACCCGGTGAGCAACGGCAGCCCCTGCGACGGCGCACCGCAGAGCGATCGCCGGCGCGGTCGCTCTGGAGCAGCGTGATCGCGTTGACGCTGCGGTGCGTGATCGTGGACGACAACCCCGCCGTACTCCGCGCGGCAAGCGAGCTGCTCGAGCATCAGGGCATGTCCGTGGTGGGTGTCGCCGCGGTCGGGGACCACGCGGTGGCTCTGATGGAAGAGCTCGAGCCGGACGTAATGCTCGTCGACATCGTCCTCGGTCGCGAGAGTGGCTTTGAACTTGTGCGCCGCCTCGTACAACGGTGCGAAAGTGCGGCGTCCCGCACGATCCTGATTTCGACCTACGAAGAGGCGGACTTCGCGCAGCCGATCGCGGCCAGTCCCGCCGTCGGTTTCCTGCCTAAATCAGAGCTGTCGGCGACGGCGATTCAGCGGCTTCTGGCCGGTGCTCGCGACGAGGGACCGCAGCGGTGAGCGCCGAGGACCCCGGCCTCACGACGAGGAAGAGGATTGGGCCTGGAGGAAAGTGATAACGGCGAGCACTCGGCGGTGATCGTCCTGCGTCTCCGACAGCGGAAGCTTGCTCAGGATGCTGCGGACGTGCTTGTGAACAGTGCCTTCGCTCACCCACAGCTCGCGGGCGATCCCCGCGTTCGATCGACCTTGGGCCATCAGCTCGAGAACCTGCCGCTCGCGTGGAGTGAGGTCGCTCAGGGGATCGTGGATTCGGCGCGCGGCGACTAGTTCTCTCACCAGTGCGGGATCGATGACAGACCCACCCCCGGCGATCCGCTCGAGCGTCTCGAGAAAGTCGGCCACCTCGGTCACCCGGCTCTTCAGCAAATAGCCGACCTTTCGTCCTTCCGAGAGCAGGTCGACCGCGCGGTGCGCCTCGACGTGGGCGGACAGCACGAGGATGCCGATCCCGGGGAACTCCGCCCGGATCGCCTGCGCGGCGTCGAGGCCCTCCGTGCTGTGAGATGGTGGCATACGGATGTCGAGCAGGACCAGCTCGGGGATGTGCTGGCGCACCAGCCGCATGAGCTCGGGCACGTCGCCCGCGAGGCCCACGACGTCGAAGCGAGAGCGGTCGAGCAAGCTGGCCATGCCCTCACGCAAGAGGACATCATCGTCTGCAATCACGACGCGAACGACTTCCATGACGCAGCGGTCATTCTGCCAGTGCGTTCGATCTTCCCGGAGCGGCTGGCACGCTAGCCTGCGAGCGACAGGAACGCGATGGCGGCAACCACTGACGAGGTCCGAGGTGCCGTGCGGCGACTCGCCGCGGCGCTGCTCGATGACGTGGAACGGATCGCCGAGCGCAGCGTGGCGCGCATGCGGGAACTGCTGCCCTCGTATGGCAAGGTGCCCGCGGATCGGCTGCTCCCGGTGACGCTCACCAACACGCGCAACCTCCTCGAGGCGGTGTGTGATCCCGACGCGGATCCCAGCCCGGGCAACCAGCATTTCCGATTCTCCGGAGAAACGCGGCTCCGTCAGGGGATATCCGCGGACGAGATGCTTCAGGCGTGGCGCATCGGCCTGGAAGTGGTGCGCGAGGAGGCGCACCCGGTGGCCAAGAGGCTCGGGGTGACCGATGCCGCCCTGCTCGAGTTTGTCGAGGCCTGCTTGCGGTGGGGCGACATCGGGATGCGCCGGTCGGCAGCCGCGCACCGTGAGGGCGAGATCCGCAGGCTCGAGTGGCTTGCCGCGGAGCAGGCGGCGCTACTAAGGGTGGCCGAGCTGGTCGCCCGGCACGCATCGCCCCAAGCGATATTCGCCCTGGTCACCGAGGAGCTCGGCCGGCTGCTTGAGGCCACGATCGTGCGCACCGTCCGATTTGAGGTCGACGGCACGGGGACCGTGCTGGCCGCACACGGGGTCAGCGACGGGCGGCTGACCCGGGGTAGCAACTTTCCGATGCCGGACGAAAGTCCGATCGCCCAGGTGCTTCGCACCGGCCGCCCGGCACGCCTGGACGACTTCGCTGGCGTCGAGGGAGCGATCGGGGACATCATGCGCGCGCAGGGGGCGGGCGCTGGGGTCGCTGGTCCGATCGTCGTCGATGGGCGTCTCTGGGGCGCAATGGCGATCGGAGCGGTGAGCTCCGACGCACTGCCGCCCGGAACTGAAGACCGGGTCGCGCAGTTTGCCGAGCTCGTATCCACGGCGATCTCGAACATCGAGTCGCGTGAGCGGGTGGAGCGCCTGGCCGCCGAGCAATCCGCACTGCGCCGTGTGGCCGAAGTGGTCGCTCGGCAGGCACCGCCGAACCAGGTGTTCGCGGTGGTCACGGAAGAACTGAGCCGGCTTCTGGGGGTCAGCATGGTTCGGACCCTCCGGTTCGAACCCGACGGCAGCGTCACCGTACTTGCTGCCCACGGCATCGCCGAGGACCGTTTGCCTCCCGGGACGAACGTGCCGATCCCGGAGGGAAGCTTGATCCAGGAGGTGCTCCGCACGGGCCGCCCGGCACGCCTCACCGACTATGGTCGGGTCGAAGGTTCAATCGGCGCCCTCCTCCGTGACCAGGGCGCACGCTGCGGGGTGGGCGGTCCGATCGTCGTCGACGGGCGCCTTTGGGGCGCGATGGTCGTCGCTTCCCAGACGGCCGAGACGCTGCCCCCCGGGAGCGAGGATCGTGTCACGAAGTTCGCGGAGCTCGTCTCCACGGCAATCTCGAATCTCGAGTCGCGGGCCAAGGTGGAGCAACTGGCCGCGGAGCAGGCGGCATTGCGTCGGGTGGCCGAGCTCGTTGCGGCGCAGCCGCCGCCCGAGCGGGTGTTCGCGCTCGTCACCGGGGAGCTGAGCGGCCTATTCGGGCTCGGCTTGATGGTACGCACGGTCAAGTTTGAGTCAGACGGGACCGCGACAATCCTGGCTGCGCGGGGCGCGCCTGAGGAGTTGATACCCCCGGGCACCAACACGCCTCGCCCCCCGGGAGGCATCCTCGACCAGGTGCTTCGCACCGGCCGCCCAGGCCGCGTAGACGACTATGGGCAGGTAACCGGCCCGCTCGCCGTCGCTTTGCGCGAGGCAGGGATCCGGTCTGCTGCCGCCGGTCCCATCGTCGTCGATGGTCGAACCTGGGGCGCCATGGCGGTGGCCTCCCACGACCGCTTACCGCGCGAGACCGAACACCGTGTGGCTCAGTTTGCCGAGCTTGTGTCCACGGCGATCTCGAACCTCGAATCGCGGGCGCGCGTGGAGCAATTGGCGGCCGAGCAGGCCGCGCTGCGCCGCGTGGCCGAGGTTGTGGCTCGCCAAGCACCGGCGGAGCAGGTGTTCGGGCTGGTTACTGAGGAGCTCAATCGTTTGCTGGACGTGGCCACCGTCGGTACGGGCCGGTTCGAGCCCGACGGGACCGTGACGATCATGGCGGTGCGGGGCAATGCCCAGGACGCGTTTCCTCCCGGCACGAGCGTCGCCCTGGAAGGAGGAAGCGCGATCGAGCAGGTGCTTCGTACCGGTCGCCCCGCCCACATCGAGAACTACGACCGCGTCGGCGGTCGGCTTGGCAGCACGATGCGCAAGTTGGGTGCGGGGTGGGCCGCGGCGGGTCCCATCGTGGTCGACGGCCGGCTGTGGGGCGCCATGACCGTCAACTCCGGCTCGGCTGGGGCATATCCCGATGGGACGGAACAGCGAGTCGCGCAGTTCGCTGAGCTCGTGTCCACGGCGATCTCCAACATCGAGTCGCGAGGGAGCATCGAGCGGCTCGCCGCCGAACAGTCCGCGCTGCGGCGCGTCGCGACGTTGGTCGCACGCGAGCACTCTCCTGACGATCTCTTCGCGACTCTCGCCGAGGAGCTCGGAGTGCTCTTGCAAGTCGACGCCACGGCGATCCTCCGCTACGAGGACGATGCCGGGGCAACCGTGATCGCCGGCTGGACCGACGGCACGATCACGCTCCCGATCGGAGAGCGGTTCCCCCTCGAAGGGGAGAACTTGTCGGGCGAGGTGCGACGCACCAGAGTGCCCCAGCGTAAGGAGGACTACGGCGGCGCGCCCGGGGCGATCGCCGCGACCGTTCGCCGGCTGGGCGTCAGGTCCGCCGTCGCGAGTCCGATCGTCGTCGGGGGTGACAGCTGGGGGGTGATCCTCGTACTCTCGCGCCGGCCGGAGCCGCTCCCGCCGGACACCGAGGAGCGAATCGCGGAGTTCACCCGTCAGGCCGGCCTTGCCGTAGCCAACGCCAAGAGCCGAGCTGATCTGGCAGAGTCGCGGGCGCGGATCGTCCGGGCCGGGGATGAGGCACGTCGGCGCTTCGAACGCGACCTGCACGATGGTGCCCAGCAGCGCCTCGTGTCCTTGGGCATTGAGCTACGGATGGCCGAGGCGACCGTACCGCCCGAGCTGCGCGATCTGGCCGGTCGCCTCTCCCGTCTGGGCACCGGGCTGAACGACGTGCTCGACGACCTCCGCGAGCTGTCGCGCGGCCTCCATCCCGCGGTGCTATCGGAGGACGGCCTCACCCCTGCGCTCGGCTCGCTGGCCCTACGCTCCGCGATTCCGGTCGAGCTCCACGTCGACCTTGGTGCCGAACGATTCGAGGAGGCTGTCGAGGCCGCCGCCTACTATGTCGCGTCGGAGGCGCTGGCCAACACCGCCAAGCACGCCCAGGCGTCCCGGGCGAAGGTCACGGCCGGGAAACGCGACGGCTGGCTCGAGCTGAGCCTCAGCGACAACGGAAAGGGCGGAGCTGACGCGTCCCGGGGCTCCGGACTCACCGGACTCGCCGACCGCGTCGAGGCCATCGGCGGCACGATCCAAGTGGATAGCCCTCCCGACCTTGGGACGGTCATTCACGTCAAGTTACCGGTGAGGGCGACGCATCCAATAATTCTTTCGTGAACCCCTACCTTTCGCCCGCCTCCTCACACCCCCGCTTGCAGGAGGAGCGAGAGCCAGATCTCGCTCCGCGTGGGGAACGGGGGGACGGCGTGCCGCAGCCGTTCCAGCGGCACCTCGCCAACAACGGCGATCGTCGCGGCATGGATGAAATCGGCCACCTCTGACCCGGTGATCGTGCAGCCGATGAGAACGCGCCGGTCACGGTCGACGACGAATCGCGCGGTTCCCGGAGCGTTCGGACCGTAGAACAATCCGCCCGCGTTACCGGAAGTCTGAGTGTCGTAAGCGTCGAAATCGATGCCCGCGGCCGTCGCGGTCTCGGTGGTATGGCCGACACTCGCAACCTGGGGATCGGTGAAGATGACGCTCGGCGCCTGGCTGCCATCGGCGCCGTGCGTGATGCCCGTCCGGTTGCCGAGAATGCAGTCGACGGCGATTCTCGCCTGATACTTGCCCATGTGGGTAAACATGGCGCGGCCGTTGACGTCGCCGATCGCGTACAACCAGGGGACGTCTTGCACGCGCATGTGCCGGTCGACGATGAGGTAGCCGCCAGGGTTCAGGCCAACGACCTCGAGCCCGATGTCATCGGTCGGAGCTTTGCGTCCGAGGGCGACCAGCACCACGTCACCTTGAACCTGCTCGCCGCCGGACGTCGTGACGCTATAGGCCTCGCCGTTGCGGTCGAAGTGGATGGCGCGCTGTCCGGTGCGGACTTCCACGCCATACGCGCGCAGAGCCTCAGTCACCTGGACGCAGGCGAACTCCTCGTGCGTGGGAAGCACGCGTGCCTCGCCCTCGATCAGGGTAACTTGGCTGCCGAGCTTCTGGAACGCCTGTGCCATCTCGACGCCGACCGGTCCAGCACCCACGATGACGAGCCGGCCGGGGATCTCCTCGGTGGTCGTCGCTTCCGTGTTCGTCCACACGCCACCGAGCCGCGCGAGCCCTTCGATCGGCGGGATCAGCGGCTCGGAGCCCGCGGCCAGGATCACCGCCCGGCGGGCTTCCAGCTCCTCACTGTGGGTCGCGACGCGACGCTCGCCGACCAGCCGGGCCCGACCTCTCACCAGTGTGACGCCGTGTTTGTCAAGCCAGGGCGTCAGCTGAGCGTCGCCGGGCTTGCCCGTGCGCTGGTCCATGCCGATCACCTCGTCGCGGCGAGCGAGCACGGCCGCGACGTTGGGACCGCCGTTCAGGCTTTCTCTGGCGCCGGGGATCCGCCTGGTTTCGGCGAGAGCCTCCGGGGGGCGTAGGAGGGCTTTGGACGGGATGCACGCCCAGTGAGCGCACTCGCCGCCGATGAGTCGACCCTCGACCACGGCAACGTGCAAGCCGGCGTCAGCCAGCCGCCCCGCGGCCTCCTCGCCGCTAGGGCCGCCGCCCACGACGACGACGTCAAACGTACGCATAAGGCCCCTTCCGATCGAATAGCGGCGTCACCGCGTTGGTCACGTGACGAGATCAGTGAGACGGTCCGCCAGCGTTCTTACCCGCGGCGCAGTTCGGGTAAGAAGCCCGCCGCCAGGCGCACTTATTACCGCAGGTCAAGCGTGCCCTATCGATCGGAGGACTGCATGAGTGACACGATGGACGCCCCGCGGATGGATGCCCCACAGATGGGCGCGACGACGGACGCGCCAGCCATGGGGGATTCGGTGAGCGGCACGATGAGGGCGATCAGCCAGGACGAACTCGGGGGACCCGAGGTGCTCAAGCTCGTCAGCCTGCCGACTCCTGAGCCCGGTGTCAGCCAGATCCTGATCCGCGTGCACGCGGCGGGCGTGAATCCGATCGACGGAGCAAATCGACAGACGGGAGCGTTCGTCGGTCAGCCGCCGTTCGTCCTCGGCTGGGACGTCTCCGGAACAGTGGCGGCGGTCGGCCCGGGAGTTACTCTCTACGAGCCGGGAGACGCGGTGTTCGGCCTGCTTCCCTTCCCGGCGGGCCACGGCGCTTACGCCGACTACGTTGTCGGTCCAACCCGCGTCTTCGCTCCCAAGCCCGAGCGTCTCGACCACGTGCACGCCGCGGCCATGCCGATGGTGGGCCTGACGGCCTGGCAGGCGCTGGTGGACACTGCCGACGTCGGCGACGGCACCCGGGTTCTGATCATCGGCGCCGCCGGCGGAATCGGCCACCTTGCAGTTCAGGTCGCCAAGGCTCGGGGCGCTCACGTGATCGCGCTGGCGTCCGCGGCGGACCTCGACTTCGTCCGTTCGTTGGGCGCCGAGGAGGCAATCGATTACAACGCGACGGACTTCACAGAGGTCGTCGAGGATCAGGACGTCGTTCTCGACGTCGTCGGCGGCGACTATCCCTCCCGGTCCCTCGATGTCCTCAAGCCCGGCGGCATCCTCGTCTCGACCCAGCCACCGGCGCTCGCGCCGCTCGGACCGGTCGCGGCCGAGCGCGGCATTCGCGTGTCCGGCATCATCGTCGAGGCAGACCAGGTGGGCATGTCGGCCCTGGCGCAACTCGCGGCCGCCGGCAAGGTGGCCGCGACAATTGCCGCGACCTTCCCCCTGGAGGAGGCTGCCACCGCTTCGGCCATGGCCGACCTGGCCTCCAGCGACGGGCACTTCCCCCTGGAGGCAGGTGCCGCCGCGGAGTCCGGCCAGCACGGACCGGGCAAGGTCGTGCTGACGATGGCCTGACGAGCTCGCTCGTCGGTTGTTCGCGAAACCACCGGCGGCGGCAGTCCCGCTCTGCCGCCGCCGACCGCCTTCGGTCATCTTGAAGGCGGTTCGTGCTCGCGGCGATCCGGTGCTCGCTCGACGATCAGAGCGGCCAACTGCAGACTCGCGACGAGCAGGTACACGATGGTCGCGGCGAGCGGTCCGAGGATCCACGGCGCCGAGCCGTGGATCCGGCTGATCGCGAAGACCACCGCGAGAACCGCTCCGAGGGCAACCCAGTCGAGCACGCCGGCCAGCACACGATCCTGGCGGCGCTCGACTGATCTCGTATGGCGGATGTCGCCAACCGCAATCGCCCCCAGCAGATTGAACCCGGCGATCGCGCCGGCCACGAACATCAGCGTGTCGGCCGTGCTCGGCGTGCCGTGCGATCGGAGCAGCAGCGCGCCAGTGCTCCATATCGACAGCGTGTAGCCGTACGGCGCGGCACTGGCCGGAACGATGGTCGCGAGCGAGGAGCGCAACGCGTACCTCGGGCTCTGGTCGCGATCGAGCTCGGTTGAGGTGGCCGGCATGGTCATCCTCGACACCGGCTCATCACCGCTGCGTACGCCCGTGCAGCTGCATCTTCGCGATCGAGGGCCGCCGCGTAGGCGGCGTGAGCCACGTTGCCGTCGGCTTCGGGCGCGCTAGCCCAGTGCCGGTATGCCGCCCACACCGAGGCGCACGACATTCGCCATTCCGCATAAGCGACGACCGGGTCGGTAGGTGAAAAGCTAAAAGTGACCACTCGTCCGCGGAGTGAGAGTCGCCACCGCAACGGTTCTTACCACGGCGACGGGCAGCGATTTTTTCCTTAGCGCGAGTAAGAGCCGACGCCGGATCGCCACTGATCGGACTGACCATCCGGCCAGACGGAAAGGAAAGGCAAGCGGCGTGGGCAACCTCAAAGGAAACGGTTCGTCACGAGCCGCGGGCGTGCTGGTCGGCGTCGTTGCGTCGTGGGTGAAGGCACTCAGCGAACGGCGGCTACAGACGGTCGCAGAGTCGGTTCTGCCACCGACTCCCGAGCAGAAGCTAGAGGTCGGAGCGGATCCGACCGGCCACCCGCAGAACATGCCGCCCGCGGTCATCGTTGGCCGAGCTGCCTCAGCCGTCGGTCACATCGATCTGACGGACGCGCAGCGGATCCGTGCGCAGCGGATCATTCATTACGCGTTCGGCGCCGGTCTCGGCGTCGCGTACGGCGGCCTGGCGTCGCGCTGGCCCGTCGCCACCCGGGGCGCAGGCACCGTGGCCGGACTTGCGATCTACGCGGGAACCCACGGTTCGGTCCTACCCGCGCTGGGAATCCAGCGTCCCCCGTGGCGCCTCGCCCCCGCCGCGGTCGTCTGGGAGGCGACGTCGCACGCGGTCTTCGGCGCGGCGCTCGAGGGCGGAAGACACCTGGTCGGAGCCTCCCGGTGAGCGGTCCGGTGGCGGCCCCTCGGGTAGGTCCTCGCGGCCTGGCCGGACTGCGGGGAAAGAACCTGCTCGTCACCGGCGGCTCTTCCGGCATCGGACAGGCGATCGCCGTCCGGTTCGCCGGGCACGGCGCCAACGTCGCGATCAATTACCTGTCCTCGCCCGACGAAGCGGCCGAGACCGAGGCGCATGTGCACGCCTGCATGGCCAAGGTCCGCCAGCACGGCGTCCGCGACGTCCTCGTCCAGGGCGATGTGTCCTCTGAGGAGGAGATCGTGCGCATGTTTGACGACGCCGCGGAGCGTCTGGGCGGTCTCGACATTCTGGTCAACAACGCGGGCATCCAGATCTCACGCCCGTCCGAGCGTCTCTCCAGCGCGGACTTCGACCGGGTGCTGGCCGTCAACCTGCGTGGCGCCTTCCTGTGCGCCCGCGAGGCGATCAAGCGGTTCCTGGCCGATGCGCGGCCGGGGGTGGTGATCAACGTCTCGAGCGTTCACCAGGCCATCCCCAAGCCGAACTATCTGGGCTACAGCGTCAGCAAGGGCGGGATGCAAAACCTGACCAGCACGCTCGCGCTCGAGTACGCCGATCGCGGTGTACGCGTCAACGCGATCGCCCCGGGCGCCACGATCACGCCGATCAACCGGGCGTGGATCGATGATCCGATGAAGGCGGCGATGGTCGCCGAGCACATCCCGCTCGGTCGGGCCGGCACTGCCGACGAGATGGCCGGGGTATGTGCGTTCCTCGCGTCCGACGATGCCGCCTACATCACGGGCCAGACCCTCTTTGTCGACGGGGGCCTGACCCTGTACGCCGACTTCCGAGAGCCATGGTCGTCCGAGTGACAGATCCGGCGACGAGCTGGTGGCCGTCGCCGTTCGGGGACGAGGACGAGCTCGGCATGCTCAACCACATCACGGACGCGACGCGCGCGGCGGCGCTCGAACTGGTCCGGTCAGGCCGGATGTACGACCTGGGAAGAGTCCTTGACGAGCATGTACCCGTACTCCCCGGGCGCTACTTCCGCCAGACGCTGGTCACCACGGCCCACCACGCCAACCATGGCGGACTGGGGGCGAGCCGGGTCAACTGGATCATCGAGCACGTCGCGGGTACCCAACAGCTCGGCACCCACCTCGACGCCCTGAGTCACCTGCAGATCGGCAGTCGCGGCTACAACGGCTGGACCGTTTCGGAGCTCGCGGGCACGGCCGGTGTCAAGCGGCTTGGCGTCGAGACGGTGCCTCAGATCGTGACCCGGGGCTGGCTCGTCGACGTGGCGCCGCTCGGTCCAGGTGAGGTGATCGGCATCCCCGACCTGGCTCCCTCGCCCGGCGACGCGGTGCTCTTCCACACCGGCTGGGGCGCTCACTGGGATGATCCCGATACATATCTCTCCGGCGAACCCGGACCCGGCAAGGAGCTCGCGAGCTGGCTGGTGGACCGCGGCGTCGCCCTCACCGGCGCTGACACGTGGAGCTACGGCCCGATCCCGGCCGAGGACCCTGACCGGCCGTTCGAGGTCCCGCAGCTGCTCAACGCCCATCACGGTGTGTTCGTCGTGGAGAACCTGGACACGTCACAGCTTGCCCGGGACGGCGTGCGGGAGTTCGCGCTGATTCTCACGCACGCGAAGCTGCGCGGCGCGACCGGGGCGTGGACGTCCCCGATTGCCCTCGTTTAGTCGGGCCGATGGACCACTACGACGTGATCATCATCGGCACCGGCGCCGGCGGCGGCACGCTCGCGCACCGACTCGCGCCCTCGGGGAAGAAGATCCTCCTCTTGGAGCGCGGAGGCTACCTTCCCCGCGAGCGCGAGAACTGGGACTCGGAGGAGGTCTTCGGGCGCGAGCGTTACGTCACCCGCGAGAGCTGGTATGACAAGAACGGAGTCGCGTTCCGCCCGCACGCCCAGTACTTCGTGGGCGGCAACACCAAGGTCTACGGCGGGGTCCTGTTCCGCCTGCGCGAGCGCGACTTCCAAGAGGTGAAGCACCACGGTGGCGTGTCGCCCGCTTGGCCGATCTCCTACGCCGACCTCGAGCCTTACTACGCGCAGGCCGAGCGTCTTTACCTGGTGCACGGGCGGGCCGGCGAGGACCCGACGGAGCCGCCGCGGTCGGCGCCGTTTCCTTACCGCGAGGTCTCCCACGAGCCACGCATACAACGATTGCACGACGACCTGGCCAGGGCAGGGCACCGACCGTTTCACCTCCCGGTCGGCCTGCATCTCGACGAAAGCGACCGAGAAACCAGCCGCTGCGTTCGTTGCGACCGCTTCGACGGCTTCCCCTGCCTAACCGACGGCAAAGCCGACGCACACGTCGTCGGCGTGCGTCCCGCCCTTGGGCACCCGAACGTCGCGCTGCGAACGCACGCGAGGGTCACGCGGCTGGAAGTGAACTCTTCGGGGCGCTCGGTAGAGCAGGTCGTGGTGGACCGCGCGGGCAAGCGAGAGGTGTTCAGTGCCGACGTCGTGGTTGTCGCTTGTGGCGCGGTCAACTCCGCCGCGCTGCTCCTGCGCTCCGCCAGCGATGCCCATCCACGCGGTCTCGCGAACTCCTCGGATGTCGTCGGTCGTCACTACATGGCGCACCTGAACTCCGCTGTGATCGCCGTGTCGAGGAGTCCGAACGACACCAAGTTCCAGAAGACGCTTGGGCTCAACGACTTCTATTGGGGCGCCGCCGACGCAGACTTTCCCCTCGGACACATCCAGATGCTGGGCAAGTCAGACCGGAACATCGTGCGCAGCGGCGCACCCCGGTTTGTGCCCGGGCTCGCGCTCGATTACATCGCGACGCACGCGCTCGACTTCTGGTTGACCACCGAGGACATCCCCCACCCGGACAACCGCGTCTCGATCGACGGCCGAGGGAACATCCAACTCGCGAAGACCTACCACAACACCGAACCGCACCGGCGTCTCCTGGCCAAGCTCAAGTCGCTGCTGGGTCCGCTGGGATGCCATTCGATGATAATTCAGCGTTGGTCGGTGCTCAGTCAGCAGATCCCGCTGGCTGGGATCGCACACAACTGCGGCACGGTTCGCTTCGGCACCGACCCCCGGCGCTCTGCCCTTGACATCGACTGCAAAGCACACGATCTCGACAACCTCTACGTCGTCGACACCAGCTTCTTCCCGTCTTCGAGCGCGGTGAACCCTTCGCTCACGGCGATCGCCAACGCGCTGCGCGTGGGTGATCACCTGCTCGAACGGCTTGGTGCTGCATCGGTAACCAGTACTGCGGTGTGAGCGGTGAAGAACGGACGCTATCCACCGATCGCCGATCACGGCGTGATCGGCAACCTGCACACGATCGCCCTGATCTGCGCCGACGCGACCGTGAACTGGTACTGCGTTCCCCGGTTCGACTCCCCGAGCATCTTCGCGTCACTGCTCGACGCCGACCGCGGCGGTCATTTCACGCTTCGCCCGGCCGGCGGTGACTGGCATACCAAGCAGCTGTACTTCCCCGATACCAACGTCCTGATCACGCGCTTCCTCACTCCGGGCGGCGTCGGTGAGGTGCAGGACTTCATGCCGGTGGGCGAGATCCGGGACGGCTCCTCGCGCGACCGCCTGATTCGCCGCGTACTCTGCGTCCGGGGTCGAATGCGCTTCGAGCTCGAATGCGCACCGCGGTTCGACTTCGGGCGTGAACGTCACCGTACCGAGCGCCACGCCGGCGGGGCACTGTTCGAGAGCCCGAGTGGGGGATGCGCGCTCCAGACCGAGATCCCGATCGAGGTTCGGGACGGCGACGTGCATGCCTCGTTTTCGCTCAGTGCGGGCGAGACTGCGACCTTTGGCCTCGAGCACGTGCCGGGCGAATACGAGATTCACCGTCACGGCGGGCAGGACACATCGGAGCTGTTCGAGACGACGGTGGGTTACTGGCGCGGATGGCTGGCCCAGTCCCGCTATCGCGGTCGCTGGCGCGAGACGGTGAACCGGTCGGCGCTGATGCTGAAGCTCCTCACTTACGCCCCGACTGGCGCCATCGTCGCCGCTCCGACGACGAGTCTGCCGGAGGTGATCGCGGGCGAGCGCAACTGGGACTATCGGTACACGTGGATTCGCGACGCCGCCTTTTCCCTGTACGCGCTGCTGCGCATCGGGTTCACCGAGGAGGCGACCGCGTTCATGGACTGGCTGACCGAGCGACTGACGGAAATGCGTATGGAGGCGAGTGGCCCGTTGCAGATCATGTATGGGATCGACGGCAGGCGCGAGATCCCCGAGCGGCGGCTGGAGCACCTGGAGGGATATCGGGGATCGGCGCCGGTGCGGGTCGGAAACAATGCCGCCACCCAGCTGCAACTAGACATTTACGGCGAGCTGGTCGATTCAATCTACCTCTACGACAAGTACGTCGCACCGATCTCGCACGGCGCCTGGACTCGCCTGCAGCATATGGTCGACTGGGTGTGCCAGAACTGGGATCAGGCGGACGACGGGATCTGGGAGACCCGGGGCGGTCGTCAGCGATTCACGTACTCGAGGCTGCAGTCGTGGGTGGCGGTCGAGCGCATGTTGCGGATGGCCGCGGCGCGCGGACTGCCGACCAACCGCGCCTCTTTCGAAGCGTCCCGCGATCAGATCTACGGTCAAATTCACCAACGCGGCTGGAACGAGGCGCGCAAAGCGTTCGTGCAGCACTACGAGACGTCGGTGCTCGATGCGTCCGTGCTGTCGATGCCGCTGATGAAGTTTGTCGCACCCACCGATCCAAGGTGGCTCTCGACGCTGGACGCCATCGGCAGCGAGCTCGTCTCCGATTCGCTCGTCTACCGGTACAACCCTGAGGCTTCCCCCGATGGGCTACGTGGGGCCGAGGGAACCTTCTCGATGTGCACGTTCTGGTATGTCGAGGCACTGGCTCGCGCGGGCCGGCTGGACGAGGCCAGGCTGATCTTCGAGAAGATGCTCACCTACGCGAACCATCTCGGCCTATACGCTGAAGAGATCGGACCGAGCGGGGAGCAGCTGGGCAACTTCCCCCAGGCGTTCACCCACCTCGCGCTGATCAGCGCCGCGGTGAACCTCGATCGCCAGCTCGGGTGAACCTCGGCCCTACAGCGAGTCGAGCAGGACCAGCGCCTGGCCGTTGAGCCGCGAAAGCTCCACGGCGGCCCCGAGCGACTGGCCGGTCGCGAAGTCGAAGCTCACGACGTGATCCCGTCCGACGCAGTAGAGCCGACCATCTGTACCGAAGCGCAATCCGCGCGGTCTGCGGAATCCGAGTGAAGGCTCCGGTTCCAGGACGCGTACGAGTCGCCCGGCTGAGGGCTCGTATTCGCGAATGCTGCTGACGGCGTCGGGAGCGCCGAACGGGAACTCGCTGGCCACGACGATGTGCCCGTTGGGGGCGAGGGTCAGATCGAGCGGGCTCAGGTCGGGATCGCTGACCAGGCGTTGGGCGGGCAACGTTCGGTCGCGATCGAACGCGAGGACCGCGTTATCGCCTTCACCGGAGGGGCCGATGCCGGACGCGAGGAAGAGCCGGCTGTCGGAGGCGAAGGCGAACCCGCGCGGAAAAGGCACGACGGAATCCGGGAGAGCAGGTTCGTCGCTGCCGTCGAGGGCGGCGGGCATGCTCAGGATCGTTCGGCGTGAGCGCTGGGTGAGGTAGTAGCGGCCGTCGGGTCCGAACACGGCGCCGCCGGGGTTCAGTCCGGGCTTCCGCCCGGAGTCGCGTACGACCACTCCGCCCCGATCGAGCGCCAACACTCGGTCGTCGCCACTGTTGAGGTAGATCAGAGCGCACGACGGGTGCAGAGACATGCCCCGGGGGTCGACGATCCGGGGATCGGTGCTGAAGGCACCCATCGCCTGGCCGGCGGAGTCGAACGCGAGAAGTGCGTCACGCCCGCCGCCATTGGCGGCGCCGGCGCTCGTGACGAGCATGCGTACCCGACCACCGTTGTCTCGTGGCACCGTTCAGATCGCCCTTCAGTGGCTGATGGAGTGCGTCTTCGCTCGCCCGAGCAGGGTTGCCAGCGCCGAAACCATCCCCTACGCCTCGCCCCGGGCCGGGTAATCGTGTTCGCGCCAGTACTTCAAGCCGCCGAGGAGATCGTCGATGCGGGGCCGACCGACGGGCATCGAGAGGATCGACTCGTAGTACACGCTGCCATCCGGCGCGATCAGAAACAGGCCGGGCTCGCTGAACAATGCCGGCTCATCGTCCTTGATCCCGTGCGAGACGAACAGCCCCCACCTCCGCATGTCCTGCTCGGTCAACCCGTAGCCCAGCGGCAGGCGGTCGAGCTTCCACTCCGACGCGAGCCGCTCGGTTCGCTCTCGGGTTTCCCCGCTCACCGCGACCACCTCGATCCCCTGCTCACGCAACTCGTCCAGACGACGGTTCAGCTCACTGAGCTGGGCGCGGCAGACCGGACAGTGGAGCCCGCGAAAGAACACGACCATCGTGTAGCCGTCCGGGTGCTGATCGGCCAGCCGGTAGGTCCCGCCCGACAAGAGCGGGACGCTCAGGTCGGGGGCGGGCTGACGTGGACGGACGCGATCAGTGACCGGAGGTGAGGCGGTGGACATCTATGGACCTCCTGTAAGCGATTTCAAACCGTCGGACCGAAAGCAACAAACTGCCGGGCGGGTTCGCGCCGGCCCGAGCGGGCTCGCGGTCTGGCCGCGTCCGCTCCGGCTTCTTAGCGCTCACCCACGCCGTGACATTGGTGTGTCACGCGCGGCCATTCTTACCGACGACCGGTAAGACGAGCCGGAAGCGCCTCGAGAAGGCCGTCGGCGGGAACGATCTGCTCGCCGGCGCCGGCGAGCTTCCTCAGGCTTTTCATGAGCTCGTTGCGCTCGTCCTCGGTAAGCGCGGCGAGCGTGACGGCGTTGGCGCCGTCCGCCGCGGGGATCACCCGCCGCAGCGTACGCCGGCCGAGCGCGGTCAGCTCGATGAATGTCAGCCGTCTATCGCGAGCGCTGGGCCTGACCCTGACCAGTCCCCTGGCACGTAGCCGCCGGACGATGGAGTGGATGTTGGCGGGTGGCATACCGACGCTACGGCCGAGCTCGTTCTGGGTCATCCGTCCGCGATGCTCCAGACGCCGGAGCGTCTGGAACTGCATCGGCGTCAGGCCAGACGGACCGACCGCCTCGGTCACATTCGCGCTGGCTCTCTGGTAGGCCAGCCGCAACAGAAACCCGACGTGTTCCTCGGCGTCAGCCGGGCAGTCAACCATGCCGCGTGCCCGGCGCTCAGTCGACGTTCTCTTGCGAGCGATACATCACCCGATGGCGTCTGTTCCTGATCCAATCCTCAAGCTGATCGTCGCTCATGTGCCGCGAACGGTCAAACCGCTCCCAGCTCATGATCTCCGACAGGTCCTTCTTCCAGCGCTTGTACACCTGCTTTGCGGGTGGCCCGAAGCACATGATGTCGATGATCGAGATCTCCTCGGGCACCCCGAGCAGCGGCTTGATCGCGGCTTGCGCGTCGCGCTGGCCAATCGCGGTCACCCACCAGACGTTGTAGCCCAGGGCGGCGGCGAGATGCGCCGACATCGTCGCCGCGGCGACGCTCTGCAGCAGTATCCGCTCGGCGTTTTCGTAATAGGGGCGGTTGACCTCGGATTCGGGGTCATCCTCGCGCAGCACCGGAAAGGCTCGTATCCATCGGAAATCCGTCGCGACCACGATCATCCCGGGCGCCGTCGCCATCCCGTGGTAGTTGGGGGTCGGGAACTTCATTCCCAGACGGGCACGGCGGGCCTGTTCAGCCACGAAGTACTCCGAGATCTGAAGCTTGGCCTCCGGGTCGGTGACCACGATGAAGTGCCACGGCTGGGCGTTGGCGCCCGAGGGGGCGTGCCGGGCGGCGTCGACGATCAGCTCAAAGTGCTCGCGCGGGACGGTGTAGTCCGCCCGAAACGCCCTCGTGGTGATCCGATTCCGCGCGATCTCCATCAGGGCGTCGTAGGGCCCGCGATCGGCACCCAGGCCGCTCGCATTCGGTTCATCCGGCGGCGTCATCATCCCTCTCCAATCGTGTCGCGCATCGTTATAACAATAACGTTTCTTGGATCGGCGCGCGAGGCGTCGTCGTGGCACCCGGGGCACAACGCCCGGTGAGTTCACACCGTTATGAGAGTGCGCGATCGGTGACGTGCCAGATCTGCCCTGAGGCTTTGGCCGGGAGCCGCCGGAGCAGGGCGGCGGCGGACTCGTGAGGACTGAGCAGGTTCCCATCACGGTGTGAGGCGACGAACCGCTCGTGCAATGACGCTCCGATCTCCTCGGGTGACTGCTCGCGAATCCAGGTCTGCATGGCGGTGTCGACTCCGCCCGGACGGAAAACGTTGACCGCGATTCCGGTGCCTTTGACTTCCTCGGCGAGGTTGAGGGTATGGGCCTCCAGCCCGGCTTTGCCGGCGGCGTAGACGGTTCCTCCGACCATCCCCGCCGGGTGCGCGGCAATCCCGCTGGAGACATTGACGATCTGTCCCCAACCCGCCTCGAGCATGTCTGGCAGGACCGCGCCCGTGAGCTCGATTACCGCGGCGATGTTGACCGCAAGCGCCTGCCGGATCTCGGCCGCGTGCAGTCGCGACGTCGGGCCGAGCGGCCAGACGACCGCCGCGTTGTTGATGAGCAGGTCGACCGGGCCGAGCTCGGAGCGGACGGTCGCCACCAACCTCTCGAGCTGCGTCGAGTCGGCGACGTCCGCGCACACGGCAAGGGCATTTCCGCCCCGGTTCTGCAACTCGGCGGCCACTCTCTGGAGTTCGGCGTGCGTGCGTGAGGCGAGTGCGACGGTCGCTCCACGGCCCGCGAGACCGAGCGCGATCTCGCGTCCGATCCCGCGTCCCGCTCCGGTTACGAGTGCGACCCGATCCTCGAGCGCGTCCTGGGTCAGGAGGCGATCGCGTGTCCGTGGCACCGCGTTGCCCCTCGCCGGTTCGCCCGTCGCGGCGTCGTGTTCATGCTCGCTAGGCCTGGTTCTGGTAACCGAGGTCGGCCGCGGTCAGCCCTTCGAGCGCCATGCCAAAGGGAACGTCCCCAGTGATACGGCGACGCAAGTTGAGGTTGAGCGTTTGCTTCTGGAGCGACCGGTAGAGCGCCGGCTTGCTCGCCAGCTTCCGGGCGATCTCGATGCCGCGGTCGAGCGCTCGTTCATGGGGCACGACTTCGCTGACGACCCCCCACTGCAGTGCGGTCTGGGCGTCGATGCTCTCACCCGTCCAGAGCAGCCACTTGGCGCGCGCGGTGCCCGCGACCTCCTCCCACACAACGTGCAGCCCGTCCCCGCCCGTGATCCCAAACGTGGGATGGGGCAAATCGCCGTAGGTGGCCCGCTCTGACGCGATGTGGACGTCGGCGAGGAGCAGGTACTCGGAATGGACCGTTGCCGGTCCGTTGGCCACGCCAACGACGGGGATCGGCAGGTCGAGCAGGCGCTGGAGTACCTTCGCGCCCTCGACGCGGATCTTCTCCCAGATGGCGGGTTTGAAGATCTCCCCGAGGCTTGGGCCGTCGATCTGGTCCATGAACGTGTCGCCCGTTCCGGTGATCACCAGCCCGCTGTTGTCGCGGTCGAGCGAAAGCTCCTCGAGTACCTGCGTGAAGTCCGAATGGGTCTGCCCCGTGAACACCACCGGGCCGCCATTGGTGTGGAAGCGAAGCACGAGCACGCCATCATCGCCGCGGCTGAATGCGAGGTTCTCGTATCTCTCGAAATAAGCCGGTGCGCTCATTTGGCTGGTTCTCCTTGTTGAGTGCGGGCGTCGGCGACGGACCGCGCTGTCCGGTTGAGTTGAGTGACCCAACCGTCCCAGCTTCTTACTCAGCCGAACACGGAAATCAGCTCTCGGCGACCCGCCCGAACGCTTCGCGCTCGGCGGGTGTGAGCGGGCGCGAGCGGCCCGTCTGTGCGTCGCGCGCCACCATCACGACCTCGGCCTCGGCGGCCAGCTCGCCGTCTACCGTGCGCACCTCTTCGTGCGTCACGATGCTCGAGCGGCCGAGGCGCAGCAGGCGGCACGAGGCATCGAGGTATTCGTCTTCCTCGCGGAGCTCGCGCCGGAAGTCGATCGCGACGCGGGCCAGCACGTAGTCCCAGGTCGACCTGCCTTCCGGCACCATCGCCTCGAGCCAGCTGTCGCGCGCCTCCTCGAGGTAGGTGAGGTAGACGGCGTTGTTGACGTGACGGAACGCATCGAGGTCGGCCCAGCGGATCTCGATCCGCTTCTCGATCACAATCGGAGCGCCGTTCATTGCAGTCTCACGCTTGGCTCGCCGAGCCGCCCGCTGCGCCGGCGCCGGAGCGTGCCACGAAACTCGCGGACGGCCGGGCGAACGCCGGCCGACGCGGCCAGGCGGGCGATGCGGAGCCCTCGCACACGCGGCACCGGAACGCCGGTCGCACGCAGGGCGAGGAGCCTTGCCCCAACCGCGCGCTTCTTGGCCACCTGATGGGGGTTGAAGCAGTCGAGCTCACGTGGCGCGAGCGGTCGGCAGATCGTGATCGCGCCGGCGGCGACCGCGGCCTCGAGCAGCTCGGCGCCGGCTGCGGTGCGCGTCAGGATCGAGTTGAAGCCGGCGTCCTCCCCCTGCGGCGTGGCATCCGGCCACGTGTCGCCGGCGACGATGTCAGCCGCCTCGCCGATCGCATCGGGGCAGATCTTGCATCGCGACTGCAGCCGCCACGTCGCCTCGTCTTCCCACATCTGCGCGTAGGTCAACTCGTGCGCGCGCCCGTCGCGCGTCTCGATGCGGGTCCGTCCGGGGTTACCGTGGCCGCGATAGCGAAACAGCACGACATCGCGCTCCGCCAGGCCGAAGCGCTCCAGCACCTCCTGTGACTTTGCGAGCTGCGACGCGCCGCCGCAGATCATCGTGAGCGCGTAGCGCATCAGCCGATCCACCCGGGAATCGACGCGGGCCAGGTTGCGCACCGCGCCCACGTCGCACGGTTTGGCGATCAACGCGAACGGGCGCCCGCGATCGAGCACGGACTCGAAGTCGCGCAACGGAGCGGCCGGGCCGTAGCGAGAGCCGCACGCCTCAAGCGCGTCGACGGCGTCAAAGCTCAGGTGACGGACGCTGCGCATCGGCGCTTGCGGCGACGCGGCGACGTGCACCACCATCTCGACGCGGCGGCTCGACAGCATGAACTGGGCCAGTGCGGTCAGCGCTCCCCCCGAGGCGGCACGGTGGCGCACGACCGGGTCGGTGGCGTATCCCTTGACCACGGCCCCGATCGGGCCCCAGACCGGATCGATCCGGGTCCCCGGCCCGAGACGGTCCGGGTCGGCCCCTTCGATGCGGGTTCCAGGGCAGACCGCGTTGATGACTCGAACCGTCTCGGTGTCGAGCGGGGCCATGGCCAGCGGGCGCTCGCGCCCGTCCGCGGTGGCCACCAGGGCCACGCGCTCGGGTCCGGCGATGCTCTGGCAAAGCCCACAGCCGATGCACAGGCCCGCTTGAACAATCTCGTCTATTTGCAGAGGCCGCGGCATCGGCGGAGCCTAGCGCTCGGTTAAGCCTCGATTGGCCCTTTGTACAAATTTGCTCTGAACGCTTGACAGCGGCCACTCGGGGGCGGTATTTAAACGGCGTTCCAAATCACTGTTTGGAACGAGGGTCGGAGAGGACCGATGAGGCGGAAGCAGGCCGTACAGAACCGGCGAGAGGAGCCGGCCGGGCGCGTGCGCGGGCCCGAGATCCTGGCCACCACGGTCGAGCTCGTACGCGAGCACGGCCTCTCGAACGTCCGCGTGGTCGACGTCGCCGAGCGCGCGGGCACCAGCCCCACAAGCGTGATCTACTACTTCGCCAGCAAGGACCAGCTGTTCGGCCGCGCGGTGGCGGACGCCGACGCCGCGTTCTACGCCGCGGTCCGGCCCGAGCTCGACCAACTCCAAAGCGGCATCGACCGCTTGGCCTGCCTGATCGTCCGCTCCAGCATGAGCGAGTGGCCGCTGTGGATCGACACGTGGCTGCTGGCCAGGCAGAGCGCCGAGATGAGGGTCGCCGAGTGGGGCTTCGAAACGACCTGGTGCGACGCGATCGCCGAGACGATCCGCCACGGACAGGCCCGCGGCGAGTTCGCGCTGGTCGACGCCGACGAGGTCGCCCTCCGGCTCGCCGCGCTGAGCGAAGGCCTTGCCGTGCACATGGTGCTCGAGCAACCGGGACGGAGCCGGGCGCACTACGTCGAGATGTCTTTGAAGGCGGCCGCGATCGAGCTCGGCTGCCGGGAGTCAGACCTGCAGGAGGCCGCGGGGCGGGTGTCCGTCGTGGCCGAGTCATCGAACCCCGAAGGAGCCCAATGACCCTCATCACTCGCCGCAGCCTGCTCGAGAACGCCGCCAAGGGCGGCTTCGCCGTCGGAGCCGGAGGACTGATCGCGGCCTGCGGGTCTTCGTCGAAGTCGTCGAGCTCAGCCGCGACGGCGTCCCAGGCGGCCAGTGGGACGCCCAAGCAGGGCGGCACCCTGCGCGCAGGATTGACCGGCGGCTCGAGCTCTGACACGTGCGATCCCAACACGATCGTCAACAACACCGACTACGCGCGGGCTGCGCTGCTGTACGAGAGCCTCGTGTGGCTCAACGCCGACGCTCAGCAGTACAACCGGCTGGCCGAGGAGATGACGCCGAACAAGGACGCGACCGTGTGGACGATCCGCCTGCGCCCGGGCGTCACCTTCCACAATGGCAAGGACGTCACGGCGGACGACCTGATCTTCTCGATCAACCGGGTGATCAACCCCAAGTCTCCCGGTGAGGCCGCCAACGCGCTCAGCGGGATCAACGCCGCGGGGATAAAAAAGGTCGACAACCTCACGATCACCGTCCCGTTCAGCCATCCCTATTCGACGTTCCCGGAGAGCCTCGCCAACAACATCACGGTGTACGTGCTTCCCGTCGGGTTCGATCCGAAAGCGCCGATTGGCACCGGTCCGTTCAAGCTCTCGAGCTTCACCCCCGGTCAGCAGACGGTGCTCGCGCGTAACGAGAACTACTGGAACTCGCCCCTGCCATACCTCGATGAGATCATCATGACCGACTACGCCGACGAGACGAGTCAGGTCAACTCGCTCCTCTCGGGTCAGGTCGACGTCGTCAACCTGCTCTCGCAGGACACGATCGGGACAGTGACCGGCTCGGGCAAGCACGTGGTCATCTCCGACGGCGGGGGCTGGAACCCGTTCACGATGCGCGTCGACCAGCCGCCGTTCACTGACGTCCGGGTCAGGCAGGCATTCCGCCTGGCCGTGGACCGGCCGGCGATGCTGAAGACCGTGTTCGGCGGGCACGGCACACTCGGGAACGACGTGTTCGGGATCTGGGCGCCTGAATATGACTCGAGTATTCCCCAGCGCCAGTACGACCCGGAGCAGGCCAAATCGTTGCTCAAGGCCGCCGGCCATGAGAACCTGGCGATCACCCTGGTCACCGGCGACATCGCGCAGGGCGTGATCAACATGGCCCAGGTCTACGCCGAGCAAGCTGCTCCCGCCGGAATCAACGCGAAGCTCAACCAGGTCACGGTCACCGACTTCTACGGTCCCAACTACCTGAAGTGGACATTCGCCCAGGACTACTGGTACTACTCGCCGTACTTCCCGCAGGTGAACCAGGCGACGCTGCCGGGCTCGCCGTTCAACGAGACTCACTTCGATAACCCGAAGTACATCAGCCTGTACAACCAGGCGCTGGCCACCCTCGACGTAAGCATGCGGACGGAGATCGCGCACGAGATGCAGATGATCGACTACAACGAGGGCGGTTACATCATCCCGTTCTTCCCGGCCGTGATCGACGGTTACGCGACGAACGTCAACGGGATCGTGCAGTCGAAGACCGGCTCCTCGTTCAACAACTGGGACTTCGAGCACGTGTGGCTGTCGTGAGCGAGGTGGATGAACCGTGAGTACCGCCACCGAACTTCAAGCCGGCGGGAACGCGCCCTGGTGGCTGAGCCGCGCGCGCTCGGGCAATCACCCGATTGCGCGCTTGATCGCGGTGCGTCTTGCGCTCGGCGTGGTGACGCTGTTCGCGGTCACGATCGTGATCTTCCTGGCTACCCAGGCCTTGCCGGGCAACGCGGCGTACGCGGTGCTCGGACACAGCGCGACCCCGCAGCGGTTGGCCGCGCTGGAGGCCCAGTTGCATCTGAATCGGTCGTTGGTGAGCCAGTACGGCTCGTGGATCGGCGGCGTGCTGCACGGCAATTTCGGCACATCGCTGGCCAACGGCGAGAAGGTGTCGACGCTGATCGGTCCGCGGATAGTGAATTCGGCGGCGCTCGTGATCGCGGCCGGCGTGATCGGCACGCTGGTCGCCGGGATCCTCGGGCTGATCGCGGCCGCCAGGCGTGACACCTGGTTTGACCACATCACCTCCGTGGTGTTGCTGACCATCACTGCGCTGCCCGAGTTCGTCGTGGCGATCGCGCTCATCATCCTGTTCTCCGTGGTGGTGCTCCACCTGCTCCCGGCGACGTCGACGATCCCGCCCGGGTCGCATCCGTGGAACAACATCGAGGCACTGATCCTGCCCGTGGCGACGCTTGCCATCGTGATCACCCCGTACATCTTCCGGATGGTGCGAGGGGCGATGATCGAGGCGCTCGAGAGCGATTACGTCGAGATGGCCAAGCTGAAGGGGCTCAAGCGCTGGCGGGTGATGCTCGTGCACGCGCTGCCGAACTCGCTCCCGCCGATCATCCAGGTGGTGGGGCTGAACCTCCTGTACCTCGCGGGAGGCATCGTCGTCGTGGAGTACGTGTTCAACTACCCCGGGATCGGAGCAGCGCTCGTCGATGCCGTCGACAACCGGGACATCCCGATGATCCAGTTCATCGTCCTCATCCTGGCTGCCTTCTATGTGTTGGTGAACATCGTCACCGACGTGATCGCATTGATGGCCACCCCGCGACGGAGGGTGGCGCGATGAGCTCCCGCCGAGAGTGGCTGGTGATCCTCAAGCGCGCGGTGCGCACGCCGCGGGGGGCGATCGGCCTCACCGTCGCTGGGTTGGTCGTGCTGCTCGCGATCGTCGGGCCATGGCTCGCCCCCCACAATCCGACTCTGACGGTGACCGAGACATTCGGAACTCCGGGCGGCGGCAACGGGCTTCTCGGCGGTGATGTGCTCGGCCGCGACGTGTTCAGTCGCGTGCTGGCCGGCGGCCGCACGCTGCTCGGCATGGCCGCCGCGGCAACCGTGTTGGGCGTCGGCCTCGGTGTCATGCTCGGCGTCACGGCCGCTTACCTGGGCAAGTGGAGGGACGGGCTGATCATGCGCGTGGTTGACGTGTTCCTCGCCTTCCCGCAGATCGTGTTCGCGCTGCTGCTCGTCAGCGTGGCCGGCTCTCACGCCTGGCTGGTGATTCTGGCCGTGGGCATCTCGCACGCTCCGCAGGTCGCTCGCGTCGTCCGTGCGGCTGCGCTCGACGTGTGCGAGCGGGACTTCGTCAAGGCCGTGGAGCTCTACGACACGCCGTCGTTTCGGGTGATGGCCGGAGAGGTGCTGCCGAACATTCTCTCGGTGGTCATGGTGGAATTGGGGCTGCGGTTCACCTACTCGATCCTGATCATCGCGGGCATGGCTTTCCTCGGCTTCGGCGTTACGCCTCCGGCGCCCAACTGGGGACTGATGATCAACGAGAACCGGATCGGGCTCGTGGTCAACCCGTGGGCGGTAATCGTCCCGGCGGGGCTGATCGCGGTTCTGACCGTCGGCTTGAACACGTTCACCGACGCCGTCGCCCGCGCCTCTCTCGGCGTGGATCGGCCGGCCGAGGAGGCAGCGTTGATAACTCCTGTGCAGCTGGGGCTCGAGTAAATGACCGACGTGCATGCGCCCGCCGCCTCCGTTGCGCCGTTGCTCACGGTCGACTCACTGCGCATCGTCGTGACCGGGACCCGCAACGACGTCGTCGACGAGGTCTCGTTCACGGTCCGGGCCGGCGAGGTCATGGGGTTGGTGGGCGAATCCGGATCGGGAAAGACCACGGTGGCGCTCGCGCTGATGGGGCACACCCGCCGCGGGCTGACCATCGACGCCGGGAAGGTGCTGCTCGCCGGGGACGACATCCTGGTCGCAAAAACCGATCTGCGCGAGTTGCGGGGGGCATCGGTGTCCTACGTCGCCCAGGACCCGGTCAGTGCGCTGAACCCCGCGCTGAAGGTCGGCACGCAGCTGCGCGAGATCTTCGACGCCCACCCGGACGTGCGGCCGCCGGAGGGCGGGGTCGACGGACGGATAGCGGAGGTCCTCACGGACGTGCGCCTGGACTCCGTCGACGCCGTGCTCCAGAGCTACCCACACCAGCTCTCGGGGGGACAGCAGCAACGCGTCATGCTGGGGATGGCGTTCGCGTGCCGCCCGAAGCTGATCGTCCTCGACGAGCCGACGACCGGGCTCGACGTGACCACTCAGCGCCACATCCTCGAGACGATCCGGACCCTGTGCGGCCGCTATCAGGTCGGGGCGGTGTACGTGAGCCACGATCTGGCGGTCGTCGCCGACATCGCGAGCTCGATCGGGATCATGTACGCGGGCCGGCTGATCGAGTACGGGCCGGTCGGTGCGGCGTTCAGCGCGCCCGCCCATCCATACACGCGCGGACTGCTCCGGGCGATTCCGGATCCCACGCGGGCGCACGTGCTCGAGGGAATGGAAGGTCAACCGCCGCGCCCTGGCTCGCGGCCGAACGGGTGCTTCTTCGCTCCGCGCTGCCAGTTCACGCAGGCCTCCTGCCAAGAGGGCTTCCCGTTGCCCGTGGCGATCGGCTCCGGGCATTGGGCCCGGTGCCGTCGGGCCGAGGAGATCACGCTCCTGCCGTCGCTGGGGGAGCTGCCCGAACGCGACCACAGCGGCAAGCGCGAGGGCATCGCGGCGCTGCTCGAGGTCAAGGACCTCGACGCCCAGTACGGCGAGAAGCCCGTTCTCCACGACGTGTCGGTCGACGTCCGGCCGCATCGCTGCCTGGCCGTCGTGGGAGAGTCCGGCGCGGGCAAGACGACGTTTGCGCGATGCCTGGTAGGCCTGCACTCGCGCTGGACGGGCGAGATGGCATTCGAGGGCGAGCAGCTCTCGAGCGACCGGCGCAAGCGCAGCCGCGAGCAGATCCGGCGTATGCAGTACATCTTCCAGAACCCCTACACGTCCCTGAATCCGCGCAAAACGGTGGGGCAGCTCATCGACCAGCCGCTGCGGGAGCTGACCGAGATCGGCGGGACCGAACGGCGGCAGCGCGTCGTCGCGGCGCTCGAGGAAGCCGCGCTGAGCGCGTCGTACGCGACCCGGTACCCCGATCAGCTCTCCGGCGGCGAGCGCCAGCGCGTGGCGATCGCCCGGGCGCTGGTGGTGGAGCCCGAGCTGCTGATCTGCGATGAGGTGACCTCGGCGCTCGACGTCTCGGTGCAGGCGGCGATAGTCGAGCTCCTGCACCGCCTGCAGGTGACTCGCGGACTGACCCTGGTGCTGATAACGCACAACCTGGCGCTCGTGCGGAGCATCGCCGACGACGTGGTGATCCTGCGCGACGGTCGCGTCGTCGAGCACGGGCAGACGGTGCTCGACAACCCGCAGTCGGAGTACGCGGTCCAGCTGCTGGCCGACGTCCCGAGCCTGTCGCTGGCCGCCCGTCCGTGAGTTTGGCGCCATACGCGGAGCTCGATGCCGTCGGGATCGCGCGGGCTGTGCGCGGCCGGGAGTGCTCGGCCGTCGAGATGGCGCGGGCGGCGCTCGAACGGATCGAGTCGCTGGACGGTGAGCTCGGCGCGTTCACGGTGACGTTGGGCGAGTCCGCCCTGGCCGGGGCCAAGGGGATCGACGCCGCGGTCGCGAGTGGCGACGACGTCGGGCCGCTGGCCGGCGTGCCGGTGTCGATCAAGGACTTCGTGTGGATGCGCGGCGCGCTCGCCACCAACGGCTCGCTGGCGTTTCGCGACTTCGTCCCCGAGGTCGACTGCGTGCCGGTGGCACGGATTCGCGCCGCCGGCGCGACCATCGTGGGCAAGACGAACAACCCCGAATTCTGTTACCGCGGCTACACGGACAACGCGCTGTGGGGAGTCACGCGCAACCCGTGGAACCGCGAGCGCACGCCCGGCGGCTCGAGCGGCGGCGCCGGAGCCTCGGTGGCGGCCGGCATGACGCCGCTCGCGATCGGAACCGACGGCGGAGGCTCGGTGCGCATCCCGGCCTCCTACTGCGGGTTGGTCGGCGTCAAGCCGACGTTCGGGCTCGTGCCCAAGGAACCCGGGTTCCCGGGCTGGAAGACGCTGTCGATCATCGGACCGCTGTCGCGCACCGTGCGCGACGCCGCGCTGCTGCTGGCGGTGACGTCCGGCGTCGACCCGGCCGACGACATGTCCTATCCGGGAGGCGACCGCGATTTCGTGGCCGCGGCCGGCGCGGGCTCCGCCGAAGGCTTGCCCGTCCTGCGGGTCGCCTACTCGGCTGACGGCGGCTTCGCGGCGGTCGACGCCGACGTCCGGCGCGTGTTCGCCGACGCCGTGGAGCGGTTCGCTGCCGGCACCGGCGTGGCGGCGGCCGAGGCGCATCCCGCGGTCGGCGATGCCATCGACCTGTGGGGGCTGATCTCCGGCGCCGAGGGGTTCGCGTCGGAGGGGCCGCTGCTGGCCGAGCACGAAGCCGAGATGACGCCGGGCACGGCCGACATGATCCGCGCCGGCGATGTCCCGGCGGTCACCTACATCGACGCGATGCACGAGCGCGGCCGCTACACGACCGCTTGGTCGGAGTTCTTCGAGGAGTTCGACGTACTGCTCAGCCCGACGATGCAGAGCACCGCGTTCGGGCTCGGACTCGAAGGGCCGCAGGAGATCGAAGGGCGCCGATTCGCGGCCGACGACGGCGCGTGGGCGAGCCTGGTCGTGGCGGCCAACCTGACCGGCCAACCCGCGGTCACCGTGCCGTGCGGGTTCGGCGACGACGGCCTCCCGATCGGTCTTCAGATCACGACGCGGCGCTTCGAGGATGCGCTGGCGCTACGGGTTGCCGCGGCGTGGGAGGCAGTGGCGCCTTGGCCCCGGCTCGCGCCCGAGTCAGCGCTCGCGAGATGATCAGCCGCTGGATGTCGGACGTGCCCTCCTCGATCTCCTCGAGCTTTGCGTCGCGCATCCACTTCTCGACCGGATACTCGCGGCTGTAGCCCCAGCCTCCGAGCGTCTGGACGGCCGCCCAGGTGCACCACATCGCCGTCTCGGACGCGTGCAGCTTGGCCATCGCCGCCTCGGTGCTCGCGCGCTCCCCGCGATCGAGCATCCGAGCTGCTCGCCAGGTCAACAGCCGCGACGCGTCGACCTTGAGGGCCATGTCGGCCAGGCGGAAGGCGACCGCCTGGTGCTCGGCGATCGGCTTGCCGAACTGGACCCGCTCTTTTGCGTACTCGACCGCGTACTCGAGTGCCGCGCGTGCGAGCCCGGTGGCCGACGCGGCCAGCGTGACCCGGCTGCGATCGAACGTCTGCATCAGGCCGCTGAAGCCTTCTCCCTCGGCCCCCAGCCGCCGGTCCTCGGGCACGAACGCTTCGTCGAGGAAGAGCTCGGCGTTGGGGATCGCGCGCTGGCCCATCTTGCGGATCGGCGGGCCGCAAGTGAGGCCGTCGTCTTCGGCCTCGAGCAGGAACGCGGTGATTCCCCGGTAGCCCCGGCCGGGGTCGACGGTCGCGAACACCACGTAGAACGACGCGACGCCGGCATTTGAGATCCACGCCTTCTGGCCGGACAGCACGTAGCCTCCGTCCACGCGGCGCGCGCGCGTACGGATCGACGCGGCGTCGGAACCGCTCTGAGGCTCGGTGGTGGCCAGCGCCGTCATCGGCGGGTCGTCGCCGGCCAGGGGCTCGAGCCAGCGCCGCTTCTGCTCCTCGCTTCCCAGCACGAGCACCGGCTCGGCGAAGAATCCGTTCGAGGTGATCAGGTTGCCGATCCCGCTGCAGCCGTGCGACAGCTCCTCCTGCACGATGCAGGAGCTCAGGCAGTCGGTCATGCCGGCGCCCCCGTATTCCTCGGGCAGCATGAACGACGTCAGGCCTAGCCCGGCCGCCTGGCGCCACACCTCCCACGGCACCTCGGTGTCCGCCTCGTCGACGGCGAGCGAGATCGGCCGGATCTCACGGGCGGCGAACTCGCGGCACAGCTCCTGGATGGCCAGCTGCTCGTCCGTGAGGGGCGCGGGCGCCTGGTATGAGCTCATTGGGTCACGCGCTCGGTCAGCCGCTCGGTCGCGTTGTCGGTCTGCGCGAGCAGTCCGTAGGCGATGCGTTCGAGTCCGAGTCCCGCCTGACGCGAGGTCTCGGGCAGCGCGTCGATCACCTGCTTGGTCACCGAAACGGCCAAGCGAGGCAGTCCGCTCAGCCGCTCGGCCAGTTCGAGCGCCCGGGGGAGGGATTCGCCATTTGGAACGACTTCGGTGACCAGGCCGAGCGAGCGTGCATGCTGGGCGTCGACGCGCTCGCGCAGCAGGATCAGCTCCTTGGCCCGGGCCGGACCGAGCAACCGCACTGCGCGCTGGGTGCCGCCCCAGCTCGGCAGGATGCCGAGCGCGACCTCGGGGAAGCGGAAGTCGGAGCCCTCCTCGGCGATCCGGAAATCGGTCGCCAGCGCGAGCTCGAGACCGCCGCCGATGCAATAGCCGGCGATCGCGCTCAGCGTGGGCTGCGCCAGGTCGGCAACGCGCTCGGCGAAGTCGCCGGTGGCCCGGTAGGTGGCCAGGATCTCGTCGGGACCATAGCCGCGCGTCTCACTCAGATCGGCGCCGGCCGAGAACACCGTCTCGCCGCCCGTGAAGATCACGCACGGCGCATCCCGGACCTCGGAGCTTGCCACCGCTTCACATAGCTCGCGCTCGACCTGCTCGGAGATCGCGTTCAGCTTGGCCGGGCGTTCGAGCCTGATGATGCACGCGTGCTCGTGAGGCTCGAGCGCCACCACGTCAGGCATGGACGGCCTCCGCGGCCGGCAGCGCGGCGCCGTACTGGAGGACTCCGTCGAGTCCGCGCTTGCGGACCTCGCCGGCGACGATCATGCGCTGGATCTCAGAGGTGCCCTCCCAGATCCGGTCGACCCGGATGTCGCGATACAGCCGCTCGACGGGGTTTTCGCGCATGTAGCCGCGCCCGCCGAAGATCTGCACGGCGCGGTCAACCACGCGTCCGGCCGCCTCCGACGCGGTCAGCTTGACCATCGCCGCCTTGGCGTGAAGCAGCTTGCGCGGCATCCCGTTGTCGGCCTCCCAGGCCACCTGGTGGGTTAGCCCGCGGCACAGCGCGATGTCACACACGCTGTCGGCGATCATCGCGCCGATCAGCTGGTGAGACGCGATCACGCCGCCCGACTGCACGCGCTCGTTCGCCCAGTCGGAGGCGAGCGACAGGGCGCGCTCGGCGGCGCCGGTGGCCCGGGCGGCGATCATCAGCCGCTCCTCGACGAACCAGTCGCGCGTGAGGTCATAGCCGCCGCCGATCTCGCCGAGCACCTGCTCGCGACCGACCGCCACGTCATCGAACACGAACTCGGGATGCTCGAATACGAACGTGTGCATATATGCCGGAGTGCGCTTGACGGACACGCCGGGCTGATCCTTGTCGACGAGGAACAGCGTCGGCGCGCGCTCGGGCCCGACGAGTGCCTGCACGATCAGGAAGTCGGCCACGTCGCCGACGGTGACGAACCACTTCTCGCCGGTGATCCTGTAGTTCTCGCCGTCGCTGATCGCGACGGTTTCGATCAGCGACGGATCAGATCCCGCCTTCTCCTCGGTCACCGCGAAGCAGTCGCGCCGGTCGCCGGCGATCGCCGGCACCAGGTAGCGCTCGCGCTGCTCTGCGTTGCAGTGCTTGAGTGCGTTGGCCGGCCGCCACACGGCATCCCACAGCGCGTTGGTCAGCTGGCCCAGGCGCTCCTGGACGATGACCTGATCGAGGATCGACAGCCCCTGGCCGCCCCACTCGAGCGGCATGTTGATCGCGTTCAGCGACGCGCCGAGCGTGAGCTCCTTGATCTCGGCGAGCGACTGCGCGGACAGTCCGCGGTGCTCCTCGCACTCCTGCTCGTAGGCCATCATGTCGCTGGCCAGAGCGGCCGCGCGGTCGCGCAGCTCCAACTGCTCGTCGGTGTATCGGAAGTCCACGGTCCTCTCCTGTCAGTCAGTCAATCGGTCGGGTCTTTCAAAACGATGCGGGCGTCGAGTCCGAGCGCCCCATCGGGCAGAACGAGCAACGGGTTGATCTCGAGCTCGCCGATTTCTGGGTGTGTGGCGGCGACGCGTGAGAGCGCCGCCAATGCGTCCGCCGCGGCGGCGACGTCGAGCGAGGCGCGGCCACGCGCGCCGTCGAGCAGGGGGAAGGCCTTCAGCGAGCGGATCATGTCCTGCGCCTGGGTCTCGGTGACGGGCGCGAGTGCGACCGCGACGTCGCGCATCACCTCGGCGTAGACGCCGCCGAGCCCGGCGAGCACGAGCGGTCCAAAGCGAGCGTCCCAGCGTGCGCCGATCAGCAGCTCGGCACCCTCGTCCAGCGGCGCCATCGCCTCGACCGAGAACGTCTCTGGGTGCAGGTGTGCCTCGATCTCTGCATACGCGGCCGCGAGCTCGTCCGGGTCTGTGAGGCCAAGTCGGACCCCACCGGCGTCGGACTTGTGCAGCGCGCCGAGCGCCTTGAGCGCGACCGGGTAGCCGATGGCGGCCGCCGCGTCGAGCGCCGCCGCGGTCGAGTCGACCGTGCGCTGGGCGACGAACCGCACACCGCCCTGGTCCAGCAGCGAGCGCGCCGCCTCGTATCCCGGGTTGGTGATCGTGTGAGCCGGCGCGGGAAGCGCCGGCACGGCGTCCGGCGTATCGGACGGGAGCGTGTCCGAGGATCGAGCGGCGAGCCGGGCGAGCGCGACGACCGCGTGCTCGATCGCGCGATACACCGGAACGCCGCCCTCGCGCAGCGCGTCCGCGGGGGCGGACCCGGCGTACATCGTCTGTACAAGCAGCGGCCGGCCGGCGGCCGTGGCCAGCTCGGCCAGCGCTGCGCCGGTGGCCATCTCCGGGTCGGCGAACACCTCGGCGTACTCGCCGTAGCCGCCGAAGTAGCCGGTGAGCAGGACCGCGTCGACCTCGCCGGACTCGAGCAACGTGCGCGCGGTGCGCTCGAAGTTGCGGATGTCCGCCTCGCCGCCTCCGGCCAGGTCAACCGGATTCGAGCAGGCCGCCGTCGGGGGTAGCTGGGCGCTCAGCGCCGCCACCGTAGCCGGACTCAGCTCGGGCACCTCGAGCCCGGCCCTGGCGGCGAGCGATGCCGCGATGCCGCCGTGGCCGCCGCCGTCACCCATGATCGCGACCCGGCGCCCGCGGCTTGGGGGACAGCGGATCAGCCCCTGCATGACGTCGACGAGCTCGCGCGGCGAGCTGACTCGCTCGACCCCGGCGGCGACGCAGGCCGCCTCGATGGCCGCGTCATCACTCGCCAGTGCGCCCGTGTGCGAGCGGATCGCCCGCGCGGCCGCCTCGTGACCCGAGGCGGTGAGCAGAACGACCGGCTTGCCGGCGTCGCGAGCGCGGCGTGCGGCGCGAGCGAAGGCCCGGCCATCGCGGAAATCCTCGATGTACAGGGCGATGCCCTGGGTCCGGTCGTGGACCGCCATCGCGTCGATCAGCTCGGCGGCGGTGAGGTCCGCCTGGTTGCCGAGCGAGACGAAGCGCGAGAAGCCAAGCCCGTTCTCTCGCAGCAGCACGCTGATCTCGAGAGCCAGGTTGCCGCTCTGGGAGATCATCGCGACCGAGCCGGGCGGCAGGTCGTTTGAGGCAAGCTCGAGCTCGGTGTCAGCGTCGAAGATACCCAGACAGTTGGGTCCGACGAGCACCGCGCCGGCGTCGCGCACCATGGTCCCGAGCGCGGCATCGCGCCCGCTCCCCTCGGTGCCGGCGCTGATCACCACGATCGCGCCGGCGCCTACGGTCAGGGCATCCTCGATCGTCGGCTCGAGCAGCGCCTCCGGGACAGTGACCAGGACGAGGTCGACGGGCGCGCCGAGTTCGCGCAACGAGCGGTGGGCCGTGTGACCGAGGATCTCGCCGCCACGGCGATTGACAAGATGGACGGCGCGCCGGTGCTCCCCGCGCAGCGCCCGGCTGGCCAGCCAGTTACCCCATTTCCGCGGGTCGGCCGAAGCGCCGACGACCGCCACAGAGGTGGGCGAGAACAGCGCTTGGAGGTCCCGGCTCATGTCTCGGGCACCGCCGCTGCTGCATCGAGGAGCGCTTGCACGTCGCAGCCCAGCTCGGCCGCCGCGGCGGTGAGCGACATCTCGACGTAGTGCGCGGGCGTCCGCCCCGGATCTTCGTTGACCATGTGAATCGCCAGCCCGTCCATCAGCGCCGCGAGCCGCGCCGCCACCGCGTCGGGGTCGACCTGTGCGAACTCGCCGCGCTCCTGGCCGTGGCGCACGATGCCGGCGATCGTGGCGCACCACCGTTCGCTGAATCCGCGGTGGGTCGGGATCAGATCGGGATGGCGGCGGGCATAGACCCACAGGTCCATCCACAGCACCCATTCGCTCCGACTCGAGCGCACGACGAGCCAGGCCAACCGGTCGACGGCGCTCTCCAGCCGATCGAGCTCGGGCCAGACGGAGGCGTAGAACTCGGCGTCGGCGTCCGAGATCGCCGCCCGGAACAGGTCGTGCTTGGTCCCGAAGTAATAGATGACGCCGGTGGCGCTGGTGCCCGCGCGCTCGGCCACGTCCGCCACGCGGACGTTCCACAGACCCTGCTCGCGCAGCAGCTCGACCGCGGCAGCCAGGATCTGCGGCTGGCGGACCTTGGCCAGTGGACGGCGGGAGGGCACGTCGTCGGTTGGGGTGGGGCGCTCGTACTCGTCTCTCAAAGTCTGACCCAGTTGAATGGCCGCCGAGGCGCCGCCGTCGGGCGCCGCCGGACTGAGGCGCCGCCGTCAGGCGCCGCCGACCGTTTCTAAACAATCATTTTGAATGACGGTTTCTATTCGTTCCGAGGCCCGCTGTCAACCCTCCGCTCTCTGACCGGCGTCGGGCCCGGTCAGGAGTCGCCGTTCAGGATCGTGTCGGTCAGTCCGGGATAGACGTAGCGCGCCTTGTGCAGGCGGAGCTCCATGAACGTCTCGGTACCGAGCACGCCCTCTATCGATCCGAGCCGCTCGGAGAGCAGCTGCCACAGGTCGTCGTGGTCTCGGCAGATGATGTGCATGTACAGGTCGGCCGAGCCGGCACACGATGAGACGTACATGACCTCGGGCCATTCGCTGAGCGTCTCAGCCACACGCGCGTGCGCGGCCGGCGTCACTCGCAGCAGCACCGCGGCCTGCACCGCATAGCCGAGCGCGTACGGGTCGGCCAGCGCCAGGATGCGGAGGAATCCCTCCTCCTGTAGGCGGGTGGCGCGGAAGCGCACCGTCCCCTCGGCCACCCCGAGCGAGCGTGCGATCGCGCGGTACGGCCGGCGGCCGTCCTCCTGGAGCTGGGAGATGATCGCCCGGTCCAGCTGATCGAGTTCACGCGGCGTCATGGGTCGAGCTGATCGAGTTCACGCGACGTCCTGTCTGAGATATGATTGCGCAAAATAATGGCCGTGAGCTTGCGGATTTCGCGAGCCAGGGCCCCATCGGGTGCGGAAAGCGAGGAGAGTAGATGGCGACCAAAACGCTCGACGACCTCGGGATCGACGCCGAAGCGGTGGAGGAGGCGCTGTCACGGGACATGACGTTCCCGGCGCGGTGGTACTCGGACCCGGGCATCTACGCCTTTGAACTCGATCACATCTTCACTCGCTCGTGGGCCTACGCCGGTCCCCTCGCGAAGCTGACCCATCCCGGCGATCACATCGTCTGCCACGCCGCGCACGTGCCGATCCTCGTCACCCGGGATAAAGACGGCGAGGTGCATGCGTTCATCAACGTCTGCCGCCACCGCGCGTTCCCGGTCGCCGTGCAGGACGGGAATCGTTCGACGTTGCAGTGCGCTTATCACGCGTGGACGTACAACCTGGACGGCAGCCTGCGCGCGGCTCCGCGCAGCGAGCGCGAGCGGTGCTTTAACCGGGAGGAGTTCTCGCTCCTGCCGGCGTCGGTCGAGACCTGGAACGGGCTCGTGTTCGTCAATCCCGACCCGGAGGCTCCGTCGCTGCGGGAGTTCTATCCCGAGCTGTTCCCGCTGGCGCAGGAGCGCGCCCTCGATTTTCAGGACTACCGCTACCACGATCGCTTCACCTATGAGATCCCGGCCAACTGGAAGGTATGGGTCGAGAACGCCAGCGAGTGCTACCACTGCCCGACGATTCACAAGAACAGCTTCAGCGACGCGTTCGACGACCGTGCCGACGTCTACGAATACGTCGACGGCAATCGGGTGCTGGGGCAGTTCACCGCCTACAACGCGCGCGCCAAGACCTACGCGCACCCGGCGCGCGACGGCGACCGCCAGTTCCGCTACATCTTCGTGTGGCCGTTCACGACGCTCGTCCAGGACGACTGGGTCGCGTTCCCGGGTGTCATCGTCCCCACCGGGCCTGAGACGTGCCGGTTCATCGCCGACATGTTCGTCCATCCCGAAGTCTCGTCCGAGCAGGCCGACGAGTGGGTCGAGATGTGGAATCAGACGATCATCGAGGACACCGAGGCCGTGCTGCTCCAGCAACCCGGGCTGCGTTCCCAGATGGTTCCGCACGGGCGCCTGATGCCGGCGAGCGAGAGCGCGATCGCGCGCTTCCACCGGATGGTGTGGGAGTCGTTCTCGGAGGCGCTGGCGGAGGAGTAGGACGAATGGTCGGCGGCGCCTGACGGCGGCGCCTTAGGTTGAATGGTCGGCGGCGCCTGACGGCGGCGCCTTAGGTCAGGCTGGCCGGGCGAGGACGTCGGCCGGCTCGCGGCCACCCAGGACCGCGGCCACGGCCTCGCCGGCGCGCCGGTACGGCTCATCCGCGGCCGCGGGTGAGTACCACGCCGCGTGCGGGTTGATCACCGTGCGCGGCCAGCCGAACTCGGGCTCGTTGCCGGTCGGCGGCTCGTGCGAGAGGACGTCGAGCGCGCACCCGCCCAGTCGCCCGTCGTTCAGGGCCGCGCCCAGGGCGTCGCCGTCGACGAGGCCGGCCCGGGCGCAGTTGATCAGGTAAGCGCCCGGCTGCATCAGCGCGATCTCGGTGGCGCCGAGCACGGGCGGCTGCCCGGGTACGAGCAGCGCGTGCAGCGTGACCACCTCGGCCTGGGCGAGCAGCGCGTGCAGTGCCATCAGCTCGACGCCGTCGATGCCGTTCGCGCCGGCGGGGAGCGCCGGATCGAAGCCCAACACCCTCATCTCGAGCGCCAGCGCTCGCCGGGCCACCGCGCGGCCGATCCGGCCCAGTCCGACGATCCCGAGCGCGGTTCCGCTCACCCGGCGCGGTGGCGCGGGGTCGACGTCCCATCCGCCCGCGCGTGCGAAACGGTCGAGCAGCGTGACGCCGCGCAGCAGGTCGAGCGCGAACGCGATCGCGTGCTCGGCGACCTCTTCGGTGCAGTAGCCGGCGCAGTGAGTGGCCCACGCCCCAGCGGCCGAGATGGCCTCGAGATCGAGATGGTCGTAGCCCGTGGCGGTCGCGGCGACGATGCGCAGGTCGGGAAGCGCCGCCATGGCGGTCGCGTCCACCGGGATCTCCGGCGGAACCAGCACGCCGACCACGCCGCTCGCGCTCGGGAGCTGTTCGGCCCGTTCAACCGAGATATCCGGCCACTCGCGCAGCGCGGCGCGAACCGGCCCGAGGCCGCCACCCGGGTCGAGCAGCAGGACACGGCTCATGGTGTGGGCAGGTCCGAGCCCAGACGGAGGCTGACGACGACGACCGCGCTCACGCGGGCTCCGTCACGGGCACGGCGGCGCGCGGGCGCACGGCCAGGGTCCCCTCGAGCACCGCCTCCTCGAGCGCGCGCGGACCGAGCACATCACCCGCGCGAACCGCGCCCGGGTGGTGCTCGAGCTCCGGCCAGAGCTCGTCAGCCGGCACGCGGCCCTGAGCGACGACGACGGTCGCCACCGCGGGCAGGGGGTGCGAGCGTCCGGAGAACACGTGCCGGAGCGCCAGATCGTCGTCGTGGACCGCGAGCTCGGTGTGATGCAGGATCGTTACGCCGAGCCGGTCGAGGCGGGCCAGATACAGGTTGCGCTGGTACTGGTGAAGTGTCTGGCCGGGAACCGGGGCCGCGCACGCGAGCGCCACCTCGAGCCCGGCGCCGGCCAGCCGCTCGACCGCGTCCAATCCGTCCCAGCCGCCGCCCCAGTCCGCGACGAGCACGGGGCCGGTGAACGTGGTCGGCGCGCGGATCGCCTCCCACGCGTCGCGAAGCGTCCGCTGGTTGCCATCCGGCGGACTGGGCCGGTACGGGCGAGCGCCGGCAGCGAGCACGACGATGTCGAAGTCGCGGGCCATGTCCGCGTCCGCCTCGGTGCTCAGCTGCACGGCGACGGCGGCCGCTCGCAGCCGCGCCAGGGTCGAGCGGCGATAGCGCTGCCACAGCTCCCGGTGCGCGGGCGCGAGGCCGCCGAGACGCAGCTGGCCACCGATGTCGGTGTCGCGGTCTACGAGCGTGAGCTCGTCGCCCGCCGCCGCCGCTTCGAGAGCAGCGGCGGCGCCGGCCGGACCGGCGCCGATCACGAGGACGCGCCGTCCGGACGGGTCCGCCGCGGGGTGGGCGGGGGCTGCGATCTCTCGCTCGCGACCGGTGCGTGGATTGACCGCGCAGCCAATTGGCACCCCATCGTGGTAGTGGCCGATGCAGGCCTGGTTGCAGCTGATGCACTCGATCACGGTGTCGGCGGCGCCCGCGCTCGCCTTCGCGATCAGCTCCGGATCTGCGATCTGGGCCCGGGTCAGCCCGACGAGATCGCACACGCCGTCGGCGATCAGCCGGTCGGCATGGTCCAGCTCGAGGACCCGCGTGGCGGCGATCAGCGTTACATCCGGAACTGCCTTGCGGACGGCCGCGGCGGGATCGGCGATCGCGTCCAGATCGACGGGTGCGGGCGGGGCGATCCACGTCGATGCGGCCGGAAAGGCGGAGTGACCGAGCGCGAGCGAGACAAAGTCGACCAGTCCGGCGGCGTGGAGCTCGCCCGCCACGGCCGCGGCGTCGTCGGGTCCGAGGCCACCGGGGACGAGCTCGTCGGCCGCCAGCCGCACGCCGGCGGCGATCCGGCCCTCGGTGGCCTCTCGGATCGCGCTCATCACCTCGACCGCGAACCGCGTCCGCGACTCGAGGCCATAGCCGTCGGCGCGGTGGTTGCTGAGTGCGGAGAGGAACTGAGCGACCAGGTACCCGTGTGCCATCGACACCTCGACGCCGTCGAGCCCGCCCTCCTCGGCGTGCCGGGCCGCGATCGCGTAGCCCTCGATCAGCTCGTCGATCTCCCGGACGGTCAGGGCGCGCGGCTCGGAGTGGAAGCGGAGGCTGGGCACGGCGGACGGAGCCACGGCGGGGGCCTTCGGGGAGGCGGAGATCTGCTCGCGCCCTCCGTGGAACAGCTGCGCGAGGACCCGCGCCCCATGCTCGTGGATCGCGTCGCTCAGCCGGCGGTAGCCGTCGACGATGGCGGGCAGGTAGCCACCCATCGTATGGGCGGTCAGAAGCCCGGTCGGGTGAACTGCGGTGGCCTCGATGAAGATCGCGCCGACGCCGCCGCGGGCCCGCGCCCGGTGGTAGGCGAGAAGGGCATCGGTGGGGAGGTGCTCGTGCACCAGGCCGGTCTGGTGTGAGGTCGAGACGACCCGGTTGCGGACCGGGACAGGTCCCAGCGACACGGGCGAGAGCAACGACGCGTAACGGCTCATGTCGTGGGCTCGAGCGCCTGCGGTGCTGTCAATTCGTCTCGGCCCCCACGACAGAGGCAACATACACTCCTGCGATGAACGCACGCGAGTGGCTGGCCGCCTTTGCCCAGCGGGTCGGGACCCAGCCGCCCACGACGGAGGAGTTCAAGACGCTGCTGGACCTCGCCGGCGAGGCGGCGCACTCGTCGGAGAGGGTGGCGGCGCCGGTGGCCTGCTGGGTCGCCGCTCGGGCCGGGGTCGAACCCGAGGAGGCGCTGAAGATCGCCCGCGAGGTCGGACCCTCCTCCGGGTCGTAGATGGCCTCGCGCCAGTACGACATCGTGGTGTTCGGAGCCACCGGGTTCACCGGCGCGCTGACCGCGGAGTACCTGGCCGCTCACGCGCCACCGGAAATGCGCTGGGCGCTGGCCGGTCGGAACATGCGCAAGCTCGAGCAGGTCCGTGCGGGACTGGGCGCCGGGTGCGCGGACCTTCCGCTGCTTCGGGCCGACGTGACCGACGGCGAGTCAGTGCGGGCGGTGGCGGAAGCAACCAGGGTCGTGATCACCACGGTCGGGCCCTACATCCGCTACGGCGAACCGCTGGTCGCGGCGTGTGCCGGCGCCGGCACCGACTACGTCGATCTGACAGGCGAGCCCGAGTTCGTCGACCGGATGTGGCTGGGCTACCACGACCAGGCGTCGCGATCCGGGGCGCGGATCGTCCACTCGTGTGGCTTTGACTCGATCCCGTACGACCTGGGGGCGCTGTTCACCGTCGAGCAGCTGCCCGAGGGGGTCCCGATCGCGCTGGAAGGGTTCGTGCGCGTGGGCGGGACGTTCTCCGGTGGCACCTACCAGTCGACGATCGAGATTCTCGCGCGGTTGCGCCAGGGCATGTCGGTCGCGCGCGAGCGGCGCGCGCGGGAGCCCAGTCCGAACGGCCGGCGCGTCCGGGGCGTTCCCGGACGCCCTTCGCATGACGAGTTCGGCGGTGGCTGGGCCGTGCCGCTCCCGACGATCGACCCGTTGACCGTGCTGCGCTCGGCGCGAGCGCTCGAGCGCTACGGGCCCGACTTCAGCTACAGCCACTATCTGGTGGTCAAGCGGCTGCCGGTTCTGGTTGGACTGGCCGGTGGCGCGGCTGGGCTGATCGCGCTGGCCCAGCTTCCGCCGGCGCGGAACGCGCTGCTCAAGGTGAAGAGTTCGGGGGAGGGGCCGTCGCCCGAGGAGCGCGCGAAGGCGTGGTTCCGGGTGCGGTTCGCCGCGCGCGCCGGCGACGGCACGGAGGTCCGCAGCCAGGTCTCGGGCGGCGATCCCGGCTACGGCGAGACATCCAAGATGCTCGCCGAGTCCGCGCTTTGTCTTGCGTTCGACTCACTGCCGGAGCGCGCGGGGCAGCTGACACCCGCGGTGGCGATGGGGGACGCTTTGCTCGCGCGCCTGGGGCGGGCCGGGATCAAGTTCGAGGTGCTCGATGGCGAACGCTAAGTGGACGGCGGACGACATTCCCGACCAGACGGGGCGAAGGGCGATCGTGACCGGGGCAAACATCGGCCTCGGCCTCGCCACCGCACGCGAACTGGCCCGGGCCGGGGCGTCCGTGGTGCTGGCGTGCCGCAGCACGGCCAAGGGTGAGGCGGCCGCGGCGAGCATTCGGGCCGCAGTTCCGGCGGCGACCCTGGAGGTCGAGACGCTCGATCTGGCCTCGCTTGAGTCGATCCGCGAGTTCGCCGAGCGCCGCGCAGGATCCGGCCTCGCGATCGATCTCCTGATCAACAATGCCGGCATCATGGCCGCGCCGCGGCGGCTCACCGCCGACGGATTCGAAAGCCAGTTCGGCACGAATCACCTCGGGCACTTCGCGCTCACGGGATTGCTCCTTGCGGCGCTGCTGCGAGCGCCGGCGCCGCGCGTGGTGACGGTCTCGAGCGCGCTGCACCGCCGGGGCACGATGCGCTTCGACGACCTCCAGGGCGAGCGCAAGTACGAGCGGTGGGGCGCCTACGGCCAGTCGAAGCTGGCCAACCTGATGTTCTGCTTCGAGCTCCAGCGCCGCGCCACCGAGGCCGGCAGCGCGCTGCGTAGCACGGCGGCGCACCCCGGGTACGCGAGCACCAACCTCCAGTTCGCCGCGTCCGACCGCTTCTACGAGAAGGCGTTCATGCGGGCCGGCAACCGGCTGTTTGCCCAGAGCGCGGACATGGGCGCCCTTCCGACGCTGTACGCAGCGACATGCCCTGATCTTCCCGGCGGAACGTTCATCGGTCCCGGGGGCTTGGGCGAGCAGCGCGGGTATCCCAAGGTGGTCACCGCGGCGCGCAAGGCCTATGACGAACAGGACTGGCACCGCCTGTGGGAGGTCTCGGAGGACCTCACGGGCGTGCACTACGAGTTCGTGGCGGCGGTCGCGTGAGCGATTTCCGAACCGACGGCCGCGCCGCGCTCGACTGGGCGGCGGACTATCTCGAGCGCGTCGGCGACCTGCCGGTTCTGGCACAGGTGTCGCCGGGAGACGTCCGCGCGCGGCTGCCGCGGACCGCGCCCGACGAGCCCGAGCCGTTCGCCGATCTGCTGCGCGACCTCGATGAGATCATCCTGCCCGGCGTCACGCACTGGCAGCATCCGCGCTTCTTCGCCTACTTCGCGACTAGCGCCTCCGAGCCGGCGATCCTGGCCGAGCTGCTCGCCGCCACGCTGAACTCCGTCGGCTTCCTATGGCGGACCGCGCCGGCGTCGACCGAGCTCGAGGGCGTCGTGCTCGACTGGGTGGCTGACCTGCTCGGGCTGCCCGCCGGCTGGCACGGGCACATCGAGGACACGGCGTCGACCTCGACCTTCGCCGCGTGCATCGCGGCGCGCGAGGCGACCGGCCGCGACCTGATCGTCTGCTCCGAGCAGGCCCATTCCGCGGCCGACAAGGCGGCGCGGATGCTCGGCATGCGGCTGCGCAAGGTGCCCGTCGACTCGTTGTTTCGGATGCGAGCTGATGCGCTTGGGGATTTGAGTGACGCCGCGGTCATCGTCGCCACGGTCGGTACGACGGCGACGACATCGGTGGATCCGATTCCGGCGGTGGCGGACGCGTGTGCCGCGAGCGGCACGTGGCTGCACGTTGACGCGGCGTATGCCGGAGCGGCGATGGTGTGCCCGGAGTTCCGCTGGGCGTTCGAGGGGGTCGACCGGGCCGATTCGCTCGTCGTCAACGCGCACAAGTGGATGCTCACGCCGATGGACTGTTCGCTGATCTGGACCCGCCGGCGGGAGGACTTCCGCCGGGCCTTCAGCGTCGTACCCGAGTTCCTGCGCACGCCCGACGCGGAGGACGCCTGGAGCCTGAGCGAGTACGGACCGGCGCTCGGCCGGCGCTTCCGGGCGCTCAAGCTGTGGGCCGTGCTGCGCTGCCACGGCCGCACCGGCCTGCAGCAGCACATCCGGAGCGGCGTCGGGTTGGCCTCGACGTTCGAAGGGTGGGTCTCGGAATCAGATGGCTGGGAGGTGTGCGCGCCCCGGCTGTTCTCGACCGTCTGCTTCCGGCTGGAGGGCGAGGACGAGCGCAACCGCGCGCTGCTGCAGCGGGTCAACGCGAGCGGCGAAATGTTCATCTCCCAATGTGTGCTGAACGGCCGGTACGTGCTGCGCCTCGCCGTCGGGCAGATGAGCACCACCGAGGACGACGTGCGCCGCGCGTGGCAGGTGCTTGTGCGCGAAGCCGGACGGGTATGACCCGGCCATCCAGGGAGCTCTGCGTCGCCTCGTGCTCGCAGCCGCGTTGTCGGCTGCGCTGGCCGTGCCCGCGGTCGCGCATGCCGGCGGCGTCGATCAGACGTGCGAGCTGAGCGCCACCCGGTTCGATCCCGACACGGTCAACGTCCTGTATCCGGACAGCTCGGCCCAGTACTGGACGGCAACGTATACGGCGGTGCCGGGCACGATGATCAGGATCGACGGCATCTATCCCTACGCGCGGTACACGTCGTGGAATGTCTACGACCCGCTGCTGCGGCCGTTCGCCAAGCTCTCGGATTATCAGTTCCTGCCCGACGCGGGCAGCTCCAACCCGTTCCTGCCCGGGGCGGCACGCAACACGCCCGAGTCAGAGCGCCACTACACGCTGTACATCACGTTCAGCGCCACCGAGCACCCGGGGCCGAACACGATCTACGTCGACCCTTCCCAACACCCGACGGGGTTGCTCACTTTGCGGGTGTACGAGCCGGATGCCGGACGCGACGCCACCGGTGGCGTCGGCCTCCCGCAGGTGACTTGGGAACCCGCCGCGGGCCCATCGACCACCGCCACCGGGCTTCTGCCCGCGCTCACCTCGCCCTGCCGGAACCTTGAGAAGCCGACGAGCTCCGAGGTCACCGGCGCGTACGCGGGTCTGAGCGGCCCCAGCCTGGCCGTCCCCTATCCGGGTCGCAACCCGCCGGACTGGCACAAGTTCGTGAACATCTGCCAGTCGGGTGCCGATCTGCTCCTCGATAACGCCTTCGGCGATCCGCTGCCGCAGACCAGCGAGAACCCGTGCAGCAGCTTCGGCAGCGGTGGCTTTCTCTCCAACCTCGACAACGCCTACGTGTACTCGTTCATCAGCCAGGGGTTCGGGCCGATCGTCGCGTTCCACGCCCGAGCGCCCACGTTCGCCGCGACGTACCCGGACGCGGCGACGATGCCGAGCGGCGTGCAGGTTCGCTACTGGTCGTTCTGCCAGAACGACCCGTTCAGCGAGCGCTACGTCGCCTGCGTGCGCGACGACCAGGTCGCCCGGCGTCGCGGCGAGTACACGATCGTCGTCTCGCCCCCCGGTGACTGGCCGGCGGTGGCGCAGCGCCGGTGCCGGGGAACGGTCAGCTGGATCCCGTGGGGACCGCAGCCGCAGGGCGTCGTCCTGTACCGGCAGATGCTCCCCGACGCCGCCTTCACCCAGACCATCCAAAACGTCGCCTACGGGTTCGAGTCGGCGCAGATGGGGGCGTATTACCCGGGCGGCCGCTACTTCGCGAACTGGCGCGCGGTGGCGCGGGCGTTCTGCCGGCGCCGGTAGGCAGGATCATCGGCGCGTGCGCCGCCTGCTCCTCGCGCTCACCCTCGTGTCGAGCGCGCGGGCTGCCCCCGCCTGCAGGCGCTGAAGCTCTCGCCCGCGGAGCGCGCGCTGATCGCGCGCGTCGGGGCCGCGCGCACGTGCCTGACCGGGAAAGGGCTGCGCGCGATCGGCGGACCCGGGCTGCCCACCGATGCATCCACCTCCAGGCAGCCGAGCGGCGAACTCGTGATCACCGCCACCCACCCGACGTTCATCGCGTTTTACGCCGACGCCGCGCTGGCGGCCCGGGTCGCGCCGGCGCTGATGCGCGAGGACCGCGGCGAGCACGTGCAGGTTCAAACGCGCGGCGCGGAGACGATCGTCTGGAGCGGCGCGCCGACGAGCGATCGGCGCAATATGGTCTGGTCATGCCTGCCACGGTGAAGGTGCGCGGCGAGGGCTTGATCCGGACCGAGCCCGACGAGGCGCTGCTGTGGATCGCGCTCACCGCGCTTGAGAGCGCGCCCGGCGCCGCGCTTCAGGACGTGTCGACGCGGGCGGCTGGGTTGGTCGCAATGCTCGACGATCTCGGGGTCGCCAAGGCCGATCGCGCGACGACCGGCGTCACGGTGCACGAGGAGTTCGAGCACGGGTCCGAGGGTCGCCGCTCCCTCGGCCATCGGGCGATTACGCGTGTGTCGGTGCGCCTCACCGATCACGAGCTGATCGGCCGCCTGATCGAGCGGTCGGTGCAGGAGCTCGGCGCCCGGATCGACGGACCGCGATGGCAGATCGCGCCGGATAACCCGGCCCGCCTCGAGGCCGCGCGGGCGGCCGCCGCCGATGCCCAGCGCAAGGCCCGCGCCTACGCGGAGGGCCTCGGTGCGGGACTCGGTCCGCCGCTCGACGTCGTGGAGGCCGACGAGCACTCGGCCGGCCATGCGAGCGGGGCCTGGCGAGCGGCCGCGCGATCGCTGTCCATCGGCGAGCCCGTTGCCGTGGAACCAGGCGAGCAGGAGGTCGCGGCCTCGGTGTATGTCACGTTCGCGCTCGACTACACGCCTTCGAGCGCGGGCGTGTAGAGCCAGTCGCGGCCGATCGGCTCGTGACCAGCGCTAGCCCGCGAGTGGGAACAGGCCGAGAAGGCGCTCGGCGGCGCCACGATCGCCCGCGATCGTCACCTCGCCGGTCCCAAGCACATCGCTCAGGGCGCGTCCGTGCCAGAGCACCGTTTGAAGTGCCTCAGGTTCGGCGCCGATCGTCGCCACCGGGTTCGACGCAGCCCCGCGGGAGACGTCGAGCTGCCGGTCGGCCGGGCGAACCGTGAACGGCTGGCCGGCCAACCCGATCTCGTAAGTCCCGCCGATCAACCCGCCGGCCCGCGCCGGGTCGTACAGGGTCTTGAGCGCGAGCATCAACGCGTCGACGCCGAGCGCGCCGTGGTCCGCCGGGAGCGGTGCTTGGCTTCCCCAGCGCCCGAGGGCGAGCACGACCGGCTCGAGCTGGCGTCCCCACTCGGTCAGCTCGTACACGCGCGCTCCGGCGGGCGGAGGGAGCTGATCGCGACGCACGACGCCGGCCTGCTCGAGCTCGCGCAGCCGCTGGGAAAGAATGTCTGGGCCCAGCCGAGGCAGGCCCGCGCGCAGATCGGTGAACCGCTTGGGGCCAAGCAGTAGCTCGCGTACGACCAGGATCGCCCATCGCTCACCGATCACGTCGAGCGCCCGGGCGATGCCGCACGCGTCTGCGTATGTCCGCCGACCGCTCATGGCTCGATCTTACCACTTGACAGTACGAGAAACCAACTATAAGGTTGGTTTTTCCAACTAACGATCTAGCGAGGCGGAGGCATGAGCGAGCGAGACAGCTATCCCGAAGGCGTGCCGTGTTGGGTTGACAACCTGGTCCCGGATCCCGGGTCCGCGATCGCGTTCTACAGCCGGCTGTTCGGGTGGGAGTTCGACGGACCGGGCCCCGGCGACTACTACGTGGCGCGGCTGCGGGGCCGGCACGTGGCCGGCGTCGGCCGCGCGCCCGAAGGTGTGCAGCCGGGGTGGAACACGTACGTGTCGGTGGCGTCGGCCGATGACGCCGTGCAGGCGGCAGCGGCCGCCGGCGGCCGGGTCGTCGCGGAGCCGTTCGACGTGCTCCCGGCGGGGCGCGTCGCCGTGATCGAGGATCCGACGGGCGGACTCTTCGGCGTTTGGCAGGCTTCAGAGCGCCAGGGATGTCAACTCGTCAACGAGGCGAGCGCCTACTCGATGAGCGTGCTGCACACCGGCGAGCCGGAGACGGCGGGCGCCTTCTACCGCGAACTGTTCGGCTGGGAGGCCGAGGAGTTCGGGGCGCCCGGGCTGAACCTGCTCCGCCTGCCGGGCTTCGTGGGCGGCGAGCCCCAGCAGCCGGTGCCGCGCGACGTCGTGGCGGTGATGGCGCCGCCGGCCAGCGAGACGGCAACGACGGTCTGGGCCGTCGGTTTCTGGGTCACGGACGCCGACGCGCTCGCGGGCGAGGTCGTCGGCTTGGGTGGCAGCGTTGTAACGCCGCCGTTTGACTCGATCCCGTCGCGCCAGGCCCTGCTCGCGGATACGTTCGGCGCTCCGTTCTCGGTTAGCACCGCGGCGCACTGACCGCTCGGGGCGCGGAGGCTGCTCGCGGCGCGGAGGCCGGATGAGGCGCGGGGGCTGCTCGCGACGCGGAGGCTGCTCGAGGGGCGCAGGCCGGATGAGGCGCGGAGCCTGCTCGCGGCGCGGAGGCTGCTCGCGGCGCGGAGGCCGGATAAGTGGTCACTCGGCCCCGCCCGGAGCGCGAAGGTGCCGAAACCCGTGCTATAGCCGGGTGAACGGGCATTCACCGCCGGGCGGGCGGCGAGTGAGACGAAACCCGGCACCGGAAAGAGGTGCATCGGCGATTGGCGGCTGGGTTGGGTGGAAGTGGCGTTGGCTGGAGGGGTTCGCTGGAGGAGGCGGGGTGGAGCGGTGGGCGAGGCCACGGGTCGGTGGAGGAGGCGGGGTCGAGTGGTGGACGAGGCGCTCGGTTGGGTGGAGGAGCCGGGTGGAGGACGCCTGGCGGAGGACGCCGGGTGGCGGGGGCCGCGCGGGGGAGGCGCTGGGTGGTTGGGCGGTTGGGTGAAGGAGCCGGGTGCACGGTGCGGGGACCACGAGGTCGCTCGACGGCTCGCGCCCACCGGGACTTCGACCCTGACCGGACGGGGAACCCGGCCCCACGGACGCCGCGCGCCGGGGCTCGGGGCGCCACCGCGCGCGAAAAGCGGCGCGCGGCCCGTAGACAAGCTCCTACTTCAACTCGGCGGAGGTCTTGCCGAGCAGCTGCCGCGCGACGATCAGAAGCTGGATCTGCTGGGTGCCCTCGAAGAGGTCGAGGATCTTGACGTCGCGCGCCCATTTCTCGAGCAGGTCGCCCTCGCCGTAGCCGATCGAGCCGCACAGGGCGACGCACCGGAGCGCGATGTCGGTGCCGGTGCGCCCGGCCTTGGCCTTGGCCATCGACGCCTGGAGCGAGTTGGGCTTCTTGTTGTCCGCCATCCACGCCGCCTGTAGCGTCAAGAGCCGGGCCGCCTCCCAGTCTGACTCCATCGCGATGAACTCCGACGCCGCAGCGGACTGAGCGTGCGGTGGCGCGTCGTAGTCGATCTCGACGCCCGCCTGCGACAAAAGCTCACGAGTGCGCTCGAGGCACGCCCGGGACACGCCGATCGCCATGCCGGCGACCAACGGCCGGGTGTTGTCGAACGTCTGCATGACCCCGGAGAACCCGCGCTTGGGCTCGATCTCGGGGCTGCCGAGCAGGTTCTCGCGAGGCACGCGGCAGTCGGAGAGCACGAAGTTGGCCGTGTCCGACGCGCGGATGCCGAGCTTGTGCTCGAGACGGTCGAGCTTCAGCCCCGGGTTGTCGCGCTCGACGACGAACGACTTGATCGCGGCGCGGCCCTGCTTGGCGTCGAGCGTCGCCCACACGACGATCAGCTCGGCCCGGTCGCCCGAGGTGACGAAGATCTTCTCGCCGTTGAGAACGTACTCGCCGGCCTTCTTGTCGAGCTTGGCGGTCGTCCGGATCGCGGCGGAGTCCGAGCCCGCCTCGGGCTCGGTGATCGCCATCGCGGCCCACTTGCCGCCGAAGCGCTTCAGCTGCTCCTCGTTGGCCACGGCGGCGATCGCGGCCTGGCCGAGGCCCTGGCGGGGCATCGTCAGCAGCAGGCCTACGTCGCCCCAGCACAGCTCGATCAGCCCGAGCAGGCTGGCGATGTTCGAGCCGTTGCGGTTGCCGTCCCGAGCCGTCTTCGCGCCATTCTCAGACGACGAGCCGACCGCGCCGGCGCCGGCACCGCTCAGCGCGCCGCCCTCGTTCATGCCGTCGATCACGGCCGCGAGCATGTCGAGCTCCTTGGGGTAGGAGTGCTCGGCCTGGTCGTACTTGCGCGAGTTGGAACGGAAGATCTCGGTGGCGACCTGGTGGGACTGGCTGACCAGGAATTCGAACTTGCGGGGGATCTCGAGATTGATCACACCAACAGCCCTCCTTCCATCACGCCGCCGGCGCGCAGGTCGCGGTACCAGCGCTCGACCGGATGCTCCTTGACGTAGCCGTGGCCGCCGAGCATCTGCACGCCGTCGGAGCCGATCGCCGCGCCGCGCTCGGCGCACAGCCGGCGGGCCAGGGCGACCTCGCGAGCAAACGACAACCCCTGGTCGACCCGGCTCGCCGCGCGGTAGGTGGCCAGGCGCATACCGTCGAGCTCGATCGCGATGTTCGCGACCGTGAACGCGACCGACTGTCGCGAAGAGATCGGCTCGCCGAACGCCTTGCGCTCGTTGACGTACGGGATCAGGTAGTCGAGCACCGCCTTCCCCGTCCCGACCGCCAGTGCGCACCAGCCGAGGCGACCGAGCTGCACGCACTCGCTCAGCAGCTCCGTCCCCGGCTCGCCCAGCAAAGCGCCGGCGGGCAGCTTGACGCCCTCGAGGACCAGCCGGCCGGTGGCGGCGGCGCGTAGACCCATGGCGGGCTCGGGCTCGACGCTCAGCCCGGTCAAGCCCGGCTCGATCACGAACAGCGCCGGGCTGACGCCGGTCGAATCCTCCAGCGAGGCCGCGACGATGAACAGTTCGGAATCGGCCGCCCGCGGAACCAGCGACTTGACCCCGTCGAGCACGAAACCGTCGTCGGCGCGGCGGGCTCGCGTCCTCAGCTCGAATGGGTTGAACAACACGCGGGGCTCGAGCACGGCGAGCGCGGCGGCGGGGACGTTGTCGCCGACGAACTCGGGCAGGTAGGTGGCCTGCTGGTCGGCATCGCCCCACAGGCTCAGCGCGGTCGAGACGGCGGCCGGCGCCAGGCACGCGACGGCGATCCCCATGTCGCCCTGGGCGAGCGCCTCGGCCATCAGCACCGTGGTGACGGCGGAGCGCTGAGCCACCGCGCCGCCGAGCTCCTCGGGCACGCCCACCATGGTGAGCCCGAGCTCGTTGGCCTGGGCGAGCAGCTCGACCGGTGCCGCACAAGCGTCGTCGGCGGCCACGGCGGCGGGGCGCAGCTTGTCTAGCGCGAAGTCGCGGACCGACTCGCGCAGCATCTGCTGCTCGTCGTCGGGGGTCAGATCGAACAGGTCGCTCCGGCCGGCGCGCGGCTGGCGGGCCGGCTTGGACAGCTTCTGGGTGGCGGCGAACGTGCGGCCGGCGCGCGTGGCGGTGCGGACGGTCGCCTTGGACGCCTCGTGGAGCACGCGCTCGGCCGAGTCGCGCAGTCCGAGGCGGTCGATCAGGCCGTTGCTGGCCAACCGGTTGAGCGCGCGAAGACCGACGGCCATGCTGCGCTCGGCGAGATCAGGCATGGGCGGATCCTAACACGAGTTCATGTGACGTCGAATGATGTAATCGTCATACCCGAGGTGGGAAGGAAGCAATCTCGGGACCTGCCGACAGGGCGGAAATCTTGCCGCTTATGGACTTCTTACGCGCCGCTCGTCATCCTCAGTTGCGTCATGCGCGTACTGATCGCCGAAGACGAGCAGCGGCTGGCCGAGGCGATCGCGCGGGGCCTGCGGCGCGAGGGGATGGCCGTCGACCTGGCCCCCGACGGCACCGACGCGCTCGTCAAGGCCCGCGTGGTGCGCTACGACGTGCTCGTGCTGGACCGCGATCTGCCCGGATTGCACGGCGACGACGTGTGCCGCACGGTTCGCGGGGAGCGCCCCGAGACGGGGATCCTGATGCTGACCGCCGCCGGCGCGCTCGAGGACCTGGTCGAGGGCCTGTCGCTCGGCGCCGACGACTATCTGCCCAAGCCGTTCCGCTTCGCCGAGCTGGTGGCGCGCATCCACGCGCTGGCCCGGCGCGCGACGCCGAGCCGCCCGCCCGTGCTCGAGCACGGCGACATCGAGCTCGACCCGGCCCGCCGTCACGTGGCTCGCGGCGACGCTCCCGTCGACCTGACGCGCAAGGAGTTCGGCGTGCTCGAAGTGCTAATGAGCGCCGAGGGGGCTACCGTATCCGCCGAGGAGCTGCTCGAGCGCGTATGGGACGAGCACACAGATCCGTTCACGAACGTGGTGCGCATGACGATCATGACGCTCCGGCGCAAGCTGGGCGATCCGCCGGTCGTGGAGACGGTGATCGGCGTCGGCTACCGGATGAGCTGATGCGCCTGGGCCGGGCCGCGTTCCGTCTGCCCGCGCCCACGATTCGGTTGCGGATGGCCGCGCTGTACGGCCTGGTCTTCCTGGTCACCGGGGCCGTGCTGCTGACGATCGGCTACGAGCTCGTCCGCCACAACCTGAACGCGCCGCAGGATTACCGCACCGAGCTGCGCAAGCTGGGGCTGGCGCCGCCGTTCATCGGCCATCCCACCTTCGGCTTCGGTCCCGGCTCGACCGGCGCCCGGCTGGCCAACGCCGTCCGGGCCCAGCTGCGCGCCGACGCGCTCCATCGTCTGCTGATCGAGTACGCGGTGGCGCTGGCGGCGATGACGATCGTCTCCGTCGTGGCCGGCTGGCTTCTGGCCGGGCGCGTGCTGCGGCCGCTGCGGGCGATCACCGCCACCGCTCGCCGCGTCTCGGGCGAGAACCTCGGCGAGCGGATCGGGCTGAAGGGCCCGAACGACGAGCTCAAGGAGCTGGCCGACACGTTCGACGGGATGCTCGCGCGGCTCGACGGCGCGTTCGCCAGCCAGCGCCACTTCGTGGCCAACGCGTCGCACGAGCTCCGCACCCCGCTGGCGATCATGCGTACCGAGGTGGACGTGTCGCTGGCCGATCCGGACGCCACCACCGAGGATCTGCGCCGGATGGGCGACGCCGTGCGCGAGACCGTCGACCGTTGCGAGCGCCTGATCGAAGGGCTGCTGATGCTGGCCCGAAGCGAAGCGGCCACCGGACGCGAGGAGCCGGCCGACCTGGCCGCGCTGGCCGCCGACTGCGTCACCGACCTGCGCGCGCGAGCCGAGGAGGCGCACGTGCGCGTGCGAGATGACCTCGAACCCGCGTGGACGCGAGGCGAGCCGGCGCTGCTCGAGCGGATGATCGCGAACCTGATCGACAACGGCATCCGCCACAACGAGGACGACGGCTACCTGTGCGTGTCCACGCGCACCGAGGGCCAACGCGTGCATCTGATCGTCACCAACAGCGGACCGGTGATCGATCCGGCCGACGCCCAGACCCTGATCGAACCATTCCGGCGTCTGGCCCGGGTGGCGGGCGGATTCGGCCTCGGGCTCTCGATCGTACGGTCCGTCGTCGAAGCCCACGGAGGCACGCTCGAGGTCATCGCCTCGCCCTCCGGCGGCTTGGAAATTCACGTGGTTCTGCCCGCCCTGGAGCGGATCACGATCATTCCTAAGAGGAACGCAAGAGCGCTTACGCAGAGCTGACGATGACGGCGCTAAAACCGCCCCTCGTGACGTCTGCGTCAGCACAACCTGCCCGCTGCCTGCCCCCTTCCGCCTCGGCAATGGACTGCCCCTCCCATGAGCTCTCACCGGGATCGCGCACCTAGGCCCTGGTTCCTGTACGTCCTCGGGGTGGTTGCCATCGCCGTGGCTGTGCTGGCGATCACCGAGATCGGGCCACCGACGAGCTCGGCCCGGACGTCCAAGGAGACGATCACCGCCGAGCAGGGCGTCGTGCAGTCGACCGTCACCGGGAGCGGCAACGTCGCCGCCGGCACCGACGACACGATCAACTTCAATACCAGCGGGACGCTCCAGGACGTCTACGTCCACGTCGGCCAGCACGTCAACGGCGGTCAGCTCATCGCCGACCTCGACCCGACCGCGGCGCAGCTGACGCTCGACCAGGCAAACGAGAGCCTGACCGCGGCCGAGGACAACCTGAGCTGCCTGCAGGGAGTGACCAGCGACTGCGGGTCGGGCGGTTCCGGGTCGACCGGTTCCGGGTCGAGCGACACCGGGTCGAGCGACAGCGGCACGAGCTCGACGACGAGCTATTCGCCCTCGACCGCCGGCACGATCGAGTACGCGTCGTTCAAGCCGCCCACGGGAGGCGGCAAGGGCAAAGGGAAGGGCAAGTCCGGGACGACGGTGGTGGCGACCAAGACCACGCCGAGCGTGACCGTGACCGTGGTCGTCCCGAGCACGTCGCCGTCCAAGTCGGGCTCCTCTGGATCGGGCGGGAGCGGCTCCTCGTCGACACACTCCAGCTCGACCGCGACGACCACCACCAGCACCCCGTCGCCCGGGAGCATCGCGTCGGCGCAGGCGTCGGTGTACGCCGCCCAGGCGAGCGTCAACAACGCGCAGACCGCGCTGAACAACACGAAGCTCTATGCCCCGGTCAGCGGCACGATCGCCTCGCTGTCCAGCCTGACGCCCGGGCAGGCCGTGTCGTCGGGATCGGGCAGCTCCTCCTCTTCGAGCGATTCCTCCTCGAGCTCTTCGTCTAGCAGCACCGGCGGCGGCGTCACCGCCGGTAGCCTGGGCGGCGACTCGAGCTCGAGCTCCTCGAGCTCGGGCTTCGCGGAGATCGTCAACACGAGCACGCTGACCATGACCGTTGCGTTCAGCGAGTCGGATATCAGCAAGGTCGCGGTCGGGCAGCCGGCCACGGTGACGCTCGACGCGCTGCCCGGTGTCGAGCTGGCAGCCCACGTCAGCCAGATCTCGCTCGTGGGCACCACCAGCTCGAGCGTGGTCTCCTACGACGCGACGCTTCAGCTGGACCAGAACGACTCGCAGGTCAAGCCGGGCATGAGCGCCTCGGCCTCCGTGATCACGGGCCAGGCCTCGGGCGTCAACCTCCCGAACTCGGCGGTCACCGGCACCGGCTCGCTGGCCACCCTCGACGTGCTGAAGAACGGCAAGCCGGTTCCCACCCAGGTCGTGGTCGGGCTCCGCGGAGACAGCCGCACGCAGATCATCAGCGGATTGAGTGCGGGCCAGCAGGTCCAGGTCACGATCACGCTGCCCTCGCTGAGCTCGACCTCGACGACGAGCTCGGGCTCGAGCGGCTCGGGAACGCTCGGTGGCGGGCTTAGTGGGGCCGGCGGGTTCGGCGGCGCCGGCGGGTTTGGCGGTGCCGGTGGCGGCGGCGGTGGGTTCTTCCGGCGCGCGGCCGGAGGCGGCTGATGCCGGGCCGGCGGCGCTCCGACGAGCGGCCGTCCGTCATGCGTGCGCAACGGTTCCTGCGGACCAAGCGCGAGCAGGCCGCGCAGCGCGAGGCGCAGAAAGCGGTCAGCCGGCCCCGCCGGCCGCGCGCGCGGTCGAGCCGTCCGGGCGTGCCCGTCATCGACATCCAGGACGTGCGCAAGACCTATAGCGTCGGCGACATCGCCGTGCACGCGCTGCGCGGGGTGAGCCTGCGCATCGAGCGCGGCGAGTACGTCGCGATCGTCGGGGCCTCGGGCAGCGGAAAGACGACGCTGATGAACATCGTGGGCTGCCTGGACACGCCGACCGCCGGGATCTACCGGCTGAACGGGCTCGACGTGCGCGGCATCGACGACGACTACCTGGCCGACGTCCGCAACCGCGAGATCGGGTTCGTGTTCCAGAGCTTCAACCTGATCCCCCGCACGCGCGCCCAGGCCAACGTAGAGCTCCCGCTGGCCTACGCCGGGCTGCCTCGCGGCGCACGACACGAGCGGGCGCTTGCCGCGCTGCGCCAGGTCGGGCTGGGAAATCGCGCCCACCACATGCCTTCGGAGCTGTCGGGCGGCCAGCAGCAGCGTGTGGCGATCGCGCGCGCGCTCGTGACCAACCCGGCGATGATCCTGGCCGACGAGCCGACCGGCGCGCTCGACACCGTCGCCTCGGCCGAGGTCCTGAACATCTTCGGTCACCTCAACGAGCAGGGCCGGACGGTCATCCTGATCACGCACGAGCAGCACGTCGCGGACCACGCACGGCGTGTGATCAGGATCAGCGACGGGTCGATCGTCTCCGACGAGCGCGGCGAGCAGCCGGCGGGGGCGGTGACATGATCGAGATCCTGCGCGTGGCGCTCGGTGGCCTGAGCGCGAACAAGCTGCGGTCGGGCCTGACGATTCTCGGACTGATGATCGGAGTCGGGTCGGTGATCGTCCTGATCGCCGTCGGCACCGGCTCCTCCGCCGCGGTCACGAACCAGATCGACGCGCTCGGCTCGAACGTGCTGCTGGTGAGCGGCGCGCCCTCCCTCGGGGGTCTCTTCTTCCGGGGCGGTGGCGGCGCCAGCGCCAGCGCGAGCACAGGGCTCACGGTGGCCGACGCCAACGCGCTCGTGAACCCGTTCGAGGCGCCCGACGTCCTCAGCTCCTCGCCCGTGGTGACCGCCAACGACGTGACGCTGACCGACGGCGAGACGACCTACTCCCCGTCCTCGTTCGTCGGCACGACGCCCTCCTATGAGACGGCGCGCAGCTACACGATGGCCGAAGGCTCCTGGTTCACCAATGCCGACGAGCAGAACCACAGCCGGGTGCTCGTGGTCGGGCCGACGGTGGTGCAGGAGCTGTTCGGCGGGGCGGACCCGGTTGGCCAGTCGATTCAGGTCAACGGCACCAACTTCCAGGTCATCGGGGTGACCAACTCCAAGGGATCGAACGGCAGCACCAACCAGGACGATGTCGCGATCGCGCCATTGACCGCGGTTCAGGACACCCTGACCGGGTACGGCAACATCAGCCAGATCGTCGTCCAGGCCAAGTCGCAGGGTCGTCTGAACGCCGCGCAGACCGAGGTGACGAGCCTCCTCAACACGCTCGATCCGCCCAGCGCCGCGTCTGACGACACGGCGAACTTCGAAGTGGTCAACCAGAGCTCGATCATCCAGACCTCGACCGCGAGCAGCAAGGTGTTCACGACGCTGCTCGGCGAGGTGGCGGCGATCTCTCTGCTCGTCGGGGGGATCGGCGTGATGAACATCATGCTCGTGTCGGTCACCGAGCGGACACGGGAAATCGGAATTCGCAAAGCGGTGGGCGCGAGGCGGAGCGACATCCTCACCCAGTTTTTGGTCGAGGCGGTGCTGGTGTCGTTCTTCGGCGGGATCGCGGGGGTGATCGCCGGGGTGATCGGCAGCCAGTTCAAGATCGCGGGGGTTCAGCCCGTGATCGCGCCGTACTCGATCGGGCTGGCGTTCGGCGCCGCCGTGCTGATCGGACTCTTCTTCGGAACCTATCCCGCCGGCCGCGCTGCGGCGCTCCGGCCGATCGAGGCGTTGCGCTTTGAGTGAGCAGTCAGAACAACGAGACAGAGGAATTGAGATGAACGCCATCCCCTACGACCGGCCCGAGGAGGAGTGGGACTCCTACGAGGATGAGCAGGACGTCGGGCTTCCCGGGCGACCGCGACACAAGGTGTTGACCTGGTGGAGCGCCGGGCTTTTCGCGGTGCTGCTCGGCCTGGTCGGCTTCTACGTCGGCGTGCGCATCGAGAAGCACCAGCTGTCCACCTCGAGCTCGACCGGCGGGTTTGCGGCGGCGCTCGCGGGCGCTTCGGGCGCCTCGGGGGCTTCTGGCGCTTCGGGCGCCGGTGCGACCGGAACGGGTGCCTCCGCCCGTTCGGGAGCGAGCGGGGCGACGGGCACCAGTCGGTTCACGCGGGGCGCCGGTGGTGGCGCGAGCGAGTTCCGCGGGCTGTTCGGTGGCGGGACCGGCGGGAGCGCCACGACCGGGACCGTCTCGAGCATCAGCGGTAACGCGCTGTACGTCACCGAGACCTCCGGCAACACCGTTAAGGTCACTTTATCGAGCGCGACGAAGCTCACGAAGAGCGTTAACGTCGGCAAGAAGGCCGTGCGCCCGGGTGACCTCGTAGTCGTGTCGGGAGCGAAAGGCTCCGACGGCACGGTCAGCGCGACCACCGTCAGCGACACCGGCGCGAGTCCGCTCGCCGGGACTAGCGGCAGCTCGAGTTCAGGCTCCGGAAGTAGCGCATCCTCCGCCGTCGGATCTCTGTTCGGCGGCGGAGGCTGAGCAGTATCGATTCAGGAAAGGACCAGAGGTTTGAAAGTCATGCGTAAAGCACCCCGGGGGGCGCTATTCATAATTGTCGCGTTGGCCTTGGGCTGCGTGATAGCGGCTTGCGGCAGCGCGAGCAGCGGCTCGAGCGGCAGCGCCAGCGCGAGCAGCTCTTCCACGACGACATCGGCGTCGGCGGCCGCCGGCGGCGGCGCAAGCAGCGCCAACCGGACAAAGCTGGAGGCATGCCTGAAGTCGCACGGCGTCACGTTGCCGTCGCGTCCGGCCGGGGCTCCGTCGGGCGGCGGTGGGACCGGCACCGGCACTGGCACCACCGGCACGGGCGGGCCTCCGCGCGGCGGCGGGTTCTTCGGCGGCGGTCGCGGCTTCGCGAACAACCCGAAGCTGCAGGCCGCATTCAAGGCGTGCGGTGCGAATTTCAACTTCCGCGGCCGCGGGGGGAACTTCGCCGGACGGATCTCGCACACCACGATCACGAAGTACGTGGACTGCGTACGCCAGCACGGCTACAACCTGCCCAACCCGAACTTCTCGGGCAAGGGATCGATCTTCCCGTCGAACATCCGCACCAACCCCAAGTTCGTCTCCGCCAGCAAGGCGTGCCAGAGCATCCTGGTCCCGCCGCGCCCGGGAGGGGGCACGAGTACAAACTCGGGTGCCTGAGCGGAGGACGATGATGAAGATCAGATTTCCGGTGAACGCGGGCGGGAGCGGATCGCCATCGAGCGTCGGGGATGGCGGGCCTGAGCCCGCGATCCCCGCGCCGGTCGCGGCTCCGGTGGGGGCTACGCAATCCGCGTCGTCGTCTGAGCCCGTGGAGCCGGTAACTGGCCCGCCGGTCCCCGTGCCGGCCGGCGCGGCGATCGGCCAGGTGCTCCCGATGTACTTCGTCGGCGACGAGTCCCACTCGATGGCCGGCGACCCGATCGGCGCCGTCAACCAGGGACTGATCGACCTCCGCGACGAGGTGGCCAAGCACCCGCTGATCGGCAAGAAGGTCCGGTTCGGCATCATCACGTTCGCCGATACGGCCGAGACCAGGTTGCAGCTGTCCGAGCTATCCGAAGATCTCGTCTTGCCGACGCTCGCGCCGCGGGGTCGCGGCACGAGCTATGCGAGTGCGCTCCAGGCGCTTCGCCAGACGATCCCGGCCGACGTCGCGCTGCTCAAGGGCAGCGGCTATCAGGTCCACCGGCCGTCGGTGTTCTTCCTAAGCGACGGCCAGCCGACCGAGAAGGCCGACAAGTGGCGCAAGTCGCTGGAGGAGCTCAGAGACCCGGGCTTCCGGGAGCGGCCAAACGTGCTCGCGTTTGGCGTGGGTGACGCCGATCCGGACGTGATCCGAGAGCTCGCGACCTCGCCTCGGTACGGGTTCATGATGACCACGGGCGCGTCGACCGCGGGTGCGATCGCGGAGTTCGCCTCGTCGATGCTGAACTCGATGGTCGCCTCCGCGGAGCGCCTGGACCGGGGGGAGCAGACGATCGAGTTCGAGAAGCCCGAGGGGTTCGTGCAACTCGACGCGCCGCTGTTGTAGCGGCCGCGCATGGTCCCGCGGGAGCGCGCCACCGGTGCTCCGGTCCGCCGCCGGGTTCGCCTGGCGCGCGGTCCGATGACAATTGGCGAACCGGCTGCGGCGATTGAGCCTCGGCTGGCCGCCGGAGATCCGTACCGCCCAGACACGATCGCCGACGGCGGCAGCGCATTTGACCTGACCGTCCGCGCGGCGTCGGTGCGCGGCCTGGCCAAGCGCTACGTGGGCGGTCCCCGTCAGGATGATCTGTGTCTCGCGATGCACGACTCGACGCGGACATTGATCGCAGCCGTGGCGGACGGTGTGTCGGGCGCGGCGCGGTCGGACGTGGGCGCGGCGCTCGCCGTGCGGTACGCGACCGCGGCGGTCGCCCGCCAGCTCGACGATGGCGAGATCGACTGGCCGGGCGTGTTCGAGCAGGCCGCCTGGGCGCTTGTCTCGGAGGGGCGCCGGGTGGGTGAGGACCCCGGCTCATTCGCGACCACGCTGGTCGTCGCCGCGGTGTCCGCGCGCGACGACGTCGCGGTGCAGGTCGCGGCGGTTGGCGACTCGCCCGCGTTCCGCCTGCATGGAAGAGATTACGATCCAATCGTGGGTCAGCCGGTGCGCGAGGATGATTTGATCGGCGGTGGCGTTCAGGCCCTGCCGCGCGACGCGGGATCGGTCGAAGTGGGGGCGTGCACGCTCGAGCCTGGGGATGCGCTGCTGCTATGCACCGACGGTCTGTCGCTGCCCCTCGCGGGCGGGAAGGGCGACCTCGGGCGCTCGTTCGCTCGTGAATTGGCGAGCCCGCCCGACGTGGTCGACTTCGCGCGGCTGCTCGACTTCAGCCGCAGCACCTACGACGACGATCGCACCCTGATCGCGGTGTGGGCCCCGCCTCGGGCCAAGCCATGACCGCGCTCGCCTCGCCGTTTGACGCCAGTGCCCGTCCGCGGGCGGTCCGCGTCGAGGACCTCGGCGAGCTCGTGCCGATCTCTCGCGTCGGCGGTCAGGGCCGCGTGTACCGGCCGCAGTTCGTGCCCGCGTCACTCGGTCCCGGCCCGTTCGTGGTCAAGCGCTACCGCCGGGAGCCACCGGAGGGCGCGGCCCGCGTGCTGGCGGACATGGTGGCGTGGGGCCGCGGGTTGGCCCCCGACCAGCAGGCCTGGCTGCACGGTCTGACCGCGTGGCCGCTCGCGGTCGTCCACTCGGGCCCGGTCGCCGTGGGCATTGTGATGCGCGACGTCAGCCCGAGGTTCGCGGTGCCGTTCGTGATGCCGAGCGGTCGTCGCGAGCGCGTGCTGCTGACGCTCGAGCACCTGCTCGGGGCGGACGGGTACCTCGAGCTGCGAGGGCTCGGGGTGCGACTGGACACCTTTACGCGGGCGCTCGTCGCTGAGCGGGTGAGCGCCGGGCTGGACTTCCTGCACCGGCACGGGATCGCCGCCAGCGACATCGCCCCGAACAACCTGCTCGTCGCCTTCGGGGGCGCCGGCGGCGCGGCGATCTGCTTCATCGACTGCGACTCGATGGCGTTCCGCGGACAGAGCGCGCTCGAGACCGTGCAGACGGGAGACTGGGATATTCCGGCCGAGTTCGGCGAGACATCCGATACGCGCGCGGCGGACGCGTACAAGCTCGGGCTGGTGATCCTGCGCCTGTTCGCCCGCTCGCACGACGCGCGCGCCCTCGCTCCCAGCCTGCGCTACGTCCCGGTCGAGCTGCGCGACCTGCTGTACCGGGCGCTGGGGGAGAGCGCCGTGAAGCGGCCCGCCCCCGGAGAGTGGCAGCGCGCCTTGCGCGAGCTCAGCGCCGACGGACGCCGCCTCAATGAGCGATACCCGGGACCCGCGCCGGCGCCGAAGATGTCCCTGGCCATGGCCGATCCAGTTCCGGCGCCGCCCCCGGAGCCGGCTCCGGGGGCGCGGCTGGTCGTGCCCCGGCCGGCTGCTTCGGGCCATGCCGCGGCGCGTCCCGCCGTGGCGCGCCCCGCCGCGGCGCGCCCCGCCGCGGCGTGGGCGCTCGCCGCGGCAAACTCGACCGCCGCGGCGCTATGGCTGCGGCGCGCGGTGATCGTGCTTTGGATCCTGGCCGGGAGCGCGGTGTTGCTCGTCGTCCTCTCGCGACTGTTCGCCTCCGCAGTTCCAAATCCCTATTCAGGCCTCGGCTCGGGCACCGGCGCGAATGTGACGCCGTCCTACCAGTACTACCCCGGCAACGGCTACTACCAGGGTGGCGGCACGGACGGGCGGATCGGTCAGGGCAGCATCCAGATCGCGCCCTGACCCGGAAAACGTTGCGGTCCTGTTAGAACGCGGACGCCCCGAACCACGCTTACGTAGAACTGACGACACGCTCCGTAGTGTCGCGACCGCGACGACAGTGCGCCTCGTCGCAATGCGGAAGGACTCCCCGAATCCCGCAGCTGGGGACCGGCGGCGGTCCCGGGTCGTGACTCCCGCCCGGGGCCGCCAGCCGGTCCGCGGCTGCGGCGTTCGGGATAGCTACGGTCCGCTGTTGAGCGTCCAGACGAGGTTGACCTCGTAGAGCTCGCCCGTCTGGAGCTTGTGCAGGTTGGCCGGTGTGGTTAGCGTTAGCGTGGAGTTCCCCGAGGAGGTCCACGTGGCGAGCGAGGCCGCGGTGGTCGCGGACACGACCTTGGTGGCCGTGGTCGTGTCGACGTCGCAGAACGGGCTGGTGCTGCACGTGAAGCTCGGTGCGGTTCCGGTTCCACCGGCCATCGACGCTCCGGACGTGTCCAGGGTCAGCGAGTCGGCGGGGAGCGTGTACCCGCCGCTGACGTACCCGGGGCCGGAGTCGGTGCCGCACGTGGTGTTCGGGCAGTACTCCTTGAACACCGAGCTCTTGCCGCCCGTGCTGACGGACTGGACGGTCATGTTCCAGCCCGCATTGCTGCCGCTGCTCTTGACCGCGAAGTCGTTGAGCGACGTGGTCGTCGAGGTGGTCTGCGTCTGGCCATTGAGCGTGACCCCGGTGAGCGTCCCCAGCACGGGGTCCGTCTTGAACGTCAGCGTGGTTGCCGCCCGCGCGTTCGTCGCCGGTACGAACGGGGCGAGGACCACTACCGCCAGCGCGAGCGCCGCGTGACGGACGGGGATTCTCGCGATCGTGCGCATGTCAGAACGATGGGTTACTCGACGTTCGGGGCGACCGGCTCTGCAGCCGACTCGAGCTCCCGCTGATCGCGCCACCGCGTGGCGATCACGCGCTGAACGAGCTTGCGGGCCGTGGTCGGCTTGACCGCCGTGGCGCGGGTGATCGTGATCGGCGTGTCGGCAAGTTGCGGGTCGCGCGCCAGGTGCTCGTAGAAGTCGTGCTCGAGCGCCGTGGCGGTGCGCCGGGTGGTGGCGGGGCAGATCACCAGCAGCCCCGCGGAACCCAGCCGGCAGATCCGGTCGCTCTTGCGCAGGCGGCGCCGGATCACCGCCGCCACCGCGGGCTGCGCGCGGCGGCTGCACGACACGAGCGCGAGGCTGACCGGACGGTTGCCATCGGGGCCGGCGACTCGCTCCAGCAACGCCATACCCGCGGCCCGAGACAGCGGTCGCCGGCGGCGTACGAGCAGTACTGCGACCGCGTTTGCCAGGATGACCAGCCCGAGCGCAAGCAGGATCCACAGCCAGGGGATATTCGACTGAGGGAGCTTGCGCCCGCCGTAGTTCTGCTGCTTGACCGCGGCGGCGTGAGAGAAGGTGACGGTCTGGTCGAGCCGGGCGACCCCGCCCGGGTAGAAGAGCGCCGCCTGGACGCGGTAGGTCGACCCGGGGGTCGGTTGCTCGGTCCGGCTCAGCAGCGGGTAACTGATGCTCGTGTCCGAAACGAACGTCCCGGGGGCGATCGTCGCCGCCGTCACCTGACGGTGGCCGCTGGTCACCTTCACCCAGCCGTGGACGTTCTTGAGAATCACGTTGCCCGTGTTGCTGGCGGCCACGAGGAATGCCAGTCCGGCCGGCTCGCGAGTCACCGAGGCACCGGTGAAGTGAATCGCCGGATAGCGCGGGCCGGGCAGCGTCGTCTCGACCCCGATCGCGTACCGGTCGATCTCCCCGATCGCCACACCGTGGCTGGCGTCCGTCGTCTGCACCTGCCCGAGCGCCTGCACCGAGACGCCGGCCAGGTAGTCGCCCGGTGCGGCAGAGGCCGGCACGTCGAGCGCGACCGCGACGCTCTGGGATGAGTGCGGGGCGATCGTGACCGACTGGCGGCTCAGCCGCAGCCAGGTGGTCGAGCCCTGGACGGCGGTGCCCGAAAGGTCGTACGCGGACCCGAGGGTGTTGGTAGTCAGCGCGTTGACCGGGGCCAGTTGCACGGTCACCGGATGCGAGCCTGGATTGGTGACCTGAAGCGAGCCGGCGGTCACGGTCCGGCCCGGCGTGGCCTTGAGCTGGAAATAGGGGGAGACCAACCCCGAGGTCTGGTGGACCTGCACGAACACGGCCGGACTCGAGGCCCATGCCGGGCCGGCAAGAGACAGCCACGCAATCAGCAGCGAGGCCGCGAGAAGCGAGTGCTTTCGCGCGCTGCCGCGGTTACGAGGGGTGAAATTCAATTGTCTGTCCTGGGCTCGAGGGAACACTGCTGAGCGGGGCGGGCCGGTGAGTCGCCCCGCTCGGGGTACTACTGGTTTCTCACGGTCCGCTGTTGAGCGTCCAGACCAGATCTACTCGGTAGACCTCGCCTGTCTGGAGCGTCTTCAGCGTGGAGGGGGTGCTGAGGGCAAGGCTCGTTGCGGACCACCCGCTAGAGGCCCACGTGCCCATGCCGGCGCCGGCCGCGGCCGAGACGATCTTCACCGCGGTCGCGCTGTCGACGTTGCAGGCGGTGGTGCACTGGAGCGTCGGCGCCGTCCCGGTCGTCCCGTTCTGGCCGGTGAAGCTCGCGCCGGTGCTGCCCAGCGTGAGCGAGTCCGCCGGCAACGTCTGGCCGCCCGAGACGTACCCGGGGCCCGAGTCGGTGCCGCACGTGCTGTTCGGGCAGTACTCCTTGAACACCGGGCTCTTGCCGGTCCCGGAGTTGCCGTTGACGGTCACGTTCCAGCCCGAACCGCTGCCGGTCGCGTCATCAACGGCGAAGTTGGTCATGGTCGTGTCGGTCGTCTGGGCCTGACCGTTGAGCGTGATCGCGCTCAGGGTGGGCATCCCCGGAGCCGTCGAGAACGCGAGCGATCCGGCGGTGACACTGAATGAAGTCGAGTCGTTGGAGGTGGTCGCCGCGCCCGAGGACGAGGGCAGCGCCACCGCCAGCGCGATGGTCGCGGCCAGCGCCGAGGCGCCGGTTGTGATTAGGCGTGCTTTCCCTGCACTGAACATTTTCCTGGACCTGTTTTCCTTTGTTTTCCAGGGATCACTCCCACGCGATCCATGGACTTGGCCCGGTTCTCGGCTTAAAGCAACGAAAACTTGAGCGACGTGGCTCTGCGAAGGGGAGCTACGCGGCGACTTTGTGCAGCGCGGCGACGATGTCTTCGGGTGAGGCGTTGTCGCTCGCGTCCTGCGCGAGATGCGACCAAGCGACCCGCCCGTCCGGCGCGATCACGAGTGTGCCCCCGAGCTGGGCGGGGTGCCCGATCGTGCGGGTCTGGGTTCTCTTGGTGCGGGCGGTCGCCAGGAGGCCCTTGGCGACGGTCTGCGGGCTGAACAGGTCTGTCACGCCGCCGACCCTCGTCCCCGCCGCCTTGTAGCTGACCCGGTCGCGGTCGGCGAGCACGGGCAGCTGGATCCCCTGCCGGCGACGAAACTCAGCCGCCTGGCGCGGGGTGCCCTGTCCGATCAGCATCAGGTTCGCGCCCGCCGCCTTGAAGTCGCCCCGGGCGCGGTCCAACTGGACCGCGTGCTCCTTGCAGAAGATTCACCCGTAGTGCCGCAGCCACACGAGCGCGGCGGGGCGGTCAGTCCACAGGTCGCCCAGGCGCACGTCGTGGCACTCGTGATCTGGCAGCACGATGTCGGCGAGCCCGTCCGCACGTGACGGCGGCCTCGGTTTGCTCCCGGCTGGCATGCGACGGCAACGCTACTACGGGATACTGCCGGCTGTGGCGGTTGCCGAGCCGAAGGTCCTGTGGACTCCGAGTGCGGAGCGGATCGAGCGCGCCACGCTGACGCGGTACTCCCGGTGGTTGGCCGAGACACGTGGATTGGAGTTCGAGGGCTACCACGACCTGTGGCGCTGGTCGGTGCGCGAGTTGGACGAGTTCTGGGGTTCGATCGTCGAGTTCTGCGGCGTACGGTTTGCCGAGGGTGGCGAGCGAGTGCTGGGCAGCGAGGCGATGCCGGGCGCGTCGTGGTTCCCGGGCGCGCGGGTGTCGTACGCCGAGCACGTGTTCGCGGGGAAAGATGCGTCTGCTCTCGCCATCCAGCATGCGTCCGAGTCACGTCCGCTAGAACGCCTCACCTGGGGGGAGCTGCGTTCTGCGACTGCTTCGATCGCTGCGGGTCTTCAGGACTTGGGTGTGGGCGAGGGTGATCGGGTGGCGGCGTACATGCCGAACATCCCCGAGACGGTGGCGGCTTTTCTCGCCTGCGCCTCGATCGGTGCGGTGTGGTCCTCGGCGGCGCCGGAGTTCGGCGCCCGGAGCGTGATCGACCGGTTCTCGCAGATCGAGCCCAAGGTGCTGCTGGCGGTGGATGGCTACCGATACGGCGGCAAGGACTTCGACCGTTCGGAGATGGTCGAGCGGATCGCCGGCGAGATCCCGTCGCTGTCGAAGGTCGTGCGGCTTGGATATCTGGACGGGTCGGGCTGGGAATCAGGCTTCTTGGGGCCGGCCGGCTCGGAGCTGGAGTTCGCGCCGTTGCCGTTCGACCATCCGCTGTGGGTTCTGTACTCGTCGGGCACGACGGGGCTGCCCAAGCCGATCGTCCACGGGCAGGGCGGGATCCTGCTCGAGCAGCTGAAGAAGACTCACTTGCATCTCGACGCCCAGCCGGGTGACCGGTTGTTCTGGTTCACGACGACGGGCTGGATGATGTGGAACTTCATCGTCGGGGTGCTGCTGACCGACGCCTCGATCGTGCTCTACGACGGCAACCCGGGGTATCCGTCGATGGCGCGCTTGTGGGATCTGGCGGCCGACAGCGGGATGACGACGTTCGGCACGAGCGCGGCGTTCATCGCCGCGTGCATGAAGGACGGTCTGAGCCTGCGCTCGTCCGAGCGCGATCTGAGCGCGCTGCGGGCGGTCGGGTCGACCGGCTCGCCTTTGTCGCCCGAGGGGTTCCAGTGGGTGTACGACCAGCTCGGGTCCGATACCTGGCTGTTCTCGACCTCGGGCGGTACGGATCTGTGCACTGCGTTCGTCGGCGGGGTCCCGACGCTGCCGGTCTACCTGGGCGAGCTCCAGGCGCGCTCGCTAGGAGCCTCGGTCGAGTCATGGGACCCGGATGGGCGGCCGCTGATCGACGAGGTGGGGGAGCTCGTGATCACCCGTCCGATGCCGTCGATGCCCGTGTTCTTCTGGGGCGACCCCTCCGGTGAGCGCTACCGAGAGAGCTACTTCAACATGTACCCGGGGATCTGGCGCCACGGCGACTGGATCGAGATAACCCCGCGGGAGACGGCGGTGATCTATGGGCGCTCGGACTCGACGATCAACCGGGGCGGGATCCGGATGGGGACCTCGGAGATCTACCGGGCGGTGCTGGCGCTCGACGACGTCGTCGATGCTTTGGTGGTCGATATACCGCGGGACGGTGGCGAGGCCTGGATGCCGCTGTTCGTCGTGCTTCGCGCGGGGGCGACGCTGGACGACTCGCTGGTGTCGTCGATCCGCCGGCGAATCCGGGAGGACTGCTCGCCGCGCCACGTCCCGGACGAGATCACGCAGATCGCCGAAGTCCCGCGGACTCTGTCCGGCAAGGTGCTCGAAGTCCCGGTGAAGCGGATTCTGATGGGGACCCCGCCGGACCAGGCGGCTTCCCGGGAGTCGTTGGCTAACCCGGAGGCTCTCGATTTCTTTATCCGGTTGGGGGGAGAGGTGGGAGGCAGCTCGGGCTCTTAACGGGCGTGCTGAAAAATGGTCGCGATCACGACCAAAATTCGCCACGCCCCTGGTGGTGGCGCCCGGTGCTCACGCTGGCCGGATCGCAGTACGGGTACGTAACGCGGCAACAGCTCCTCGCGATCGGGTTGACCTCGGCCGCGATCAAGCATCTGATCGCGAGGGGCTACCTGATTCGCGTCCACGCCGGCGTGTACGCGGTCGGCCATGTCAACCGGACTCCGGTCGCCCGCGCGTGCGCGGCCGTGCTCGCGTGCGGCCAGGCCGCCGTTTTGAGCTACGGGTCGGCCGCGAGCCTTTGGGGGCTCGACAGGTACTGGTATATGACGTTCGAGGTCACGGTCCCGACCTCCCACCGACGGCGCAAGGGGATCAAGATCCATCGCTGCCGAACACTTGCCTGGCGGGACATAACCACCCAGCTCGGCGTCCGCGTGACGAGTCCGGCGCGGACCGTTCTCGACACCGCGCCGCGCCTGACTGACGAACGTCTCACCCGGATGGTCAACAACGGCCGGCACGGTCGGTTTCTGCACCTGGACGACCTGGCGGACGTGATCGAACGCAACCCGATGCATCCCGGAGCCAAGCGTCTGCGGCGGTTCGTCGCGGTCCGCAGCGGGCCGACGCGATCGGAGCTCGAGGACCGGTTCGTCGCGTTCGCCAGACGCTACGGACTGCCGACGCCGGCGACGAACGTCCCCCTGCTCGACTACGTGGTGGACGTGCTGTTCGAAGCCGAGAAGGTCATCGTCGAGGTCGACAGCTGGGAGTTCCACCGATTCCGGTCGAACTTCGAATCGGACCGCAACCGCGATGCGGACACCCTCGCGGCCGGCTACCTGACGGTGCGCGTCACGGACGAGCGCATGAACCAGAATCCGGAGTATGAGGCGAGCCGCCTGCACAAGATCCTCGCCGGACGCCGGTGAGAACTCTTACGCTGCTCTAAAACTCGCCTGGGAGGATCCGCCCACGGGCGCGCCGGTTTTCGGAGCGCCCGGCCAGCTGAGGAGTCTGGAGTTGCAGCGCAGTCTCAAGGGAAAGCTCGTGATTGGCCTGACGGCGCTGGCGCTTGCCGCCTTCGCCGGCGGCGCCTACGCGGCCACGCAGGGCTCGGGCCTGACGACCCGCGGGGCGTTCCTCAACGACGTGGCCAAGCGGTTGCACGTCACGCCGCAGCAGCTCACTGCCGCGCTGAACGGCGCGGAGGTCGATCAGCTCCAGGCCGAGGTCAAGGACGGCAAGCTGACCCAGTCCCAGGCCAACTCGCTCGAGCAGCGCCTGAAGCAGAACGGCGGCGCGTCCGCGGCTCCGTTCGGCTTCTTCGGGCCCGGCTTCGGATTTGGTGGAGGCCCAGCCCCGGGCGGAGGCCCTGGCCCGCAGCCCGGGTTCGCCCCGCGGCTTCGGGCGTTCCCGGGACCGGGAGGGCTCGGGCTGGCCCGCGGACTCGGATCGGCCGCCAGCTACCTCGGGCTGACCAACGCGCAGCTGATACAGCAGCTGACCGGCGGCAAGTCGCTGGCTCAGATCGCGACCGCCAAGGGCAAGTCCGTGAGCGGGCTCGAGGCGGCGATAACGACGGCGACCAAGACGATGCTGGACAAGCTGGTCGCCAATAAGACGATCACGGCGGCCCAGGAAAAGCAGATCCTCAGCCGTCTCTCGGCCCGGATCGCCAATGAGGTCAATCAGAAGGGGTTCAAGGGCCCGCGGTTCCGCGCTCCCGCGCTTCGCTTCAACGGCATGCCCTCGCCACCGAAAGGCCCGGACTCGCAGCTCGGACCTGCCGCGCGGTTGTTCGCCCCGGCCGGGCCGGCGGCCTGAGCCTAAGGCGCCGCCGTCAGGCGCCGCCGACCTTCATCTGATCCTCTACTTCTTACCGGCCTCTCATAGATTTCTGACCGGTTTCTCATAGCCACCTGCTGTACTGGGAATACCGGAACCAACGACCTTGGCCAGCTAGGAGAGACCTACTGATGAAACTTCTCACCCGCCTGCTTCCGATCATCGGCGGCGCTGTTGCCGGCGGGGCGATCGCGCTCGCCGTGGCCAGCGGGAGCACGACGACAAACTCGACGACCACCACCACCGTCGTGCAGCCGAGCGGCTCCCCCGCCATCCCCACCAGCTTCAGCGGCTCGAGCAAAGCTCTGACGATCAACCAGATCTACCAGCAGGACGATCCGGGCGTGGTCGACATCACCACCTCCTCGACCCAGAACACCGGCGGCATCTTCGGTTTTGGGCAGTCCGAGCAGACCGAGGGTGAGGGCGCCGGCGTCGTCTACGACAAGAACGGCGACATCATCACCGACGAGCACGTCGTGTCGGGCGCGACGTCGATCACCGTGACCTTCCCCAACGGCGTCAAGGCCCCGGCCTCGCTGGTCGGATCGGACACCGGCGACGATGTGGCGGTCATCCGGGTCAAGGGCGTCTCGTCCAGCGAGCTGCACCCGTTGACCTTCGGCGACTCCAATGCGCTCCAGGTCGGCGACAGCGTGATCGCGATCGGCAGCCCGTTCGGTCTGCCCAACACGGTGACCGCCGGCATCGTCAGCGCTCTTGCGCGCACGATCCAGGCCCCCAACGAGTTCACGATCCCGAACGCGGTGCAGACCGACGCCGCGATCAACCCGGGTAACTCGGGCGGCCCGTTGATCAACGCCGCGGGCCAGGTGATCGGGCTCAACGACCAGATCGAGACCAACAACACCAACAGCCAGGGCGAGGGATCGAGCTCGGGCGTCGGATTTGCCACCCCGTCCAACAGCGACGCGCGGATCGCCAAGGAGATCATCTCGACCGGCAAGGCTGAGAACGCCTACGTCGGCGTGAGCCTCGACCCGTCCGTCTCCGGCGGCGCCGGGATCGCCAAGAGCTCGAGCAGCGGTGAGGCCCCGATCGCGACCGGTTCCCCGGCCGCCAAGGCTGGCCTCCAGGCCGGCGACATCATCACCGCCGTCAACGGCCAGCACGTGACCTCGGTCAACGAGTTCGTGGCGGCGATCGCGAACTACGCGCCCGGCGACACGGTGACGCTGACCGTCAACCGCAACGGCTCGACCAAGTCGATCAAGCTGACGCTCGGCGCACAGCCGGCGAGCGTTCCGAGCTCATCCTCCTCCTCGGGCTCGGGCGGTAGCGGAAACGGCGGCAGCGGCGGCGGTCTCGGCCTCCCGTAGGCAACCAGGAAACGCGGTACGGCCGGCCGGCATGGATGCCGGCCGGACGATGGAGAACGGTCGGCGGCGCCTGACGGCGGCGCCTTGGGCCCCAGGGATGCCGAGCGAAGCGAGGCCCCTAAGAAGCAGTAATCGAGGCCTGCGCCACCGTGCGCTCCATCAGCTCGCGGTGGACAGAGCGCGTCCGGCCCGTCCTCCGCGTCCAGGCCGCGTCGGCGTCCAGCGCCCACGCGTTCGTGTCGTCGGCCAGGCAACGCTCGAGCGTGTCCTCGAGCTCGGCCTTCAGCTCGGGATCCTCGACGGGCGCCAGCAGCTCCACCCGTGTATCCAGGTTGCGGGGCATCAGGTCGGCCGAGCCGATGTAGTAGATGTGCTCGTCGCCCCGGTGGAACGAGTAGATGCGCGAGTGCTCGAGGAAGCGCCCGACCACCGACACGACCTCGATCGTCTCGCTGACCCCCGGCACGCCAGGGACCAGGCAGCAGATCCCGCGGATGTTCAGCTGGATCGGTACGCCCGCCTGTGAGGCCCGGTAGAGCGCCTCGATGCAGGGCTGGTCGACGAGTGCGTTCATCTTCATCGTGATCCGGGCCGGCTCGCCCGCCTCATGGGCGGCGATCGTCCGATCGATCTCCTCGATCAGCGGCTCGCGCAGCCAGTTCGGCGCCACCAGAATCTTGCGCTCGCGCGCGGAATGGCCGTAGCCGGTCAGCGTGTTGAACAGGTTGGCGACCTCTTCGCCGAGCTCCCGATCGGTCGTGAACAGGCCGAAGTCCTCGTACAGCCGGGCGTTCTTGGCGTGGAAGTTGCCCGTCCCGATCATCACGTAGTGGCGCACGCCGCCGCGCTCACGCCGGACGACGAGGATCGCTTTGGCGTGCGTCTTGAGCCCGGGAATGCCGTGCACCACGTGGGCGCCGACTTCTTCCAGGGCGCGTGACCAGCCGATGTTCTGGCGCTCGTCGAAGCGGGCCTTGAGCTCCACCATGGCCACGGCCTGCTTGCCCTTCTCGGCCGCCTCGATCAGCGACGGGATCAGCGCCGAGTCGTCGGAGGTCCGGTACACGGTCATCTTGATCGCCAGCACGTTGGGGTCGTCGACCGCCTGCCTGACGAACCGCTCGACGCTGGTAGCGAATGACTGATACGGGTAGTGCACGAGCACGTCGCGGGTGCGCATCGGGGCAAACACGTCGGGCTGGTCGTCGCGGTCGCCCGGGCGAGGGACGAACGCGGGGTGGGTGAGCGGCGTCCAGGGCGTCTGGCGGATATCCGCGTGCCCCTCGAGGCCGGCGATTTCCCACAGATCACCCAGGTCGAGCATACCTTCGACGTCGTAGACCTGCACCTCCTCGACGCTCAGCCATTCGATCAGCCGGGCGCGCAGCGACGGATCCATGCCGGCGCCGACCTCGAGGCGCACGACCTCACCGAAGCGCCGTCGCCGGAGCTCGTCCTCGACCGCCTCGAGCAGGTCATCGGCCTCGTCGGACACGTCGAAGTCGGCGTCGCGGGTCACCCGGAACATGTCGTAGCTGAGGACGTCGAGGCCCGGGAACAGCGCGCCGAGGTGCTGGGCGATGATCTCCTCGAGCGGGATGAACGTGTTCGAGTCGATCTCGACGAACCGGGGGAGGACCTCCTTGGGAACCTTCACCCGGGCGTACACCTCGTGGTCGAGATCCGGGTCGTGCAGGCGGACGATCAGGCTGAGCGACAGGTTGGAGATGTACGGGAACGGCCGGCCCGGGCCGATCGCGAGCGGTGTGAGGACCGGGAAGATCTGCTCCCGGAACTGGCGCTCCATGAGCTCGGCCGGGGCGGTCGACTGCTCGGAGGAGATGATCCGAATGCCGTGCTTGGCGAGCTCCGGCCGGACGACGTCGGTGAACTGCCGCGCCTGACGGCGGTCGAGCTCGATCACGCGCTCGTGGATCCCCGCGAGCACGCGGGTCGGGGACAGGCCGTCGGGCCCGCGCGCGTCGATCCGCGCGTCGATCTGGTCGTGGACGCCCGCGACACGGACCATGAAGAACTCGTCGAGGTTCGTGGTGAAGATGGCCAGGAACTTGACGCGTTCCATCAGCGGCAGCGTCTCGTCTTCGGCCAGCTGGAGGACGCGGTCGTTGAAGTCCAGCCAGGACAGCTCGCGGTTCTGATACAGCGAGGAGTCGGTCAGGTCGGCTACGGCTGCCGAACTGGATGGTCCGTTGTCGGACGTCTCGTCCGCCGTGGCCGTTTCGGTCTCGAGGGCGTGATCGGTCATTTAGGTCACCGGTTCGTTCGCCTTGGCGATGGCGGCGAGTTCTGAGGGACGGAGAAGCGTGACGAGCTCTCCTTTCGAGACGGCGGCGAGGCCCCCCTTCTTCATCCTCGCCTGGGTTCCAGTGAGGTCGTGTAATTGCAGCGAGAAGGAGGGATCGTGGCCCACGAGCAGCACGTCGCCGAGGCCCGCGACCAGGTCGTGTACGTCGAACGGCTCGCCGGCGAGTGCCGGCTCGATCGTGACCGTCACGCCGAGCGGCTCGCAGGCCCGCTCGGCCGTCTGCATTGCACGCAGCTTGGGCGAGCTGAGACAGGCGTCGATGTGGACGCCGAGGATGGCGAGCGCGCGACCGGCGGCGTCGGCCTGCATCGCGCCGCGTGTGGTCAGCGGACGCTCGTCGTCAGGCAGACCATCCTCTGCCTCCGCGTGGCGCAGGAGCCAAAGCATGCCCAAAACTCTAGTGCCATCGCGCAGGCGCGGGCCGAGTTGGGTTAACGGATCGTTACCAAGACGGCCGACGCCGCGCTGCGCAGCTGGTGGTGATGCAGGCGATCGACCGCGTCGCTGCGGATCGTGTAGCGCCCGGCGGGGAGCGGAACCGTCAGCCGCAGGGTCCAGCGAGAAGTTCCCCTGGCGCGGAACTCGATCGGGCGCAGGCACGAGCGCGGGCGGCTGAGCTTGCCGTTTCGCTGCACGAACCGGCAGCGACCGTGGGCGGCGGTGCGGTAGATCATCACGTAGACGTGGGCGAGCCGCTGCTTTTTCCGATTCGCGGCCGGGGCGTTGGGGCAGCGGTACTCGCCCGCCGTTCCGGACACGGAGACCCCGTGGCGGGAGGCGTGCGTGCGCCGGCGCGTGATCTTCGAGTGGGGCATGGCCAGGCATCCGTGGGCGCGGGCCGTGACCGGCGGACGGGGCGCAACCACGCCCGGGGCGGTGCCCGGCGCCTCGTGGACTGGCAGCCGCAGCTGCAGGTCCGAGACCGAGATCGTGAACTGGCCGTTGGACGTCCGCACGTACGGGGTGTCCTGCCCGAGCAGCTCGAGCTTGGGGATGTGCCCGGCGGCGAAGTGCCAGGCGCCCGGGTGGAGCTGGAAAACCTGGAGCCCGTCCGGCGCGCTCGAATCGATCCGGTACACGCCGCGCGCCACGAGCGTCTGCGTGTTGGTCGACGGGTCGACGTCCCACAGCCGGGCCGCGATGAACGCGTACTCGCCGGTCACGTTCAGATTGGCGATCACGGTTGGCGAGCCGAGCAGCGTGTAGCCGCTGCCGGTGGCGGCGGGGAGGCGGTAGGTCGCCACGCCGGAACCCTGGTCCGCGGAGGGGACGGTGGCGCAGGCGCCGCCACCGACGATCGGGTCGATCTCCTTGGAGATGGTCGGGTCGCCGGCGGCAGATGAGATCGCTTGGGCCGGCGCCGAGCTGTAGTCGACCTCGCCGGGGTGAAGCGCGCTCCAGGTCGGAGCCGTGTACGGGCCGCCGGACGGCTCGGTGGCGGGGCAGGTCTCGATCGTCGCGGTGGCGCTCGGCGCGGGCTGGGAGCCGGCGCCCTTCAGGTAGTAGGCGAAGTAGTTCTGGATCGCGTTCGACAGCAGCGCGAGGTCGCCGGGCTTGTTGTTGGCGGGCTGGTGACCGAAGTCGCCGTCGAACAGCGAGATCGGGTCCGACGGGTACAGCGAGTGCTCGAGGTTGTAGTAGCGCAGCGCCTCGTCGACCGGAAACAAGTCGTCGGTGAAGCCGTTGGCGATCAACAGCGGCGCGGGGGCCGTCTGGCCGAAGCCGTACGCGCCGTCCAGCAGGTAGTAGGGCGAGTGATACTCGGCGATCTGCGTGACGAGCGCCTCGTCCTGGGCGTTGCCGTCGTACGGCTCACCCGCGTTCAGCTCCGCGTACCAGGTGGTCAGGTCGGCCTGGGAATTCGTACCCGCGGGAGCGTAATAGCCGTTCTCGTTGCCCTCGGCGTAGAGCCCGGAGACGAACGACTGCTTCTCGACGCCGATCGGCGAGAGGTCGGCGGTGGCGGTGGTCGTTTGGTAGTCGAGCGTGTGGCCGTTGGGGACCAGCGAGTAGGCGAGGTCGGACCAGGGGATCACGGGCGCGGCGGCGGCGATGTGCAGCGGCGTGCCGTCCGGGCTCGTCCACGGGCTGAGGGTTCCGTTGGTGTTCATCACGCGGTTGTTGAGCGTGGCCAGCTCGAGCGAGAGCCCGCCACCGTAGGACTCCCCGGTGGCGCCGATGTGGTTCGGGTCGGCTACGCCCTCGTCGACGAGCAGGCCGGCGGCGTACTGGGCGTCGTGGGCCTCGTAGCGTTCGTCGTCGAGGCGGATGTAGCCGTCCGCGCAGCCGGTAGGATCGGCGGCCCGCGAGGCGCTGTCGCCGCAGGAGTCGCCGAAGCCACGCGCGGTTAGCTGAAGCACCGCGTACCCGGCCTTGGCCCAGGCGTCCGCGGTCGGGCCGTAGTACTGGGTGTCGTTCGGGCCGGTGGTCGGCTCGTCCCAGCCGTGGCTCTGGATGATCAGGGGGTAGGGACCGTCGGCCCCTGATGCCGGCGCGGGCGGGAGCGTGACGTAGAGGGCCAGCGGCGTGCCGTCGAAGCTCTTCAGGCGCAGGTCGGTATCGCCCGCGCCGTTGTCATACGTGCCGTAGCAGACGCGCGTGCCGTCGGACTGCGTGGTGCACGGGATCGCGGCGCCCGAGACCGTCTGACCGGCGAATATGCTTTGGATTGGTGATCCGGAGGCGCGCGCCACGGGGGTGCCCGCGGGCAAAAGCAGCGCCGCGGTGGCCGCAAGCGCGGCTGGCAACGTAAGAGCACCCCTGCTCCGTCTCATCCCGCGGGCCACGATACGCAGCTCTTGGGAGCGAGGCGCCAGTTCTTCGCGTTCCCGCCGGTGCCCCGTCCGTGCGGTCCGCTTCCGGGATCCGTAATATCCCACGCGGGGCCTGAACGCGAACGGAGGTGTGGGGTGCGATCGCTGAAATGGGTCCTGGCCGTGGCGCTGGGCGTGCTTGGGGCGGCGATCGGAGTCTTGGTGGGCGCCGGCGGGTCCTCGCCGCGCGCGGCAACGGCCGCGTCACTGTCCGCCGCGTCAATCTCGGATAGCCCGCTGAAGGGGCTGGACCCGGTTCTGAACGATGGCTCGAGCGCGGTGCTCAAGGCTGTCGACCAGGGGTTGGCGCTCGTACTGGGCGGCAAGGAGGGAAAAGGCGGCAGCGCGGGCTTCAAGGCGCAGCAGGACACCTGGAGCCAGATGAAGGGCCGCTACACCAAGGGCGAGAGCCAGTTCGCGCGCACCACTGCCCAGGCATCCGACCAGTTCATGAACGGTGTGCTCTCGGGCGGTGGCCCGACGGATGACCTGATACAGCTGCTGAAGCTGATCAGCGGCTACGAGGCGAAGGTGAGCTCGGCCGGAGCCAGCTGGGACCAGGCTCCGAGCACGGCGTCGTGGGATCTCCAGGTGGCAACAACGGCGTCGGCCGGGGGGGACCCTGCGAAGGTCGTCAACGGCCTGAAGGGGGCGCCGAAGCTGATCCAGACCGTCGTCAAGGCCGAGGTGACGCTGTACGAGAAGGTGGCGATGGCGGAGATCGAGTACGAGGGCGCGATCTTGAACGTTCCGCAGGCCGTCCAGCAGATCGACGCGGCGCTGTCCGCCTTCGAGCAGCAGATCGAGGGCGGGGCTAAGAAGGTAGTCACGGGCGCGCCGGTGAGCTGGAACTTAACCGCGCAGAAGATGATCACCAACACGACGAACTCGGTCAATAACACGGTGAACAATGTGACGTACGACCTGACCGAGGCGACCCCGCCGATCGTCACGCCGACCACGGTGACGACGGGCACCACGGTGACCACGGGCACCACGGTGACGCCGACGGCGACCACGGTCACTATCACCTGCCCGACACCGCCGGACGACCAGGCCGGGTACTTCAGCGGCCAGACGGTTACGGTGCCCGGATCGATATCTCCGCCGGCCGCCGGCGGGACAGTCACGATGAGCTACGACTCCTCGCCGAACGACGGCTTCTCGAACACCACGCACACGGACACCACCGCCGCGAACGGAACCTTCACGGACACGACCACGGTCCCTGACACGGAGACGACGGAGTTCGCGCAGTCGATTCAGGCCAACTACGGTGGCGCTCTGTCGAACGCGTGCCCGGCGGAAATGGAGTCAGGCGGGTAGACGCCGGCTCACCTACCCGATGAGGAGACGCCGGCCGAACACGCGCTGGAACGCCTCGCCGTCGCCGTAGCGCTCGACGCTCCAGCGAGGGAGCGTGAGATCGCCGGCCGCCTCGAGATGCAGGTCGACGCCGTGGCCGTTGGCGCGCAGCCGGGCCTCGAGGACCGACTGGTCGCGCCCGCGTTCGAGATGCTCGGCCAGGCGCAGGATGACCGAGCAGCGCTCGAGCAGCTGTTCGTCGCCCTTCTGGGTGAGGGCGGCGATTTCGCCCAGCTTGGGCGCGCCCTTGCGGTGATAGCGGCTGATCTGGGCGATCAGAGCGCGTTCGCGGGGGTCGAAGCCGGGGAGCTCGGCGCTCACGATCAGGTATTGCGAGTGCTTGTGGTGGTCGTCGTAGGAGATCGTCATCCCGACGTCGTGGAGCATCGCGGCCGCCCATAGCAGCTCGCGCTCGCCCGGACGGGGCTCGAACAGGCCTTGGCCCGCGAGCGAGTCGAACATCTGAAGCGACAACGCCGCGACGTGCTCGACGTGGGGCAGGTCGGACTCGTACTGGATCGCGAGGTTGCGCACCGCGGCCTCGCGAACATTGGGGAACAAGGGCTCGGGCTGGCCGGCGAGAAGCTCGCGGGCGAGGAACACGCCGTCACGCAGGCTGGCTTCGGTGACCTCGATCCCGGCGAACGAGCCGATCTCGACGACCGTTTCGATTGCCACCGCGGCGGCCAGGATGATGTCGCCGCGCCCGACCTTGATGCCCGGCACCTCGCCGCGGTCGTCGACGGGCAGGGCGGCGAGCGTGGTGACGAGCTCCTCGAGCATCTCGCGCGTGATCACGAAGCCCTGGATGCCGATGTCGGGCTGGCCGATCATGCGCTGCGCGGCGGCGGCCAGGTTACGCGCGGCGCCCCCGATGCCGACGATTCGGTCGCCGGCGCCGGCGAGCGCAGGGAGCTCGGACAGCGTCCGCCGCACGTGGGTCCGCAGCCGCTGGAGGTCCTTCTTCTTGGCCGGACCGGATCCGGGCAGGAACTGCTCTGTCAGGCGGACGGCGCCGAGCGGGAACGAGCGCAGCTCCTTGGCGCGCCGGTCGGCCACATCGATCAGCTGGATCGAGCCGCCGCCGATCTCGAGCACGACGCCGTCGGTCAAGGTCGAGGTGTTGACTGCGGCGACGTAGCCGAAGCGCGCCTCGTCCTCGTCGGAGATGATCTCGATCGGGAGCTTGGAGGCGGCCCGGGCGGCGGTCAGGAAGTACTCGCCATTGCTCGCGTCGCGGATCGCGCTGGTGGCGACGGCGTGCACATCGTCGGGGCCCAGCCCGTGGGCGTCGCAGAAGCGCTCGAACACCGCGAGCGTCTCGAGCCCGCGTCCCATCGCCTCAGGGCTGAGCCGGCCGGTCTCGGCCAGCCCGGCGCCGATGCGGACGGTCTCGTAGATCTCGTCGGTCAGCTTCCACCAGGAGCCCGGCGAGAACATGTAGACGACCAGGCGCCAGGAGTTGGAGCCGAGGTCGATGACGCCGACTCGGCGGACGTCATCGCCCGCCCCGCCGGTCGCTCGAGTCGATCGCCAGCTCACGCGCCTTGAATCATCCGTCTGGGGCCGGACGAAACGTCGCCCCGCGTGTCAGGATGGCCGCAATGTCGTCGGAAAAAGAGCGAATGCTGTGCGGCGAGCCGTACCTGGCCAACGATCCACCCCTGCTCGAGGAGCGCAAGCAGGCCCGCCTGCTGTGCGAACGCTTCAACGCGATCAGCTTCGCCGAGACCGCCGCGCGACACGCGGTCTTGCGCGAGTTGCTCGGCGGTCTGGGCGCGGAGGCCGAGGTGATGTCGCCGTTCGAGTGCGACTACGGCTACCACATCACGATCGGAGCTCGGACCTTCATCAACTACGGGGCGGTCGTGCTCGACGGCGCCCCCGTGACGATCGGCGCCGACGTCCAGATCGGCCCGAGCGTGGCGCTTCTGACCGCGCTGCACCCGCTCGACCCGGTCGAGCGTCGGCGCGGGACCGAGACGGCCAAGCCGGTCACGATCGGCGACGGCGCCTGGCTGTCCACGGGCGTGATCGTGAACCCCGGGGTGACGATCGGCGCCAATGCGGTGATCGGCTCGGGCAGCGTGGTCACCAAGGACATGCCGGCCCGACATCTCTGCTTCGGCAATCCGTGCCGGGTGATCCGCGAGATCTAGCGAGACGCCTTGGCCGCGCGCAGCCGCCGTCGCTGGCGGCCGATCTTGATTGCGAGCCCGATGGCCGCGCCGATGAAGATCGCGCCCAGATAGAACGGGGTGAGCAGCAGCATCACGGCGATGCCGATCATCGTCAGCCAGATCGCGGGTCGCCAGTCGCGCCAGTCGCCGGTCATCGCTTCACCATTGTCGCGCTTCACCTCACACCGACGGTTAATTCCGCCGCCACATGCTTCTGGATCGACGCCACCGCGCGGAAGGCCTCGCGCAGGTAGATCCGGGTGAGCCGGTTGAGCGTCGCCGGGTTGACGTAGTCGTCGGGCTCCTGGCCGGCGCGAAGCTGACGCACCTGGTGCTCTAGCCGCAGTCCGGTGATCAGCGCGAATGCGTCCTCGAGCGTGCTCGCCTGGGCTTCCGACAGGGTTCCGGCGCCGGCCGCGGCGTGGAGTCGCTCGCTCGTCGACGCGCTCGTCACGCCGGCCGCTATGCCCGCCCACCGGGCCAGGTCGACGATCGGCGTCACGCCGCGCTGCTTGAGGTCGAGCCGGCCGCGGTGCTCGCCGGTGGGATCGACCACGAGTCCGCGGAAGAACCCGGTGGGCGGGCGGTGCGACAGCGCGAACCGGGCGAGCAGACGCAGGAGCGCCGGGTTGCTCGGCGCGGGGCGGAAGCTGTCGGCCACCGGCGTTCCTGTGTGGATCCCCCACACGGGCCGGCTGTCGACGAGCACCGAGACGAGCACGAGTGCCTTGTCCTGAGTCGGATCCTCGATCCAGCCACGAACGGCTCGCTGCCAGGAAGCGAGCGAGCGGACGAACCCGAGATCGGAGGCCGAAGCGCCGTGAGTGTCTATGCGCAGCCCGCACGCCTGGAGCCCGTCGACCACGGCTTGCCCGAGCGCGTGCAGGCGCGATCTGACGCGGTCATCGTCGTCGGCGCCGAACCACACGATCGCACTGTCGATGTCGGAGCTCGGGAAAGCTTCGCGCCGGGCCTGGCTACCCAGCGCCAGCCAGGCGAACTCGACGCCGGGATCGCCGCCTTGCCTGACCGAGAGCTCCAGCAGCCGGCGCGTGAGTGCGTCGACGACGATCGAGTAGGCCGCGGCGACGTCGGCCGGGGCGACGCGCGCGTCGTGCAGCGCGACCACGGTCGGCCGCAGCTCACGGGCCGCGTCGGCCAGCTCCGCGACGGTCTGGGCCCGGGCGATCCTTCGCCGCAGGTAGAACGAGGAGCGCGTCTGCGCCGCGACGAGATCGATCTCCTCGATCACTCCGAGGACCTTCCCGGTGGCCGAAACGACCGGGAAGTGACGCAGCCCGCGGTCGAGCATGTCGAGCAGGACCTCGCTGCCCAGCCGATCGGGTGGGCACGTGTAGGCGGGCGCCGACATCGCGCTCGACACGGGCTCCTCGCCGATCAGCCCGCCGGCGATCACGCGGGTGCGCAGATCGTGGTCGGTGAGGATGCCAAGCGATCCGTTCCCGAGCTCGACGACCGCCGATGTGGTCTGTGCCGTCGTCATCATCTTCGCTGCCTCGCGGATCGACGTGTCGGGCAGGCAGACGACCGGATCGCCGCGGAGCAGAGCGCCGACGGGTTGGAAGGGCGGGTCGACTCCGGGCTCGGCGGCGACCGCCCCGGCCCCCTCGGCCCAGGGTTCAAGCAGCGAGCGTGCGACGAAGCGCAGTCCGGCCGGGCGGGACAGCGGCCCCTGCGCCACCTCGGCCGGGATCCGGTAGCAAAGCGTGTCCTCGGCCGCCCGCGCCTCGAAGCCGGTTGGCAGCCCGGACAGCATCGAGGCGTGGCCGAACAGCTCTCCCTCGCCGAGCAGATCGAGCACGCGCCCGCCGAACACGATCTCGACCGCCCCGTAGCGGATCACGCGCAGGTGCTCGACCGGCCCGGCCCCCTGGGAGAAGATCGTCTCGCCGGCGCGGTGGAACTCCTGCTCGGCCGCCGCGGCGACGCGGTCGACGTCGGCCTCGTCCAGCGCGTCGAACGGAGGGTAGGCGCGCAGAAAACCAGCGACCTCGGACGCCGTGGCCGCGCTCATGTTGCCGACCCTAGCCCACCGGTGCTGGTGCGGCCTGCTCGGCGCCGCGGCGTGCGTCCTCCTTGAGCATGTCGGCGCACTTCTCCCCGATCATCATCGTGGTGATGCAGGGGTTGATCGCCGGGAGGAACGGGAGAATCGAGCCGTCCGCGATACGCAGCGAACGAACTCCGCGCACGCGAAGCCGCGGGTCAACGACCGCCAGCGGGTCCGAATCCGGGCCCATGTGCGCGCTGCACGCCGGGTGGTAGACCGTGTTGTGGGTCTTGTGCATGTAATCGATCAGCTCTTCGTCGGTCTGCGCATCGGGACCGGGGGCAAGCTCCGCGCCCGCCCACTCGGCCATCGCCGGCTGGGAGACGATCTGCCGGGCCAGTCGCATCCCGTAGGCCATGACCCGCTCATCGTGCCCGTCGGGGTCCGTGAAGTAGCGCGGATCGACGCGGGCGCGGTCGCGGTAGTCCGAGGAGCGCAGCCGCACGGTCCCACGGGAGCGGCCGCGGCACACGTTCGGCGTCAGGCAGAAGCCGTTCTCGGTGGTCGGATAGCCCCAGCGCGCGGTGTTCATGTCGAACGGGACCGAGCCGTAGTGCATCATCAGGTCGGGCCGGTCGAGACCGGGCTCGGAGGTCGAGAACACCCCGATTTCCCACCACTGGGTCGAGGTGCGGATCATGGGCCGCTTGGCGTCCCACTGAACGATCCCCTCGACGTGGTCGTCGAGGTTCGCGCCGACGCCGGGCGAGTGCACGGTCGTCTGAATCCCGACCTCGTGCAGGTGCTCGCCCGGACCGATGCCCGACAACATCAGCAGCTTCGGCGTGTCGATCGAGCCGGCGCTCAGGATCACCTCGCGCCGCGCCGTAACCGACGCCTGGGTGAGCAGGTCGGGGGTGAGGTACTCGACGCCGGTCGCGCGACCATCCTCCAGGGCGACGCGCTTGACCCAGCACGCGGTCCGGATCTCGAGGTTTGGTCGCGTGCCCAGGATCGGGTGCAGGTAGGCGTGCGAGGACGACATCCGCGTGTTGTCCGCCGAGGAGTTGATCTGGAACCATCCGGCGCCGTTGGTCACCGTGTGGCCCTCGTTGAAGCGGCTCGTGGGAAGCCCGGCCTGCGCGGCCGCCTCGAGCAGGGCGACGCCACACGGGTCATCGGGCGGGACGGTGCGGATGTTGACCGGGCCGTCCCGGCCGTGGTGGTCTCCGGGCCCGTCGTTGGTCTCAAGCCGCTTGATCAGCGGCCAGCAGTCCGCTGAGCTCCATCCCTCGCAGCCCATCGCGGCCCATTCGTCGAGGTCCTCCTTCGGCGTCCAGAACGCGATGCACGAGTTGTGCGAGGAGCAGCCGCCGAGCACCTTGGCCCGCGCGTGGCGCAGAAAGCTGTTGCCCTTCTCCTGCGGCTCGACGAGGTAGTCCCAGTCGTAGCCGGAGTCGAGTAGGTACATCCAGTCCTCGAGGCGGAGGATCCGCGGGTCGTCGACGTCGGACGGCCCGGCCTCGATCAGGCACACGGTCACGGACGGGTCCTCGGACAGCCGTGCCGCGACCACGCAGCCGGCGGTGCCGCCGCCCGCGATCACATAGTCGAACTCGCCCGCGTCGATCATGGTGCCATCTCCCCGAGGATCTGGTGCTCGCCCGGGAGCGTCGGCGTCTCCGCCCGATGCTCGGCCAGGATCACGTCGCCCTTGTGCCTCTGAACGGCGAAGTAGTAAATAGCGCCGACGACGAACGAAGCTCCGATGAACTCATACGCGCCGAAGCGGAAGTACCACTTCGTGCCGTACACGGCGGCGCGCGGCCAGGCGATGTTGAACGCCACGACCAGCCCATACACGACCGCGAAGATGTTGACCGGCAGGCCCCACCGTCCCATGCTGAAGTACGGGCCGTGGTCGGGGCGCGGCCACTCGCCGCGCATGCGCTTCTTCAACATCGACCACGTGACCGCCAGATACGGCAGGTAGAACATGATGATCGCGACCGACGTCAGCGTCAGGAACGCCGACTGGTTGGCGAGGTTGACGGCCAGCAGGGCGAGGGAACAGATCCCGACGAACAACGCGGGGACGATCGGCACCTTGGCCCGCCCGGACACGCGTGCGATGTGCGAGCCGGCCGGCAAGCGGCCGTCGCGCGCCATCGAGAACAGCATCCGGATGCACGCGGTCATCACCGCCAGCGTGCAGACCGTGATCGCGATCGCGGAGTCGATCAGGAAGATGTTGCCGAGCGTGTTGCCGAGTGCCTGCTTGACGATGTAGGGCAGGCCGAGCAGGCCGATGTTCTTGTCGGTGATGTCCTTGACGGACATCATCGCGAACATGATCAGCAGCGCGCCGATGATCGCCGCCGCGATCAGCGCTCGGAGAATCGCCGGCGGCGCATGCTTGCGGGGGTTGTTGGTCTCCTCGGCGAGCGTGCCCGCCGTGTCGAACCCGTACATCACGTACGCGCTCATGATGCCGCCGATCAGGAAGGCGCCGAAGTAGCCCCACTGGTGACCGGCGCCGGTGCCGTTGGTATGGAACACGACGCCCGGCCCGCGGTGGAAGTGGAAGATCAGCAGGATGACGAGGATCGAGGATCCGATCAGCTCGGCCATCACGCCGAAGTTGTTGATCCGCGCCATCGTCTTGACGCCGAGCATGCAGATGATCGTCCCGAACACGACCAGGATCGCGCCGAGGATCAGCGCGTTCTTGGCGCCGTCCGGCGTGCTGTAGGTGCCCGCATTGGCCGCCGAGCCCACGAACTGGAGGTGCGTCGAGACCTGGGGCAGGACGACCTGCCAGGCGACCGCGACGGCGGCGACGGTCACGATCGAGCCGATGATCAGGATCCAGCCGGTCATCCACGACAGGTAGTCGGTCCCGATGCGCTTGGACCATTGGTAGACCGACCCAGCGAGTGGGAACTGTCCGGCCAGCTCGGCGAAGCACAGCGCGACGGCAAACTGCCCGGCGAACACGATGACCCAGGTCCACCAGACGGCGGGCCCGGCGTTGGCGAAGCCGAACCCGAACAGCTCGAAGACGCCGGTCAGGATCGAGATGTAGCTGAACCCCGCGGCAAACGAGGAGAAGAAACCGAGCGAGCGGTCCAGCTCCTGCTTGTACCCGAAGCCCGCGAGCTCGTTCGAGTCCGACGTTCTAGCGCCCGTATCGGGAGCTTCTACGGTTGCCATCGATCAACCTCCCCGGTCCACGCACGACCGCGCGACCCATAGAACACCGACGCTGCGCCCACGTCTAGGCGGAAACGCACGCTCCTCGACTCCATTGACCCGAGCCTGATTCGGCTGTTATATATCAGTTGTCGAACTGTGTCAACGCGAGAGGGGCGGGGCATTTCCGAGGCCCGCAAGTACCTATGACGACGGGGACCGTGCAGCAGATGTTCGTGGGCGGCGAGTGGCGGTCGAGCGCGACCGGAGAGACGTTCGAGGCCTCGAGTCCGGTCACCGGCGAGCTGATCGCGGCGATCCCGCAAGGGGACCGCGACGACGCCCGCCGGGCGATCACGGCGGCGCACGAGGCGGCCGACCACTGGGCCCGCCTGACCGCCTTCGAGCGCGCGGACAAGATGCACGCGGTGGGCGACCTGATCGAGTCGCGCCGCGACGAGCTCGCCAAGACGCTCACGCTCGACCAGGGCAAGCCGCTGCGGGCCGAGGCGTTCGACGAGGTCGACGAGCTCATCGAGTACTGGCGCATGGCCGCCGAGGACGCCAAGCGGCTGGGCGGTGAGCTGCCCAACTCGTTCTCCCCCGGCAAGCGCGTGATGCTCGTGCGCCGTCCGCGCGGCGTGGTCGGCGTAATCAGCCCATGGAACTGGCCGTACACGATGCCGGCGGAGCTGATCGCGCCGGCGCTGGCCTGCGGCAACGCGGTGGTGTGGACGCCGGCGCCGTCGACGGCGGTATGCGCGATCGCGCTGGCGCGGTGCATCGCCGACGCCGACCTCCCCGCGGGCGTGTTCAACCTGGTCACCGGGCCGGGCCCCGTGGTCGGCGATGAGATCGCGCGCAACCCCGGTACGGACGGTGTCGCGTTCATCGGCTCGACCGCGACCGGCCGGCTCGTCGCACAGGCGGCCGCCGGCAAGGCCGCGCTGCTCGAGATGGGGGGCAACGGCCCGCTGGTGGTGATGGACGACGCCGATCTCGAGGCGGCGGTGCAGGCCACCCTGACCGCCTGTTACCTGTGCGCCGGCCAGAGCTGCACCGCGGGCGAGCGGATCCTCGTCCACCGCGCCGTGCGCGACGAGTTCGTCGAGTTGCTGGCCCGGCGCGTCACCGAGCTGATCGTGCTCGGCGACCCGTTCAACGACGACACGACGATGGGGCCGCTCAACAACGAGCCGGTCGCGGCCAAGATGGACGAGCACGTCGGGGACGCCGTGGCGCGCGGGGCACAGGTGGTCGCCGGCGGGTCTCGCGCGGCCGGATTCCCGACGCGGCTTTACTGGGAGCCGACCGTCCTCACCGACGTGCCACCGGATGCGCGGGTCGCCGTTGAGGAGACGTTCGGCCCGGTGGCTCCGGTCGTCGCGATCGATTCGCTGCAGGACGCGATCACGCTCACCAACGCGTCACCGTACGGCCTGCTCTCGGCCATCTTCACCGCGAACCTGCGCGACGGGCTCGAGTTCGCCGACCGCGTGCGCACCGGCTGGGTCAACGTCAACGAGTCGAGCAACTACTGGGAGGCGCACCTCCCATTCGGGGGACGCGCCGGCACCGACAGCGGAATCGGCCGGGTCGGCGGCGCGCACGTCATGCACTCGTTCACCGAGCTGCAGACGGTCGTCATCAGCTGACACTTCATGTTCCGCGAGTTCGTCGCGGCCAGGTTGACAAGCAGCTGACGTACCCATCCGTAATCCGTCCAGTAGTGCTTCAGCGCACGAGGGGTGGGGTCGATGCAGCGGTGCATGGACGCCCCGACCAACTTCCGAGACGTATTACGTCGGAGTCCGAGCCGTTTGCGTGGAGAACCGTCGCCCGCGGTCGCGGAGAAGCGCCTGCGCATCCTGTTCGTGACCTCGGCGCACAACAGCCTGAGCCAGCGCGCGTACATCGCGCTGACCGAGATGGGCCACGACGTGACGGTGCAAGTCGTCGATTCGAGCCACATCATCGAGGCGGCGGTGAACGCTCACCAGCCCGACCTCGTCGTGTGCCCGATGCTCAAGCAGTTCATTCCTGAGTCGGTCTGGCGCAAGTACACGTGCCTGGTGGTCCACCCCGGCCCCCACGGCGACCGCGGTCCCTCCTCGCTTGATTGGGCGATCGAGCTCGGGTTCGATGAGTGGGGCGTGACCGTGCTCGAGGCGGTCGAGGAGGCCGACGCCGGAGACATCTGGGAGACGCGCAGGTTCAAGCTGCGCCCGGTCGGCAAGAGCAGCATCTACCGCCACGAGGTTCGCCGCGCCGCGGTGGAGATGCTCGTGTTCGCGGTTCACAACTTCGCCCGCGGGGACTTCAAGCCGCTGCCCCTCGACTACGAGGACCCGAACGTGACCGGCCGGCTGCGCCCGCTGATCAAGCAGGCCGACCGCGCGATCGACTGGCGCTGCGACTCGACCGCATCGGTGGTGCGCAAGATCCGCGCCGCCGAGGGTCACCCCGGCGTGCTCGACACGATCGCCGGCGCCGAGTTCTATCTGTTCAACGTGTATGTCGAGCGGGGCCTGCGCGGCCGTCCCGGCAACATCATCGCGACGCGGGGCGGCGCGATCTGCCGCGCGACCGTGGACGGCGCGGTGTGGATCACGCACCTGAAGGCCAAGGAGGGTGGGCGGGCCCCGGTCAAGGCGCCGTACAAGCTCCCCGCCACCCGCGCGCTCGAGGTGGCCGGCATCGTGCCGGATGTGCCCGAGATCCCGGTGGCCCTGCACGCGCCGATCCCGCCCGGCCACACCTACCGGGAGATCTCCTACGAGGAGAAGGCGGGCGTCGGCTACCTGAACTTCGACTTCTACAACGGCGCGATGTCGACCGACCAGTGCCGGCGGCTGCGCGAGGCCTACCTGTACGCGCGCAACCGTCGCAGCACCAAGGTGATCGTGCTGGCCGGCGGCGCCGACTTCTTCTCCAACGGCATCCACCTCAACGTGATCGAGGCGGCCGCCGACCAGGGCGAGGAGTCCTGGTACAACCTCCACGCGATCGACGATGTCGTCCGCGAGATCCTCGAGACCGACTCGCACATCACGATCTCGGCGCTGTCGGGCGACGCCGCCGCCGGCGGGGTCCCGTTGGCTGTCGCGGCCGACCACGTGGTGGCCCGCGAGGACGTCGTGCTCAATCCCTACTACCAGCACATGGGCGGGCTGTACGGCTCGGAGTACTGGACCTACCTGCTTCCGCGCCGGGTCGGCCACGAGCTCGCCCGCGAGCTGACGAGTGCCCCGTTCACGCCGATCGGCACGGGCCGCGCGGTCGACATCGGCCTGCTCGACGCGACCTTCGGCGATACCGTGGCCAGCTTCCGCGCTCAGGTGCAGGGCCTGGCCGAGCGGCTCGCCCGTCACCCCGACGTCAGCAACTGGCTCGAGCAGAAGCGCCGGGATCGCGCGCGCGACGAGCAGGTCAAGCCGCTGGCCGCCTACCGGACCGAAGAGATGGCCAAGTCGCATGAATGCTTCTTCGGCGAGGACCGCAGCTACCACGTGGCGCGTGGCCTGTTCGTGCACAAGACCGGCGCCCCGTGCAAGGTGCAGATCCCTGCGGCGACGAATGACCAGAAGCACCTCACGCCCGCGCAGCGTGCGGTGACGAAGGTCCGCCAAGCGAAGCAGTCCGTCGCGCGATGAGCGCGCTGACCGGAGCTCCCGCCGCCGACGACGTGCGGAGCCCCGGCCTGGGCGACAGCGTCCAGGGTCACTTCGATCGCGCCCGCGGGCGCCAGTCGGGCGGCCTTGGCACCTGGGTCGTCGGTCGCTGGCTGGCACTCAAGCACTGGCTCCCCAAGGGGCAGCTGCTGCCCGAGCACGTGATGCGCAAGCGCCACCGCTCGATCTGCATCGTGCTGTGGCTGCACGTGCCGGCACTGTTCGCCTTCGGGTTGCTCATGAACCACTCGCTGCTGCACGTGAGCTTCGACGTGAGCCTGGTCGTGTTGTGCGGGATCGGAGCCAGCATGGGTCGCTTCCGGCTGAAGGCGCGCATCATCGCCGCCTCGTTCGGTCTCATGACCTGCTCGGCGGTACTCGTCGACCTGTGGAACGGCGTCACCGAGGCCCACTTCCACTTCTTCGTGATGATCGGGGTCCTGACCCTGTACCAGGACTGGACGCCGTTCGGGATCGCGATCGGCTTCGTGGTCATCCACCACGGCGTTCTCGGGATGCTCGACCCCCGGGCGGTGTTCGGCGACAACCCGGCGGCGATCAAGCGTCCGTGGGAGTGGGCGGGGATTCACGGCGGGTTCGTGCTCGCGGCGAGCGTCGCGCACGTCGTGGCCTGGCGGACCAACGAGAACCAGCTGCTGCGTGATCCGCTCACCGGGCTACCGAGCCGATTGCTCTACCTGAACAACCTCAGGCTCTCGCTCGACCGGCTGGGGCGAGGACCCGACCGTGGCGTGGCGGTGCTGTTCTTGGACCTCGATCGGTTCAAGGTCATCAACGACAGCCTCGGTCACGGCGAGGGCGATGAGCTGCTGGTCGCCGTGGCGGAGCGGATCGGCCACTCGCTGCGCCGGCACGAGACGCTGGCCCGGTTCGGCGGGGACGAGTTCGTGATCCTGTGCGAGGACATCTACGACGACCAGGACGCGGTCGCGGTGGCCGAGCGTGTGCTCAAGGCGTTCAGCCTGCCCTTCCAGCTCACTCACGGGGAGACCATGGCGGCGGCCAGCATCGGCATCTCCGTCACCACCGACCCGGGCAAGGATCCGGACGACCTGATCCGCGACGCCGACGCGGCGATGTACCGCGCCAAGGCCGCCGGCGGCGCGCGCGTCGTGCTGTTCGACGAGGTGACGCGCGAGCGGGCGCTGGCCCGGCTGCACAACGAGAAAGCGATTCGCAAGGCGATCGAGCGCGAGGAGTTCCGGGTGTTCTTCCAGCCCGAGGTCACGATCGACAACGAGCACATCATGGGTCTCGAGGCACTGGTCCGCTGGGAGCATCCCGAGCGTGGGCTGCTCGGACCCGGCGAGTTCATCTCGCTGTGCGAGGAGACCGGGCTGATCGTTCCGCTCGGCACCTGGGTGCTGCGCGACGCCTGCCGGCGCGCGGTCGTATGGCAGCGATCCCGTCCGAGCGACCAGCCCCTGACTCTGCGCGTCAATGTGTCCGCGCGGCAGCTGGCCCAGGATTCCCTCAAGGACACGGTGGCCGAGGTGATCGACGAGACGGGGATCGACCCCGCCTACCTGTGTCTCGAGGTGACCGAGAGCGTCCTGATCGAGGACCCCGAGTCGTCCATCCGCACGCTCACCGAGCTCAAGAAGCTCGGCGTCAAGATCGCGATCGACGACTTCGGAACCGGCTACTCCTCGCTCGAGTATCTCCGCCGCCTGCCGGTCGATTGCGTCAAGGTCGACCGCTCGTTCGTGCGTGGAGTGCCCGACAACGAGGAGGACGTGGCGATCGTCAACGCGGTCATCGAGCTCGGCCACGCACTGAAGCTGTCGGTGACGGCGGAAGGGGTCGAGACGACGGAGCAGCTCGGCAACCTTCAGACTGCCGGTTGCGACACGGCCCAGGGCTTCCTGTTCTACCGGCCCGAGCCGCCGGAGGTGGTCGAGAAGCTGTTCGCGGCGGCCGGCGCCGCCCCCGAGGAGCCGACCGCCGTGGCCGCCGAGCCGGTCGCTCACGACCTCGCGCCTGCCGCGCTCGCGCCGCAGCGCCGGCGGATCCCACCCCCGGGCGTTCGTGGCCGCCGCCGGCGCCTGGCCCGGCACTCGCTCGTCGCGGGCATCAAGGCCATGACCAACGCCTGGGTCAGCGGCGACGCTGCGCCCGACTCAAGCGCCGGTTGACGGCGCCGATCACCAGGCCATGGAAGCCGAGCCGCTGACCACGCCCGTCGAGGATCTGCGCACGACCAGGCGCCGGGCTCTGCGCAAGGTGATGTTCGCGGCCCTGCTGGAGGTCTTCCTGGTGATGCCGTTCGTCAACCAGCTTGCGCTCAACCCAACCGTTCACTTCACCCAGCACGGCTTCATCTTCGCGGGCGGGGTACTGATGGGCCTGGCGCTGCGCGACGTGCAGCGCGCCTCGCGCCGCTGAGGCGCCTCCCAGGCGGCCATGGGCAAGCTGCTCGCCGAGCACTGGCCGCACCTGATCTTCGTGCTGTTCGGCGTCGTCGCGTTCTTCTGGGTCGCCTACCGCCCGGGAAGGCAAGTCGACGATCCGCCGCTCCACGGCGTCGTCGCCATGGCCGCGGCGCTTCGGGCAGAGGCTTCCACGCAGGCCCAGCCGCTGGCGCCGGCACCGCCGGCCGGGACCGTGCGGCGTTCGGTCGCCAGGCGCGGCCTGCTCGCGCTCGGCCCGCTCGTCGGCGCGGTGGCCACGGGCGGGGTCCTGTACGGCATCGATGTCAGCGGCGGCAGCGGGCACGAGGTCAGTGGGCACGGGATTCCCTGGACGGTCATCTGGGTGCACGCCGGCATCTCCACGCTGGCGTTGCTGCTCGTCGTCTACAAGATGGCGGAGCTGCGGCCCACTCCGATGACCGCCATCCGCCGGGCGTTGGCGCGCGATCGCCTGTCGGACCTGGTATCGGTCGGTCTGTTCGTGACGACGGTTCCCCTGGCCTTGACCGGAGCGGCTTTGCTGTTCGCGCCCGCCGCCGGGTCGTCGCTGGCCTACATCCACCTGATCGCGAGCGTGTGGTGGACGGGCCTGCTCACGTGGCACCTGCGCCGCTACGTGGGCGCGTCCCTGCGGGCCGCGTTCGGGTCAGAGCACCGCGCGGATCTCGCGCTCGAACGTCGCGATGTGGCGGGCCAGGATGTCCCGCGCTCGCTCGGCGTCACCGGCTGAGATCGCCTCGAGCACATCCTGGTGTTCGTGCACGCGTGCGAACAGGTGCGGTAGGCGGTCGATCACCAGGTACCAGATCCGCAGGGAGAGGTTGAAGTAGCGCCCCAGCGTCTCCTCCAGGAATGGATTCGCGGCGCAGCGGTAGATGAAACGGTGCACGCGGGTGTCGAGCTCCATCAGCGAGTTCAAGTCGTCGCTGCCCCGGCTGGCCTGGAGCTCCTCGAGGAGGGCCCGGAGCTCGGCTCGCTGTGCCTCGGTGATGCGCTCGGCGGCACGGTACGCGGCATGGCTCTCGAGCTGCGCGCGCACGTCGGACACGTGCGCGAGGTCGGTGATGTTGATCTCCGACGCGAACGTGCCGCGGCGCGGGAAGATCGTGACCAGGTTCTCGAGCGACAGGCGCTTGATCGCCTCGCGCACCGGCGTGCGGCCCATCTCGAGCTCGCGGCCGATCCCGTCCTCGTCGATCGGCGCACCGGGAGCGATGCGCAGCGTGACGAGCCGGTCGCGCAACTCGCGGTACGCGCGATCGGCCAGCAGGACGCTGGGTGCGTCGTGGCGCCGCCCACGGGAGACGACTGATATATCAGCCATCGATCAGGAGTGTATGGGGCGGCGTCACCTACGTCCAGCGCCAACTGTGCGCCAGCAGTAGCCCGGGAGGGGGTACGCCGCGCGCCGCGGCGTCCATGCCCTGCGTGCCGGGCCGCAGACGCACGCCGGGAGGGCTCGTCCAACCGCAGTGCAATTTTCGCCATTTCGCGCGCGCGGTGGCGCTAGTGACGGATTTCTACGGCTGGGGATGAAAAATCCGGAGTTAGCCGTCTGCCGTGGCTGGAATGGCGGAAATTGCACGTTCTGGGCGGGGGCGGGGTGGGCGCGCGGCGGTGATCGGGGGCGATCCCTGACCGGACGGGCCCTGATGGCCCCATGGACGCCGAGCGAAGCGAGGCCCCGTCGACGAGTCTCAGGGCGCCGGCGTGGCGGCGGGCCGAACCAGTAGGCCCGCGAGCGTCACCGCGCACAGAGCTGCGGCGAGTGCGAACGGCAACCCATCGCCCGCGGCCTTTGCGATCGCGCCACCGCCGGCGGCGCCGGCGATCTGTCCCGCCGCCCACGCGAAGTTGATGAGCGCCAGCGCGTACCCCTGGCTCATGCCGTGCGAGTCGGCCGCGTCGGACAGCATCGCCATGGCCGGCGCCCAGAATGTCCCGAGCGCCACGTACTCGAGCGCGATCACTACCGCGAGCAGCGGCGCGGTCTGAGGGAGCGTGAACAAGAGCAGGGCTACGGTGGCGGCGCCCAGCCCGGTGCGCAGCGGGAGCATCCGTCCGCGCCGGTCCGACAGCCGTCCGACGAGTGGACTCACCGCGGCCTCGACGGCGGCGGCGACGAGGAAGGTGGCGCCGATCCCGGCCGCGCCCGCGCCGAGCCGTCCCAGGCGTAACGGCCCGAGCACGTTCACGGCGCCTGACGCGACCGCCGGGACCGCCACCAGCCACATGCCCAGCACGATGGCCGGCTGCCGGAGCTGCCCGATCAGGCTCGTTCCGGCTCTTCGGCGCTCCGGCTTCGGCGGCTGGGGCAGGAGCGCCACCCTGGTGGCGAGCGCCCCGGCGACCACGACGACGGCCGAGAACACCGGGCCGCGCCCGACCGCGTGCGCGATCGTGCCGACGACGGGTCCGAACAGGGCCCCGGCGATTCCGGCCGCCAGCACGCCGCCGATCGCGCCTCCGCGGCGGGCGGGCGGCGCCTCGAGGATCAGCCACAGCATGCTGCCGGCCCACGTGCACGCGCCGCCCAGGCCCTGGACGAACCGCGCCGCGTCGAGCAGCACCACGTTGTCGAGCAGCCCGAACGCGAGGCTCGAGGTACCCATCAGCGCGAGGCCCGTGTAAAGCGTCACACGTGGCCCCGCGCGCTCGGCGATCACGCCGCCTGGGAGCGACCCGACGAGTGTTCCGGTGGCGTACGCGGCGGTGAGCACGCCGGCGGAGGCCTTGGACAGGTGGAGCTCCCGGGTCAGGGACGGGAGCAGCGGGGCCACCGCCGAATAGAACATGGTGTCGAAGAACACGACCGCGCCCGCGACGAGAAATAGGGGGGTCGGCGGCGCCTTGCGGCGGCGGCTTAGTGACATTGCTCGGCGGCGCCCGGCGGCGGCGCCTTAGTCGCCCAGCTCGGCCCGCCGGCGCACGACGAACTCCTCGAGCTCGGCGCGGATCGCGTCGTCGAGCGGCGGCGGCTCGTAGCTCTCGAGCGTGGCCCGCCAGATGTCGCCGGCGCGCGCCGCCGTGTCCTTCGCCCCCCGCTTGGACCAGCGGTCGAAGTTCTCGGTCGAGGAGAGAAGCGGGCGGTAGAAGCACTCGCGGAAGCGCTCGAGCGTGTGAGCGGCGCCCAGGAAATGGCCGCCGGGGCCGACCTCGGTGTGGGCGCCAAAGGCGAGCGACGCCTCGTCGATCTCGAGCGGGGTGAACTCGTGGCGCAGCTCGCGCAGGAGCTCGACGTCGACGATGAACTTCTCGTAGCAGGACACCAGGCCACCCTCGAGCCAGCCGGCCGAGTGCATCACGAAGTTGGTGCCGGCCAGGAAAGTGGGGAGCAGCGTCATCAGCGACTCGTAGGCGGCCTGGGCGTCGACGGTCTGGGAGGCGTTCAGCCCGCCGCCGCCGCGCCAGGGCAGGCCGAACCGGCGCGCGATCTGGCCGGTGCAGAGCACGCCCAGCCCCGACTCCGGGGTCCCGAACGAAGGCGAGCCGGATTGCATGTCGGTGTTGGACAGGAAGGATCCGAACACGACGGGTGCGCCCGGGCGCAGCAGCTGCGCGAGCGCGATCCCGGCCAGCGCCTCGGCCACCTGCTGCACCAGCGTGGCCGGCAGCGACACGGGCGACATCGCGCCCATGAGCAGGAACGGGCTGATCACCACCGCCTGGTTGGCCTTCACGTACTCGAACATCGCGCCGAGCATCCGGTCGTCGTAGCGCAAAGGGGAATTTACGTTGATCAGGCTGATCGAGACCGGCGCACGCTCGATCGCCTCGCGTCCGCCAAACAGGATCTCGCCCATCTTTATGGTGTCCGCGGCGTTGGGACCCGACGTGACCGAACCCATGTACGGCTTGTCGCTGAATGTCTGGAGCGCGAACACCATGTCGAGGTGGCGCGAGTCCAGCGGCCGGTCCTCGGGCTCGCAGATCGTGCCGCCCGGCGAGTCGAGCTGTTCGAAAGACTGGGCGAGCTTGACCAGGTTCTCGAAGTCGGCCATCTTGGCGTCTCGCCGCACCTCGCCTTCGCGGATGAACGGACAGCCGTAGACCGGCGCGAACACCATGTGGTCGCCGCCGATGTGCGCGGTGTTGGCCGGGTTGCGGGCCTGAAGCTCGAACTCCTTCGGTGCCTTGGCGACCTGTTCGAGAATGAAGTCGGGGTCGAAGCGGATGCGGTTCTCGTCCTCGAGCGTCTGGCCGGCCTTGACGAGCACGTCGACCGCCTCGGGGAGGAGGAACTCGATCCCGATCTCGGACACGAGCCGGCGCCAACCCCGGTCGATCACGTCCATCGCGTCCTCGCTGAGGATCTCGTAACGCGGCATGGAGTTGACAAACACGGCGGGCTCCTTTCGGGGGTTGACGTCGCGACCGCAATCCGTAATCTATACCGCGTGGAACAACAGTTCCAAGTTGATGGAGGTGCCGGCGTCGGCGCGGCGCACGGGACCGCGGCGATCGATCGAGGTGCAGACCTGCTCGTCCGCGTGCTGGAGAGCGAGGAGCCCGTCGCGCTGACCGATCTGGCGTCGGCCGCCGGGCTGCCCAAGAGCACCGCCTCGCGCCTGGTCAGCGCGCTCGAGCGCCGCGGGCTGATCGAGCAGGACGGCGAGCGCGGGCGGCTGCGGCCTGGGCCGGCGATCCTGCGCGTGGCCGAGCGCGGCATGCTCGAGCGCAACATCATCGAGCTGGCCCGCCCGGCGCTCGACGCGCTGGCCGGCGCGACCGGCGAGACGATCAACCTGGCCGTGCCGGCGCCCGAGGGCGTCGAGCACATAGCCCAGGTCGACTCGAGCCACTTCCTTGGCGCCGGCCAGTGGCTCGGGCGCTCGGTCGGCTATGAGCATTCCGCCAACGGCAAGGTATTCGCGGCGTTCGGCCGTGCCCCCGAAGAAGCGTCCGGCGCGACTGCGGCGCGCGAGCTCGACGCGGTTCGCCGCACCGGCTTTGCCACGTCGATCGACGAGCTCGAGGTCGGGCTGTCGGCGATGGCGGCCCCGGTGCGGGGCGCCCGCGGCGAGGTGATCGCCGCGCTCAGCATCTCCGGACCGACGCTGCGCATGACGCCCGCGCGGATCGCTGAGCTGGAGCCGATTCTGACCATCGAGGCGCGGAAGTTGAGCCGCCGCCTCGGCCACCACGACGACCAAGGAGAACGAGCCGCGTGACCCATGAGGAGATCCTCCAGCTGTTGTACGACGAGACGCTGGTCGGGAACGCGCCGGCGGTTCGTGATGGTGTGAACGACGGTCTCGAGCAGGGCCTCGAGCCCGAGCGGATGCTCTACGACGCGCTGATCCCGTCGCTGGAGGAGGTCGGGGCGCGGTTTGAGCGCGGCGACTTCTTCGTGCCCGAGATGCTGATCGCGGCGCGCGCCATGCAGGGCGCACTGGACATCCTGCGCCCGCTTCTGGCCGAGACCGGGACGGCCGAGATCGGCACTTTCCTGATGGGCACGGTCAAGGGCGACGTGCACGACATCGGCAAGAACCTGTGCAACATCATGCTCGAGGGCGCCGGCTTCCACGTGATCGACCTGGGCGTGAACGTCGCGCCCGAGAAGTTCATCGAGCAGATCGAGGAACACAACCCGGACATCGTCGGCTTTTCTGCCTTTCTCACAACGACGATGCCGATGTTCAAGGCGAACATCAACGCGCTCGAGAAGGCCGGCCTGCGCGACCAGGTGATCGTGATGGTGGGCGGCGCGCCGGTCACCCAGGAGTACGCCGACGCGGTCGGCGCCGACGGCTATTCGGCCGACGCCTCGTCGGCGGTCAAGAAGGCCAAGGAGTTGATGGGGCACCGGCGCGAAAAGGTGCTCGCATGAGCGGCGTGTCACTGGCCGAGACAGTGCTCCGGTCGCAGACCAAGGAGGTCACGATCGGGCACGGCCGGCCGTTCTGCATCATCGGCGAGCGGATCAACCCGACGGGGCGCAAGAAGTTCGCCGAAGAACTGCGCGGCGGTGAGCTCTCGACGGTGTCGACCGACGCGGTGGCGCAGGTCGAAGCCGGCGCCGACATGCTCGACGTCAACGCGGGAATTCCGCTCGTCGACGAGGCGGAGCTCCTGAAGACGATGCTGCGGACGGTCCAGACCGCCGTCGACGTCCCGATCTGCATCGACTCTTCGGTGATCGAGGCACTCGAAGCCGGGCTCTCGGTGTACGAAGGACGCGCGCTCGTCAACTCGGTCACGGCCGAGGACGAGCGGCTGTCGGAAATCCTGCCCCTGGTCGCCCGGCATGGCGCGGCCGTGATCGGGCTGGCCAACGACGAGACGGGAATCCCCGAGACGCCGAAAAAACGGCTGGAGTGCGCGCGGAAGATCGTCGCGGCCGCGGCGGATTTCGGGATCGCCCGCGACGACGTCGTGATCGACCCTCTGGCCATGACCGTGGGTGCGGATCCCGAAGCCGTGAGGACCACCCTGCGGACGATCAGCCTGATCCGCGACGAGCTCGGGGTCAACATGTCCCTGGGCGCGTCGAACGTCTCGTTCGGTCTGCCCGATCGCCCCGCGCTCAACGCGGGGTTCCTGCCGATGGCGATGGCGGCCGGATTGACCAGCGCGATCATGTCCACCGCGCGCCCCGTCGTCGACGCGGTCCGCGCCGGCGACCTGCTGCTCGGCCACGACGAATGGGGCGCGAACTGGATCGCGGCGCACCGAGCGCGACAGGCCACGCTGGCCCAGGCGGCGCCGGTGTCGTGAGCGGGGTCTCACCGCACCGGCGCAGGCTCGAGCTCGCGGGCGGTGAGCCGGGCGCCCTCGATCCGGCTCCGGACGACGGTGCGGCGCGGGTCCGGCTCAGGTTCCTCCCCGACGGCGCGGAGGTGCGCGTCCCGAGCGGAACCCCGGTGTTCGACGCGGCGAGCTGGAACGGGATCGCGATCGACTCGACCTGCGGCGGCCACGGGACGTGCAAGAAGTGCCGCGTGCGGATCGTCTCCGGCGACGTGCCCGTCGGCTCGCTGGACCCACGGGCGTTCTCGCCCGACGAGCTGCGGGACGGCTGGCGGCTGGCCTGCCGGGCGTCGGCGCGCGGCGACCTCGTCGTGGAGGTCCCGCCGCTCCAGACGCGGCCCAAGGCGGCGCTGGCCGGGGTCGGCCGCCATGTGATCCTGCGCCCGGCGGTTCAGAAGCGCCATCTGTTGCTGACCGAGCCGTCGATGGAGGATCAGCGCTCGGACCTTCAGCGCGTGCTCGACGCGCTCGACGACCTCGAGCCGCACGCCTCGATCGAGGTGCTCCGGTCGCTCGGCTCGATGCTGCGCTCGTCCGGGTTCGACGTGACCGCGGTGGTGGCCGATCAGGAGCTGATCGGGCTGGAGCCCGGCGATACGACGGCGCGGCGCTTCGCGATCGCGTTCGACCTGGGCACGACGACCGTGGTCGCCACGCTGCTCGATCTGGAGAGCGGCCAGCCGGCGGCCGTCGGGTCGATGCTGAACCGACAACAGCCGTTCGGTGCCGACGTGATCACGCGCATCTCGGCCACGATGATGGACGATCAGGCTCTATCGGCGCTGCGCGCGCGGGTCCACGAGACGCTCGAGGAGCTGGTGAGCGAGGTATGCGTTGAGGGCGGCGTCGACCCCCACGAGGTGTACGAGATCACCGTGTGCGGAAACGTCACGATGATGCACCTGGCGCTGGGGATCGACCCCGAGCCGCTGTCGATGGCGCCGTTTGTCGTGTCCACGCATTCGTTCCTCGAGGTCCGCGCCGCGGACTTCGGCGTTACCGTCCATCCTCGCGCCCCCGCGTTCGTGTTCCCGTCGCTCGGCGCCTACGTGGGCGGCGACATCGTGGCCGGAATGCTCGCGACGGGCCTCACGCGCGATCGCCGGCTGCGGCTGTTCATCGACGTGGGCACCAACAGCGAGATCGCGCTCGGGTCGGTCGACCGCGTGGTCGCGACGGCCGCCCCGGCGGGACCGGCATTCGAGGCGGCTCAGATCAGGTGCGGGATGCGGGCGGCGCCGGGGGCGATCGAGGGGGTCAAGCTGTCGTCCGACGATGGCTTGACGCTCGATGTGATCGGTGACGTTCCGGCCGAGGGCATGTGCGGATCGGGACTCGTCGACGCGGTCGCCGAGCTCGTCCACGCCGGGCTGCTCGACCACTCCGGGCGGTTCATCCCGGACGAGGAAGCGGCCGTGTCGCACCCTGCGCTCGCCTCGCGGCTGACGAAGATCGGCAAGGAGCGCGTGTTCGTGCTCGATTGGCGCGGTGGCTCCGATCCGGAGAAGGCAATCTTCCTGTCCCAGCGCGACGTGCGCGAGCTCCAGTTCGCCAAGGCCTCGATCGCCACCGGGTGGAACATCCTGCTTCACGAGCTCGGTGTCGAACCCGGGGACATCACCCAGGTCCTGCTCGCCGGCAGCTTCGGCGCCTACCTGACGCCGCTGAGCGCCGTGCGGATCGGCCTGGTGCCGAAGATCGCCCTACCCCGGATCGTGTCGGCCGGCAACGTGGCCGGCGAAGGGGCCAAGATCGCCGCCCTGTCGGTGCGCGAACGCGCCGAGGCGTATTCGATTCTGCGCGAGGTCGAGTACGTCGAGCTGTCCGGCCGGCCCGACTTCAACGACATGTTCGTCGATCAGCTCGCGTTCCCGGGATGAGCCGGCCCGCGGTTGTAGCTTGCGGGGCCCTCGCGCTCGACGTGCGACGGATCGCGCGCCGGCGGGGATGGGACCTGGACGTGATCCCGGTGCCCGCGCTTCTGCACAACCACCCCGAGCGCATCGCCCCAGCCGTCTCGGAGCTGTCCGCGGGGCACGACGTCGTCGCGCTCGCCTATGGCGACTGCGGCACGTACGGCGCCCTGGACCGGCTTGGACTCCCGCGCCTGGCGGGCGAGCACTGCTACGACGTGTTCGCGCGTTCGGAGGTGCAGGCCGCTTTGCAGGAGGAGCCGGGGACGTACTTCCTCACCGACTTCCTGGCCCGGACGTTCGAGCACACGGTATGGCGCCAGCTCGGTCTCGATCGCCACCTCGAACTCCGCGAGGACTACTTCCGCCACTACACCCGGGTGATGTGGCTGGCCCAGCGGCCGACCGCGGCCACGCGCCGGGCCGCCGAGCGCGCAGCGGCGCGGCTGGCGTTGCCGTTGGTAATGCGCGAGGTGGGCGACGAAGGCCTCGAGCGCGAGCTCGAAGGCGTGCTCGGAGCCGGCCCGCTCACGCCCTGACGGTGCCACCATGTGGGCGATGTCGACCTGGCGTCGCTGGTTTGCGCTCGGTGTCTGTGCCTCAGCCTTCGCAGTACCGGCCGTGACGCTCACAGCTCGGGGGGGCGGCACGCGGGATGCGGCCGAGCGGGCGGTCCGGCGCCGGACGGCGACCGCCGCGGGCGCGAAGCCTCCCGCAGGCGCGGTGGTCCTGGCGATCGGTGGCGGGCCGAGCGGCCGCGTGATCCCGGGCGGGTTCGTGGGGCTGTCGGTCGAGTACCCCGCCCTCGAGGCATACGCGGGCACCAGCCCGGCCGCGCTTGATCCCGTGTTCGTGCAGCTGATCCGCAATCTGGCGCCAGGCCAGGCTCCGGTGCTGCGGATCGGAGGCGACAGCACCGACTGGACGTGGTGGCCGATCGCCGGGATGCGCCGGCCGGCGGGCGTCAATTACACGCTCACCCCGGACTTCGTCGGGGTGCTGCACGCGCTCGCGGCGACGCTCGGGGCGAGGTTGATCCTCGGCGTCAACCTCGAGGCCGACAGCGCCGCGGTGGCCACGGCGGAGGCGCGAGCGCTGGTCGCGGGCGTGGGACGAAGCCAGATCGAAGGGCTCGAGCTCGGCAACGAACCTGAGCTGTACGCCGTGTTCGACTGGGACGGCTCGGGGCGGAAGGGTCGAGCGCGCGGATACGACTTCGGCGATTACAACGACGATGTACTTCGGGTCGGCGGGGGCCTCAAGCTCGCGCCGCTGGCGGGCCCGGCGATCGGCGCGCCGGGCTGGTTCGGACACCTCGGGCCGTTCCTGTCCAGCCATCCCCGCGTTGCCGTGGCGACGCTGCATCGCTATCCGCTCCAGCTCTGTTACGTGAACCCCCGGGAGCCAAACTACCCGACGATCGCCCACCTCCTCTCCGCCCGCTCCACGCGCGGGTTGGCGAACAGCGTCGCGACGTCGGTCATGGTGGCCCGGGCGCACGGGATCCCGTTGCGGATCGACGAGATGAACACGATCTCGTGCGGGACCGACAACGGGGTGGGTCGGTCGTTCGCGTCCGCGTTATGGGCGCTCGACGCGTTGTTCGAGATGGCCCGGGTGGGTGTGGACGGCGTCAACATCCACACCTATCCGGGCGCGACGTACGCGCTGTTCTCCTTCAGCAGCGTGGGCGGCGCGTGGCAGGCGGCCGTCGAGCCCGAGTACTACGGGTTGCTGATGTTCACCCAGGCGGCTCCACACGGGTCGCGGCTGGAAAACGTGTCGGAGACCGACGGGGGTCAGGTGCAGGCGTGGGCGACGCGCGCGCCGGGCGGCACCGTGAGGGTGCTGGCGATCAACGACGGCGACCGGGCTCGCACGATCGCGTTCCGGCTCGCGGAGCCCCACGGCGCCGGAACGCTCGAGCGGCTGACGGCGCCGGCGCTGACCTCGCGCAGCGGGGTGACGCTCGGCGGTCAGTCGTTCGGTTCGAGCACGACCACCGGTCTGCTCGCCGGTCCGCAACGCACGGTCACGGTGGCACCGTCGGGCGGGCTGTACGAGTTCCGCGCGCCGGCGGCCAGTGCGGACCTGGTGACGATAAGCCGCCGCCGTTAGGCGCCGCCGACCATTCAATCTTCCGGCCGGCTAGTGTCCTCGATCGCCTCTGAGAGCAGCGTCGCCACGTCGGCCACGCGTAGCCCCGCGCCGACGCTCTGCACTCCGTCGTCGAGCATCACGTTGCAGAACGGGCAGGCGACGGCGAGCGTTCCGGCGCCGGTGGCGGCCGCCTCGCGCACGCGCTCTTCGTTGATCGGCTTGGCGCGCTCCTCCATCCACATGTGGGCGCCGCCCGCACCGCAGCAGAACGTCTGCTTGCCGGAGCGGCGCATCTCCACCGGTTGCCCGACCGCAGACACGATTTGCCTTGGTGACTCGAGGACGTCGTTGTGGCGCGCCAGGTAACACGAATCGTGGTAGGTGATCGGGAGCTCGCCCTGGGGTCTGGCCGGCTTGATCCGGCCGTCGCGGACGAGGGTCGAGAGGAGCTCTGAGTGGTGGATCACCTCGTAGTTGCCGCCGAAGTCCGGGTACTCGTTGGCCAGCGTGTTGAAGCAGTGCGGGCAGCCGGTGATGACCTTGGTTATGCCGGCGTCGTTGAGCGTCTCGACGTTCTGCTCGGCGAAGGCCTGGAACACGTACTCGTTGCCGATCCGCCGCGCTGGGTCGCCCGTGCAGCTCTCGCGCGGGCCGAGGATCGCGAAGTCCAGGTTCGCCGCCTGCAGAAGCTTGGCCGTGGCCTGGGCGGTCTTGCGCGCGCGCTCGTCGAACGAGGAGGCACAGCCGACCCAGTAGAGGTACTCGGGGGCCGGGTCGCCCGGCTCGAGCACCTTGACGGCGAGGTCGGCCGCCCAGTCGGCGCGCTCTGACTGGGGCTTGCCCCAGGGGTTCGAGGCGCGCTCGACGTCGCGGAGCATCGGCTCGGCCTCGCTCGGGAAGCTCGATTCGACCATCACCAGGTGCCGGCGCAGGTCGACGATGTGGTCGACGTGCTCGATCGAGACGGGACAGGCCTGGATGCACGCGCCGCACGTGACGCAGTCCCACACGCTGTCGGCCGGGACCGCGTTCGGGACGAGCGGGCGCTCCGCGTCCTCGCTTTGGGCGAACACCGCGTCCCGCAGTCCCATGATGAGGAGCTTGGGCGAGAGGATCTTGCCCGTGGCGTAGGCGGGGCAGGCGTCCTGGCAGCGCCCGCACTCGGTGCAGGTGAACGTGTCGAGCGCCTGCTTCCAGGTCAGGTCTTTCGGCACGCCCGCCCCGAACCGGAGCTCTTCCTCGGGAACGTCGGGGTCGTCGAACCTGAGCGGCTCGAGCCGGCCGCGCGCGCGCGTGCGTCCGAACCAGACGTTCACCGCCGCCACGAAGATGTGCAGGTGCTTGGAGCGAGGTAGATAGGCCAGGAAGGACAGGATCGTCAGCACGTGGATCCAGACGAACACGCGCTCGAGCACCCTGGTGGTCTGGTTGTCGGCGAATAGCTTCGAGAGCGCGTTCGAGACCGGCGACCACGACGCCGGCCACTCGTTCAGGTGCAGCGCGATGCGAGTCGCGTGCCACAGCAGCAGGCTGGTCACGATCGTCGCGATCAGGACCAGGATCAGATCGGCCTCGCCGAGGTGACTTCCCTTGAAGCGGCTCGGTCGCTGGACCTTGCGGATGTAGAAGTCCGCGATCACGCCGATCAGCACGAGCACGCAGAAGATGTCGACGAGCAGTGCGTACCAGCCCTGGTGCCCGAACCAGGGAAGCGTGTCGTGCTTGTCGACGATCCCGATCATCGCGATCAGGATCGTCGGCACGAGCACGAGGAAGCCCCAGAAGATGAACGCGTGCATCAGCCCGGGGCCGAGACGCTGGAGCAGCTTGCGCTGACCGAGCACGATCGTCGCCTCGTTGCGAGTGCGGCGGGCGATGTCGCCCGAGCGCTCGGCCGGCGCGGCTGTCTGGAGGAGCCGGGCGAGGAGGCGGGCGCGCGTGATGAACAGGGTGCCGCTTACGGCGAGCGCTGCGGCAAGCGCCACGGCGGAGATCAGCGAGGCTATGCGCCCCTCGCCTTCCTGATCTCGGCCGAGATCGCCGGCACGACCTCGTGCAGGTCGCCGATCACCGCGTAGTCGGCGCTGGCGAAGATCGACGCCTCGGCGTCGGGGTTGATGGCGAGCAGCTTCTTGGCTCCTTTGCAACCGGCCATGTGCTGGGTGGCGCCGCTAATCCCGCACGCGATGTACAGCGAGGGGGAGACCTTCGTCCCGGTCTGCCCGACCTGGTCGGTGTGGGGTCGCCAGCCGGCGCTCGTCACCGCGCGCGAGCAACCGACGGCCGCGCCGAGCAGCGCCGCCAGCTCTTCGATCACCGCGAATCCGTCGGCCGATCCCACGCCGCGCCCGCCCGAGACGACCACGTCGGCGTCGGCCAGCGACACGCCGGCCGTATGGGCCTGAACGCGCTCGGAGACCTTCACGACCGCCTCGCCGGCCGGCGCGATCGTCTCGACGGCCATGCCGGCATCGGCTGGGTCCGCCGCGACGGCGTGTGGTGCGACGCTCAGCAGCGCGGGCGAGCCGTGCAGGCGTGCCTCCTCGAGCAGGCTGCCGCCCCAGCGGATCCGGGTCAGCGTGAACGGATCGCCCGGGGTGGCCGAGACGCAGTTGGCCGCCATCGGGAGGTCGAGCTCGGCGGCGACGTGCGCGAGCACCTCGTTGCCGCGGTCGGTCCCGGGCGCCACGACGACGCTCGGCCCGCGCTCGCGAGTCAGCGCGGCGAGCGCCTGACCCCAGGCGGCCGGGGCATAGCTCTCGCCGCCGTCGATCGCGACCGCGGTCGGCTCCTCGCCGAGCGAGCGCGCGAAGCTCAGCGCCTGCTGCGAGAGCTCGTCGGCCGGATCCTCGACGAACACGAGGACGCTCATCACACGAGCCCCAGCTCGGCGAGCACCGTGACCACGGCCGGCGCCGCCTCCGCGCCGCCGCCGAGTACCTGCGCCTGCTTGCCCGAGCCGGGCGGAAGGGCGAGCCTGACCATCTCGAGCCTCGGCTCCGGCCGAGCGGGCGTGTTGGTGTCCAGCGGCTTGCGCTTGGCCCGTAGACGCCCGGGGACCGACGGGTAGCGGGGCAGGTTGATCCCCTCCTTGACGCTCACCACGGCCGGCATCGGCACCACGTAGACGTCGCGGCCGCCGGCGACCTCCTGCTCGAGGCGCAGCCGACCGTCGTCGATGACCGAGATTCCTTTGATTCCGGTTACGACGGGGAGGCCGAGCTTGTGCGCCACCCGGATGGCCACCTGGTAGTTGCCGGCGTCGGCCGACTCGTTGCCGAACAGGAGCAGGTCTGGTGGTTCGGGCTCGTTGTGGACCGCCTCGACGATGGCGCTCGCGGTCGCCTGCGGGTCCCATTCTTCAGAGCCGCCGGTGACCAGATGCACGGCGCGGTCGATCCCGATCGCCATCATGTCCCGCAGCTGCTCCTCGGCCTCGGGCGGACCGAGCGTGAGGACGGTGCTGGACCCGCCGTGCTGCTCGATCAGCCGCACGGCCTCCTCGCAGCCGCACTCCTCGTGCGGGCTGATCGTGAAGCCGAGGTGGCGCGTGGAGATCGCGCGCGCGTCGTCGGTCAGGACGATCTTCCCGCCGGTGAGCGGGACGCGCTTGACGCACACGAGGACGTTCATTGGTTCACGAACGCACTCGCGAGCTGTCCGGGTCGAACACGGGCGTGGAGTCGTTGGTCGCCACGGTCACCGGATAGCGCTCGCCCATGTACTCGACCGACAGCTGCTCGCCGACCACCGCGTGCTCGGCGGGCAGGTAGCTCATCAGGATGTGCTTGCCGATCGACGGGCCGGCGCCGGCGCTGGTGACGTATGAACGGCGGCCTTTGCGATCCGTGAGGGGTTTCCCGTCGCGCGTGAGGATCGGCTCCTTGCCGAGCATGTAGCGCTTGACCCCGGATGCCGAGGTGTGGTCGTCCACGGTCAGCGTGCACATGATCGCGGCCGGCTCCTCCTCCCGGTGGCGCAGGTGCGCCTCCTTGCCGATGAAGTCCTCGTCCTTGGCCTTGCCCCAGGCCATGCCGGCCTCGACCACGTTGAAATCGCCCTCGAGCTCGGCGCCGTAGGCGCGGTAGCACTTCTCCAGGCGCCCGGTGGTGCCGTACACGCCGATGCCGGCCGGAACGATCCCGTGCGGCGCACCGGCCTCGGCCAGGATGTCCCACAGCCGGGCGCCCTGCTCGATCGACACATACAGCTCCCACCCGAGGTCGCCGACGTAGGAAATCCGGGACGCGAGCACCTGCACGGGTCCGATCTCGATCTCCTTGCAGCGGGCGAAGGGGAGTGCGTCGTGCGAGACGTCATCGGACGTGACGGACTGCAAGATGTCGCGGGCGCGGGGTCCCCACAGCCCGATCGTGGTCCAGGCATTGGTCTCGTCGTGGACCTGTGCCGAGCCGTCCTCCGGGAGGTGGTCGGCGAACCACTTGAGGTCCGACATGCCGAACGCCCCACCGGTGACCACACGGAACGTGTCCGCGCCGAGGCGCATGATCGTGAGGTCCTGCTTGAAGCCGCCGCTGGGGGTGAGCAGCGGCGTGTAGACGACGCGGCCATCGGCGACGTTCATCTGCCGCATCGCGACGTTTTGCACGACGTCGAGTGCGCGCGGGCCGGTGACGTCGAAGATCGCGAACGCGCTCAGGTCGATCATCGCGGCCCGGTCGCGCATGGCCAGATGCTCGGCGTTGATGATCGGCGACCACCAGCGGGAGTCCCATTCCGCCTCGCGCGGGTTGATCCGATCGCCGTACTCGTCGAGCAGGCCGGCGTTTGACTCGTACCATTGCGGGCGCTCCCACGCGGCCCCCTCGTAGAAAACCGCCTTCAGCTGCTTTTGGCGCTCGTAAAAGGGGGAGAGACGGACGTTGCGGTCCGATTCCCACTGCTCGCCGGGGTGGACGATCCCGTACATCTTGTTGAAGCCCTCGCAGGCACGCGCGGTGACGTGCCGCTTGGTGCGCTGGCAGGGGTAGGCGCGCGCGATGTTGGACTCGAACACGTCGATCTCAGACTCGCCGTGGACGATCAGCTCCGCCACCGTCTTGCCGGCGCCCGGTCCCTCCTTGATCCAGATCGCCGCGGCCGACCACAGGCCCTTGACCTCGGGAGTCTCACCGAGCAGCGGCATGCCGTCGTAGGTGACCGACAGGACGCCGTTGATCGCGTACTTCACGCCGACGGTCTCGTCGCCCACGATCTCGGGCATCAGCTCGAGCGCCTGCTCCATCTGGGGGTCGAAGTCGTCCTGGGTGAAGGGCAGCTCGGTGGGGCTGAGCGCCGCCTCGTCGATGCTCGGGATGTCGTCGGGATCGAGCGTGATCGGCCGGTGCGCGTAGGAACCGATCTCGAGTCCCGTGCCCTCTTGGCGTTCGTACATGTTGGTGTCCATGTCGCGGACGATCGGGAACTCGATCAGCTTGGTGGTATTGGCGAACCGCGGCGCCGGCCCGATGTCGATCATCTGGTGGACCATCGGCGTGAGCGCGATCGAGGCCCCGGCCATCCGCGCGATCCGGGGGCTCCAGCAGCCGCAGGCGATCACCAGCAGGTCGACGTCGAGGTCTCCCCTGGTGGTGCGGACTCTTCTCACCCGGCCATGCTCAACATCGATCCCGAGGACCTCGGTGTTGGGCTGGACGGTCATGCCGGCCTTGACCGCGCGCTCGCGCATGATCGTTCCGGCCCGGAGCGAGTCGACCACGCCGGCGCCTGGGGTGTAGAAGCCGCCCAGGAGCAGCTCCTCGTTGATGTAGGGGACTCGTTCCTTGATCTGCGCCGGGGTCAGCAGCTCGACGGGCTCGATCCCCCAGGACCTGGCCGAGGCCATTCGCCGGGTCAGCTCCTGCATCCGCTGCTCCGTGCGCGCGATCTCGATGCCGCCACTCTCGATGAACACGCCGAGGTCCTTGTACTGACGCATGCTCTCGAGCGTCAGCGAGGTCATCTCCTTGGAGTGGTCGACCGGGAAGATGAAGTTCGACGCGTGGCCGGTCGAGCCGCCCGGGTTGGGAAGCGGGCCCTTGTCGATCATCGTGACGTCGGTGACGCCGAGCCGCGTCAGGTGGTACGCGAGGCTGTTGCCGACGATGCCGGCGCCGATCACGACCACCCTCTGACCTTGCGCTCCGTTCGCGCCCACCCCCGTGATATATCAGATGGATGCCACGGTCGGCAATGGGGTATTGGGTCGCGATCGCCGCTGGCCCCTGGTAAACCCGCCAAACCCGGTCCGAGCAGCCTGTCTTGGCGACATAAGCATTGCCTCCATGCTTATCTCGCCAGTCTGGAGGGAGGCGGGGCGGTTTGGCGACTCTTGCAGGGCGCCCGGGCGGCGGGGCGGGCGGGGTCGCCGCCGTGCGGGGCGGGGTGGGCGCCGGGCCGGCGGCTTAGCGCATCAGCGGCGGGCGGCTTGCCGGCGCTCGATCCGCCGGCGCTCGGCCCGGGGCACAGTCTTCGGCGTCCGCGTGATCGGTTCGGCCCGGAGCAGCCGGACCGTCGTGAGGATCACCAGCAGCGTCATCAACGTGGCACTCGACAGGCACCAGTAGCAGTAGGCGTGGATCGTGAACGCCTCGCGGTAGGTCAGGTACATGCTGAACAGGAACCCGACGAGCGCGATACCGAACCCCGCGACGCGGCCGAGCTCGTTCCGAATCATCAGGCTGAACAGGATGCCGATGTACCCGGCCAGGCCGAGCACGGCGACGGGCACCCCGGCCAGCTTGGAGTAGACGGAGCTCTGCACCGTCTCGCAGCCGCCGTTCGCGCCGCAGATGATCTTGATCTTGGCGTAGTGGACGTAGACGAGGTAACCCGCGACGCCGATCCCGATCAGGCACAGCACGCAAATGGCGATGCGCAGCCTGCGCTCTGCGGTCCCGGCGCGTTGCAACGACCCGTTGGCTTCCACGGTGCTCATGCCAGCCCGCTCCCGAGCGCGAAGGTCATGCGACCTGCTTGATCACCTGCTCGAGCTGAGCATAAGTGGGAACCGCCTCGCTTGCGGCCGCCTGGCCCTTCGGGCCGGAGAAGACGAGCGTCGGCGTTCCGCTGACCCCGAGGTGCTGGGCCGCGGATTCGTCACTGCCGACGGTGGCGGTGTAGTTCGGGTTCTTCCGCGCCGTCAGCCAGTCGGCGTAGTTCAGCGTGGGTATCTGCTTGGCTAAGCCGTCCAGATAGGCCTCGGTCACGTAGCCCGAGTCCTCCGTGCCCTGCTCGTGGTAGAAGAGCTCGGTGTACTGCCAGAACAGCTTCTGCTCGCCGGCGGCAAAGCCCGCGACCTGCTGGGTGTCGAATACCCCGGGGTCGGGGGAGCCGCACGTCGCGGTACAGAACGGGCTGTAGACGACCTTTACCTTTCCCGAGCGAACGTCGTTGGAGACCAGCTGGGAGAAGCCCCCATTGAGCGTGAAGTCCTGGCACACGGGGCACTCGTAGTCGCCGTAGTAGGTCATCGTCACGGGGGCCTTGGGGTTGCCCAGGGTGTTGCCCGACTGGGGGATCCCGTTCAGCAGCTGGTTGATTCCCGTGATCGTCGCGTTGGCCGTGGTACCGGTCTGAAGGCCGGTCTCCTTCTTGCCGCCGCCACTCGAGATCACGATCAGCGCGACGACCAGGATAATTGCCCCGACGATCGTGCCGCCGACCATCTGGTAGCGCCGCTGACGGCGGGCTCGCTCGGCTCGCGCCCGCTCCTCGGCCAGCCGGCGTGCGCGGGCCTCTTCCTTCTGCTTGGTTCGGGATGCCATTGCGGAGGTCGTCCTGAGGTGCGCGCGGATCGGAGGCGCGCGCGGATCGCGCGCGGGGATTGAGGATAGCGGCAGGGACGACGCGCCCGCGCGGTTTGGCGGACGGTCTTCAACAGCTCTTCATATGGCAACCGCCGGAGGTGGGACACTGCGATCTGGCCGGCGGCAGTGGTCGCAGGGATGCCAGCTTGGCCGCTAATTGCGTGTTAACAACCTGTGATCGACAGGGGAGCACCCCGGTCCCCGCCGATCGCGTCCATTACAGTGCCTCCCATGTCGCGTGAGCGCAGCGATGCGCAGCCGGGGGGCCAGGCGGCCCCGCAGCGTGGTCAGGCCAGACTCCGGGTTGCGGTGATCGACCGCGACCCCGGCTTCACGCAGGTCCTGGCCAATCGCCTCGGCGCACTGGGCTGCGAGCACAGGCCGCTCAGCACGCCGGCCACGGTCGAGACGCTCGTGGCCATGCGGCTGAATGCGCTGGTGCTGGATCTCGCCGTGATCGGCCCGGAAGGTTGGGACTATCTCGAGCGAGTGTGCGCGCGCCTGCCCGGCCTTGCCGTGATCGTGTGCACCGGTCCGTCGTCGGTGGCACAGCGCGTTCGCGGCCTGCGGCTCGGCGCCGACGCCTGGATGACCAAGCCATGCCATCCCGAGGAGCTGATCTGCGTGATCGAGGCCGCGGTGCGCCGCCACCGTCGCCACGAGCTCCCTCAGATCGACCTGTCGGCCACGGTGGGCGAGATCATCGTTCGCCCGGACCTGTACCAGGCCTACGTCGGGGAGCAGAGCCTCGAGCTGACCGCTCGCGAGTTCGAGATCCTGCAACTGCTCGCCCAGTCAGACCGCGTACTGCGTCGCGAGGAAATCTACGAGCGAGTCTGGGGCTACGCGATGGCCCACGGCGACCGCTCGGTGGATGTGTTCGTCCGTAAGCTGCGCCAGAAGTTGCGTGCCATCTCCCCGTCCTGGAGCTACATCCACACGCACTTCGGCGTCGGCTACCGGTTCGCCCCCGAGTTCGAGGCGGATCGGATGGAGGAGGGGACCGCCGCGGTGGAGACAGCCCGAGAGCTGCCCGCAGCCCTCACCCGCTGACCTCAGCGCCGCGACACCCTTGCCCCGCTCGTCGTTTCGGTCCGGACGCACCTCCGCACCATCGGCTCAAGCCGGGTCTCGATCACAAGTTGTTCACATCCTCGTTACGAGTCGATAACGCCTGCGCGTAATCAGGGGGAGAGCATGCCCGGTCATGTCGGCGACGGCCAGGCCGGGCAGTGAGGTGATCCAGGTGGGCCCACTGCAGATACTTCCCGAGGAGCATCTGGGGCGCGCGGACGGCCGCGTCCTGGTGCTTTCGATCAGGGAGCTACGGTTGTTGACCGAGCTGGCACGGCGCGCAGACCGGATCATGCCGCGGGAGGAGCTGTTCCGGCTCGTCTGGGGACGCGAGATGCGCGCCGGCGACCGATCGGTCGACGTGTACGTGCGAAAGCTGCGGGTCAAGCTCGAAGAGGCGCTTCCAGAATGGCGCTTCATCCACACGCACTTCGGCTTCGGTTATCGCTTGGCAGCGGAGCGCGCACATAACGCCAACGACCAGTTCACAAGTGGATAACACCTGCATCGATCGCTCGACTCATCCTCTGGCTGACATCAAGCGAAGGAGATTGACCGTGAAACTACGAGGTGTTGCGGCGGTTGCCGCCGTGATCGGCGCGTCGCTGGCGCTCGGGGCCTGCGGCTCGAGCAGCAGTTCGACCGCATCCGGGTCGAGTGGGTCCTCCAGCTCGGCTGCATCCTCCACCGGCTCGGCAAAGACCCTGGTCGGCGCCGGCAGCACGCTGGTGGCGCCACTCGTCGCCGTTTGGGAGCCGCTTTATCTGAAGGCCAACGGCGTGACAGTCACCTACGGAGCGGTTGGCTCCGGCGGCGGTATTGAGTCGATCACCGGCCGGGACGTCGATTTCGGCGCATCCGATGCCCCGATGACTCCCGCGCAGGCTACGGCCTGCAAGAGCTGCGTCGAGATCCCGTGGGCGCTGGCGGCCACCGTGGTGGCCTACCACGTCAGTGGCGTGCCCAACGGACTGCACTTCACGGGACCGGTGCTGGCCGACATCTGGCTCGGCAAGATCAAGACCTGGAACAACCCGGCGATCCAGTCGCTGAACCCGGGGGTCAAGCTGCCGAGCACCGCGATCGTGCCCGTCCACCGCACCGACGGCAGCGGCGACACCTATGCCTTCACGAACTATCTCGGCCAGGTGAGCCCGACGTTCAAGTCCCAGATCGGCCCGCCGGCGACGTCTGTTGCCTGGCCTGGCGGCATCGGCGGAAAGGGCAATTCCGGCGTGGGCGGTGTGCTCTCCTCGACTAATGGCGCGATCGCCTACATAGCGATCGCCTACGTGCTCGAGAACAACTTCGATTACGGCCTGGTTGAGAATGCCGCTGGAAAGTTCCCGACGCCCGGTATCCCCAGCATCTCGGCGGCTGCCGACGCGCTGAAGTCGGTACCCGCCGGAGGCACGCAGGGAATCTCGATCGTGAACCCGCCAGCCTCGGCGCCGGCCGCGTATCCGATCTCGACGTTTACGTACATCATCGCGCCGACCACGTCCTCGAGCTCGGGGGTTGGCTCTGCGTTGAAGAAGTTCATCGACTGGGCTGTGACGACCGGGCAGGCGTCTGGCCCGAAGCTCGACTTCGCGCCGCTGCCCGCGGCTGTGGTCAGTGCCGCCCAGGCGGACGCCGCGCTGCTCAAGTAACGAGGGCATGGGGCGCCAACAGGCCACCCAGACTGTGGGGCGGACCGCCTTCGGGCCGTCCGCCCCGCACTGCGTACTCACCCGAGCGGGCTGTCGGCCGCGGTGACCGCGTCTACCGCCACCGTGGCCGTTCGCTCGGGGCTCGCCGACGTCCGGACGAAGCTCAGCGATCGGATCGGCGAGCCCGCGCTCCGCGTCGTCTCGGGTCTGGCCGGCCTGCTCGCCGTGGCCCTGATCATCTGGATCGTCTACACGATCCTCCATGACGCTCACCTGGCAATCTCAAAGTTCGGGGTTGGCTTCATCGGAAGTCAGGTGTGGAACCCCAACGCCAACAACGGCGTCGGGTCGTTCGGAGCGCTGCCATTCATCTATGGCACGTTGGTCAGCTCGTTCATCGCGCTGCTGATCGCGACGCCGACCGCGATCGCGATCGCGATCTACCTGACCGAGCTCGCGCCGCAGGTGGTCCGTCGCCCCGTGGCCATCCTCGTCGAGCTATTGGCTGCGATCCCGAGCGTGATCCTCGGTCTGTGGGGAATCCTGATCCTGGGTCCATTCTTGGGCAATCACCTCGAGCCTTTTCTCAAGAGTTTCCTCGGCTGGATTCCGCTGTTCTCGGGGACACCCTCCCCGTATGGGATGCTCAACGCCGCGCTGATCCTGACGATCATGACGGTGCCGATCGTCACGGCGATCAGCCGCGAGGTATTCGAGACCACGCCCGGCGAGCTCAAAGAGGGCGCCTATGCCCTCGGCGCGACGCGGTGGGAGATGGTCCGGATGGTCATCCTGCCGGTCGGTCGCCCCGGTGTGGTCGGCGCGGTGATCCTGGGGCTCGGGCGGGCGTTCGGTGAAGCCATCGCGGTCACCCAGGTGATCGGCAACGCCACACAGATCAAAGCTTCGCTGTTCGCGCCGGCCGGCACGCTGGCCGCGCAGATCGCCAACGAGTACCAGAGCGCCAACCCCGGCCTCGGACAGTCGGCGCTCATCTACCTGGCTGGGATCCTGCTCGTGATCTCGATCATCGTCAACGTCATCGCGCGCTTGTACGTGCGCCGCGTGAGGGTTCGCTAGATGGAGAGCTCGGCCGCTGGTGCTCCCCACGCGCTGCTGACCGCGGGCCCCGACGCTCGCCGTCGCAAGGCGGTCAACCGGTTCATGGAGGTGGTCTCGACGGCGGCCGCGGTGGTGGCCGTCGCGGTCCTGGCGCTGGTCGTGATCTCCGTCGTCATCAAGGCGGCGCCGGCCATCAACCTCAAGTTCATAACCAGCAATCCGCAAGTGTCGCCGTTCGGAGTGAACACGGGCGGGATCGCTAACTCGATCGTCGGAAGCCTGATCCTCATCGGTCTAGCCACGGCGATGGCGGTGCCAGTGGGAATCCTGGTCGCGATCTACACCACTGAGTTCGCCGGCTCCCGCGTGTCGACGACGATCCGGTTCGCGCTGGACATCCTCAACGGCGTGCCGACGATCGTGACCGGCGTGTTCGTGTTCGGAATCCTGGTGCTCGGAGCACGGCAGTCCGGGTGGGCCGGAGCGATCGCGCTGGCCATCGTCGAGTTGCCGATCGTGGCTCGCTCGGCCCAGGAGGTGCTTGAGCTGGTGCCGAACTCGCTCCGCGAGGCCGGACTGGCCCTGGGACTTAGGCGGTGGCGGATCGTGCTGCGGATCGTCCTGCCGACCGCGGTGGGCGGTCTGATCACCGGCTCGGTGCTCGGCGTGGCGCGGGTAGCCGGCGAGACCGCGCCGCTGCTGCTTACCAGCTCGGTCTTCTCCAACCTCGGCGTGACGACGAACCCGTCGCAGGCGATGCCCAACATCCCGATCACGATCTTCACCCTCTCCGAGAGCGCGGCACCCCAAGACCACGCCCAGGCGTGGGCTGCCTCGCTGGTCCTGATCCTGTTCGTCCTGCTCCTGAGCGTGACCGCACGCACATTCCACGAACGTAGCCGCCGGCGGCTGCGCGGCTGACCCCGAAAGGACCCGACTGTCATGATCCCTCCATCAGCCGGTGACCAGACCGAGATGACCAAGCCCGAGCCCTCCATACAGCCGCAGGCGCTGAATCCCGCGAAGCCGCGCAGCGCGCATTCCGGCACCGGCCACGGCATCACGCTCGAGAAGCTGAACGCCTACTACGGCTCGCAGCATGCGATTAAGGACGTCAGCATCAAGTTCCTGGCCAATCAGGTGACCGCGCTGATCGGGCCCTCGGGATCGGGAAAGTCCACCGTGGTCCGTTGCATCAACCGCATGCACGAGGAGATTCCAGGTGCTCGCGCCGAGGGTCGGGTGCTCCTGGACCAAGAGGACGTTTACGGGCCGAAGGTCGACATCACCGCGGTGCGGCGGGTGATCGGCATGGTCTTCCAACGGCCCAACCCATTTCCCACGATGTCGATCTTCGACAACGTGGCCGCCGGCCTGCGCCTGGCCGGGCAGCGCGGGAACGATATGCGCGAGCGTGTGCACGAGGCGATCCGTTCCGTGGGCCTCTGGGACGAGGTCAAGGACCGGTTGAACTCCCCCGGCGTCGGGCTATCGGGCGGCCAGCAGCAGCGCCTGTGCATCGCGCGCACGGTCGCCGTCGAGCCCGAGGTGATCCTGATGGATGAGCCCGCCTCCGCCCTGGACCCGATCTCGACGCTCAAGATCGAGGAGCTGATCGACGAGCTCAAGGAGCGCTACACGATCGTGATCGTCACCCACAACATGCAGCAGGCCGCCCGCGTGGCCAACTCGACCGTGTTCATGCTCGACGGCGAGGTGATCGAGCACGACGAGACGAACAAGATCTTCACCAACCCGAGCGACGAGCGCACCGAGCGCTACGTGACCGGGAAGTTTGGGTAGGCGGCTGTCAATGCAAGAGACACGCCACCAGTTCCACGAAGACCTCAAAGCGCTCGAGCGCCAGGCTCTCGACGGGCTCGACATGGTCATCCAGCAGCTTGACCGCGCGCTCGAGTCGATCTCCTATCAGGACGTCGAGCTGGCCGGGATGGTCGTCGCCGACGACGACCGGATCGATGGCCGCTACCTCGAAGTGCACCAGGGCATCCTGTCGCTGCTGGCTCGGCAGGCGCCGGTGGCGGGCGACCTGCGGATCGTCGCGGCGCTGCTGCACGTGATCCGCTGCGTCGAGCGGATGGGCGACCAGTGCGTGAACATCGCCAAGCTGGTCCCGCTGTCGGGCTACGAGACGCCGAAGGACAAGGACATCCTCGACGCGATCGAGCGGATGGGCCGGCTGGCCCGCTCGCAGGTCTCGCAGGCCAAGCAGGCGTTCGCGGGGCGCAACACCGAGCTGGCTCAGGACCTCGTCCGCCAGGACAGCGAGATCAACCGGCTCAACCGCGACATCTTCCGGCGCGCGGTCGAGATCGGCGACAACGTCGACATGCGCGAGTGGGCGATGTTCATGATCCTCGTCGCCCGCTGCCTGGAGCGGGTCGGCGACAACACGGTCGACATCGCCGAGCAGACGGTGTTCGTCGTGACCGGGTTGTTCCGCGAGTTCGCCGACGCCTCCACTCCGCCTGAGGCAGCCCGCGCCCGGTAGGAGTAATCCGGGGTCCCTGCGGTGCCTGGGAGGTAACGCGCCGGCGCCCGACCGCGGCGCGTCGGCGTATCCTCGGCCCAGTGGCGACTCGTCAGTCCAAGCCACGGTCGCGTAAGCGCCGCCATTCTCGATCCTCCGTCGTAACGGTCACTTCGCCGCGCCGCGACGCCGTCGCAAACGGGGCCAAGCCGCCCCGCCCGGACCAGGACCTGCCGGTCCGCTTCCGCCGGCGCGCGAATCCGCTTAGTTCCTACGGCGAGCGTCCGCCGGGTCCGTTCGGCGGCCTACCCGTGTCCGAGTTCGCGATCTTCGTCGGCGCGATCGCGCTTGTCGTCGGCATCATCCGGCACGGCGGCCCAGCCCTTTGGGGCGGCCTCGTCCTGTGCGCGCTCGGGGTGCTCGAGTTCACTGCGCGGGAGCACTTCTCGGGCTTCCGCTCGCACACGGTCATGCTCGCCGCGGTTCCGGCCGTGGCGGCCGAGGCGCTGATCACGCTGACGGTCGGGCCGCCGAGCGTGAGGCTGCTGCTGTTCATCCCGGTCGCCGGGGTGTTTGCCGTGTGCGCCTGGTTCCTGCGCCGGCGGTTCATGGTCGCGCGTCAGGCGCGGCTCGCGCGGCCCGTCAAGCGCGAAACCGCCTCCTGACGAGCTAACGGTTCGCTAACGGTTGCGGGGGCAACTTTCCCCGCCTCGCGCGTGTTCTCGTCGGCGGCAAGGCCTGCCGGCATGCCGAAGGCGCACACGGACGCGGGACGCGTCCCGATCCCAGCAGCCCCACCCATATGCAGCCCACCACCGCACGTTTGCTGCGAGAGCGCACGCTGTGACCGACTCGCTGATCGGCGAGCTGTCGGGTGCCGGCGGCGTCGCCGACACGTGCATCCTCACCTGCGCCGGATACGACAACACCGTCCGCTGGCGCCCCGGCGAGCGCCTCGAGCATCTGTTCGAGCAACGGTGCGACGAGTTGGCCCGGGCGGGGAGCCCCCACGCGCTGGCGGTGGATGGCCCGGGCGGCAGGCTCAGCTATGCCGAGCTTGATGGACGCGCCAACCAGCTCGCCCGCTACCTGGCCCTGCGCCAGGGCGTGAGGGCTGGACAGCGGGTCGGCCTGCTGCTGGACCGGGCCGTCGACTGGTACGTCGGAATGCTCGCCGTGCTCAAGCTGCACGCCGCGTACGTGCCTCTCGACGCGGCCTTCCCGCCCGACCGGCTCGGCTACATCGTCGCTGACGCGGGCGTGCAAACCATGCTCTCGCAGTCGCAGCTCGCCTCGTGCCTGCGCGAGATCGATCCGGACGTCCGCCTGCTGTGCCTGGACCGGGTTGACACCGAGATTGCCGGCGAGCGCAGCGACCGGCTCGAGGCCGAGATCGCCGGGCCGGCCGACGAGCTGTGCTACGTCGTCTACACCTCGGGCACCACGGGACGGCCCAAGGGCGTAGCCGTCAATCACGCGAGCATCGTGAACTTCGTTCGCGTCGCCTCCGAGGTGTACGGCGTGCAGGCCGACGACCGTGTCTACCAGGGTCTGACGATCGCCTTCGACTTCTGCATCGAGGAGATCTGGGTGGCCTGGATGGCCGGAGCGGTGCTGGTTCCCAAGCCGTCCGGCGCGCCCCTGGTCGGCGCCGAGCTTCACGATTTCCTGATCGAGCAACGCGTCACCGCGCTGTGCTGCGTTCCGACGCTGCTCTCCACGCTTCCCGGCGACGTTCCGGACCTCCGCTTCCTGCTCGTCTCCGGCGAGGCGTGCCCCCAGGACCTGGTCGAGCGCTGGCACCGCCCCGGACGGCGGCTCCTCAACGTCTACGGGCCGACCGAAGCGACAGTCAGCGCCACCTGGGCGGTGCTTGCGCCCGATCGGCCCGTGACGATCGGAGTGCCGCTGCCCACCTACTCGACGGTTGTGCTCGACCCCGAGGCCGACCGCGAGCTGCCGCACGGTGCGACGGGGGAGCTCGGGATCGCGGGGATCGGGCTGGCCGAGGGATATCTGAACCGGCCCGATCTGACCGAGCGGGCGTTCGTGCGCGACTTCCTGGGGATGCCGAACAACCCCAGCCGGCGGATCTACCGGACCGGGGACCTGGTGCGGGTCGACGAGCGTGATGAGATCGAGCACCTCGGGCGGATCGATAGCCAGGTCAAGGTCCGCGGATACCGGATCGAGCTCTCGGAGATCGAAGCGGTGCTCCGGCGGCTGCCGGGCGTGAGCCAGGCGCTGGCCGGCACCCATGAGCCCGACTCCGGCTCGCTGGAGCTCGTGGGCTACTACACCTCGAGTTGCGAGCTCGATCAGCGGGAGATGTACACGCTTCTGCGCGAGAAGCTGCCGTCCTACATGGTCCCGGCCTACCTCGAACGGCTCGAGGAGCTCCCGACGCTGCCCAGTGGCAAGGCTGACCGGAGCCGTCTGCCGGCCCCACGCGTGGCGCGCCGGCACAGGCCGGAGGACGACTACGTCGCGCCGGCTACGGCGCTCGAATCGATCGTGGCCCAAGAGCTGGCGGGGGTGCTGGATCTCGAACGTGTCTCGGTGCAAAGTCACTTCTTTGAGGACCTGGGGGCCAACTCGCTGCTGATGGCCCTGCTCGTGGCGCGCCTGCGCGACGGGGCCGATCAGCTGACCCGGGTGTCGATGCGCGACGTGTACGTGCATCCGAACATCCGCAGTCTGGTGAGCGCCCTGGAGAAGCCGGCGGATCTGGCGGCGACCGCGGAGAGACCCGAGGATCCGGACCTGCCCGCCGCGCGCGGGCGTCCCATGCCCCGAATCTGCGGCGCGCTCCAGGCCGCGATCTTCCTGCTCTGCGCGCTGCTCGCCGCGGCCGTAATCGACGTCGGCGCGTCGTGGCTGTTCGCCGCGTCCGATGCCGTTCAGTGCTACCTGCGAGCAACCGCGTTCGGCTGCGCGCTGACGGTGGGCTCGGGCCTGCTCCCGATCGCCGCCAAGTGGCTTCTGATCGGCCGTTGGAAGCCGCAGCGGATCCGGGTCTGGAGCTTGCCCTACGTCCGCTTCTGGATCGTCAGGACGCTGCTGGTGTCGAGCCCGCTGGCGCGTCTGGCCGTCGGCAGCCCCCTGTATTCGCTCTATCTCCGCGCGCTGGGGGCGAACGTCGGTCAGCGGGTGCTGGTCCTGACCCACCACGTCCCGGTGTGCACCGACCTGCTGCAAATCGGATCGGACAGCGTGATCCGGCAGGACAGCTTCCTCAATGGTTATCGCGTGCGTGACGGGATCGTCGAGATCGGCCCGGTGGCACTCGGCGCGGGTAGCTTCGTCGGCGAGCGCTCCGTCCTTGAGGTGTTCAGCGGCGTCGGCTCGCGCGCCCAGCTCGGACATGCCTCGTCGCTCCAGACCGGGCAGCGGGTGCCCGACGGGGAGTGCTGGCACGGGTCACCGGCGGTGCCGGCCCCGGCCGACTATGACTACCGCGGGCTCGAAACGGGACAGAGCGCTCGGTGGCACTCGGTCACATATGTGGGAGCGCGCCTGGCCGCGATCGCGCTGCTTCTCGCCCCGCTCGAGGCGGCTGCCGCCAGCGCGTTTCTCACCCATCCGCGCGTGATCCGGGGGATGTCGCAGGGGATGGCCCCGCTGCTCTCGGGGGTGATCCTCACCGGGCTGCTGCTGGGTGCGCTGCTGATCGCGGGGAGCTTCTCCAGGCTGGCCGCGCGGGCGCTCCGCCCGGGAAAGGTGTACGGGCTGTATGGGCCTCACTATGCGCTGCAGCGCGCGATCTCTCGGGTGTCCAACCTGAAGTCGCTCGCGCTGATCTTCGGTGACAGCTCGCTGATCGTGCCGTACCTGCGGTGGCTCGGCTATCGATTTGGGGTGGTCGAGCAGACCGGATCCAACTTCGGCACGGAGCTCAAGCAGGAGGTCCCCACGCTCAGCCGGGTGGGCACCGGCACGATGGTCTCGGATGGCCTGTCGATGATGAACGCCGAGTTCTCGAGCAGCTCGTTCCGGGTGACGGCGGTGTCGGTGGGTAAGCGCAACTACCTCGGCAACGACATCGCCTTCCCGCCCGGGGCACGGACGGGCGACAACTGCCTGCTGGCCACCAAGGTGCTCGTTCCCCTCGGCGGACCGGAGCGCCACGACGTTGGGCTGCTGGGCTCGCCGGCGTTCGAGATTCCCCGCTCGGTGGAGCGCGACAAGCGGTTCACGGAACTCGCCACCGGCCCTGAGCGCGAGCGTCGCCTGGCCGCCAAGCTCAGGCACAACCTCGTCACCCTCGGTCTGCACCTGATGGTGCGCTTCTTCCTGCTGTGGGCGGTCATCAGCATCGCGCTGCTGCCGTTGGCAGGCCGGGGCCTCGACTGGGTGGCCGGCACGGCCGCTTCGGGGCTGCTCGACCTGACGTTCCTGGTCGCGTTCTTCGTCCTCGTCGAGCGGGGCGTCAACGGCTTCAGGCCGCTTGAGCCGAGGTTCTGCTCGATCTACGACCTCCCGTTCTGGCGGCATGAGCGGTACTGGAAGGTGTCCTCGGCCGATGCCTACCTGCACATCTTCGACGGCACCCCACTCAAGCCGGTCCTGTGGCGAGCGCTCGGAGTGCGAATCGGCAAGCGCGTGTTCGACGACGGATGTTCGATCACAGAGCGCAGCCTGGTGGCCATCGGCGATGACGCCACCCTGAACATGGGCGCCGTCCTCCAGAGTCATTCGCTCGAGGACGGTGCCTTTAAATCCGACGACATCGTGATCGGCGAGCGTTGCACGATCGGCACCGCCGCGTTTGTGAATTACGCAGTGGCGATGGAAGACGGGTCGGCGCTTGATGCCGACTCATTCTTGATGAAGGGCTCGCAGGTTAAAGCCCATTCGCGCTGGCGGGGTAACCCGGCCAGCGAGGTTTACCCATGCAGTCCCAGCCAGCACGCGCAGCCGTGCGCCCGACACACGAACAGGATGTGAGCACAGTGGCAGTCTTTGAGGATCACTCGCAATCGACCTCGGCGTTCGAGGCGCTCGAATCGGCCGTCCGCAGTTACTGCCGAAGCTGGCCCGTGGTGTTCGATCGGGCGACGGGCAGCTGGCTGTATGACGAGAGCGGCCGCCAGTACCTCGACTTCTTCACCGGCGCCAGCGCGCTCAATTACGGTCACAACAATCCGCTCCTGCGCGAGGCGCTGCTCGATTACCTCTGCTCGGACCGGGTGATCCATTCGCTGGACATGTTCACCGCCGCCAAGCGAGACTTTCTCCTCGCGCTCGATCAGATCGTGCTGGCACCCCGGCAGCTCGAGTACCGCGTGCAGTTCCCCGGTCCGGCGGGAACCAACGCGGTCGAGGCGGCGCTCAAGCTGGTCCGCAAGGCAACCGGCCGTTCCGAGGTGATCTGCTTCTCGGGTGCCTTCCACGGGACCTCGTTGGGGTCGCTCACCGTCACGGCCAACCCGCTGCATCGAGGCGCGGCCGGCGTTCCGCTCGAGCACACCACGCGTCTTCCGTTCGACGACTCCGCCGCGGGTTCCGACCCGGACTTCGGGCTGCTCGACGCGCTCCTGGCCGCGTGCGCCGAGCGCCCGGCCGGGGTGATCGTCGAGACGGTGCAGGGCGAAGGAGGCGTGAACGTGGCCGGACCCGAGTGGCTCCGCGGACTGGCTGAACGCTGCGAGCGGCACGAGATCCCGCTGATCGTCGATGACATCCAGATGGGCTGCGGGCGCACGGGACCGTTCTTCAGCTTTGAGGCGGCCGGGATCGAGCCCGACATCGTCTGCCTTTCGAAGTCGATCAGCGGCTACGGACTGCCGATGGCGCTGACCCTGATCAAGCCAGAACTCGACGTCTGGGAGCCAGGCGAGCACAACGGAACCTTCCGAGGCTTCAATCCAGCGATGGTCACCGGCGCCGCGGCGCTCCACGCCTACTGGCGGGACGATCGGCTCGAGCGCCGCACGATCGCGCGTGGCCGCCGGATCGCGATGACCCTGTCCACGCTCGCGCAGTCACTTGACGGCGTGAAGGTCGCCCACCGCGGACGGGGCATGGTGCACGGGCTCGACTTCGGGGACGGTGAGCTCGCTGGACGAGTCAGCTCGGAGGCGTTCAGCCGGGGGCTTCTGGTCGAACGCGCGGGGCCCCACGATGAGGTCGTGAAACTGCTGCCGCCGCTGACCGCGAGCGAAGACGAGCTCGCTCAGGGTCTCGCGCTGCTGACCGAGGCCATCTACTCGGCGTGCTGAATCGCGCCGCTGGCCACGGGCCGGGGCGCGGCATCGTGGTCGGGCGCGTCGGCGCTGACCGTGGGCAGATGAAGCGTGAACATCGCGCCGCCGTCGGGCGCGTTGGCGGCGTCGATCGACCCGCCGTGCTGCGTGGCGACCTGGCGGACGATGGCCAGGCCCAGCCCGCTGCCCTGCCGGTGGCGTGAGTTGGCGCCGCGGAAGAAGCGATCGAACACATACGGCAGGTCGGCCTCGTCGATGCCGCCACCGTGGTCGCGCACCCGCACGCCCTCGTGGTTCACCACCACCTCCACCACCCCGTCGCGGGGAGAATGGTGCGCGGCATTGTCGAGCAGGTTGTTGATCGCCCGGTGCAGGCGCTCCGGGATGCCTTCGACGATCACCGGCTCGAGCGAGCTCTCATAGGACACGTGCGGGAAGTCACGCCGAGCGCGGGTCAGCGACTCCTCGACGATACGGTCGAGTCGGACGTCCTCGGCCGAGGTGATCGGCAGATCGCCCCGGGCCAGCTCGATCACGTCGCCGATCAACGCGCTCAGCTCCTCGCTCTGCTCGAGCACATCGGCGAGTAGCCGCCGGCGGTCCTCCCCGGTCAGCTCATCGCCTTGGTCGAGCAGGACCTCGATGTTGGTCCTCAGGCTCGTGATCGGGGTGCGCAGCTCGTGCGAGGCATCGGCCACGAGCTGGCGCTGGGCGCGGACCGACTCATCCAGCGCGTCGCGTGATGTCTGCAGGCGCCCGATCATCGCGTTGAAGCGCCGAGCCAGCTGGCCCACCTCGTCATCGCCGTGGACGTGGATGCGGCTGCTCAGGTCCTCGGTCTCCTCGATGTGACGCGCGGTCGCTGCGACTTCCGCCAGCGGGGAGAGCACGGGGCGTGCGGCCAGCCGTCCGAGGGCGGCGGCGAGCGCGATCCCGCCGGCGCACACGAGCAACAGAACCAGTCGCAGGTTGCGCAGGATGCTGTCGATGCCGTCGAGCGGGCGCGCGAGCTGTACGGCGCCCTGCTCGGGGAAGCCATTGACCCGCAAGGTGGCCGCGAACGTCAGCTCCCGAAAGCGGCTGCCGCCGAGCTGCACGTCGGAGAAGAACGCGCCTGTGCCGCTGGAGATAACCGCGTTGACCTGTGAGTTGATCGGCAGCGTGGTATTGCCGCCGGTCGACCCGTCCGCGGCGACGAACTGGTAGTACTGGGTCGTGCCGCCGGCGCTCGCTGGTACGCCCGGGAGTGGCTGGCCGAACGCGGCCTGGCCCTCCTGCTGCACGGCGGCATACTGCGCCTTGAGCGCGCTGTCCACCTGGCCGAGCAGCTGGCTGCGCACGACCATGTAACAGACGATTGCGGCGACCACGACCGCGAATGCCACGGCGGTGGCGGACACCCAGGCGAGTCTCTGACGAAGAGGCACCCTCGGCCTCCCCGGTCAGTCGCGCAGCACGTAGCCGACGCCCCGGACGGTGTGCAGCAAGCGCAGCTCACCGCCGGCTTCGGTCTTGCGACGCAGATAGCCCATGTACACGCCCAGGGCGTTAGAGGTCGGGCCGAAGTCGTATCCCCACACGTTCTCAAAGATCGTAGAGCGGGTCAGCACCTGCCGTGGGTGGCGCATGAACAGTTCCAGGAGCAGGAACTCGGTCTTGGACAGCTCGATCACGCGATCGCCCCGGCGAACCTCGTGCGCGATCGGGTCGAGCACCATGTCCGCGTAGCGCAGGATCTCCCCGTCGGTGCCGTCGCCGGAGCGGCGCAGCAGCGCGCGCAGCCGGGCTTGGAGCTCGCGCAGCGCGAATGGCTTGACCAGGTAGTCGTCGGCACCCACGTCGAGGCCCTCGACCCGGTCGTCGATGGCGTCGCGGGCGGTGAGCATCAGGATCGGCGTGCGGTCGCCGGCCTGGCGCATCCGCCGGCACACTTCGAGGCCGTCCAGCCGTGGCATCCCGATGTCGAGGATCACGGCGTCGGGCGGCGATTTCGCCAGCGAGTCGAGTGCCTCCTCGCCATCGCCGGCGAGGTCCACGTCGTAGCGGTCGAGCCTCAGGGCGCGTTCGAGCGCCCGGCGGACCGCGGGTTCATCGTCAACTACAAGTACGCGCGCCATGCGGGACATTGTGGCGAGGATGGCTAAGCGTTTGTGAAGAGGGTATGGGCTCGGGGTACGACGCCCGAGCCTGGATGGGCGCGGCATCATCAAGCGCATGGCGCGCGCCAAGCTCGATACGTACCGGAGGAAGCGCGACTTCGAGTCCACGTCCGAACCCGCTGGGCAGTCTGACGCGGGCGCGGACGGCCGCAGGTTCGTGATCCAGGAGCACCACGCCACCCGGCTGCACTGGGACCTGCGCCTCGAGCACGACGGCGTGCTCGCCTCGTGGGCGATCCCCAACGGGATCCCGCCCGATCCAGCCGACAACCGGCTGGCGGTGCGGACCGAGGACCACCCGCTCGAGTACCTCGACTTCCACGGCGAGATCCCCAAGGGTCAGTACGGCGCCGGCACGATGACGATCTGGGACCACGGCACGTACGAGCTGCACAAGTGGGAGGACGCGAAGGTGGAGGTCACCTTTCATGGTGAGCGCCTGAGCGGGCGCTACGGACTGTTCCGGATCGGTCGCGACACCGAGTCGGCGAACGACTGGATGATCCACCGGATGGATCCGCCGGCCGATCCGGGACGCGAGCCGATGCCCGAGCGGATCGTGCCAATGATGGCCCAGCCGGCGAGTGCACCTCCGCGCAATCAGAAGGCCTGGTCGTTCGAGGTCAAGTGGGACGGAGTGCGAGCGATCGCCTACGTCAAGCCCGGCCGCCTGCACCTGGAAAGTCGCAACCTCAACGACATCACCGACACCTATCCCGAGATCCGCGGCCTGGTCGGGGCGCTCGGCATGCACGAGGCGGTGCTCGACGGCGAGATCGTGGCGTTCGACGAGAGCGGCCGCCCCAGCTTCGAGCGCCTGCAGCGCCGCATGCACGTGACCTCGCAATCAGCGATCAGGCGCTTCCAGACCAGCCTGCCGGTCGTGTACGCGATCTTCGACCTGCTCTACCTCGACGGGCACTCGCTGATGGACCTGCCCTATCGCGAGCGGCGCCAGCGCCTCGAAGCACTCGAGCTGAGCGGCCCGGCCTGGCGCGTGCCCGCCGTCCATCCGGGCGAGGGCGGGCTGCTGCTCGAGGCGACGGCCAAACAGGGCCTCGAGGGGGTCGTGGCCAAGCGCCTTGACTCGCGCTACGAGCCCGGCCGGCGCGGAGGCAACTGGCTGAAGATCAAGAACACGCTGCGCCAGGAGCTCGTGATCGGCGGCTGGATTCCCGGGGAGGGGCGGCGGACCGCGCGGATCGGCGCGCTGCTGATGGGCTACTACGAGGATGGAAAGCTTCGCTACGCCGGTCGCGTCGGGACCGGGTTCACCGAGAAGACGCTCGACGACCTTCGCCGGCGCCTCGAGCCGCTGCGACGCGAGACGAATCCGTTCGATGTTTCTCCGAAGCTCCCCCGCGAGGCCGTGTTCGTCGAGCCGCACCTCGTGGCCGAGATCGAGTTCCGGGAATGGACGGCCGAGCGAGTCATGCGCGCGCCTTCGTTCAAGGGACTCCGGGATGACAAGCCGGCGATCGAGGTGGTCTCGGAAAGCGGCGACTCGCCCGAGGCGCTGTTCGACGAGGTCGAGCGCCTGCCCGACGGCGTCCTGCTGGCGAAGACCGAAGGCCGCGAGCTCAGGATCACCAACTGGGACAAGGTCCTGTACCCCGAGACGGGGTTCACCAAGGGCGATCTGGTCGCCTATTACGCGCGTATCGCTCCCGTCGTGCTACCGCACCTGCACGACCGGCCCCTCACGCTCAAGCGCTACCCGAACGGCGTCGAGCAGCCGTACTTCTATGAGAAGCAGTCGCCCTCACACCGCCCCGACTGGATCCAGACGGTAAAGCTCGGCGACATCGACTACACGCTCGCCCAGGACCGCCCGACGCTGATCTGGCTCGCCAACCTGGCCGACGTCGAGCTGCACACCTTGTTGTCGGTCGCGGCGCGTCCGGATCGGCCGACGATGATGGTGTTCGATCTCGATCCGGGCGCGCCGGCCGGGATCGTCGAGTGCTGCGAGGTGGCGCTAGTCCTGCGCGGCCTGTTCGAGCAACTGGGGCTGCAGAGCGTCGCCAAGACCTCGGGGTCAAAGGGACTCCAGGTCTACGTCCCGCTCAACACGCCGGTCGACTACCGCGCCACCAAGCCGTTCGCCAAACGCGTGGCCGAGCTGCTCGAACAGCGCATGCCCGAGCTCGTCGTGTCGCGCATGACCAAGCGTCTGCGTCCGGCCAAGGTGCTCGTCGACTGGAGCCAGAACGACGATCACAAGACGACAGTGAACGTGTACTCGCTGCGTGCGCGTGAGCGGCCGACGGTTTCCACGCCCGTGAGCTGGGACGAGGTGAGGGCCTGTCACGACAGCCGCGACGAGGCCCTCTTGACCTTCGCATACGACGAGGTGCTCACCCGCGCGCGCGACCAGGGCGACCTGTTCGCGCCCGCGATCAGCGCCACCCAGCAACTTCCGTCCACGCGATGAAGGCGCCGCTGTCAGGCGCCGCCGACCATGGGCAAGACCCGTTGGCCCGATCCGTTACGCTGGCGGCGACGAGATGCCGATCGATCAGATCACGCTGCGTAACCGACTGCTTGTCGCCACGGCGATGTGGCGTGAGACGATCGCCGAGCCGCTGCCCCGGATGGCGCCCGGCGATCCCGCCGACCAGATCCAGAGCTTCGAGATCCAGCTCGTCGATCGCCTGTGGCAGAGCGCGACGGCCGACACGGCACGCGAGATCGCCGACCGCACGTGGGACCTCGTGCATGACCGGGCCGACAACGATCCCGTCAAGCAGCGCGTGGTCGAGTGCCACGAGGCGCTCGCCCGCCTGACCCGCCTCGGCGACTAAGGGTTGAACCTAAGCGTCTGGGCTGCCGTTAGCGGCGGGGCCCGGGCCCAGCCTCACGCGGGGCTCCGGCTCGGCCAGCTGGTTGCGCGGCAGGCCGGCCGCGGCATAAGCGTCGGCCTCGTCGAGCGTCTCGTGCTCGAGCAGTGCGGTCACGAGGGCGTCAAGGTTCGCGCGGTGCTCCCGCAGCAGCGTCGAGACGTCGGAGTGGGCCGACTCGACGATCCGCCGGACCTCCTCGTCGACCAGCCGCTGCGTCGCGTCGGACGTCTCCGACGCGCCGGGCAGCAGCGCGCTCATCCCGTCCTGCGGGATCACCGCGATCGGGCCGATCGCGCGACTCATGCCCCAGCGCCCGACCATGCCGCGCGCGATCCGCGTCAGTTGCTGGATGTCGGACTCGGCCCCGGTGGTGATGTCCGAGAACACGATCTCCTCGGCGCTGCGGCCACCGAGCGCGACCTTGATCTGCGCGAGCAGGTGCTGCTGCTCGAAGTTGAACCGGTCGGCGTCGGGCGCCGAGAAGGTCACGCCCAGCGACTGCCCGCGCGGGATGATCGACACCTTGCGGACAGGATCGGCCCCCGGCGTGAGCATCCCGACGATCGCATGGCCCGCCTCGTGGTAGGCCGTGCGCCGACGATCGTCCTCGGAGATCATCACCTTGCGCTCCGCGCCGAGCACGATCCGCTCGAGCGCATCGGTCAGGTCCTGCCGGTTCACCTTCTCGTGGCTTCGCCGCGCGGCGAGCAGAGCGGCCTCGTTGACCAGGTTCTCGAGGTCCGCGCCGACCATGCCCGGCGTGGCTGAGGCGATGTCGCCCAGGCCGACGTCGCTCGCGAGCGGGACGCCCCGGGTGTGCACGCGGAGAATCGCCTCGCGCCCGGCGCGGTCCGGGGGTGAGACGACGACCCGGCGGTCAAATCGCCCGGGACGCAGCAGCGCCGGATCGAGGATCTCCGGGCGGTTGGTCGCCCCGAGCACGATCACCCCGCTGCGCGGGTCGAAGCCATCCATCTCGGTCAGGATCTGGTTGAGCGTCTGCTCACGCTCGTCGTGGCCGCCGGAGATGTTGGCCCCACCCGCCGAGCGGGAGCGGCCGATCGCGTCGAGTTCGTCGATGAAGATGATCGCCGGCGCTGCCGTCTTGGCCTGGGCGAAAAGGTCACGCACGCGCGAGGCGCCCACCCCGACGATCATCTCGACGAACTCCGAGGCGGACATCTGGAAGAAGGGCACGCCGGCCTCCCCGGCGACCGCCCGGGCGAGCAACGTCTTGCCCGTGCCGGGCTGCCCACTCAGCAGCACGCCGCGGGGGATGCGCCCGCCGAGGCGGATGTACTTATCGGGGTTCTTGAGGAAGTCGACGATCTCGGTCAGCTCCTCCTTGGCCTCGTCGATGCCGGCGACGTCGTTGAACGTGACGCGCTGATCGGCCGCCTCCACGCGCCGCGCACGCGAACGCCCGAACGACATCAGCCCGCCGGCACCGCCGCCGCCGGCCGCCGCCCGCCGGAAGACCCAGACGATCAGCACCAGGAAGAGCAGCGTCGGGCCGAAGCCGAAGATCAGGCTGGTCAGGAGCGACGCACCGCCCGCCGAGTGGGCCGTGGTCGTGATGTTGTACTTCTGGACCAGCGAGAACAGCTCTGAGTTCGGCGCGAACGACGGGATCTCGGTCGAGAAATAGACGGTGGTCGGCGCGCTGGCGCTGTCCGCCGGGTACTTGACCGCCTTCTTGAACGTGCCCTGGATCGACGAGCCGGTCGCCGAGATCGAGCTCACGTTGCCGCTCTGGACCTCGCTCAGGAACGTGGGGTAGTAGGGGATCGAGACGCGCGGATTCGGGCCGAGGACCTGCGCCGAGACCCAGAAGTTGAGCGCCAGCAGAGCGACGATCACGGCGATCATGAGCGGCCAGCGAGAGGGACCGCGGGTCGGAGGCTTGGTCGGCTGGCGGCCGCGGCCGTCCGGAGCCGGTGTTACCCGCCAGCCGGGCTGCTGCGGCGGCGGCGCCCCGCCGGGGCGCGTGGGACTCCCCCGCCGCAGACGGGGGCTGGAGTCACGCCGGCTCGGCTCATCGGCCATCCGACTGATTGTGGCAAGGGTGGCCGGGTTTCTGATGAGACTGGGCTAAGAGTTTCCCGACGCCGGGCTCACTCAATCCGGGTTCGGAACGAGTCCGATCCCTCGACGGTGGCGCCGGCGGCCCACGCGCGGTCGGCCAGCCAGCGGTCCGAGGTGACGACACGCACGGCCGCCGGGTCCGGGTCCGCGCGCAGGCGCCGCACGATCTCGTCGTCGGCCGCGTTCGGTCTGGGCCGGGGGGCGTGCGCGACCTCGATCACGGTGGAGCGAATCGGGGGACGGGGCGGGCGTTCGAACACCACGGTGACGTCCTCGCCGCTGTCCGCGGCCCACCGCTCGAGCATGTCCACGAGCCGGAGCATCGCGGCGTCGCGGTCCTTCCACCAGTTGTCAGGACGCGTGCCGATGACGTTCATGCCGTCGACGAGCCAGCGCATGAAGTGAGGCTAGTCGCCGTCGTCCGGCGGCCGCTCGCGCGACTGCTTGCGCGCCGACTGCCGGCGCTTGCTGTCCAGACGTCGCTGCACCGAGGCGGCCGTCGGACGCGTCGCGTGCCGGGGGCGCTCGGGGGCGAGCGCGGCGATCAAGCGCGACTGCAGGCGCTCGAGGGCGAGCTCGCGGTTGCGTGCCTGGCTGCGGGCGTCTTGGGCCACCGCGGTGACGCGCGGACCCAGGCGTGAGATGACCCGCTGCTTCTGGGTCTCGCTCAGCGTCTCGGAGGCTTCGACGTCGAAGATTGCCTCCACCCGAGAGGCCGTCACGTTCGCGTGCTGGCCGCCCGGACCCGACGATCGCGATGTCCGCACGACTACCTCGCGAAGAGGCAGCGCAAGGCCGCGTCGGAGTGGCATTGGGTCCTGCATGTGCGGTACCTTCCCAGGTCGTAAGGCCGCCCGAATGGCGGGCGGTGCAAGCAGTGCAGGCTCCGGGCGGCACATCCTCCGCGGTAGCAGCACTTTCTAGCCACGGAGGATCACTCCACAATGCCAACTGGCACAGTCAAATGGTTCAGCGACGAGAAGGGCTTCGGCTTCATCACGCCGGACGACGGTGGTCGCGATCTGTTTGTCCACCACTCGAGCATCACCGCTGACGGCTACCGCTCCCTGGCCGAGGGCCTCAAGGTCTCCTACGAGGAGGAGGCCGCGCCCAAGGGACCGAAGGCGGTTAACGTCACGAAAATCTAAAAGGGGCCTTGCTTGCAGCGACCGGCCACCCGATCGGGGGTGGTGGGCGCTAGCGGAGAAACTTCGTCGGCGCTTGTGCGTAGTATTGCTAGGCGGTTGACTTGGGCGCACAGCGATGACTAAGACGGTCGAGGAGCGCGAGCGTGTAGTAGTTCGCTTCGCCGGCGACTCCGGGGATGGGATGCAGCTGGCGGGTAGCCGGTTTACGGATGCCACGGCGATGTGGGGTAACGACCTGGCGACGCTGCCGAATTTTCCGGCGGAGATCCGCGCTCCGGCGGGGACGCTGGCCGGCGTGTCGGCGTTTCAGATTCACTTCGCCTCGCGCGACATCCTGACGCCGGGGGATAAGCCCAATGTGCTGGTGGCGATGAACCCGGCGGCTTTGAAGGCGAACTTGGCCGAGTTGGACCGCGGCGCGACGCTGATCGTGAACGAGGATGCGTTCAGCAAGCGCAATCTGGAGAAGGCCGGTTACGCGTCGAACCCGTTGGAGGATGGGTCGTTGTCGGCGTTTCGGGTGCATCGGATTCCGATGACGTCGTTGACGGTGGCGGCGGTTGAGGGGGTCGAGGATGCGTCCACCCGCGACGCTGGTCGGGCCAAGAACCTGTTTGCGTTGGGTGTGATCTCGTGGTTGTACGGGCGTCCGACGGACGGCACGAAGCGTTGGATTGAGCAGAAGTTCGCTAAGCGTCCGGCCGTGTTGCAGGCGAACCTGGCGGCGTTTAACGCGGGCTGGTCCTTCGGGGAGACGACCGAGCTGCTCGACGTGCAGTATTTGGTCAAGCCGGCGACGGATGTGCCGCCGGGGACGTACCGGAATGTGAACGGGACGACGGCGTTGTCGCTGGGCCTGGTCGCGGCTTCGGTCCGGAGCGGTTTGCCGTTGCTGTTGGCGAGTTATCCGATCACGCCGGCGTCGGAGTTGTTGCATGAGCTTTCGCGGCATGCGAGGTTGGGCGTGACGACGATTCAGGCTGAGGATGAGATCGCGGCGGCTGGGATGGCGTTGGGGGCGGCGTTTGGTGGTCGGTTGGGAGTGACGGCTACGAGTGGGCCGGGGATGGATTTGAAAGCGGAGACGATCGGGCTGGCGGTGATGTTGGAGCTGCCGATGATCGTGGTCGACGTGCAGCGTGCGGGTCCGTCGACGGGGATGCCGACCAAGACCGAGCAGTCGGATTTGCTTCAGGCGATCTTTGGGCGCCACGGGGAGTCGCCGTTGCCGGTGATCGCGCCGAGTACGTCGGGTGGGTGTTTTGAGGCCGCGTTTGAGGCGGCGCGGATCGCGGTTTTGTATCGCACGCCGGTGATCCTTTTGTCGGACACGTTCCTGGCCTCTTCTTCGGAGCCGTGGCGGGTGCCGGTGGTCTCGGAGTTGCCGTCGATCGATCCGGCGTTCGCGCAGGCCGTCGAGGGTGAGGAGTTTCTTCCGTATGCGCGTGATGATCGGTTGGCGCGGCCGTGGGCGGTTCCGGGGACGCCGGGGCTGGCGCACCGGATCGGCGGTTTGGAGAAGGCCGACCTGACGGGGAACATTTCGTATGACCCGGCTAACCACGCGCGGATGACCGAGCTGCGTCGGGCCAAGGTGGATGGGATCGCGGGGCAGATCCCGCCGTTGACGGTCGATTCCGAGCCTGGCGCGAGCTTGTTGGTGTTGGGGTGGGGGTCGAGCGAGGGTGCGATCCGTGCTGGTGTGAGCCGCGCGCGGGAGGCTGGGCACCGGGTGGCGTGCGCGCATCTGCGTTATTTGAATCCGTTTCCGGCGAACACGGGGGATGTGTTGCGGTCCTTTGATCGGGTGCTCGTGCCGGAGCTGAACTGCGGGCAGCTCGCGATGTTGTTGCGCGCCAGGTATCTGGTCGATGTGGAGTCGTTTTGCAAGGTGCAGGGGCAGCCGTTGTTCGCCGCGGAGGTCGAGGAGCAGATCGAGGAGCGGCAATGAGCGCGGTCGTGACGAACGGTCATGGGGGCGGTCCCGAGCTGTCCAAGGCGGATTTTCAGTCTGATCAGGAGACGCGGTGGTGCCCGGGGTGTGGGGACTATGCGGTGTTGGCGGCGGTGCAGCAGTTCATGCCCGAGCTTGGGATCCCGCCGGAGAAGATCGTGTTCATCACCGGGATCGGGTGCGCGGGCCGGTTCGCGTATTACATGAACACGTACGGGATGCACTCGATTCATGGGCGCGCGCCCGCTCTGGCGACGGGGTTGGCGTCCAGCCGGGATGACCTGTCGATCTGGATCGTGACCGGCGACGGCGACTCGCTGTCGATCGGCGGCAACCATCTGATCCATGCGCTCAGACGGAACGTTCCGATCAAGATCCTGCTGTTCAACAACCAGATCTACGGGCTGACCAAGGGGCAGGCGTCCCCGACCAGCGAGGTGGGGAAGGTCACCAAGTCAACCCCGTTCGGCGTGGCTGACCATCCGTTTAACCCTGTCTCCCTGGCGCTGGGGTCCGAGGCGTCGTTTGTCGCTCGCACGATCGACCGGGACAAGCGCCATCTGACCGAGGTCCTGCGCGCGGCGGCCACCCACGAGGGGGCGGCGCTGGTTGAGATCTACCAGAACTGTCCGGTGTTCAACGACGGCGCGTTCTCCGCGCTGACCGAGAAGGAGACCCGGGACGCGAATCAGATCCGCCTGGTGGCGGGGGAGCCGATCCGTTTCGGGGTCTCGGATGAACGGGGCGTGGCGCGAGGCCCTGACGGCGGCCTGGCGATCGTCGACGTGGCCGACGTCGGCGAGGACGCGCTGATCGTGCACGACCCGTCGCGTCCGGATCCAGGGTTGGCGTTCTCCCTCGCCCGCCTGGCTGACAATCCGACCGTGCCCACCCCGATCGGGATCTTCCGCGACGTGCAACGCCACGTCTACGGCCGCCCCAGCGCCGTACGCCCCGCACCCGCCACCGAGGTCGAGCTCGCCGACTTACTCCTCGGCGCCGACAGCTGGACCGTCGGCTGACGCTACGCTCGGGTGCATGCGCACCCCCGATGTCGAGATCCGCTGGTGGGAAGGCTGCCCCTCGACCGACAGAGCGCTAAGCGCCGTGCGAGAGGCGCTGGCCGAGCTGGGACTCGGCGACGAAGTGCGCATGCGCGAGGTGCTGACCGATGACGAGGCTCGCGAGGCTGGGTTCGTCGGCTCGCCCACGATCCTGATCGACGGCGTCGACCTCGTTCCCGCGGCCGACGACGAGCCGATCGGCCTGAGCTGCCGGGTTTACCGCCGGCGCGACGGCCGGATCAGCCCGCTTCCTGACCCTGACGATTTGCGCGAGGCGCTCCTGAGGGCGGCCGAGCGCGCGGAGGTAACGCGATGAGTCTTGCGATTGGCGAGGTGGCGCCCGATTTCGCCCTGCTCGATACGGAGGGGAGGAGGTGGTCGGTGGCGCCCTACGACGATGCGCCGGCAACCGTCGTGGTGTTCACCTGCAACCACTGTCCTTACGCGCTCGCCTGGCACGACCGGATCGCGCAGGTGGCCGACGACTACGCGGCTCGCGGCGTGCGCGTGCTGGCGGTGAACCCGAACGACAGCAACCGCTACCCAGGCGACTCCGCCGAGGCGATGCGCGACCGCGTCTCACGCGAGCAGTGGACGATCCCTTACCTGCGCGATGACACCCAGGAGGTGGCGCGTGAGTACGGCGCCAGGGTGACGCCAGACGTGTTTGTGCTCGACTCCGAGGGCCGGCTGCGCTACCGCGGTGCGCCCGACGCCGACTACGACAAGCCGACCGAGCAGGCGCAGTGGCTGCGCGAGGCCCTCGACGAGGTGCTCAGCGGCTCGATCGTCGCGCGACCGGAGACCAAGCCGGTCGGCTGCTCGATCAAGTGGAAGCCGTAGCCCGGATCTGAAAGGCGGCGGCTGCGCCGGCGCGTTCGGTCAGGCGACATAGCCGTCTGGCGGGTCGAGCGGGAGCCCGGCCGCGTCCCAGTCGAGCAAGCCCCCAACCATGTTGTGGGCGTCGAAGCCGGCGCCCCGGAAGGCCTCCGTGGCCATCGCCGAGCGGCTGCCGCTGCGGCAGTAGAACACGACCGGGCGATCGCGATCGATGGTGTCCACCTGGGTGGCCAGCTGGGAGAGCTCGATGAACCGGTCGCCGGCGATCCGGCCCGCTTCGCGCTCCTCGGGCTGACGCACGTCGATCAGCTGGATCTCGCCGCCGGCCAGCAGCTCGGCCACCTGCTGCGGGGTGTAGTCGTCCATGCTCTGAGGCTATAGGCTCGCGCGCGAGACGGGCTTCTTTGCCCAAGCTCCGGAGCCTGAGCGACGCTCGCTCGGTCGCGGAGCCCCGCCTCACGCCAGTTTTCGGTGTATCGCGCGGGGACGTCCACGATCCGGGACGGGTTCGCGGTGGCGCGGTCTGGTCCGAGGCCCGATGAGCTGCTTCCGCCTGACGCCGCCGTAGGCCGGGCCCGGACCGTAGGGACTCGCGGCCTATGCGTACGGCCTCCGTGGGGATCTGTGTGATTGCCGGCCGGCTCACACCGCGGCTGATCCCGACCGCGCGAGCGATCCGGCAGCGTGGCAGCTCGCGCAGGTGGGGCGGGCGCACCATGCCGCGGCCGCAGCCGGCGCCCCCTTGGCCCGGCTCGCGCCCTGTGGACAGGCGCCGACCCGGACGCCTGGCCGGCGGAGGCTGTGGCTCGCGGCCTGGCAGCGGGCTGGGCCGGGATCTGACAAGCGTCCCTGCCCGATCCGGGGGGGTGCTGGATGCAGGTGTCGTTGCAGCGTGCAGGCATAGGTTGAAAGTTGTCGATAGGGATGACGTGACATCTGTCTCGCGGGTGGTGTAGGCTGCCGCGCCGACATAGAAGCCCAGCCGAGTCCCTGGTTGCCACGGCGCCGGGGAGCGGGGAACCCAGTGGAGCCGCAAGGCTCCGGGGGGCGAATCGCCGGACCTCCGGCGTAGCGCACTCTTTCAGCGCGAGCCCGTCAGCTAACCCCGTAGGCGCAGAAAGAGAAGGGGTTGTACTTGTCGTATCTGCACTTTCGACGGATCGCCTGTAGGGCAGGTGCGTCGGTACTCATAGGCACCGCGGCGATCGCCGCCTCTGCGACGGCGGCGACGAGCGCCCAGCCCTCCTCCGGAGGGGCCGCCATGCAGGCCACGATCAAGACGGCCGGGACGTTGACCAAGCCCAGCACGTTCAATCAACTCGGCAAGCGGATGCTGAGGCCGGGTCTGTCCGGCAAGGACGTGACCATCCTCCAGGGCTACCTGACGATCGCCGGCTTCCCGACCTCGGTCGACGGCGACTTTGGCCCCGAGACCGGCGCCAGCGTCGCCGCATTCAAGGCGGCTCACCAGATTACGCCCGCCAATGACGTGGCTGGACTCTCCTTCGACAAGGTACTGAAGGCCGCGATCAGCGCGGACGAGAGCGACGTGCCGACGGGCACGACGCGCATCAATCCGGACGGGACGGCCACCGCGCCGGCCGGCGCGCCCGCGATCGTCCAGACGATGGTTTCGGCCGCCAACTCGATCATCGACACCTCCTACTGCGTCGGCGGTGGCCACGGCACCTGGAACTCGAGCTGCTACGACTGCTCGGGCTCCGTCAGCTTCGTGCTCCACGCCGCCGGCCTCCTGTCCCAATCCGAGGATTCCTCGGAGCTCGAGACCTACGGGCAGTCCGGCCCGGGCAAGTGGGTCACGATCTATACCGATGACGGCCACGCCTTCATTGTCATCGCAGGTCGGGCGTTCGACACCGCCGACTACGGTGGGCCGAACATCCCCAACGGGACGGGACCGCGCTGGCGCTCGAACCCGCTCGGCAACCTCGCCGACGGCGGCGACTACGTGGTTCGCCACCCCGTCGGCTTGTAACTCGACGCACGTCAGGACTCGGGAGTGAGGAGACGGGCACGGACGCCCGGTGGCCGCGGCCACCGGGCGTCCGGCGCTCTGGCGTAGCATGGGGAACATGTCCGCGCTCGCCGAGCTCTACACCCTCCCGCGCGAGCACCTGGACTTCCGCGACACGATCCGCCAGATCGCGCGCGAGCGGATCGCGCCGCGCGCGGCCGAGATAGACGAGAAGGCGGAGTACCCGCATGACCTGCGCCGGCTGCTGGCCGAGCACGACGTCCTCGCGTTGCCGTTCGAGACCGAGCACGGGGGGACGGGCACCGGCGCGCTGATGCTCAACATGGCGGTCGAGGAGATCGCCAAGGCGTGCGCGTCCACCGCGCTCATCCTGATGATCCAGGAGCTGGGCACGCTGCCGATCAAGCTGTTCGGCTCCGAGGAGCTCAAGAACCGCTTCCTGCCCCGCTGCGCCAGCGGCGAATGGTCCCCGGCGTTCGCGCTGTCCGAGCCGGAGGCGGGCTCGGATCCCGGGGGGATGATCACCCGGGCGGTCCGCGATGGCGACGAGTGGGTGATCGACGGGACCAAGAACTGGATCACCAACCTGGGGATCGCCGACTTCTACGTGGTGTTCGCCGTGACCGACCGGGAGGCCGGCCACTCGCGGGGGATCACCGCGTTTGTGGTCGAGGCCGACCGTCCCGGGTTCAGCGTCGGCAAGCTGGAGCACAAGCTGGGGATCCGGGGCTCGCCGACCGGCCAGCCGATCTTCGACGGCGTCCGCGTCCCTCAGGAGAACATGGTGGGCGAGGTCGGCCAGGGGTTCAAGGTGGCCATGTCGACCCTGGACCGGTCACGGCTCGGCGTCGCCGCCCAGGCGCTCGGCATCGCCCAGGGGGCGACCGACTACGCCGCCGCCTACGCCGGGGAGCGCCGCCAGTTCGGCCAGCCGATCAACGCCTTCCAGGGCATCCAGTTCAAGCTCGCCGACATGGAGACGCAGTGCGCGGCCGCCCGCGAGCTGCTCTACCAGGCCTGCGCCAAGATCGACCGGGACGACGCCGACATCGGCAAGTACTCGGCGATGGCCAAGCTGTTCTGCTCCGACACGGCGATGAAGGTGACGGTGGAGGCGGTCCAGGTCCTCGGTGGCTACGGCTACGTCAAGGAGTACCCGGTGGAGCGGATGATGCGCGACGCCAAGATCACCCAGATCTACGAGGGCACGAACGAGATCCAGCGTCTCGTGATCGCGCGTACGATGAGATGATGGACGATCGCAGTCCGAGCATCCGACGAGTGCTGCTGTCGGCAGCTGCCGCGCTCACGGTCGGACTCGGCGCGGTCTCGATCGGAGTCGGGTTCAGCGACTCGTTCCCGGTCAAGCTGATCCAGGGGATCGCGGTGTTCGCGGCCGGGGCGATCGTGCTCGGCGG
>DATJUA010000107.1:0-13836 GCA_035502815.1 Solirubrobacteraceae bacterium
TGGATCACCGGCCACACCTATATCGTCTACGGGCCGCTGGCCAACGGGGCGACCGGCATCATGTACGAGGGTGCACCGGACTACCCGCACAGGGGCATCTGGTGGGAGCTGGTCGAGCGCTACAAGGCGACCATCTTCTACACGGCGCCGACGGCGATCCGCGCGTGTATGAAGTGGGGCGTCGAGCATGTGGAGAAGTTCAATCTCGACAAGCTGCGGCTGTTGGGCTCGGTCGGCGAGCCGATCAACCCGAAGGCGTGGCTCTGGTACCACAAGGTGATCGGGGGCGAACGCTGCCCGATCGTCGACACGTGGTGGCAGACCGAGACCGGCGGGATCATGATCACGCCGCTGCCGGGGATCACCGAGACGAAGCCGGGATCGGCGACGCAGCCGTTCCCCGGCGTGTTCGCGGAGGTTCGCGACGAGTCCACCGGTGAGCCGATCAACCCGAAGGCGTGGCTCTGGTACCACAAGGTGATCGGCGGCGAGCGCTGCCCGATCGTCGACACCTGGTGGCAGACCGAGACCGGCGCGATCATGATCACGCCGCTCCCCGGGATCGTGGCCACCAAGCCGGGCTCCGCCACGCGTCCGTTCCCGGGTGTCAAAGCCGACGTCGTGGACGAGCGCGAGGGCAAGCCGGTCGACGAGGGTCAGGGCCTGCTCGTCCTCGAGCGTCCCTGGCCGTCGATGCTGCGAACCCTGTACAAGGAGGACGACCGCTTCGTCGAGACGTACTTCGGCAAATTCGGCCCGGAGACCTACGTGGTCGGCGACGCCGCGCGCAAGGACGAGGACGGCTACTTCTGGATCATCGGCCGCATCGACGACGTGGTCAACGTGTCCGGTCATCGGCTGTCCACGGCCGAGGTCGAGTCGGCCATCGTGTCCCATCGCCGGGTCGCCGAGGCGGCCGTCATCGGTCAATCCGACGAGGACTCGGGCCAGGCGATCTGCGCGTTCGTCACGCTCGAGGGCGACGACGGCGAGGGCTCGGAGGAGCTGGTGGCCGAGATCCGCCATCAGGTCGCGGACCGGATCGGCAAGTTCGCCCGGCCCAAGCGGATCATCTGGGCCGACGACCTGCCCAAGACGCGCTCCGGCAAGATCATGCGCCGGCTGCTCAGGGACATCGCCGACGGCAAGGCGCTCGGCGACGTGACCACGTTGCGCGATCCGGACGTCATGAAGCAGCTCGAGGGCAAGATCCAGGACGAGCAGAAAGCCGAGGAGAAGTAAGGCTCAGACGCCCAGGCGTCTACCCAGATCCCCGACGTGGCGGCGCGCCACGGGGATCACCTGGCCGTCAACGAAGACGAGCTCCGCCGTGCCTCCGAGCAACGGGCGGAGCTCGACGGCGCGAGCCAGGTTGGCGACGTACTGACGGTGCACGCGGACGAAGCCGAACTGCTCCCAGCGACGCTCGATCTCACCCAGCGTGTTGCGCAGCAGGTAGCGGCTGTCCTCGGTCACGATGCGAACGAAGTCGCCGTGCGACTGGACGTACAGGACCGAGCCGCGGCTGATCAGCCGGGTGGACCCGCCACGGGCGGCGGAGACGGCGACCATATCGGTCTCGCCGGCGGCCGGAGAGCCGGGACGCCGTCCATTGTCGTTGGAGTGTCCCTCTGCCGCGTCGATCGCCGTCGCCACCCGCTCGAGCGCCTCCTCGAGCCGGCGCCGGCTGACCGGCTTGCGCAGGTAGTCGAGGGCACGCAGCTCGAAGGCGTCAACCGCGGCGCCGTCGTAGGCGCTCACGAACACGAGCTGGGGTGGTGAGGCGAAGCGTCTGAGCACCCGCCCCAGCTCGAGGCCGTCGAGGTCGGGCATGCGAACGTCGAGAAAGATCGCGTCAAACGCCTGGCTCGAGGCCCTGCGCAGCGCGTCGTGGCCACCGAACGCGCACTCGACCTCGTGCACGGCCGGGAAGCTGCGCAGCAGGCGGGCCAGATCCTCGAGCGGTGTGTGCTCGTCGTCGACGGCCAGGATCGTCAGCCCATCCGAGCTCATGCCGACCAGGCCAGCTCGGGTTCCGCGACCTCGCCGCGCAGGTTGGGCACGGTCATCAGAGCTGTCGTCCCCTGTCCGAGATCGGACTCGATCCGCAGCGCGTAGCGCTCGCCAAACGTGGCGCGCAGGCGCGCGTCGACGTTGGAGACGCCGATGCCCCCGCCGGCGCCGGCCAGCACCGCCCCGAGCCGCTCGGGCTCGATGCCGACACCGTCGTCGGACACCCTCAGCTCGACGTCGCCGCGCACGATCCGCGCCGAGATCGCCACCCGTCCACTCCCCGCCCGTCGCTCGACGCCATGGCGCACGGCATTCTCGACCAGCGGCTGGACGGACATCGCCGGCACGACGGTCCCGCGCGTCTCCTCGGGGACGTCGATCGTGACGTGCAGGATGTTGCGGAAGCGGGCCTGCTCGAGGCGCAGGTACCGCTCGACGTGGTCGATCTCCTCGCCCAGGGTGACGTAGGAGCGCCCGTCGCGGAACAGATAGCGGGTGAACTCGGCGAAGTCGATCAGCAGGTCGCGCGCCTCCTCCGGGCGGGCGTGAATGTCGCCGGCCACCGCGGCCAGCGCGTTGTAGATGAAGTGCGGGGAGATCTGCGCCCTCAGCGCGCGCAGCTCGGCCTGGGCGACCCGCTCCTCCTGAGCGGCGACCAGCGACAGCTCGACCTGCGCTGAGACGAGGCTTGCGGCCTCTCCGACCACGCGCAGCTCGTGGTGGCTCGGCCGCCCCACCGACCGGTAGAAGGCGATCAGCGTGCCGATCCGTCTGCCCTGCGCGATCAGCGGCACGAGCACGGCCGAGCGCAGCGGGCAGGTCGGGTCCGAGGAGATCAGCCGCGGCACGATGTGCATGTGATCGTCCCTGGCCCGTTCGAGCAGCCGCGAGAGCAGGTCGCCCGGGCGGACCTGTTCGCGGCCCTCGCCATCGATCGCTAGCACCGCGCGCGTGTCGGCCAGCGCGATTGCGGCGGCGCCGGTCAACGCGCGCAGATTCGGAACCGCCCGCTCGGCGTTGCGGCCGGTCAATCCCCGGCGCAGGTGGGGCAGGGTGGCGGTGGCGGCGTGCAAGGCGGCCTGCATGGCCGCCTCGGGGGCTCCCGCCGCGGGCTGGTAGCGCATGGCGCGCCAAACCGCAATAACGATTGCGGCCAGCCCGATCCCTAAGCCGACGCCCAAAGCCAGATCCATGGTGAGCCTCATTAAGGTTACCGATACTTGTGCTGGTTGTTACGCGGCGCCTGGGTAGACATGATGGTGGGATGACCTTCACCTCCTACGAGCAGGCCCGCGAGCAGCACCGGTGGGAGGTGCCCGCGCGCTACAACATCGCCGTCGACGTGTGCGACCGCCACCCGCGCGAGAAGCTCGCGATGATCCACGAGGACTTTCAGGGGCGGATCCGCGAGGTCAGCTGGGGCCAACTGCAGGACGACTCCAACCGCTTCGCCAACGTGCTGCGCGCGCACGGCGTCGAGTCAGGCGATCGCGTCGCGATGCTGCTGCCGCCGACGCCCGAGACCGCGGCGGCGTTCTTCGGGGTGTGGAAGGCCGGCGCGATTCTCCTGTCGATGTCGGTGCTCTACGGGGACGAGGGCATTCGCCACCGCGTGAACGACTCGCGGCCGAAGGTGCTGCTCACCAACTCCGCCAACGCGGGCCGCATCGAGCGGGATCTTGTCGAGCATGTGCTGCTGCTCGACGACGAGCTCCTGGCGCGCGGCTCGACGGCGTTTGACCCGGTCGACACCGCGGCCGACGACCCGGCCCAGCTCTATTACTCCTCGGGCACGACCGGCCTGGCCAAGGGGATCCTGCACGCCCACCGCTACATCCTCGCGCACGAGGAGTTCATCTACTGCCACGACCTGCGCGAGAACGAGGTGTTCCACGGGATGGGCGAGTGGGCCTGGGCGGCCGGGATCTGCCCGCTGCTCGGACCCTGGCGGCTTGGCGCGGTCCAGGCCGTGTATCAGCGCGAAGGCGGCTTCGATCCGGACAAGCAGCTCGACTTCCTCTCCCGCCACGGCGTGAGCAACGTGTTCGGCACGCCCACGGCGATCCGATCGATGATGTCGATCTCCGACGCCGGCACGCGCTATCCGCAGAAGTTCCGGATCGTGTGCTCGGCCGGCGAGCCGCTCAACCCAGAGGCGATCCGCTGGTTCCGCCAGCAGTACGGCGTCACCGTGCTCGACTACTACGGGCTCACCGAGTCCTATCCGCTGTGCGCGAACTACCCGTTCATGGACGTCCGCGAGGGCTCGATGGGCAAGCCGATGCCGGGCTGGGAGGTCGCGATCCTTAACGAGGACGAGCGTCCCGTCGCGGATGGCGAGCGCGGCGAGATCTGCCTGAAGGCGCGCTCGAACCCGCACTACCCGCTCGGCTACTGGAACCGTCCAGCCGAGGACACCGAAGAGGCGTTCGGCCGCGACTGGTTCCACACCAAGGACGCGGCGCGCGCCGATGAGGACGGATACTTCTGGTACGAGGGCCGCGCCGACGACGTGATCATCTCGGCCGGGTACCGCATCGGCCCGTTCGAGGTCGAGTCGGCGTGCCTCGAGCACCCGGCAGTGGCTGAGGCCGCCGCGGTTGCCTCGCCCGACGAGCGGCGCGGCAACGTGGTCAAGGCGTTCGTGGTCCTCGCGTCTGGGCACGAACCGACGCCCGAGCTGGCCGAGGAGATCAAGGCGTTCGTGCGCGAGCACTACTCGGCCTACGCCTACCCGCGCCGGATCGAGTTCGTGTCCGATCTGCCCAAGACGCTGACCGGCAAGATCCGGCGGATCGAGCTGCGCCAGGCCGAGCAGGAACGCATGCGCGGCGTGGGTTGACCGGCGTGCCGCGTCAGCGGCGGATGTGAAGCTGGTGTGAGGCGGGCGGGGTCGCCTTGCAGTTCCCAGGGGCCTGCGATACCGTGCCCGCCGATTCCGGGGGGGCAGCGTCAACCAGAAGAGGTGATGTTTGATGATGCGTGCGCGCGTGCTCGTGCCCGTGATCGCGTGCCTCGCGCTCGGCGTGTCCGCGCCGGCCGCTCTGGGCGCCACGACGTTCCAGCCGAGGGTCGGCAACGCGCTCGGACTGGCGCCACCGGCCAACTATCACGGCACCCAGCCGAGCGAGCTCGGCGTGTTCAACCCGATCACCTACCACGGCGGCCCGACGATGGACCAGCCGGGCGGAGTCACCGTCCACACGATCTTCTGGGCGCCACCCGGCTATGCCTTCCCGGGCTCCCCGGGGGCCGGCATCCCGACCTACGAGGGGACGATCGAGAAGTTCTACACCGACGTCGCCGCTGCGAGCACGGGAACGGTCGGCGCAGCATCGACCTGCAGTCCGAGCAATCCGACGGTCTGCGACGACTTCACGGTCGAGCCGCAGTACGGCTCCGGGACCAGCGGAGCGCCGACCTCGGGCGCGTACGACATCAACTACAGCGACAACGGCGGAACTGCCCAGATGTATTCGGGCGGCGGAGCCGGAACCCTCAACGACACCGACGACTTCATCATCGACACCGATCCGTTCCCGGCTGCCGGGGACGGCGCGGGCGAGTGCACCTCGCCGCAGAACACCAAGGCGTGCATCCTGGACAGCGATCTCCAGACCGAGATCGACAAAGTCGTGCAGGCCACCACCGGCACCCCGCGCGGCCTGACCAACCTGTGGTACGTGTTCCTGCCGCCCGACGTCGATGAGTGCATCACGACGGACGTGTGCGGCACCAATGCCTTCGGCGGCTATCACTCGCTGTCGAACATCAACGGTCACGGCCTGACGATCTACGCCCTGACGATCGACCCGATCATCGAGATCGGTTCGGTTTCGCCGGGTGCCGATCCGGAGGGCAACCCGGACGCGGAGGCGGCCGTCGACATCGCCGACCATGAGACGAACGAGGCGATATCCGACCCGACCGGCACCGGGTGGATGGATCCGAACGCGTACGAGATCGCCGACAAATGCGAGTTCGGTTCCCAGTACGGAACCCCGCTCGGGTTCGCCTCCGACGGCTCGCCTTACAACCAGCTCATCGACGGCGACGAGTGGTACACGCAGGAGATCTGGTCGCAGGCGGACGGCGAATGCGTGCAGGCGGCCACGGCGACGATCTCCGACAGCCCGCTGCCGTTGCCGACGGTCAACCTGACCCAGTTCAGCCCGGACGTGAGCGGCAACATCGGCGGGATTACTCCCGAATCGGGCGTGCCGGTCGAGGTCGAGTTGATCCGCGCCGGCACGATCGTGGCCGATCAGACGGCCACGACGAGCGCGGGCGGAGGCTGGAGCGTCACACTCGGGCATCCGGTCGGTGATGACCGCGACGTGATCGAGGTCATCTACAACAACGGCAACGCCGGCACCGGCGTGCCCCAACAGCCAACCGAGGTGATCCTGACCGGCAACGGCGGGAATCCGTTCAGCGAAGGCGGCTGGATGGGCTTCTCCGACATGGACAACGGCGCGGGGGTCGCAGCGAACACGCTGACGCTGGCGCCCTGTTTCCAGACCGGTGTGCTCGCCTCGTCGGTGACGAGCCAGACGCCGACCGACTTCTGCAGCACGTCGCTCGACTCGGCGGCGGCGCCGACGACCACGACGGTCAACGAGGCGACGCCCGTCGACTGGAGTTCGACGGACAACCGCGCGGCCCAGCCGGGCGACACGGAGTTCCCGAACTCACAGGGCGCCCTCGTCACCCTGACCGTTCCGGCCGGGGAGCCGGGTTCGGTGAGCGCGCAGGGCACGTTCCTGTCCGGGTTCACCCCGACCGGATTTCCCACCTGTACCGCCGACCTCGGCGCGCAGATGGTCACCTGCTCGGGGCTGAACGACGGCAACGTATACAGCCTCACCGACGGCGGCGAGACCGTGAGCGGGCTGTCGTCCTCGGGAGGCGTTCTGAGCACCCCGATGACGGTGCACCGCAGCGACGTCATCGCGCTGTCGAACGGCACGCGGACGCTGACCACGCTGCACGTGGCCGACCTGCAGGTCCACATCAACGGCTCCAGTACATCGGCCCAGGGCAGCGCCGTGGCAAGCGGGACCTGCTCGACCGACGAGTACTGGGGCGGGCCGCTCACCGGCCCCGTGTTCAACAGCGAGGCGGGCGAGCCGTCGTCGGCTGACGGTGGTGGAGTCGCGGGAACCGGGCAGATCTGCCTGGGCGGGAATGCCGCCGGCATGCCGACAGACACGATCGCTCAGACCGACGATCTGAGCGGCGGCGAGACCGTGACCGAGGTCGCGGACGTACAGAACACCGCGCCGGTCGACTACGAGACCATGTACGGCGCGTTCACCGCGGCGGCCGAGGCCAGCGACGGAAGCTCACCGATCTCGCTCACGATCACCGATCAGAACGGCGACAGCGTGTTCTCGAGCGGCGACGTGACCAGTGGAGCAGCGGTTCCGGCGCTTGCTCCAGGCACCTACACGGCGGCATGGACGGTCAGCAACGCCAACGGTGACACGCGCACGGTGACCACGCACTTCATCGAGCAGTCGTCGCTGTTGGGACCGCAAGGCGCTCAAGGTCCGCAGGGCGTCCAGGGGCCGCAGGGCGTTCAGGGGCCACAGGGTCCGCAAGGGCCTCCGGGGCCCAAGCCGACGGTCAAGTGCACGCTCGAGAAGCACGGCAAGGTCAAGTGCACGGTCAGCTACCCGAAGCAGAAGAGCGAACGCACCAAGGGCCATGTCGCACTTGTCCTCACGAGAGGCGGCCGGATCGTGGCGCTCGGTCAGGCCCGGCTCGTGGATGGCAGGGCGTCGATCATCATGCGCGAGCTGCGGGCATGGAAGCGTGGGAGCTGGCAGCTCACGCTGGTCCAGAGTCAGTCGGCGAAGGCCGCCACGACTCAGACCATGACGCTCAGCGTCAGGTAGGACAGGCGGTGAACGAGGTCGGGGCCGGCGCGGTCAGGCGCCGGCGCCGGCCCGGGCGTGGCTGCGCATCTCGGCCAGGATCCGCTCGAGCCGCGGCTCGGTCTCGCGATCGACGTGCGTCATCAGCGCGCCGACCGACGGGTGCACAGCGCTGATCTGGGCGTGCATCTCGTGCGCGACCGCCCGGTAGCTCGGGTGGCCCTCGCGTCCCGAGCGCAGCTCGATCAGCTGCATCGCCTCGCGCGCGTTCAGATCCAGGATGAAGCGGATCCGGTAGCCGAGGCACAGCGCGTACGGCGCCGCCGTGGCGAGCCCGGCGTCGGCGAGGCGGTGGTACTCGCGGGCCGAGAGCCCGAGCGCGCGGCGGTAGTCATCGCCGCAGCCCGCCAGCTCGACCTGATCGGGCACGTCGGCCCCGAGCTCGGGGGTGAGCGACTGCCACTGGACGGTGAGCATGCGGTGGCGCTGGAGATCGCGGAAGGCGCCGTAGTCGGCGACGATCTCGAACCGGTAGCGCAGCGACTCGAGGCCGCGCCCGGGCCGCAGCCGGCGGTTGGACCGCTCGCCGGCGAGATCGGCCAAGAGCGCGGCGCGCGCGTCGGCGTCGAGCCCGCCCACCGCATCGCGTATCCGCTCTTCGCGGGTCGTGCCGGCTTCGAACAGGAGCGCGGACAGGAGGTCGTCCTCGTCGCCCTCGGCGCGCAGGAGGGTGACCGACGGCCCCGCCGGCCCGTCCGCGGTATCGAGCCCGAGGCGCTGCGCCCACCGCTGGCCCGCGCGCCCGCGCGCCGCCAGATACTCGATCCACTGCCCGCCGCGGTCGGGCCGCTCGATGCGGGTCAGGAAGCTCGGGATCACCCCGTTCAGTTCGTCGAGCATCATCCGGCCGTAGTCCCGCGCCTCGGGCAGCGGATGGGCGAGCAGGTGGAGGATCAGCTGCTCGTAGGTCTGCCCGGTCGCGAAAATGCCCATATGAGACAGCGAGCTCGCCGGGAGCAGCCCGCGCAACAGGTCGAGCGCCTTGGCCCGGATCGCCCGGGCGTGGGCGGCCGCCGGCTCGTCGCCGGCGCGGGGGAACTCGTGCTCCGCCCAGGCGCACACGCGGGGCAGCGCGGTTGAGTAGATCGTGAACAGCTCGTCCATCGCGTCCTCATATCGCGGGCCGAGGGCGGGATCGCGGTAGTACCGATACCGAGGACGGATCGGATCGGACCCGGGAATCGGCCCGTCGTAGGCGATGTAGCGGGTCGACTGCTCGAGGTAGGCACCGAGCCGGGGCCGCTGCAGCAGCTTGGTGAGCACGTTGGAAACCCACTCGCAGGCCACGTGTGCGCCGCCGAGCTGCGCCACGGAGTCATCGCCGTAGCCGAGAAAGATGCGCTCGTAGAGCTCGGCGGCGCGCTTGCCCTCGCCCGCGTCGGTTCCAGCGGCGGTCTCGGGCGCGGGGAGGTCATCGGCGAACTCATCCAGGAACAGGCGTCGCAGCGTTCCCGGATAGCGCGAGTAGCGCGCGAACAGCGCCGCCTTGACCGTCTCGGGCAGGTTGACCAGCGCGAACACGGGGCGGTCGAGGTTCGTGAAGTACGGGCGCAGCCGCTCGCGCTCGGCCTCGCTGAAGCTCTCAACCGGGTAATCCACGGACGCCGCAGGCTAGCGCCCGCCCCGGCCGCCACGCCCCTTCGCCCCTGCATTAAGTGCCAAACCACGCCTCACCGCACCCCGGTTGGCGACGTAAGCATCGCAACCATGCTTATGTCGCCGGCAGCGTGCTCGGGCGGCGCGGTTTGGTCGGGTTTACGCGGCCAGATGGGTCCGTTTTGCCCCGTCCGCGGGCGCTTAGAACAGTCCGCTGAGCGCGTTCGCGGCGTGCGCGGCGAGGTGGAACAGCGGCGAGGGGAAGATGCCGAAGAAGATTGTCGCCGCCGCGAACCCCACGGCGACGACCACGAGCTCCGGATAGGCCAACGAGGCGCCGGCCGGGCCGGGCCCCTCCTCCCACTCGTCGTCGGCCTCGATCGAGCCGCCGGCGATCGGGGCCAGACCGCCCGCCCCGGCTGCGGCGCCACCGGCCGGCGCGGCCGGCGCCGGCGCGGGGACCGGGATCGGCGGGCGCATCCAGATCGTGGCGATCACCCGCAGGTAGTAGCCGAGCGAGATCATCGAGCCGATCACGAGCACGATCGCGAGCCACGTGTACGCGCCCGAGACGAGCGCGCTGATCAGCTGGAACTTGCCGATGAACCCGACCGTGCCGGGGATTCCGGCGAGTCCGAGCATCCCGATCGTCATCGGCCAGGCCAGCCACGGCCGGCGCGCGCCGAGGCCGGCGTAAGCGCTCAGGTAGTTGCCGTCGGGACGCTCGTGCTCCTGGGCCACGATCACCGCGAACGGCGCCAGGTTCATGGCGACGTAGAACATCAGGTAGAGCACGGTGGCTTGGACGCCGAGGTGGGTTCCCACCACGACCCCCGCGAGCATGTAGCCGGCCTGCGCCACGCCCGAGTAGCCGAGCATCCGCTTCACCGACGACTGGCCGAGTGCACCTACGTTGCCGACGATGATCGTGATCGCCGCGAGCGTCGCCAGCAGCGGCGCCCAGGTGTTCTGAGCGCCGATCGCCGCCACGTCGAAGAAGCGCAAGAAGGCCCCGAGCGCGGCCACCTTGGTGGCGGTGGCCATGAACGCGGTGATCGGGGTGGGAGCGCCCTCGTACACGTCGGGCGTCCACTGGTGGAACGGCGCCACCGACGCCTTGAACGCGAACCCGACGATCGTCAAGCCCAGCCCGGTGTAGACCATCGGGTTGCCCAGCGACCCGCCGGCGAGCTTCCCGGTCGACAGGGCGGTCCCGATCGTCGCGAAGTCGGTCGAGCCGGTGGCGCCGTAGATCAGCGCGAGGCCGTATACGAGCGTGGCGGATCCGACCGACCCGACCACGAGGTACTTGAGGCCCGACTCGAGCGAGCTCTCGCGCCGCGTCTCCGATGCGCACAGGATGTACAGCGGGATCGACAGCAGCTCGATCCCGAGGAACAGCGACACCAGGTTCTGGGACGACACGAACACGACCATGCCCAGCACGCTGAAGATGAGCAGCGCGCCGTATTCGCCGTGGCCGGACTCGCGCGGGGCGACCGTGCGCCACGACATCAGCACGGCGGCGATGCCGGCGATCGCGAACAGCATCGCGAGTTCGAGCGAGAGGCGGTCCAGGGCCAGCGGCGCCGAGCTGCATTTCGCCGCCGCGACCAGGCAGAACCCGCCCCTCCCGTGATGGGCGTGGTGGTGGTAGACCCAGATGTCGGCCGCCAGCGCGACCAGGAACACGAGCATCGTCAGCGCCGGCACGAACCGCTCGCGGATCACCGCGGGGCGCAGCAGGCCGACGATCAACACCAGCAGGCCGCCGCCGGTCAGCACGACGATCGGCGAGAGCGCCCGCCAGTCGATGTACGGCCCGACGATGTGGTGGGCGCTGGTGGCCGCGAGCAGGTTCATCGGAGCGCCACCCGAGTAGCCAATGACCCGACGGCCTCCTGGACCTGCGCCGGCGCCACCGCGGCTCGAACCGACGGCTCCGAGCGGCTCAAGCCGAACTGCGGATAGAAGGCCAGGACGATGATGATCAGAACGATTGGGGCGATCGCCACGATGTCGACCAGGCCGATGTCACGCGAGGTGACGCGCGCGCCGACGCGGTTGTGGAACACCCCGATGAACAGCCGCAGGGCGTAGTAGGCGGCGCCGACGACGCCGGCGAATGCGATCACCGAGATCGCCAGCTTGGACTGGAACACGCCGAGCAGGATCATGAATTCACCGATCCAGTTGGAGGAGCCCGGCATGGCCAGCGTGGCCAGCGTCACGATCAGCGCCAGCGCGGCGAGGACGGGGGCGCGGAACGCGATGCCGCCCATGTCGGCCAGCTTCTCGGACCCGCCGGCGCGCGCGGCGGCCGCGGCGACGATGAAGAACAGCGCGGCGGTAACCAGGCCGTGGTTGACCATCTGCAGCAGCGCGCCCTGATCGCCCGTCGGGCGCAGGGAGAAGATCCCCAGGACGATGAAGCTGAGCTGCGCGACGCTCGAGTAAGCGACGACCATCCGCGCGTCGGGCGTGGTGAAAGCGACAGCCGTGCCCCACAGGATCGAGACGAGCGCGAGCACCAGTATCAGCGTCTGAAAGTGCACCGCGGCGTAAGGGAACAGCGGCAGCACGATCCGCAAAAAGCCGTAGGCGGCGACCTTCGAGACGACGCCCGAGAACACCGCCACGGCGGGTATCGGCATCGCCTTGTAGCCGTCGGCCAGCCAGCCGTGGAACGGGACGAGCGGCATCTTGACCAGGAAGGCGGCGGCGAAGCACAGGAAGATCCACTCCTGGGAGGCGTGCGAGAGCGGCAGCGCCCGGAGCGACGTGAGCACGAAGGTGATCGACGTCCCGTGGTCGCTGGAGGCGAGCACGCCAGTGGCCACGGCGCCGGCGAGCATGAAGAACGAACCGACCAGCGTGTAGACGACGAGCTTGGTGGTCGCGCGCACGCGGTCCGGTCCGGAGCCCCACATCCCGGTCAGGAAGTAGAACGGGATCAGCATCAGGTCGAAGAACCCGATGAACAGCGCGAGGTCCTGGGCGCAGAAGGCGCCGAGCACGGCGCTCTCGGCTAGCCCGAACTGGAAGTAGAAGCTGCGCGGGCGCTCCCACTCGCGGAACGAGGCCCAGAACAGCGAGGCGCTGAACAGCACGGTGGTGAGCATCACCAGCGCGACGTTGAGGCCGTCGAGCCCGAGCTTGTAGTGGATCCCGAGGGCGGAGATCCACACCTTGTCGGTGACGAACTGGAGCCCGGCGTGCCCGAGCTTGAACCGGGCCAGGAACGAGATCGCGACGCCGAGCGTGGCCAGGCTGGCGACCGACACCACGCGACCGACGATGTCGCGTGGGAACAGCGCCGCGACGAGCGAGATCGCGAGCGGGAGCCAGATGAGGATCGAAAGGGTCATGCCACTACGAGCTCGAGATCAGGAAGTAGAGGGCCACGCCGCCCACGCAGACGATCATCAGCGCGGCGTAGTAGCGCACGAAGCCCGTTTGCGCCCGGCGTACGGCGGCCGACCCGGCGCGTACCGCGCCCGTCGTCCCGCCCGTGAATATCCCCTGGATCAGCGAGCGCTCGCCCACCGAGTCGACGAGCCGCCCGGTCCACAGCGCCGGCCGCACGATCAGGAAGTCGATCAGCTCATCGAAGTACCACTTGTGCCAGAGGAAGGTGTACACGGCGCCGAATCGCTCGCGCAGCCGCGCCGCCGTTCCGGGCTGCTTGATCCAGATGCGGAAGGCGATCGAGATGCCGGCGATTGCGATCAGCGCGCCGATCACAAGTCCCACCCACGCGGGCGCCGCCTTGACGTCCACGTGGTAGTACTTGGAGTTGACGAACACGGGGTCGAGCCACTTGGTGACGCCGTCGTCGACGCCGGGGATCTGGATCAATCCGCCGATCACGGCGAGCACGGCGAGCGTGCCCATCGCGATCCGCATCGGCCACTCGCGTTCGGCGATGAAGTGATCCGGGCCGGGGAAGCCGACGTCGGTGTCCTCCTCCTCGCCCGTCATCGGGTTGCGCGGGACCTCGGCGTGCGCGAGGTGGCCGTGCTCGAGCTCGACCGCCTCGGGCACCGGGTCGCCGAAGAAGGTGCGGAAGATCATCCGGAACGTATAGATCCCGGTCAGCAGCGCGCCGACATAGCCGCCGATCCCCAGGATCACGAACGCGCCGCCGCGGTGATCGGCGAACGCGAGGATGTCGTCCTTGGACAGCCAGCCCGAGAACGGAGGCATGCCGCTCAACGCCAACCCGCCCACCACGAAGCACACGAACGTGAACGGCAGCGCCTTGCGGAAGCCGCCCATCCGGTCCAGC
>DATJUA010000108.1:0-11483 GCA_035502815.1 Solirubrobacteraceae bacterium
CACGGGCGACACGGAACGCACCGTCCAACGCCAGCTCTACCGAGCACGCGCCACCCTCGTCGAACTCCAACAACCCGGCCGTACCCCAAACGCCACGCCGACCCCACGTCCTAGCCCCCCGTCCTGGGGGGCAAAACCGCCCAGAGCGACGCTCTAAACGACATGACCGCATCGACTCCACGTCCCAGCATCCTCGTCACCTACGACGGCGAACCCGTCGCGCTCGTCAACCCTCGGCACACCGCGCTCGTCGGCCAAGCCGCGGACCTGCCCCCCAACCACCCGCTCCTACGAATGACCACCAGCATGGCGACCTACGCCAAGCTCGTGGCCCGCAACGAACTCCCCGGCCCCTACACCGACCCCGACGCCGAGCACTACGCCCGCACAGCACTCATCGACCCACAAGACCTACGCCAGCACGCCCACGAAACAGACGAGAAACTCGCGCGCCGGTTCCAAGTCCCGATGCGCCAGATCGCGCTAGCGCGGAATGAGATGCCGTGAGCGGAGTCGGACCGTGAATCAACGCGATCAGCTCACCCCTCGTGAAGTCGCTGAACGCACCGGCTTCAGCTATCACGCTGTCCTTCGCGCGATCGATCGCGGCGATCTAGAAGCCTGCGAACCAATCCCGGGCCGGCTGCGGATCGAGTTCGAAGAGTATGAGCGTTGGCGTCGAACGCCCAGACGAAAAGGCGCGCTTGGCGGTGTGCACGCGGCCGATGCGGGCGAGGCTCAGTTCCGCAGCGAGGCGATCCCTCGGCTCCGGCGCACCCATGAGGCAAGCTACCGCGATGAGCTCAGAGCGATCGAGGGAAGGCCAGCCTGATGGACCTGCACCGCAAGGCAAACGGGAAATGGGAATTGCGCTGGCGCGAGGCTGGGCGTTACGCGTCGCGCACGTTCGAGCGGAAAAAGGACGCCGAGCAGTTCGACGCCGACCGACGCAGACGGAAGCAGCTCGGGCAAGCCGCGATCCCCCACGACGTACCGCTCCGTGTGTTCGTCAAGACCTACTGGCGGCTGCACGCCATCCCAAACCTCGCTGAGTCGACGCGCGACTTCTACTCGCGGACCCTGTCGAATCACATCATCCCCCGGCTCGGAGACTACGGCGTGCGAGAACTCACGCCGAAGCGGCTTGCGCGCTTCCGGGAGAGCCTCGAGCGCGACGTCGGTACCGCCACGGTGCGGAAGGCAATGGCGATCCTGCAGTCGATCTTGTCATTTGCGGTCGCCGAGGAGCTCATCGAGTTCAACGCCGCTGCGTCGGTCCGAAAGCCCCGGTACGAGCGCGCGAGGGAGCCCCACATCTTCCTTCCCGCCGACGTTGAGCTGATCCGGAGCAAGCTCGGCAGCCTCCGCGATCGCACGCTCGTGAGCGTGCTCGCATATTCGGGGCCTCGCCCCGAAGAGGTGGTCTGTCGACTAGCGTGGGAAGACGTCGGCGAGCGGGCGATCCGCTACCGCGACACCAAACGCCACCGTGAGCGCTTCACGCCGCTGCTCGCGCCGTTGGCCGAGGACCTGCGCGAATGGTTCCTCGCATGCGGACGACCCGGCGGCGGCACGCCTGTGTTCCCGGCACACGATGGACGGTTCTGGGACAAGGACGACTGGTCGAACTGGCGCGGCAGCGTCTGGAAATCCCGGCCGGAGCGCACCTACCGGCGTGGGGGACACGTCAAGGTCTACCGCGGCTCGGCCGGGTGCGCGCCCGCCGCGACGCGGCCGCGCGATCTCCGCTCAAGCTACGTCACGCTGCGCGTGTACGAGGGCGTGCCGTTGACCACGATCGCGCGAGAGGTCGGGACAAGCATCGCGATGATCGAGAAGCACTACGCCGGCGTGATCGAGAACTGGGATGGCGTTCGGGTGGCGGCGGAGGACCAGATCCGCGGTGCCCGTGCAGGTAATGCACGCTCAATGCACGTCGGCGTCCCTTCTAGCTCAGCCCGACACCAAGATAATTCCCTGCAAATCGAGCAGAGCCCGCCGGGGGACTCGAACCCCCAACCCCTTCATTACAAGTGAAGTGCTCTACCAGTTGAGCTAGGCGGGCCAGCGTTTGTCAAGTCTCGCACGCACGCGCGCCGCAGACCTGCTTGGGGGCGAGGGTCAGCGGACGGTGGACATGGCCCGGTCGAGCGAGCCGTGGCCGTTGCTGGCGTAGTCGGGCGGGGTCCCGGCGCCACCGAAGTGCGCCGGGCTGAGCCGGCGCTCGAGCTCGCCCAGGATGAAGCCGAACAGGACGTGACGCCAGACGGCCTGGGCGAAGGCGCGACGGCTTCGATAAAGGGCGGGCAGCTGCTCGCGGGCGGGATGGTGGCGGTCCGAGAGGGCCGCGAGCGGCCAGGTCGCGACCAGTTCGGTGAGGGCCACCGCCGGCCCGCGCAAAACCGGGGAGACGGGCAGGGCCGGCGCGATGTTGGAGTACATGGCGCCAAACAGGGCGCCGTTCTGGGCGTGCAGGGCGAGGCCGACCGGATACCAACCGGATCCGTTGCGCACGGCGCGGCCCAGCACCTCGACGTCGTCGTAGCGGCTGGAGAAGAGCGCCTTGTCGAGCGGTTGCTGAACCGCCCAGACCACGGCGGCGACGGCGCCCGAGACGGCTCCACGGAGAGTTCGGGAGGCGAAGCTCTCTGGGTTGGCGGGGGCGGCGGGGCCGGCGGGCTGGCTTGGGGTGCTCAAGGCGCTCTCAAGGGGGCTGACAGTGCCGTTGCTCGACGAGGGCAACTGTAACGGGCGAGGCCACAGCGGGTACGCCAAAGTGCGATGGATCACGAAGCGCTGCACCGGCGGGCCAGGGAGAGGGGCGTCAACCCGCTGGTCCTGTTCATCGTCCGCTCGCTGCTGACGCCGTTTTTCTTGACCTACCTGCGTATGAAGCGGATGGGCCGCGAGTACATCCCGAAGCATGGCCCGGTGATCCTGGCCGCGAACCACCGGAGCTTCTTCGATCCGTTCGTGCTCGGGACGATGACCCGGCGCCCGATCTACTACGTCGCCAAGCAGGAGCTGTTCACCTACAACCGGCTGCTCAGCTGGCTGCTGAACGCGCTCGGTGCGTTCCCGGTGGCGCGGGGCTCCGGCGACCAGGAGACGATCGAGACGGCCAAGGCGATCCTGGGGCGCGGAGAGATTGTGCTGATGTTCCCCGAGGGGACGCGGACGCGCCCTGGCTCGCTCGGCAAGCCCAAGCGCGGCGTCGGTCGCCTGGCGCTGGAGACGGGCGCGCCGGTGGTGCCGATCGCGATCATCGGCACCGAGGACATCCGCAGGGGCTGGCGGATCCGTCCTCGCAAGGTCCGGGTCCGCGCCGGCCGGCCGCTGCACTTTCCGACAGTCGAGAAGGCCTCCCCGACGCTCGCCGGCGCGGTCACCGACCGGATCTGGCCGTGCGTGATGCTCCAGTGGGAGTGGTTGGGCGGGATGCCGCCGATCCGGCGGGCCGCGGTCGTCGGCGCGGGGTCGGCGGGCACGAGCCTGGCCGTGCTGCTGGCGCGGGCGGGCTTCGAGGTCGATCTGGGCGCCCGGACGCGTGAGCAGGCGGCGGCGCTGAACAGCACCCGCGTGAACACCACATACCTGCCTGACATCAAGCTGCCCGACGCGATCACGATCGTGCCCGCGGCGGACCTCGAGCTCGACGGCCACGACCTCATCTGCCTCGCGGTTCCCGCCCGCGCGCTGCCGGCGGTGATGGCCGCCCACGGGGAAAAGATCCCGCGGAGCGCCGGCGTCCTCGTCCTGTCCAAGGGTCTCGTTCCGCCGCTCGGCACACTGCCGTCGGCGTTCGTGGCTGAGCGCTGCGCCGCTCGCGCGGTGGCGGTGCTGGGTGGCCCGGCCGACGCCGCCGAGGTGCTCGAGCACGGCGCGTCGGTCGTGCTCGCCTCGATCGACCGAGGCTTCCAGCGCCAGCTGGGCGACGCGCTCAAGACCGCCGGCCTGGACGTATCTACCACGAGCGACGTGACCGGCGTCGAGCTCGCCGGGGCGGCGAAAAACGTCGCGGTGCTCGCCGCCGCGGCCGCGTCGATCGCGGGACCGAACGCCGCCGGGGCCGCCGCCGGCAAGGTCTTCGCCGAGGTGGACGCGCTGGCGCGGGCGCGTGGGGGACGGGCCGAAACGTTCGCCGGGCTCGCCGGCACCGGCGATCTCATGGCTGCCGCGGTCTCGCCAAACGAGCGCAACCGGCGGGCCGGGGAGCTCCTGGCCCAGGGTGTGCCGGGAGTCGAGATCGACAACGCGCTCGGGCGCGCCGTGGAGGGCGTAGACGCGGCGCCGCTACTCGCGACGGCGGCGCGCGACGCGCGGCTGGAGACTCCGGCGCTCGATGGTCTGGCGGCGCTGATCGAGGGACGGATCGAGCCCGAGGAATGGACGGCGAGGATCCTCGAACCGGCGCGCCCGACGCGCAAATCCACTGTGCGTGCTGCGTGAGGGCTACGCTCTCGTGTGGTGGAAAACGGCGCTCAGCCCAGCAGTAAGGCGGACGTCGATGCTCGCTTTACGGAGATGTACAGAACCCATCTGCGGGACGTTTATTCCTACAGCTACTACCGCGTGGGAAACCACCATGACGCCGAGGACCTCACCGAGCAGACCTTCCTGCAGGCCTACCGCCATTTCGAGCGCGCGCTGCGCGAGGCCAACGGCCGGCCGCTGCGGCCGTGGCTCATCCGCATCGCCCACAACTTGGCGGCCAACTTCTACCGCGACCGATCGCGTAAGCCGGAATCGGGTATCGAGGACGCCGGCATGATCTCGGCGCCGCACACGACCGAGTCGCTGGTCGAGGGACGCGAACAGCTCAAAGCCATCCTCGACGGCGTCCAGCAGCTCCCCGACGACCGCCGCGAGGCGCTGATCATGCGCTTCGCGCTGGGCATGGACAACCGCGAGATCGCCCGCGCCCTGGGACGCACCGACGGCGCCACCAAGGTTCTCCTGCACCGTGCGATCCGCCAGCTCGAGGGGATGGTGGCCGAGCCCGCGACGGTCGCCGAGCCCGCGACCGTCGCCGAACCGGCGCCCGCAGGCGGATCGGCCCCCGCAGGCGAATCGGCGCCCGCAGGCGAATCGGCGACTTCCGGGTCTGGAGCGCCGGAGCGATGAGCGCGACCGATTTCGAGGCCCTGCTGCGCGAGGCGCTGGCCCCGATTGACCCGCCCGCCGACCTCGCCCAGCGGCTCGAGTCGACGCTGGTCAGCCTGACCGAGCTGGCCCACGAGGAGCTCGAGGCGTGGGAGCTCTCGGCGATGCGCGATCCCCGCAACTGGGTCCGCCCGGCGGCGGCCGCCGTCGTCGGCGTCAGCGCCGGCACGGCGCTGGTGTTGCTTCGGGTTCGGGCGCGGCACCGGGTACGGAAGCAGCGCTCCAACAACATGGTCGAGCTGGCGCAGCGGACGTTCCAGGACGCCGCAGAAGAGGCGAAGCGGATACTCCCGCACCGCTAGCCGGTCCGGTCGCCCCGACGCGCCCCAACCGGATAGCAATCATCCGCTGATAGCGTCAATCGAAATGGCCGTCTGCTACCGCCATCCCTCGCGCGAGACAGGGGTCTCGTGCTCCTCGTGCGGACGGCCGATCTGCCCCGACTGCATGACGCCGACACCCGTCGGGATGCGCTGTCCGGAGTGCTCGCGGGACCGCACCCGGGTCACACGCGGCGTCAGATCGCGCCCGACGGTCCCGCAAGCGACCCGCGTGCTGATCGCGATCAACGTGATCGTGTTCATCGCCGAGACGGCCGCCGGCGCGCCCCTGGGCGGCGGTGGCGGCGGGACGATCTGGGCCCACGGCGTGCTGCTCGGCCCGCCGCTCACGGCCCACAACCCGTTTCCATCGCCCTACAACGGCACGCACGAGTACTGGCGGCTCGTCACGGGCGGCTTCCTGCACGACGGGATCCTTCACATCGGCATCAACATGCTGTCGCTGTACTTCGTCGGGTCGGCGCTCGAGCCCGCGATCGGGAAGCGGAACCTGGTCATGATCTACCTGACCTCGCTGCTGGCGGCCTCGTTCGGCTCCCTGCTGTTCCAGCCCGACACTCCGACGATCGGCGCGTCGGGAGCGATCTTCGGGGTCTTCGGAGCCCTGATCGTGGTGGCTCGCTACCGGGGGATTCCGTTCTGGCAGAGCGGGCTTGGGTTCATCCTGCTCGTCAACCTGATCTTCTCCCTCAGCGTGGCGGGGATTTCGATCGGCGGTCACATCGGCGGCTTGATCGCCGGGCTGATCTGCGGATGGCTGGTGCTCGAGTTCGACGAACGCCGGCGCATGCCGGCGGTGGCAATCGCGGGCTGCATCTTGCTGGCGGTGGTGAGCGTGATCGCGGCGCTCGCGGTCGCCGGCAACACCGGCCTCACGCCCAACGGCTTCACAATCTGACGTCCTCCAGCGCGCCGCGGCGGCCGTCAGAGCTCGACCGTGAACGCGGGCCCGGGCGGCTCGGGGAACGTCTCGGGGTGGATGATGTGGGCGAGCAGCTCGAGGCCCTCGATGATGCGCGGCCCCGGGCGCGAGAAGTAGGCGGCGGCGTCGACCGCCACGGCCTCGCCCGCGCCGAGCGCGGCCAGCTCGTCGCGGTGCATCTCGGCCTCGCGGTGAGCGATCTCCGCGTCATAGCCGCACGGCATCACGATCACGATGTCCGGCTGGGAGGCCGCCACCTCCTGCCAGGTCCGCTCCTCGGACTTCTCGCCCGCGAACCCCAGCACGTCCTCGCCGCCGGCGTACTCGATCAGCTGAGGCACCCAGTGGCCGGCCGCGAACGGCGGATCGAGCCACTCCAAAGCCGCGACGCGCGGCCGTCGCAATCCGCGAACCGCCAGTCGAACCCGGTCGATCCGGGCCGAGGCGTCGCGCACGAGCTCGACGGCGGCGTCCTTGCGATCGGTCACCTGGGCCAGCGTGCGGAAGTCGCCGAGCACCTCGCCGACCGTGTGCGGATCGAGTGACACCACGCGCGGGTGCGTCTCGATCTCCTCGGCCACGGCGCGCACGTCGTCGTAGGACACCGCGCACACGGTGCACAGCTCCTGGGTGACGATCAGGTCGGGGCGCAGGTCACGCAGGAGCTCGTCGTCGAGCTCGTAGATCGAGTCGCCGGCGAGCGTGCGCTCCTTGACCGCCGCGTCGATCTCCCGCGCGCTCAGACCGGCCGGAAGGACGTCACGGGTGATCTTGGGCAGCTCGAGCGCCGCCGGCGGATAGTCGCACTCGTGGGTGACCGCGATCACGTCAGGGCCGAGTCCGAGGGCAAACAGCGTTTCGGTTGCGGATGGGACGAGGCTGACGATGCGCATCTAGACAGAGGATAGAAACGCCTCGGTCAGCAGGCGGGCCCCGGGGCCCGGGGCGGCTGCTACCTTTTGCACGTCGCTGCATGAACGACGACGACCCATCCCGAAGTAGCAGCTCAGAGACGGAGAGCTGTCCAGCGAGGACGGAACCCGGGGCTAAGCGGAGCGCCAGCGCGCACGCTCGGTGGCGGGCCTGGCGGGTAGCAGCCAGTCGGTGAAGGCCCTCTTCATCATCCTCACGGGGCTGCTGGTCTTCGTCAACGCGTTCTTCGTGATCGCGGAGTACGCGCTGGTCCGCTCGCGCCGGGAGCGGCTCGAGGCGCTCGCCGAGGAGGGGGCGCGGGGCGCTCGGCTCGCCCTGGCTCAGATCGACGACATCGGCGACTACATCTCGGCCTGCCAGGTCGGGATCACGATGGCCTCGATCGGCATCGGCGCGCTCGGCGAGCCGGCGATCGCGCACGTGTTCGAGCCGATTCTGGGCAGCCCGATCGGGCACACCGCCGCCGTCGCCGTGTCGGTGGTGATCGCGTATCTGCTGATCACGGTGACCCAGAGCGTGATCGGCGAGATCGTCCCCAAGCTGTACACGATCCAGCACGCCGAGGGCCTGGCCCGGCGGATCGCGCGGCCGATGCAGTTCTTCCGGATGCTGTTCGCCCCGTTCATCGTCGTGCTGAACTGGGCGTCGGAGTCGATCCTGCGCATGCTCGGCACCGACCCCGACGCCGAGCCCGAGGGAGGGACCCCAGATGACCTCAAGCGCCTGATCGCCCAGTCCTCCTCCGGCGGCCAGATCGACGTGGGCGAGGCGAGCATGCTCACGGGCGTCTTTCACCTACACGAGCAGGAGGCCCGGCAGGTGATGACCCCGATCCCCGCCGTGGTCACGGTCGACCTGTCCGAGACGGTCGAGGCCGCGCTCAAGCGATGCGTCTCCACGGGCCATTCGCGTCTCGTCGTAACCGAGGACGAGAACCAGGACCGGGTCAAGGGCATCGTCCACGTCAACCAGCTGGTCAAGAAGATGCTGAACGACGGGATGGAGTCGCACTTCGACGCGCTCGTGCGCGAGGCGCCGATCGTGCCGGAGACCAAGCCGCTCGACGACCTGCTGGCCGATCTTCAGCGCGAGCGCACGGAGCTGGCGATCGTGATCGACGAGTACGGCCGCACGGCGGGCATCGTCACGATCGAGGACATCATCGAGGAGGTCGTGGGGGAGATCTCCGACGAGACCGACCCGGCCGGCGGCGCCGTGCGCCGGCTGGCCAACGGCGACTGGTTCGTCCGCGGGCACGTCGCCGTGTCGGACCTCGAAGACTACGGGCTCGAGCTGCCCGTCGACACCGACGCGTACAACTCGGTCGGGGGGTTCGTGTTCGCCGAGCTCGGGCGGCTGCCCAAGCGCGGGGACACGATCGCGGCCAACGGCTACTCGATCCGGGTCGAATCCGTCCGCCAGAACCGGATCGAGGCCGTGCGGATCCGCCAGCGCCGCGCCGCCGCATGACGCCCCGGGGCCGCCCGGCGCGCACGGTCCAAACATCGGCCGGCATCCTCTCGCGCCATTCGTTACATTTGCGCCTTCGGTAACGACCGGAGAGTCGCGGTCAAGAGCGTTGACCATCTTCCGGTGGTTGAGAGGAGAGTTGAAGCCGGCCCCCGATCTGGGCCGGCTTCGCCTTATCTGCTCCAAAAAAGAAACCGGCCCGCTGGGGACGGGCCGGCTTCGTGCTTCTGGGGAGGAGGTGCTGCTATGAGGTACGTCGCGATATGAAGGATGCGCCGCGCACCTGAACGATCCCTAAATAGTTCATCTCAGGTTGGTCAGTAGGGAATTTGAGGTTGGTCGGCGGCGCCTGGCGGCGGCGCCTTAATGGGCCGCCTGCGGCGGCGTCCGTGGGGCCGGGGAGGCGTCGTCCGGCTGAAGTCGTCTCACTCGTAGCTGTAGAACCCGGCGCCGGTCTTGCGGCCGAGGCTCCCCGCCTGCACCAGCTCGGCCAGCCGGTCGGGGACCTTGACCCCGATCGACTCCCCGATCGCCTGGCAGACGTCGAGGCCGACGTAGTCGAGCAGCGCGATCGGGCCCATCGGCATGCCGGCGCCGAGCGTCATGCAGCTGTCGATGTCCGCAGGCGCCATGCCGGTCTGGGCGAGCAGCTCGACGGCGCTGAACAGATAGGGGAACAGCAGCCGGTTGACGACGAAGCCCGGGATGTCCGGGACCTCGACCGGCGTCTTGCCGAGCGCCTTGCACAGCTCCCGGGCCCGCCGGCGCGTCTCGTCGCTGGCCTGGGGCGGGAAGGCAAGCTCGACCAGCTGCATCCGCGGCACCGGGTTGAACGGATGGAAGCCGACGAAGTTCTCCGGGTGACCGCTGGCCTGGGCGAGCTCCCCGATCGACAGCGAGGAGGTGGTGGTGGCCAGCACAGCGCCGACGCCGGCGTGCCGGGCGAGCTCGCCGAGGTCGGCCAGCATTGTGCTCTTGGAGCCGTGATGCTCGACGACGGCCTCGACCAGGAACGTGGCCTGGGCCAGGTCGTCCAGGTCGGTCACGATCCGGATGCGATCGGCGTCGTAGCCGTCGAGCTTGGAGCAGGTCTTGGCCACCTGTGTCCGAGCCCGCTCGGCGGAGCCGTCCGATCGAGCCCACAACAGCACCTCGTTCTCTCCAGCTGCCGCCACCGCCAGGCCACAGGCGATCACGCCCGACCCCGCGATTCCTACTCGTTCCCGCAAAACGACTCCTCTGGTCGACTGGCTGCTCAGAAAGCTTCAGTACAGTAGTAACTGATCCACCGCAAGGCGCCAGCGGGCCCTTGCGGCACCCAAATTGGCAACAAAAGGGAGCATCCGCATGCCGCAGTCCGGTCGCGAGGTAGTCATCGTCGAGGCGGTCCGCACGCCGATCGGACGCGGGCACAAGGAGAAGGGCTACTACAAGGACGTCCATCCCAACGAGCTGCTCGGCCGCTGCTACAGCGAGGTGATCGAGCGAGCGGGGATCGACCCGAGCGAGGTCGAGGACGTCGTCGCGGGCTGTGTGCAGCAGTACGGCGAGCAGATGTTCAACGTGGCGCGCAACGCCTGGCTTCAAGCCGGGCTGCCGATCGAGACTCCGGCCACGACCGTCGACCGCCAGTGCGGCTCGGCCCAGCAGGCGGTGAACTTCGCGGCGGCGCTGATCGCGGCCGGGGTGCACGACGTGGCGATTGGGTCGGGTGTCGAGCACATGGCGCATGTGCCGATGGGCATCGGCTTCAAGTGGGTCGACGAGGTCGGCTCGCCGTGGCCGCCGGAACTGATGGAGCGCTACAACCTGATTCCCCAGGGCCTGTCGGCCGAGATGATCGCCGACCAATGGGAGATCCCCCGCGCCGAGCTCGATGAGCTGGCGCTGCGCTCCCACCAGCGGGCCCACCGCGCCACCGAGGAGGGCCGGTTTGAGCGGGAGACGATGCCGTTCAAGGTCAACGGCTCTACCTACGTGAGCGACCAGGGGATCCGGCCCGAGACCTCGATCGAGGCGCTGTCCCAGCTCAAGCCCGCGTTCAAGGAGGACGGCAAGGTCACCGCCGGCAACAGCTCCCAGATCTCCGACGGCGCCGCCGCGGTCCTGCTCATGGCCCGCGAAAAGGCAGACGCGCTGGGTCTGAAGGCCCGGGCTCGGATCGTCGACCAGACGACCGTCGGAGTCGACCCGGTGATCATGCTGACCGGCCCAATCCCGGCCACGCACAAGATTCTCGAGCGCAACGGGATGACCATGGACGACATCGACCTGGTCGAGATCAACGAGGCGTTCGCGCCGGTCGTGGCCGCGTGGCGTCGCGAGCTCGAGCCCGACATGGACCGGGTCAACGTCAACGGTGGGGCGATGGCGCTCGGGCACCCGCTCGGGTCGACCGGCGCGCGGCTGATCACCACGCTCCTGCACGAGCTCGAGCGCTCCGACACGGAGATCGGGCTCGTGACCATGTGCTGCGGCGGCGGGCTCGGCACGGGCACGCTGATTCAGCGGGTCTAGCCCGCCCTCGATAGAGGCAGGTGGCCGGGCGGCGGCGGCGAACACCGCCCGGTGGTGCTCCACCTCGCGCTAGCCGGCGTCCCGTCGGGTCAGGGCCTCAAGCAGTTCGGCGAGCTGGGCCTGGCCTTCGTGCTGTC
>DATJUA010000109.1:0-6338 GCA_035502815.1 Solirubrobacteraceae bacterium
CGCCCCCGGACGAACGAGCTCTCCGCCGATCGCGGAGATCGGCCCCGCCGCCTTGTCAAACGCCTCGGCCAGCTCGCGCTCGGGCTCGGAGTCGGCGACGATCGCGCCGCCCGCGCCCAACCAGATCGCGTCACCGCTCACTTCGAAGGTACGGATGACGACGCTCAGGTCCAACCCGGCGATCGGGCTGGCGATCCCGATGGCGCCCGTGTACACCTCGCGCCGCGTGGCCTCGAGCGCGGTGATCACCTTCATCGCCTGGACCTTGGGCGCGCCGGTGACCGATCCGGGTGGGAAGCTCGCCCGGAGCAGCTCGCCGTCGCCCACTCCCTCGCGCAACCGGCCCGATACGGTCGAGACGAGGTGCCACACGCCCGCGTGGGGCTCCACGCGTGGAGACTGTGCCCTCACGCTCCCGTACGTGCACACGCGGCCCAGGTCGTTGCGCATCAGGTCGACGATCATCACGTGCTCGGCCGCGTCCTTCTGCGACGCCGCGAGCTCCCGGCGGGCCGCCTCGCGCGAGGCGGTGGCGCCGACGCGGGGGCGGGTGCCCTTGATCGGCTCGGTCCACACATCGCGTCCCCGCCGGCGCAGGAACCGCTCGGGGGACAGGCTCACGGTCCCGTCGACGAACGCGCCGAACCGCGGCCGCGCGACCGGCAGCGCGCGAGCGAACAGATCGAGCGGATCGCCCTCGACCCGCGCCTCCAACCGCACGCACAGGTTTGCCTCGTACAGCTCGCCCGTCGCGATCCGGCGCCGGCAATCCGCCACCGCCTCGACGTGTCCGGCGGCCCCGTTGGCGGTCAGCCGGAACGGAGTTGTGCGCGCCGGCTGACCAGAGCCGGCCGGCGGCGCCGCAGCAAGCCGCGACCGCCACAGCTCGAGCCGCTCGCGCAGGAACACCTCGCGATCGGCCGACCACAGCGCCTCGAACCACCAGCTCGCGCCGTCGAACAGCACCACGTGGTCGTAGAACGCGAGCGAGAACGACGGGCGCGGAGCCGGGGCCGGCGGACCGGGGGGGAGCGCCTCGATCTCGGCACCCAGCCCGTAGCCGAGCCACCCGACCCAGCCGCCGCCGACCACGACGTCCGAGCCCCGATCCAAATCGGGTTCGATGGCGGGCTGGCAACCGAGCAGCACAAACGGGTCATCGCCGGCTGCCGCGACGCGTGCCGGATGCGAACCGAGCAGCATCGCCTCGCCGTGCAGGGTCCCCTCGCCGCTCAGCCACTCGCCGACGAGCGCGAACGGCCGTTCCACGTCGCGCAGCCACCCAACCGCCGTCTCGGGATCGAGGTCGCTCTCCAACGCCACCCGGAAAGCGCGCAACCGCGTCAGTCCCCGGTCGGCTGGACGCCGCTCGCCTCGACCATCAGGATCGCGGTGCGGACGGGCGCCCGGGTCCGATGCTCGACCCCGCGCGGCACCGTGTAGCCCTGGTGAGGCGCCAGCACCACCGTCTCGCGGTCCTCGATCAGCGTCAGGCTGCCGTACTTATCGTCGAGGTGAATGTCGTACTCAGCCAAGGCGACCCATCCCTCACCGCGCAACCGCTCCGAGCATCGAATAAAGCTCGTCCAGCTCGCCGGAATCGGGCCGCCAGCGCCCGGCCGCGGCGTTCGCCCGGACCTGCTCGGGCTTGGTCGCGCCTGCGATCACCGTCGAGATCACCGGGTTGGCGAGCAGCGCCCCGATCGCGACGTCCAGCATCGACACGTCATGGTCAGCGGCGAAGCGTGCGACGGCTTCCACGGCGTCAAATTGCTCGGCGCTCGCCACCTGATCGCGCGCGGCAAGGCGCGTTCCGTCCGGCGCCGGCTCGTCGCGGTGGTACTTGCCGGTCAAGAGCCCGGAGGCGAGTGGGAAGAACGGGACGAAGCCGATCCCGAGCCGCTCGCACGTCGGCAGCACCTCGTGCTCGGCCTCGCGGTTCAGCAGGCTGTAGTTGTTCTGGATCGAGGTGAAGCGCGCGAAGCCCCGGTCACGCGCCACCGCGTCCGCCTCCTCGATCAACTCGGCGCTGAAGTTCGAGGCGCCGACGTAGCGGACCTTGCCGGCCCGGACCAGCTCGTCGAGCGCCCCGAGCGTCTCGTCGATCGGGGTGACCCCGTCCGGCTGGTGGTACCAGTAGTAGTCGATCACATCGGTGCGCAGCCGGCGCAGCGACGCCTCGACGGCCTGCATGATGTACTCGCGCGAGCCGCGCGGGCCGAGTCCGTCGCCCATGTCCATCCCGAACTTGGTGGCCAGCACGACCCGATCGCGGCGCCCTTGGAGGACATCGCCGAGGAACTCCTCGCTGCGACCATGAGGGTCCCCGTACGTGTTGGACGTGTCGAAGAAGGTGACCCCCTCGTCGAGCGCTGCGTCCACGACCGCGCGCGTGCCGTCGAGGTCGACCCGCCGGCCGAAGTTGTTGCAGCCCAGCCCAACGACCGGCACCTCCGGCCCGAGCACTCCCAGAGAACGCGTTTGGAGATCGCCCGCCATGGCCACCGTCTATAGCAGACGGGCTCGAAGCGCCTTGCGGTCGAGCTTGCCGACCGCAGTGAGCGGGATCGCGTCGACGACGTGCACCTCGCGCGGATACTTGTAGCCGCCGATCCGCTCGCGGGCCCATGCCACCAGCTCCTGCGAGGTGACCGCGCTGCCCGCGGTCAACGCCACGAACGCGATCACCTCCTCGCCGCGGCGGGCATCGGGGCGGCCCACCACGCCGGCGCCGACGACGGCCGGATGCTCGAGCAGCGCGTCCTCCACGTCGCGCGGGTACACGTTGAAGCCGCCGCGGATGATCAGGTCCTTCTTGCGGTCGACGATGAACAGGTAGCCATCCTTGTCCAGCCGGCCGATGTCCCCCGTGTGCAGCCAGCCGTCCCGGATCGTCTCGGCGGTCGCCTCGGGAGCGCGCCAGTAGCCCTGCATCACGGCGGGCGAGCGGACGCAGATCTCTCCCGGCTCACCCGCGGGGAGGGGGTGTCCTTGGTCGTCGAGGATTCGTACCTCGGCGCCCGGGACGGGGAGCCCGACCGAGCCCGGCCTCTCGCGCCCGGCCGGGTTCGTCGAGACGAGCGCGGCGGTCTCGCTGAGCCCGTACCCCTCGCGAATCGAGACCCATGGGAGTCGCCTCCGAAGCTCCTCCACCAGTTCGGGGGCGAGCGGCGCCGCCCCCGACCCGAAGTAGGACAGGGACGTCAGGTCGAACTGCTCGAGCGGCTGGGCGAGCAGCATCTGGATCATCGATGGAACCAGCGGGGCGCTGTGCACCTTGTGCTCCTGGACGAGCGCGAGAAACTTGCCGGGGTCAAACCAGCGCAGCAGCACGGTCACCGGCCGCTCGGGGGCGTGCATGCCCGAGATCGTGATCAGGATCCCGTAGGCGTGGGCCAGGGGAAGGGTCATCAGATGACGAGTCACCCCGTCCACGTGGGCCGCCTTCTCCACGGACTGGCCGGTGAAGTTGAGGCTGGCGTGCGAGATCATCACGCCCTTCGCGCGGCCGGTCGTGCCGCCCGTGTAGAGGAGCACGGCGAGGTCCTCGTCGTGGCGCGGAACGATGCCCGCCGGATCGCGCTGCTCGAGCTCGTCCAGCGCGAGCACGCCGGCGCTGAGCGATGCCTCCGAGCCCGTCGAGATCACGTGCCGGACGCCGTCCAGTCCGGCCGCGGCGTCCCGCACCTTGTCCACGAACTCCGGCGTGGTGATGATCGCGGATGCCCCGGAGTGCGCGATCACGTGTCGGAGGTCCTCGGCGGCGAGCAGGAACATCGCGGGGGTCACCACCGCGCCGGCGCGCCACAGCGCCTGGTAGCTGACGGTCACCTCCGGGCAGTTCGCCATGCACACGACGACACGCTCGCCCGGCTCGATCCCGAGCTCGATCAGGCCACCGGCCAGCCGCCGCGATCGCTCGAGCAGCTCGGCCGAGCCGTGCCAGGCGCCCTCGAAGAACAGGGACGGATAGTCGCCGCGCCGCTCGAGGGCGTCCTCGTGGAGGCGGGCCAGGTTCTTGGTTGCGGTCGAGGTCACGGGTCCACCAGCGCGGCCCGCGCCGCGTCGAGCGCCGCCTGCGCGATCGCGTCGCCGGCGTCGCCCACGGGCAGGAAGCTCGGCACGAACGAGGCGGCCGCGTCGAACTCGAGCTCGAGGTGCGTCGTACCGTCGCCCTGCACCCGCCAGATCAGCTCGAGGCGGTCCTCGTCGTGGGGGCCATCGGGCACGCGGGTGAGCGTCACCGCGACCGGCGCCTCGGTCCGCACGGCGAGGAACAGCTCAAAGTCCTGGCCGAACGGGCTCTGCGCGACGTGCACGGCCGCCCGCGCCATGCCTGGCGTTTCGTCCTGTTCGGCCTCGAGGATCTCGACCTCGCGCACCACTTCGAACCAGGCCGGATAGCGCTCGAATGCGGCCAGCAGCTCGAAGCACTCCTCGGGAGCAATCTCGAGCTCGGCACTCGCGCGGCCGCGCAGCTCCTTCATGGGATGAGCAGGAGCTTGCCGGTCGTCTGTCTCGCCTCGAGGTCCTCGTGGGCCTGGCGGGCCTCCTCTAGTGGGTATCGCGCCCCGATTCGGACCTTCAGGTCTCGCCGCTCGATGTGGCCGAACAGACTCCCGGCGAGGTCTCGGAGCTGCTCGGGCGTGCTCGTGTAGGTCTGAAGGGTCGGCCGCTGAACGTAGAGCGAGCCCGCCGGCGCGAGCACGCGTAGGTCGAGCGGATCGGGCTGGCCGCTCGCCGCGCCGTACAGGATCATCCGGCCGGCGGGACCGAGCGCCTTCAGGCCGTCCGTGAACGTCGCCTGCCCGACCCCGTCGTACACGGCCCTCACTCCCTCGCCGCCGGTGATCTCCCTGACTCGCTCGGCGAAGCCGTCGTACCCGATCGTTTCGTCGGCTCCCGCGTCACGCGCCAGCGCGGCCTTTTTCTCGGTGGAGGTGGTGGCGATCACCCGGCCTCCACGTGCCTTGACGATCTGTGTCAGCAGCAGCCCCACGCCGCCGGCTGCCGCGTGCACGAGCACCGCGTCGCCCGGCTGAACGGGGTAGGAGTCGGCGGCCAGGTAGTGAGCGGTCATCCCCTGCAACAGCGCCGCCGCCGCTACTTCGCAGGGCACGTCGTCCGGAACGGGCACGAGCCGGTCCCGCGGGGCGGCCACCTGCTCGGCGTAGCTGCCGGCCACGTGGGCCCACGCCACGCGCTCGCCCGTGTCGTGGATCCGGCCGGCGCCCTCGACGCCGATGATCGCCGGCGGCGGGCTGCCGTAGCCGCCGCCCTCGCGCTCGTACACGTCGCGGTAGTTGACGCCGATCGCCTCGACGTCGACCAGCACCTCGCCTTCGCCCGGTGTGGGCGCCGGCACCTCGCGCAACTCGAGGACTTCGGGGCCGCCGTTTCGCTCGAACCAGATCGCACGCATGCGGGGCCGAACGCTACCGAACCAAGACCGACTCGCCGGGCTCCATCGCCGCGGCCGGTTCGGGCACCCCGCCGAACAAGCGCGTCAACCCGGCGATCGCGAGCAGCATGGCCAGCCCCACCGCGGCCGCCCCGACGATGTACCAGGGCCATGGGCCGAGCACGCTGAGCAGCGAGGTGTGCACGGGTTTGGCGCGCAGGTACATGTAGTTGCCGCCGGTGATCAGGTCGCCCGCGCCGGCGATCGCGGCCCACGCCAGCGTGCAGGCGAACACCCGCCACGCGGCGCCGGGGCGCGGATACAGCCGGCAGCCCACCACCAGATACGCCGCGGCCACGATCGCGCCGACGTGGTAGATGAAGTAGGTGAAGTAGTAAACGCTCGGGAACGCGTACGCGAGATCAGGTGTGATCACCGCCTGGAGCGAGGCGGTGAACGTCCAGAAGTAGGTCAACTCGACGAGCATCTGGCGCCGTGTCAAAAGGGCGAGGATCGACACGACAGACACCGCATCGGTCAGCTGGAGGGGCAGCGTGTACTTCAGGCTCCAGTTACCGAGGATCACGTCGGCCACGTACTCGCCCGCCCAGGCGGCGAAGATCCACGCCGCCAGGCCGACCGAAAACGGCTTCATCCACCGCCCCGGGTGCCGGCGCGCGCCCCACACGCTGCCCACGATCGCGATCACCATGACCGCCAGCGCCGCGTCGTGCTGAAACGAGAACTGCTTCACGGCTTGCCCCGGGCGCTCGTCGTGAGTTGGAGCGGGTTGATTCTAAGGGTCCGTAGGGAAACAAGGTTGCTGGAGCTGGCGAGTGGCTGGGGCCGCCTGGGGGGAGGCGGCGAACCGAGACGTACTGGTGGTACGGCGGGTTCGCCGCCTCCCGTCAGGTGGTTCCAGACGCCGCCAGAACAG
>DATJUA010000110.1:0-47267 GCA_035502815.1 Solirubrobacteraceae bacterium
AAGCTGACGATCGACTTCGGCCCGGAGGTCGGAATCAAGCGCTCTTCGGCGCAGATAACCCACTATCCGCGCGAGGAACTCGAGGGCAGGCTCATCGTCGGCGTGGTCAACCTGACCCCGCGGAGGATCGCCGGATTCTCCTCTGAGGTGCTCGTGCTCGGCGCCCTCGATGAGCAGCGCGGCGTGGTCCTGCTGCGCCCCGACCAGGAGGCCGAGCTCGGCTCTCGGATCGCCTAAGGCGCCGCCGACCTCACCCCGGTCTCGCACGTCGCGGAAGAACGCCCGAGTCCCTCACGTTTGCAGGGAAAAGGCCGATAACTGGGCGGATCAGGGAAATGCGGGCAGGCGTTGGACAATCCGTCGGGAAACTCGTCGAGTACGACTCGCTGCGTCGTCGGCTGTGGATCCTCGGCCAGCGCTGCCATCACGGCGCCACCGGGTCCGTCCTGGCCGTGGCCGCCTGCCTCGCGCTGATCAGCGACCCCCTCCCGGTCGAGAAGCCAGTGGTGGCCCCGAGCTCGGCCCTCGCGCTCGCCGCAGGGGCACTGCTGATGGTCCACGACTGGAAGGACCGCTCGATCTGGTTTGAACGGGGCCGCGGGTCTCAGCTCTAAGGCGCCGCTGGCCATCTCCTAACCTTCGCCCCGCCATGGGGCTGCGCTGCGCCATCGTCCCTCCCACTCCGGTCCCCTACCGCGAGCCGCTGTTCCGCGCCCTGGCTGAACGCCCGGAGCTCGAGATCTGCGTGATCTACCAGTCGGCCGGGCAGCCGAGCTGGGACGTCGCGCCGGACTGGTTCCCGACCGAGCACCCCTATCCGGCCGTCCACCTGCGCTCGTGGCAGCGCCGGCGCGCCGGACGCACGCCGGTGCTGCTCTCACGCGGGCTCGAGCGCGCGCTGCACGCCTTCGATCCCGATTGCGTCGTCGTGTCCGAGTACGGACCCGCCTCGTTACGCGCGCTGACGTGGTGCCGGCGCCACCGGAAGACCTACGTGATCTTCACCGAGTGCACGCCCCAGATCGACTCGATGCTGCCGAGCTGGCAGCTCGCGCTGCACCGTCGGCTGGCCCGGCACGCCGACGGCGTGATCGCCGCGAGCTCGGCCGCGCGCGACCGGCTGCGCTCCTTCGGTGTGCCGGATGACCGGACAACGGTGGCGCTCCAGGCGGCCGACGTGGAACGGTTCCGGGCCGTCCCGCGACACGACGGGCACGCGGGACCGGTCAAGATCCTCAGCGCCGGGCGGCTCGTGCCCGACAAGAACTTCGCGACCCTGATCGAGGCCTTCTCGAGGATCGCAGGCGAGGCCGAGCTCGAGATCGCCGGCACGGGGTTCTTGCAGGAGCAGCTCGAGCAGATGGCCCGCGAGCACGACGCGCCGATCCGCTTTCTCGGGCACGTCCCGGCGGGGGAGATGCCCGCCCTATATGGGTCAGCCGACGTGTACGCGCTGATCAGCACCTACGAACCGTTCGGCGTGGCGGTCCGCGAAGCGGCCGCGGCGGGCCTGCCGATCATCTGCAGCCGCGCGGCCGGGGCGGCCGGCGACGTCGCGGTCGAGGGACGCAACGCACTACTCGTCGATCCCAGAGACACTGAGGCGGTGAGGAACGCTCTCGACCAGCTCGTTTCCGACTCGCAGCTGCGCCGGCGGATGTCGGCCGAGAGCCGCGCGATCGACCGCGAGACCGACGGTGTCGAGGTCGACGCGTTCGTCGAGGCCGTGACGAGGGCCGCTCGCCGCTACGAGCCGAGCAGCGCGGGCAGCACCTCGTCGCGAATTCGCGCCACCGACGCCTCGGGCCGGTAAGGCTCGAGCGCCGCCCGCGCCGCGACCCGGTAGGCGGCCAGCCGCTCGGCCGGGGTGTCGAAGGCGGCCTGCAATGCGGCGGCGAGCGACGCCGGCGCCCGGTCACCGGCGACGAACGAGGGCGCCAGCGCGCGGGCCAGCGCGAGCGCCGGAAACGGGCCGCCGGCCGGCGCGCACACGAACGCGGCGCCGCGGTCAAGCGCCTCGAGCGGCGCGATGCCGAAGTCCTCCCACTCGGCGGCGCTGACGAACACGAGCGCGCGGGCCAGGAGCTCGCGGAACTCGGCCTGGGGCAGCATGCCGACGAGCTCGGCCCCGGCGGGCAGATCGATGCTCCGGCGCTCGAGGAACGCGCGCGCCCGCTCGGGCGGTACGCCCGCGATCAACAGGCGAACGCCCGGCAGCGAGGCTCGCTCCCAGGCGCTGCACAGCGGCGCGAGCCCCTTGGCCTTGGGGTCGGGCGTGTAGCCGACGGCGAACCGTTCGCGCGAATCGCTTGACGGGGGGGCGACCGGGATCGGCGGCGGCACGAGCACCGACGGGGCCGCCCCCGCGGGCAGAGCGTCCACCGTCCCGGGGCTGTGCGCGAGCAGCAGCCGTGCGCGGGCCAGCTGCCGGCGCTCGAGCAGGTGAACGGGGAGGTTGAGCACGCCGGGGCGGTTGAGCCGCGCCGGCGAGTCGAGCCAGACGGCGAACGGCACCGTCTCCGGGACGACGGCCAGCAGCGCGGCGGTGGTCGAGCCGAACACCACCGCCCGGGGCCGGTGGCGCTCGATCGCGGTGGCCAGCGCACGACGGGAGGCGATCCCCTCGACAAAGTCGTTGACCGGGTATCCGCGGCGGAGCCGCCCAGCCGCGCCGATCCGCACCCCCGCGATCGCGACCGACGCGCCGGCCTGCTCGAGCATCCCGACCATCGCGCGGTCGGCCCGCCGCCAGCCCTCGGTCGTGCCGAGCGAGAGCACCAGTACATCGACGCCGCTCATCGCGCCACTCCCTTGCCCTCGAGCACGCGCCACAGGTCGAAGTGATCGAACACGTTTGCGATCTGAACGTCGGTCTGGCCGGCCCCGAGGTTGTCGGTCATCAGGTTTCCCCTCCGCTGGCTGCCGCGGTACTGGGGGAACTCGATGAACCGCCGGTACGCCATCCGCGTCCGCGTTCCGCGCAGCAACGTCATCGCGTGAAACCACACGTCGTCGTTGGTCGGAGACAGCTGAAGCGCCAGGCCGAGGTCGGCCACCTCTGGGGCGAGCGCCCCCGGCGGATACAGGATCCCCCCGACGCCGGTCAGGTGCAGCCGGGGCGACGCGGTGGTCTCGCGCGCGCGTGGCCAATCCAAGAACGGCAGTGGACGGCCGTCACTGAGCGCGACCTCGAGCCCCCGATAGCCGACGATCCGCCCCGGATCGGCGGCCCCGGCCCGCAGCAGGCCGGCAAGCCAGTCGCGGGGGTACAGCATGTCGTCGTCGGCGGTGACGATCGTGGCCGCCGGATCCTCCAGCAGCACCGGCACGAGCTTCTGGTAGCTCCGTGCGGACTCCCCGGCCGTCCACAGGACACGTAGTCCCGGCATGCGGTGAACCCAATCGGGGAGCGTCCGCCCCGAGAACTCGTGCTCGGACAGCACCAGCACCACCTCCGCCGGACGGACCGACTGGCACAGCAGCGAATAGATCGGCAGACGGGCGTGCGAGAGGCGGGCGGGATAGCTCGTCAACGACACCTTCACCCGCGTGTCCGGCCGAGGTCGGGCTCCGGTTCGGGCCCGGTACCGGGCGCTCACCTCGGCCAGCAGCTGCCGCGCCGGCCAGGGCACCGCGACGGTCCCGGCCCTGTACGCGCGCGTCGACAAGGGATCCCCCAGCGATGGGTACCGCTCGGCTACGACCGCCACCCGCACGTAGGGGTTACTGCCCGACGGAGAACAGTGCCTCGAGGTCGTGGCGCGAGTAGACCTCGAACGCCACCATCGTGTGCGTCCGCGACACGCCGGCCAGTTGCGAGATCTGCCCCGTGACCGCCTGGGCGAGCTGCTCGGGCTCGCGCAGGCGCAGCATCGCGACGAAGTCCCACTCGCCCGTGACCGAGTAGACCTCGGCTACGCCTTGCAGGCCGGCGAGCTCGCCGCCCAGTGTGGCCAGCGCCGAGCGATCCGCCTGGATCAGGACGATCGCGTGCGTCACGCCGAGTGCGACTGCCCCGGCTCGAGCACCACGACGTTGGACTGCGTGGCCGACTCGACGTCCGATTTGAACGCCTCGGCGTCGGTCTCGATCGGCGGGAACGTGTTGTAGTGACACGGGATCACGGTCTTGGCCCCGACCAGCTCGGCCGCGTCGACCGCGTCCACGCGATCCATCGTGTAGTGGCCGCCGATGCACATCAGCGCGACGTCGATCGGATTGCGCTTGCCGACCAGCTGCAGGTCGGAGAACACGCACGTGTCGCCGAGGTGGTAGACGATCGTGTCCTGGAAGTTGATCAGCAGGCCGGCCGGGGTGTTGGCCGTCCCCTTGGGCGTGGTCGATGTGTGCCAGGCCGGCACGAGCTTGACCCAGCCCCAGTCGAACTTGACCGTCCCGCCCATGTTCGGGTCGCGCACGTCGATGCCCTCCTCGCCGAGCTCGCCGGCAATCTCAACGATCGCCACCGCCGGCGCCCCCGTGCGCTTCGCGATCGACACCGTGTCGCCGATGTGGTCGCCATGCCCGTGCGTGAGCAGGATCGTCGTCGCGGCGACGTCCTCAGCTGAGATCGCCGCCTTAGGGTTACCGGTCAGGAACGGGTCGATCAGAACCGTCGTGTCCCCGTCGTCGAGCTCGAAGGCAGCGTGGCCCAGAAAGCGCACTTCCATCAGATCAATCCTCCTTTTTCGTTTGCGATCCCGGCGCCTCGGGCTCTCTTTCGAGCTCTCGGGCCAGCTCGAAGCCGACCGCGACACCGACGAGCATCCCAAGGCGGGTCTCCTCGGCGAGCATCATGCGTACTGCGCGCACCCGCTCGTCGTAGTCGTCGTGACCGGTCGCTTCGCGAACGGCCTGGTTGTGGCCCAGGTCGAACCAGCCGCCCTCCTCGAGCGCGGTGGCCAGCACCCGAGCCAGCGCCGGCGCGCTGCGGGCGACCACATCCTGCGCATCGCGCAGACGCTCGGGGGAGGCAATCGCTGCGATCGCCGCGTCCAGCTCGGCGTCGGTGTAGGCGCGGTCGACCACGGGTCGTTCTGATCATACGTGCGCGGCACGAGCCTCCACCGGCCCGCCGCCCTCCGCCGGCCCCGCGGTCTACGCGTCGCTGGTCAGAGCCAGGGGAAGGCCGATCAGCAGGCCGGCCGCGATGCCGACGCCCTCGGGAATCCAGCTCGCGTCCGGAGCGGCCAGTGGCATCAGCGCCACGACCACGGCCACGACCGCCGTGCCGAGCAGATCCCCCTCGAAATCCCGCTTGGCGCGCAGCGCGAGCACGTCAGGGAGCGCCCAGGCTACGAGCAGGGCGAGCGCGGCGCCGTTGGCTCCCAGCGCGAGCGGCAGGGTGGAGTTGGTCGCGGTCACGGCGGCGCCGCCGATCGCCGCGATCGCGAACAGCGCGATCACGAGTAGCGGGCCGTGCCGGCGCTCGAGCAGCCAGCCGTAAACCGCGATAGTGGCGAGTGCCACGATCGCGTAGCCCGTGTTCGTGTACGTGAACGGCGCGACGAGCAGCCGCCACCACAGGTGGGTTCCGTACCGCGCCCACAGCTCGATCGCATTGGTGCTCCCGACGAGCGCCGCTCGCCAGAGAAGCGTCCCGGCGAACCCGGCCAGGACGAGCACGATCGTCGCGTACGGCCTCGATTCGCCCCGGATCCCGGGAATCTCGCCGCGCCGCAGGCGCGGCAGCGACGGGCTGGGGGGCCGGCGCTTACGCTCGTTGACGCGGCCGTCGCGGTCGAGCTTGGGGGCCCGTTTACGCAGGCGGCTCCCGCAGTACGGGCACTCGGTTATGTAGGGGCTGACCTCGGACTGGCAGTTCTTGCAAATTACGAACAGGTCCTGTCCACCCGTGCTCATCGGTGAGTCGATTGTATGACGGAGGCGAGGTCTCCGAAAGGTCCCCCGACGGTCCGGTCCGGTTGCCAATCCCCGCGGCCCGACAAAACCGGCCTACACGACGGTGGCGGCCACGATCTCGGCCATCACCTCGCGCAGGTCGTGGTTGGCCTCGTACACGACGACCTGGCGGGCGGCGCCGTTACCGCGCTCGAGCAGATCCTCGACGGCTTCGAGCTCGGCGACCGACCCGAGGTCCTGGCAGTGCTCTCGCATCCGGTCCAATAGGCGGCGGGCCAGCTCGCGGGCCGGCACGCGGTCCCACTCGGGCAGGTCCACCAGCTCGCCGTCAAGCCCATGCCGAGCCGCCAGCCACTTATTCTCGTCGAGCATCTCGAACGGATAGCGCGACAGCTGCCTGCCCGCGTCGAAGTGCTCGGAGAGCTCCTTGACCAGTCCGTGGACGAGCGCGGCCAGGCCGAGCGTGTGCTCGACCCGGGTCTGCGAATCCATCACCCGGATCTCGACCGTGCCGAAGTTGGGGTGGGGACGCACGTCGTGCCACAGGTAGGTGTAGTCCTCGATGACCCGCGAGTGCACCATGAAATCGATCCGCTTCTCGTAGTCGTCCCAGTCCTTATAGGTGGGCGGGATGCCCATCCGGGGGAAGGCCCGGAAGATCGGCGTCCGCGTGGAGGCCAGCCCGGTGGCCTCGCCCCGCCAGAACGGCGAGTTGGCCGACAGCCCGAGCAGGATCGGGACGTGCACGCGCATCCCGTTGGCGACGTGAATTGCCTTCTCGGGATCGTCAACTCCGACGTGCACGTGCGTTCCGAAGATGAGCTCCTGGCGCGCGACGAACCGCAGCGCGGACACGAGATCCCGGTAGCGCGGGCGCGCGACGATCCGCTGGTCCTCCCACAGCGCGAACGGATGCGTTCCGGCCGAGCCGATCGTGAGGTCCTTGCGCGCGGCCGTCTCGCGAACCTGGGCGCGCAGGGCGCGCAGCTGATGGCCGGCCTCGGCGGTATTGCGGCACGGATCGGTGGAGACCTCGAGCACCGACTCCATCAGCTCGGGCTTGATCTCGCCCGCCGGCGCCGGCTCGAGCAGGCTCTCGATCGCGTTGACCAGCTCGAGCGACTCCGCGTCGAGGATCATCAGCTCCTCCTCAATCCCGATCGTGTAAGCGGGGCCGCGGAAATTGTGCTCCATCGCGCGCCAGGGTAGACGTAGACTGGGACGTAGCTACTACCTGAAACGAAAGGGAGGGTCCGATGGCTCTCGGATACGACGGCAAGCTCTACATCCTCGCGTTCGACCACCGGGGCTCCTTCCAGAAGATGTTCGGCGTCTCGGGCACCCCCACCCCCGAGGAGACCGAGACGATCTCGGACTCCAAGCGCGTGATCTTCGAGGGCATGCTTGCGGCCGTGAAGCAGGGCGCCGAGGCCGGCGCCACCGGCGTTCTCGTGGACGAGCAGTTCGGCTCGAACATCCCCGAGCAGGCGAAGGCGCACCATCTCAAGCTCGCCATGCCGGTCGAGAAGTCAGGCCAGGAGGAGTTCGACTTCGAGTACGGCGATGACTTCCCGGCCCACATCGAGAAGTTCGATCCGGACTTCTCCAAGGTGCTCGTCCGCTACAACCCCGACGGCGACGCCGCGTTGAACAAGGAGCAGGCCGCGCGCCTGAAGCGCCTCGCCGACTGGCTCCACGACCACGACCGCAAGTTCCTGTTCGAGTTGCTGGTCCCCGCCACCGATGAGCAGCTCGCGAGCGTCGGCGGCGACAGCGACCGCTACGACGCCGAGCTGCGTCCGGAGCTGATGCGCCGGGCGATCGAGGAGCTCCAGAACTCCGGCGTGGAGGTCGACATCTGGAAGATCGAGGGCCTCGACGAGCGCTCGGACGCGGCGATGCTCGCCGAGCAGGCCCGCACGGGTGAGGGCCGTGAGGGCGTGACATGCGTGCTGCTGGGCCGTGGCGCCTCGACCGAGAAGGTCGAGCAGTGGCTCCAGGTGGCCGCTCCGGTCGAGGGCTTCATCGGGTTCGCGATCGGACGTTCGATCTGGGCGGATGCCCTCAAGGGCATCATCGCCGGTGATCTGGAGCGCGATGCCGCGGTCAAGCAGATCGCCGAGAATTACCTGCACTTCGTGCGCGTGTACGAGGGACAGGCCGTTCACTAAGACGTTGCCTTCATCCCGAGGGCACGCCGCTACATAACAATGAGGCCGCGGGCTTGGTAGGCTCGCGGCCGCCATGGCCATGAAGATGCGTCAGAGCCTCGCCGAGCTCGAGCAGGAGTTCCGGCACGAGATGCAGCTCGACCGCAGCCGCAGTCAGCTGCAGCAGCGGCGAGCCGTCTCGCGCTCACGCAAGCGATGGCGCCAGCGCCAGCGCAAGCGCAGCTCGGTGCGCTACTGGGTGCTCGTCCTCACGCTCGTCGGCACCGCGGTCGCGGTCACGATCGCGATGTTCGAGACGCTGTACTACCTCCTCAGCTAGCGGGGGCATTCGCTCCCGCTGACGGCTGCGCCTTAGGACGATTTTCGGCGGCGCCTGACGGCGGCGCCTTAGTCCGTATCTCCCATGCCACGCAGCGCCGCGTCGACCTCCTCGCGGGCGCCCTTCCCGGAGCCCATACGCTCCTGCTGGATCTCCAGATAGACCTCCTTGCGGAATACGGGAATGTCGCGTGGCGCCTGAATCCCGATTCGCACCTTCTCGCCCATGATCGCCAGTACGGAGACCTCGATGTCGTCGCCGATCATGATGCTTTGGTTGGACTTGCGGGTGAGTACCAACATTGGGGATTGCCTCCCTGCTCGCCTGGTCGTCAAACGAAGCAGACGGATTGCCTCGTGTCCACGAGCCCTCCGGTCCGCCGAGGCCAGGATAGCGGTTGACCTCTGCTCTGCACAAGCGATTACGGCGCGATACGGCGGCAATCCGGTCGCGCCCTTAGTCATTCTGTTGAGGGTGTACGAACGTTTGCCGCCGTCGGCCACCGCACCTCATTTGCCGTCAATCATCTAGTCTCCGCGCCGAGCAATGGCCCGTCGATCGCTGAGACCCGAGCTGAACCGCATCCGCGCCTGGGTGCGCCAGGGACGGACGGACGCGTGGATCGCGCACCAGCTCGAGGTGACCGTGCAGCAGATCCAGGCGTTCAAGCGCGAGCAGGGCCTCGAGCCCGACGCCGATCCGGACACCGCGGGCGCGAGCGTCGACTTCGACGACGAGATCGACCTGCGGGCCGAGGACGACGCGCTGATCGCCGCCGAGCTCGAGGCGGCCGAAGCACGCGCCGCCGACGAGGACGAAGACGGCGAGGACGGCGAGGAGGACGAGGACGACGAGGGCAAGCAGCGCAGCCGGCGCCGGCGCGGCCGGCGCGGGGGACGTCGGAGCAGCCGGCGCAAGAGCACCCCGCTCGAGGCCACGTTCGACCACGGCGATGAGGGCTACGGCCTGTGGCTCGATCCCGCCGTCCAGGACGACCCGATCTACGCCGAGTACTGGGCCGGCCACCGGCCCGTCGAAGTCGCCATCGAGGAGGATCAGATCGTGATCCGCCGGGTTGGCGACGACGGCGACGACAGCGACGACAACGACGACGGCAACGGGGATTAGCCCGGCCGGGCCGCCGGCCACCGGCCGCATCGAGTCGAGGCGGCCTGCATAACCTGCCATTCGCGCCGGCGCGGCGTGACCGTGGCATGGTGCGCATGCCCCACGTGCACAAGCTGCCACGGTGCCGGCATTCGCGCTCGCGTGGCAGGTCTTGCACGGGCGCCTAGTCCTCGGTGGCGACGCGCGTTCCGCCGGCGTAGTCGCTCGCCTCGCGCACGTACCGCGCGAACGCGACGTTTGCCACCGTGGTCAGATCCCAGGCGTCCGGAGTGCCCGGAGCCGTCCGGACCGCGACCTCGAAGCACCACTCGATGCCCTCATCCCCGTAGTAGCGCGCCAGCTCATCGGTCGTGAAGATGCTGCCCACTCGCCGGCGCAGCTCGTCGACGATCGCGTCGATAACGCGCTCGAGCGCGGGCCGCACCGCGGGATCGGACTGGTCCAGGCGGCGCTGGCCCTCGCGCCACAGACCGATCACCTCGTCGAACCGCAAAACCACCATGCCCGCCCCGGGACTACCCGGCCCCGACAGCGAGAATCAGTGGCTCGCCAGGCCCGTCACTTCGTAGGGATGCTCGCCGATCCGGACCATGCCAAGCGCGCGGGCATCGGCGGCGATCGTCGACGGCTCGCCCAGCGAGCGCTGCTGGGCGCGCAGGCCGGCGTTGGCCTGCGCGAGCTGGTGAACGATTGCCCGCTGCTGATCGGCCTGGCTTCGGACGGCCAGATACGCCAGGGCCTGCTGCACGTACAGGCCGGCCACCACGCACAGCACGACGAGGAGGCCGACGCGCCCGATCCGATCCCACCTCACCCGGCTCGCGATGCGCCGCGCCGCCACCCGCCGTGGCGCGCGCGGCGCCGAACGGCTGTGACGGCGGGGGGAAGCTGTTGCGGAACGAGCTGTAGGCATCCGCTAAGCGCTTCGTTCGCCGCACGCGGGCTCCTTCCTGCTGCATGGGCCCTTGCGCGTGGCTCAACAAACCTACGACCGGAACGCGCTGCGTCCCGGGTACCGCGCGTCGGCGCCGAGCGCCTCCTCGATCCGGAGCAGCTGGTTGTACTTGGCCACCCGATCGGTCCGCGACGGCGCGCCGGTCTTGATCTGGCCGCACCCCGTGGCCACGGCCAGATCGGCGATCGTCACGTCCTCGGTCTCGCCCGAGCGGTGCGAGATGACCGCCGTGTAGCCGTTCTCGCGCGCCATCCGGATCGCCGCGAGCGTCTCGGTCAGCGTCCCGATCTGGTTGACCTTGATCAGGATCGAGTTGGCCACGCCTGAGTCGATCCCGCGCTGGAGCCGCTCGGTGTTGGTCACGAACACGTCGTCGCCCACGAGCTGAAGGCGGCTGCCGAGCTCCTGGGTCAGGTGCGCCCAGCCGTCCCAGTCCTCCTCGGCCATGCCATCTTCGAGCGAGATGATCGGGTAGCGCCCGACCAGCTCGGCGAAGTACGCCGAGAGCTCCTGCGCGCTCAGACTCCGTCCCTCGTGCTCGAGCACGTAGGAGCCGTCCTTGTACAGCCCCGAAACGGCCGGATCCAGCGCGATCGCGATCTGGTCGCCGGGCACGTAGCCCGCCGTGCGGATCGCCTCGACGAGAATGCCCAGGGCCGCCTCGTTTGACTCGAGGTTCGGCGCGAAACCGCCCTCGTCGCCCACGGTGGTCGACAGGCCGCGATCGTGGAGCATCTTCTTCAGGTTCTGGAACACCTCGTCGGCCATGCGCAGCGCGTCTTGGAAGGTCGCGCCGCCGACCGGGACGATCATGAACTCCTGGAAGTCGATGCTGTTGTCGGCGTGCGCGCCGCCGTTGATCACGTTCAGCATCGGGACGGGGAGCACGTGGGCGCTCTCGCCGCCCAGGTAGCGCCACAGCGGCAACCGCTCCTCCGCCGCCGCGGCGTGCGCCGCCGCGAGCGACACGGCGAGGATCGCGTTGGCGCCCAGCCGCGACTTGTTCGGGGTTCCGTCCAGCGTGATCAGCATTCGATCCAGCGCGGCCTGCGAGGACGCGTCCTGTCCCCGCACCGCGGTGGCGATCTCGCCGTTGACGTTCTCGACCGCGCGCATCACGCCCTTGCCGCCCCAGTCCGAGCCGCCGTCGCGCAGCTCGGTCGCCTCGAACTCGCCGGTCGAGGCACCGGACGGCACGGCCGCGCGCCCCCACGCGCCCGAGCGGACGCTCAACTCGACTTCAACCGTCGGGTTGCCTCGGCTGTCGAGGATCTGGCGGGCGTGTACGTGATCGATCTGGCTCATTGGGCTCCTTCGGTCAGACGCGCCCGCGCGTAGTAGCCGAGCTGCTCGTCAGGAGCGAGATCGTTCCAGTTACGGCCGTTCGATGCGGCGAGCTTGCCCGCGGCCTCGACGCGGCCCCTGAACTTTTCCGCCGATGCGCGCAGGGCCAGCTCCGGATCGACGTTGAGCTTGCGCGCCACATTCACCACCGCGAACAGCACGTCGCCGAGCTCGTCGAACTGCTCCTCGCGCGTACCCGCGGCCTCGAGCTCGTCCAGCTCGTCGCGCGCCGCCTGGAGCGGTCCCTCGACGCCGGGGAAGTCGAACCCGCTCGACGCGGCGCGCCGCTGGACCTTGCGCGCGTACAGCGGCGCGGGCAGGTTCTCGGGCACCTCGCCGAATACGCCGCGTTCCCGGCCGGGCTCGGTCTGCTTGATCTGGTCCCAGTTGCGGCGCACCTCGACCGAGGTGTCGGCCTGCACTTCGCCGAACACGTGCGGGTGACGGCGGATCAGCTTTTCGGTGACCTGGGTCGCCACCTCGGCCAGGTCACCGGCGCCGCGCTCCTCGAGCAGCAGCGACAGGAAATGGACCTGGAAGAGCACGTCGCCGAGCTCGTCGACCATCTTCGCGTCGTCGCCCCGCTGGGCGGCATCGGCGAGCTCGTAAGACTCCTCGACCGTGTGCGGGACGATCGAGCGCTCGTCCTGCTCTCGGTCCCACGGGCACTCCACCCGAAGACGGCGGGTGATCGCGTCGAGACGGCTGAGCGCCTCGGCGATGCCCGCAGGGTCCGGGGGGCTCACCCGGCGGTCGAGGTGCCCGCGGTGCCCGTCGAGGTGCCCGTCGTGGCGGTCTTGGGCGCCTTGTAACCCTTGCAGTCCGCCATCGCGTATTCGGCGCGGCACGTGGTCTGGCTCAGCCAGTCCTTCTTGGCCTGATTGGCGACCGCGGTCTGCGCGGTCTGCGACTGCGTGGTGGTGAGCTGCGACTTGATCGTCTTGGTGGCCTCGGCCAGCGTCTTGTGCGTCGCCGGTGTGACCTTGGTCACCTCGACGACGTAGTACCCGAACTGCCCCTTGACCGGACCGATCAGCTGGTTCACCGGCGCGGCAAACGCCGCCTTGGTCAGCGCGGCGTCCTGCTGACCCTGGGTGACGCCGGTGAGCAGCCCGCCGTTGTTCTTGGTCGTCGGGTCGGTCGAGTACTTCTTGGCCACCGTCGTCCAGCTCTGACCCGACTGGAGCGCCTTCTTGGCCGCATCCGCCTGGGCCGAGCTCGTGGTCAGCACGATCCGCATGTCGCGGCTCTCCTGCGTGCTGAACTGCGTCGGGTGGCTGTTGTAGTAGGCCACGATGTTGGCCTGGGTGACGGGCTTGGTGTACCTGGCCACCAGCTTCTGGACGATCGTGTTGATCTTGAAGCGGTACACGATGTCATCGAGTGTCTGTCCGGTCTCGCTCAGGAAGCTGTTGAACCCGGCGGCGGTCGGGAACGTCTGCTTCTTGGCGGCGGCAAACGCGTTCTGCACCTCGGCGTTGGTCACCTTCACGCCGAGCTTGTGAGCGTCGGCCTGGTACCAGTAGGCCGTGATCAGGAAGTCCATGACCGAGCTGGACAGCGACGTGAACTGCTGCTGGCACGCGGTGCGCAGCGTCGCGGCCTTCGTCTTGGCCAGGCTCGGGATCGCCTTACGGACGTCGGCGATGCACTTGGTGAACTGCGGCGGATCGTTGGGCACGATCACCGGCTGACCCGGCTCCTCGGCCGCCTGGCTCTTGGCCGCCACGAACATCCAGTGGTTGAAGGCCTGGGTGGTGATCGGGTTCCCCGCCACGTCGGCGACGGAATTGCCCGGGACACCGCTGCCACATCCGGCCACGGCAACGGCGAGCACAAAAAAAGCGCCAAGCGCCAAGATCGACCCACGAACCTTCATCGGCGGTCGATGGTAGCGATGGTCTCGCAAAGTGGCGCTGAAGAATCGCGTAAGCGTTGTTTTTGGGCCTCGCTTCGCTCGGCGTCCGTGGGGCCATTCAACCCCGTCCGGACGGGGTGGGCGGCCCCACGGATGCCGCCGCAGGCGGCCCAAACTAGGCCGCTTCGCGCGTCACCGCGAGCAGCACATCCGCGGCCTTCACGACCGCCGGGAACCGCTTGGCCGGATCCTCGGGGACGCGGACCGACAGCTGCGACTTCCCCGACTCGTAGAGAGCCTCGGGGATCTCCTGACGGATCTTCTTGGCCCTGACGCTGTCCAGCTCGATCGGGGTCACCGCCAGCCGCCCGTTTCGGAACGTCACCGCCCGGGCGCCGGCCTGGCCCAGCTTGATCCGGGCCTGCTGGAGCGCGATCAGGTTCTTGAGCGGGTCCGGGAGCTCGCCGAAGCGGTCCTCGAGCTCGTTTCTCAGCTCGACCAGATCGGCCACCTCGCGCGCCCCGGCGATCCGCCGATGGGTGTCGACCTTGGCCTGCTCGTAGGGGATGTAATCGGCCGGCACGTAGGCGTCGACGTTGACGTCCAGGCGGACCGGCTCCCACTCGTCCTCGGCCCACGCGCCCTCCTCGGCGGCCGCCACCGCCTCGTCGAGCATCTGCATGTAGAGCTCGAACCCGAGCGCGGCGACGTGCCCGGACTGCTCGTCGCCCAGCAGGTTGCCGGCGCCGCGGATCTCGAGGTCACGCATGGCGATCTTGAAGCCGGCGCCGAGCTCGGTGTAGTCGGATAGCGCGCTCAGCCTTTGCGCCGCCTCCTGGGTCAGGGCGGCGGCGGACGGATAGAGCAGATATGCGTACGCCCGTTCGCGGCTGCGGCCCACCCTTCCTCGGATCTGGTAGAGCTGGGCGAGGCCGAACGTGTCCGCGCGCTCGACGATCAGCGTGTTGGCCTGCGGGATGTCGATGCCCGACTCGATGATGCTCGTGCACACGAGCACGTCGGCGTCGCCCCGCAGGAACGCGAGCATGCGCTGCTCGAGCTCCTTCTCGTCCATCTGGCCGTGCGCGACCTCGAACTTCATCCCCGGGCACAGGCCGCGCAACCGCTCGGCCGTCTCGTCGATCGACTCGATCCGGTTGTGCAGGAAGAACGCCTGGCCGTTTCTTTGGTGCTCGCGGATCAGCGCGGTCTTGACCAGCTCCTCGTCGTACTCGCCGACGTAGGTCTTGATCGGCCGGCGGCCCTCGGGCGGCGTCTCGATCACGCTGATGTCGCGGATCCCGGCCATCGACATCTGGAGCGTCCGCGGGATCGGCGTCGCGCTCATCGCGATCACGTCGACCTTCAGCTTGAGCTGGCGCAGCAGCTCCTTCTGCTTGACGCCGAAGCGCTGCTCCTCGTCGACGATCAGCAGGCCCAGGCTCTTGGCCCTCACGTCTCTTGACAGAAGCCGATGCGTTCCGATCAGGATGTCGACCTTCCCGTCGCTGAAGCGCTTGACCGCCTCTCGTTGCTCGATCTGGGGGCGGAAGCGCGAGACGTGCTCGATCGTGATCGGGTAGTCCTTCAGCCGCTCGGTGAAGGTGCCGTAGTGCTGCTGGGCGAGGATCGTCGTCGGCACGAGCAGCATCACCTGCGTGCCGTCCTGCACGGCCTTGAACGCCGCGCGGAGCGCGACCTCGGTCTTGCCGTAGCCGACGTCGCCGCAGATCAGGCGGTCCATCGGGCGCGGGGCCTCCATGTCGGCCTTGACCATCTCGATCGCGTCACGCTGGTCGGGCGTCTCGGTGAACGGGAAGGCGTCCTCGAAGTCACGCTGCCAGTCGGTGTCGATCGGGAAGGAATGGCCCTCGCGGCGTTTTCTTTCTGCGTACAGATTGAGGAGCTCGCCGGCGAGCTCCTGGGCCGCTCGTCTCGCCCGCGCCTTGATCGTGTCCCAGCGCGTGCCGCCGAGCTTGGACAGGGGCGGGTGGGCGCCGCCGGCGCCGACGTAGCGGCTGATCTTGGCCAGCTGGTCGACGGGTACGAACACGCGATCCGAGCCCGCGTACTCGAGGTACAGGTAGTCGCGGGTGACGTTCGCCACCGTCTTGGTGTCAAAGCCCGCGAAGCGCGCGATCCCGTGGTCCTCGTGCACGACGATGTCGCCGGTGCGCAGGTCGGCAAAGCTTCTGAGGACGCCTCTTCTTCTCGTTCTGTGCGGTTCCTCTTGCGCCCGTCGCCGCCGGAACAGGCGATGCTCGGGGATCACCGCGAGGTGGAACTGCGGCGCGATGAAGCCCTGCTGGAGCCGCGCCCGGGCGAAGGTCAGGAGCTTGCGGTCATCGGGCTGGCTCTCCCCCGGGTCAAGCCAGCGGACCTTCAGCCGGCCCAGGTTGTAGGCCGCGCGCTCCCCCTCGCCCCGGCTGGCGAACGCAACCACCGTGTGGTAGCCCGACCGCGTGAGCTTCTCGAGCTCCGGCTCGGCCTCCTTGAGGCTGCGGGCCTGGACGTCGGCGGCCTGGGCCCGGAACGAGAACGGCTGATCCTGGTCGATGCTCGAGAGGCGGATCCGCGCGCGCTGTTTCAGCGTGTCGCTGATCGTCTGCTCGTCGACGTACAGGTGGCGGGCGTCGCGATCCTTGAAGGCGGCGCTGACGTCCTGCCAGTGGTCGGCCAGCGCGGGCGCGACGTCCTCCTCGCCGGCGATGAGAATCGCCGCGTTGTCCGGGGCGAGGGTGAGGAAAGGGTGGAATTGGTCGATGGGGAGGAGCTCGGCGATGTCGGGCCGTTCGTCCTCGTTTTCCAGCGCCGCGATCTCGGCCAGCTCCCGGTGCTCCTCGGCGAGTTCGGCCGCCGGTTCGATCTCGACGCAATCCGCCTCCCCGAGCGAGCGCTGGGTGAACGTCGAGAACCATCTGAGCGACTCGATCTCATCGCCGAACAGGTCGACGCGAACGGCTCGATCCTCGGTGGCGGGGAACACGTCCAGGAGGCCCCCGCGAATCGCGAACTGCCCGCGGTCCTCGACCTGGTCGACGCGCTCATAGCCGGCGGCGACCAGGTCCATCGCGGTCTCGTCGAGGTCGAGCAGATCACCTTGCTTGAGGACGAAGCCGTGGGGCCGGAGGGTCGGGTCGGGGACCTTCTCCGACAGCGCCACCGCGCTGACCACGACGACCGGCGCCTGCGCGCCAGCCGTGTCGCTCAGCGCGTCCAGCGCCGCGATCCGGAGGCCGACCAGGTGGGGCGGCGGGGCCAGGTGCGACTCGTAGGTCACGCCGCGGCTCGGGTAGTAGCGGACGATCCGCGGCTCGAGCCAGGTCCTCAGGCCGGCGGCCAGGTCACGGGCGGCCCGGTCATCGCCGGCGACGACGATCGCTGGGGTGCCCGGGTCACGGTCGAGCAGCGCCGCGAGCAGGTACGGACGCAGCGACTGGGACACGAACGCGCGCCCGCCGTCGTCGGCCAGTCGGGCGAGCTGTGGGTCCTCATCGGCGTGGGTGAGGAGCGTACGAAGCATTTCTACTTCGAGTCTAGGTCGTCGGCTGCGCGCTCAGAACGGTTTGTTCGGTCGCGTCGGCGGCCCGCTCGACCAACGCCCGTACCTCCTCCTTGGGCTCGCGGAACCGACCCAGGACGTAGGCGGCCACCCGCTCGGGGTCGGTCGTGGGCGGGCGGCCCACGCCGATCCTGACCCGAGCGAAATCGGCCGACCCGAGGCCTTGCTTGAGCGACTTCAGTCCGTTGTGGCCGGCGAGCCCGCCGCCCACGCGCGGGCGGATCTCTCCGAACGGCAGATCGATCTCATCGTGGATCACGAGCACCCGATCGAGCGGAGCCTTGTACGCGCCCCGGGCCGGCCCGACCGAGTCGCCCGCCTCGTTCATGTACGTCATCGGCTTGAGGATCGCCACCCGGGGACCGCCGGGACCGGTTCGGCCCTCGGTCACCAGCCCCCGGTACTTCGACTTGGGCTTCGGCAATGTCCACCGTCGCGCGAGCGCGTCGGCCACCTCGAACCCGATGTTGTGGGGGGTCCCGTCGTACTCGGCGCCCGGATTCCCGAGGCCGACGATCAACCAATCGACAGGAGCTTCGCCCGGCAAGTGAAATGAAAGAGTCGGCGGCGCCTGGCGGCGGCGCCTCATTCGGGCGGGCTACTCGCCCTCGTCCCCGCCTTCGCCCTCGCCGCCAGCCTCTTCGCCGGCCTCCTCGGCCGCTTCCTCGGCGCCAGCCTCGGCCACGAGCTCGGTCTCCTCCTCGATCTCCTCCTCGACCTCAGCCTGGAGCTTCGGCGGCGTGACCGTCGCCACGACCGTCTCGGGATCGTCGGTGAGCGTGACTCCCGACGGTGCGGTAAGCGCCTCGACCGTGATCGTGTCGCCGATCTGCACCTGGGAGACGTCGTAATGAATGGAGTCCGGGATGTCACCCGGGAGCGCCTCGATCGTCAGCTCGCGCGTCACCTGCTCGAGCACGCCGCCCTCCTTCACGCCCGGAGCGTCCTCGGCGCCGACCAGATCGAGTACCACGGTCGCGCTGATCGCCTGATCGAGGCGGACCCGGAGCATGTCGATGTGGATCGTCTCGCCGGTCACCGGATGGCGGGTCAGCTCCTTGACGACCACGGGCGTGCCACCGGCCCCGTCGATGCTGAGCTCGAGCACCGCGCCGGCGTGCTGAAGGGTGTGGCGAAGCTCGCGCGCGTCGACCTGAAACGGGACGGGCTCCTCGCCGCCGCCGTACACGATCCCCGGGACGTTCCCGGTCCGGCGCAGCCGCCGAGCTGCGCGCGATCCGTCGACCTCGCGTCGCTGCACCGGAAGGGCTGTCGTCTGCGCGGTGGCCATGACCGGCGAGTGATGGTAGCGGCCCGGTCCGGCAGCGGTGGCGCCGTCCCGGCGCGTGTTCGCGGTGCGACCGCGCACGCGTCCCCTTCACCGAGCCACAACGCCGCGCTAAGCTTGGGTTTATGTCGGGCGACGCTCAGCTGATGCTGATGATCGCCGGGATGCACCTCCTCGCGTTGGTGTGTGCAGCGGTCCTGATCCTTCCCGCGCTCCGCGAGGAACCTGGACTCCCGCCCCAGCAGTCGGATCCGGGTTCGGACGGTGGCTGGGGACGCGGTCCCAACCGGCCGCCGACACCGCCCGATCCGCCGCGCGGCGGCATCCCCCTCCCGGACGCCGAGCCGGCGCGGGTCCGGTTGCGTGATCACCGGAAGCTGTCCGAGCAGCTTCCCGGGCGCGAGCGCCGACCGGCCCGCGAGCCGGACCGCACACCCGTCCGCACCCACCACTGAGAGGGCTCGGAGTCGACACCTGGGCGCGTTCAGAAGCGGGCGCGTTCAGAAGCGGGCGTGTTCAGAACCGCGCCGGCGTGGGACAGTTGGCGTCCGCCGGCAGCTTCGGGGTGACCGCGAGCAGCTCGACCCGCAGCCCGCTCAGCACGTTTCCGGTGCGGCGAACCCGGACGCACTGCGTGATCGGCTTTGACCCGCCGACGATCCAGGCCACCCGCGCCGTCCCCTCCTCGCCGGCGAGCGAGAAGCTCGTGGATGGCGTGAGCTGAGCGATCGAGACCGCCCCGGGATGCCTGAGGACTGTCGCGTTGGTCGTCGCTTGCTGGCGGCACGAAGGGCTGGTCCGGCAATCCAGGAGATCGTTCAGCACGCCGCTGGCGTCCCCGCGCGCCTCCGCCCGAATGAGCCCGGTGATCGCCGCCTGCTCGGCACTGTTGGCGCTGAACACGCGCGCCAGCAAGCCGCTGATGATCAGGAACAGGACGATGGCGATGGCGATCGCGAGCAGGTAAATGCGCCGCATCGCCCCGATGCTAAGTGTTCACCGGCCTACGAACCCCAGGGCCGCGAGGCGCGCGCCAAGGCCGCGAGGCGAACCCCAAGGCCGCGAGGCGAACCCCAAGGCCGCGAGGCGCGCGCCATCGTCCCGGGCGGCGTCCTTACTCGCTGAGCTCGAGGAAGCGCTCGACGGATGCCTCTTGGTGATCGAGCCGCTCGGCGAGAGAACGGGCATGCTCCGCCGCGAGCTCCAGGAAGTCCTCCACGCACCGCTCCGGATCGTCGGCCAGCGGATAGATGCGGGTCACGTCCTGCTGGGCACACGCGATCCCGATCGGCGGCTTGCCGGCGGCCAGCGTGCGCGCGCCGCACACGGGCGTGACGACCAGGTGGGATTCCGGCGCGATCAGCGCGGTGGGCAGCAGCCGGTGCGCGGGCAGTCGCACCGACAGCTCGATCGAGTGATCGATGTTGACGCTCGAGCCCAGCAGGTCACCGAGCGGCTCGCGCCACACGTCGAGCACGACGTCGGCGCCGACGAGAGCGTCGCGGAACGCGGTTGCCTGCTCGATATAGAGCCGCTCCGCCTCGTCCCGATCGTCCGCGTCGGCCAAGTCGAGATCGCAGGGTACGCGGAGCATCTCGCTGGCCGCGACGGTCGCACCGGCCCCCCGACTTCCCCGCGTCACGTACGTCTGAAGCGTTCCCAGGTCCCGGCGTCCGTGGAAGATCACCGTGACCGACTCGCTCAGCGGCAGCCCGCCCACCTTGAGGGAGACCGCGACCGCGGAGGAGTCATCGAGCAGTGCTCGCCTCAGCAGGTCCTCCGCCGCCCCGTCCTCGTGCCTGGAGTCCTCTTCGAGCATCCGTTTCCCTCCTACGTTCCGTCTCCTCGCTGCGCAGGGTTAACGTTTTACCCCATCGTGCAGCTATATCCGCCCGGTCCGGGCCGGACGCATCCCGGGTAGGCTGCTCTCACGATGAAGATTCTCTACAAGCCGTTCGCGATCATCGCCGCGCTGATCAGCGCTCGTCTAGCCAAGGCCATCTTCAAGGCGCTCTGGTCAAGGATCGACGACGCCGAGCCGCCCAAGGCCACGACGGCCGGCGCGCCGTTCGGCAAGGTGGTCGGCGCCGCCGCGCTCGAGGCAGCCACGATGGCCGGCGTCGGGGCGGCCGTCGACCGCGCCGGCGCGCAGACTTTTCACCACCTGACCGGCATCTGGCCGGGGGACAAGCCAGAAGAGAAGGAGTGAACCGCTACTCCGGCGGGACCCTCCAGCGTTCAAGCGGCGCGCGCATCCAGTCGGGAATCGGCGTCTTGGCCCCGGATTCGCGCTGTACGAGCACGTGACGTAGATCAGCATCGGCGACGATCTCGCCGGCGCGCCGGGCCCAATGCTGGGTTGCGAAGCTCGTGCTTCCGAGGTGAGTCACCGCGACCGCGAGCTCGAGCTCGTCGTCGAACTGCGCGGGCCGCCGGAACCGCACCCCGGCTTCCGCCAGCACCATGTCGACGCCGCGCTCGAGCATGGCCTGATAGCTCCCGTACGCGGAGCGCCACAGCTCGGTCATGCTGATGTCGAAGTAGGCGAGGTAGTTCGGGTTGAACACGATCCCCTGAACGTCGCACTCGCCGTAGCGGACCCGGACGGTGTGAACGAGCGGCTGTCCCACGTGACCTAGCCGCCACCCTTGATCACGAATCCATGGGCGGCGAGATCGCCGAGCGCGTCCTCGAACGCGCCAAAGTCTCGTCGCAGCAGCGCGTCGATCGGCCGTCCGCCCGGTCCGGCCGTCCGTACCCAGCGCCTCAGCACCGCCGGCCCGGCGCGCTCGGCCGACTCGTCGAGCAGGTCGAGCAGGATGGGAAGCTCACTGCGGTGCTCGAGCTGTCCCGAAAGCAGCGCGAGCGGCTCCGCGTCGAGCACGCGGCACAGCTCCTCCTCGCTCAACCCGAGCACGTCCATCAGGCGCGCGGCACGCGAGCTCTGGACGCGCTGTCCCACGTACGGATCGTCGCGCTCGCCGATGCCGTTCCCCTCCCCGGCAGGCTTCGGCCGCCGCGGGCGCTCCTAGAAGAGCTGGTTCTCGCCGCCGAACACGTCGCTCACGGATCCGTCCGTGAAGATCTGGCGGATCGAGCTGGTGAGCAGGTCGGCGCACGAGAGCACCCGGACGTTGTCCGGCGCCTCGGCCGGAAGCGGGATCGTGTCGGTGACGACGATCTGTTCCAGGTGGGCCGCCTCGAGCTGCTCCCACGGCTCGCCCGAGAACACTCCGTGCGTGGCCGCCGCGAACACGCGCCGGGCGCCGGCCTCGTACACGGCCTGGGCGGCGGACTTGAGCGTCCCGGCGGTGTCGATGATGTCGTCGACGAGCAGCGCGGTCTTGCCCTCCACGTCGCCGATGATGTAGCCGATCTCCGCAACCTGCTGGCTCGGGCGCTCCTTGTTGAGGATGGCCAGGTCGGCGCCGATCTTCGACGCGAACTGCTTGTTCAGCTTCACCCGGCCGGCGTCGGGCGCGACCACGACGAGGTCGTCGAGCCCGAGGTCCCGGAAGTACTGCGTGAGCATGAAGAGCGCGGTCATGTGATCGCACGGCTTCTGGAAGAAGCCCTGGATCTGCCCCTGGTGCAGGTCCATGGTGAGGATCCGGTCGATCCCCGCCGCCTCGAGCATGCGGGCCACGAGCCGGGCGCTGATCGGCTCGCGCGGCGCTGACTTCTTGTCCTGTCGCGAGTACCCGTACCACGGCGTCACGGCGATCACCCGGTGCGCCGAGCCGCCGACCGCGGCGTCCACCATCACGAGCAGCTCCATCAGCGCGTCGTTGGCGCTGAGTCCGGTGTCGGGGTTGCCACACGTCGGCTGGACGATGAACACGTCCGCCCCCCGGACGGATTCCTCGTACCGGCAGTAGACCTCGCCGTTGGTGAACGTCCTCAACGTCACCCCGCCAAGCTCGACCCCGAGCTTGGCCGCGATCTTCGCCGCCAGTCCCGGGTTCGCACGCCCCGAGAACAGCATCAGCCGCTTGCTGTAGTCAAGCTGCAGCTCGGTCGATGCGAGGGGGGTCTCCAGCAGGCTCATCGAACTATCGAGTCTACGAACGAAAGGGGACGGATGGTCTTGTCCGGACTGCCGGGCGAGGCCGGCTCTCTCCTGTGTCGGATACCCGACCGAGCGCCATCAACCAACATTCTTACTGCTGGTCTGGGGCCGCTTGCGAATTCTTATTCGCGCCGTGCTCCTCGCGCGCACCGGAATCCCGCTCCTTGCGGCGTTCCGCGTATCCCTCGATGTTCTGCTGACGGGCGCGAGCGATGCCCAGCGCGCCGGGCGGCACGTCCTTGGTGATGACCGATCCGGCCCCGGTGTAGGCCCCGTCGCCCACGCTCACGGGCGCGACCAGCATCGTGTCGACGCTGACGAACGCGCCGGCGCCGATATGCGTCCGGTTCTTGTTCTTGCCGTCGTAGTTGGCGGTGATCGTGCCGGCGCCGATGTTCGTGCCCTCGCCGATGTCGGTGTCGCCGATGTAGGAGAGGTGGGGCACCTTGGCCCCGGCGCCGATGTCCGAGTTCTTGATCTCCACGAACGTTCCCGCCTTGGACCCGTCGCGCAGGGTGGCGCCGGGCCGCAGGTAGGCGAAGGGGCCGACGTTCGCCCCGCCGCCGACCTCGGCTCCGTGTAGATAAGAGTGCACGACGCTCGAGGCGGCACCCACGCGGGAGTCGATCAGCGTGCTGAGCGGGCCGATCCGCGCGCCGGCGCCGATCTCCGTGCGGCCGTGCAGGCTGGTGAACGGCGCGATCACCGCGTCCTGGCCGATTCGGACGTCGACATCGATCACGGTCGCGGCGGGATCGACGATCGTCACGCCGGCCAGCATGTGGCGCTCGTGGATGCGGCGCTGGGCGATCGCCCTGACCGCGGCCATCTGCGCTCGGTCGTTGATTCCCAGCTCGCTGTCGTCGCTGATCTCGTATGCGTCGACCGTCCGTTCGTGCGCGCGCAGGATCGGCAGCACGTCGGGGAGGTACAGCTCGCCCTGCGCGTTGTCGCTGCGGACCTCCTCGAGCGCGGCGAGCAGCGCCCCGCCGTCGAACGCGTAGATCCCGGTGCTGATCTCGCGGATGTGCAGCTCGGCTTCCGTGGCATCGCCGGGCGCCTTCGTTTCGACCACCTTCTCGACCGTTCCGTCCGGCGCTCGAACCACGCGCCCGTACCCGCTTGGATCCTCCAGCACCGCGGTGGCCAGCGTCGCCGCCGCACCCGACTCCGCGTGCGCCTGCGCCAGCCCCACGAACGTGTCGGTCGTGATCAGCGGGTGATCGCCGTTGAGCACGATCACGGTGTCGGTCGGATCGATGTACCCGGCCGCCGCCTTCACCGCGTCGGCGGTGCCCCGCGGCTGCTCCTGCACCGCCACCGCGACCTGCCCGTCGAGCGTCGCCTGAAGCGGACGATCAGGCCCCTCGACGACCACGACTCTGCCGGCGCCGGCCGCCCGCGCCGCCGCCACCGGCCACGCGATGATCGGGCGCCCGCACACCTCATGCAGAAGCTTCGGGGTCCCAGAGCGCATCCGCGTGCCCTGCCCTGCGGCGAGAATGACGACGACCGGCGCAGCCACGGTCCGGATCGTAAGGGATCTGGTCTCGATGCTCAGCTCACGCCGCCTTCCGTTCTGAGCTCCTTTCCTGCGAGTTGGCTATCCATTTCGCTCCCCGATTCCGGTAGCTCCGGGCGAATCTCACGCCCGATCGGCCGGATAACGGCACACTCGAGCTTCGACGCCTGCCGAGTGAGCCGTTATCCGTGCAGGAGCCGGGTGAACCGGCATTCACCGCCGCCGGCGCCGTGAGTGAGCACTTATCCGGCATCAATGGCGCGGGATCCTGCCCAGCGGGCGCAGCCGCACCTCGGCCGCGCCGAGCCGCAGCAGGACCGCCGAGCCGCAGCGGGACCGACGAGCCGCAGCGGGACCGCCGAGCCGCAGCGGGACCGACGCGGACACCCAACGCCTGAGATTCGGGGCGGGCACATTCCTGCTCATTGCGTTGGTGGCCCAGGCTGGGGAGCCCGGACTCGAACCGGGACGAGCAGCTCCAAAGGCTGCCGTGCTGCCGATTACACCACTCCCCAGTGCGTCTCCAAAGGAGGGCCAACGACCAAGTTATCTCATCGGCCCGGGCGCGCGGGCACGCCGCCGCGCCAAGCCAGCGGGCACGCCGCCGCGGCGGGCTAACCCGTCGTCGACTCGCAGCCCGACCCGGTGGCGATGCTACCCGCCGTGCACAGCGTCTCGCGCGACACGTGCCAGCCCGAGTCCGAGATGTCGAACAGGTAGGGCGGCAGGATGTTCGCGAGCCGGTCGTCGTAATTGTAGTTCTTCAGGTAACCGGTGGAGGGGGTGCCGCTGCCGGTCCCGACGGCACCGCGGTAGTTCTGGGCGATCGCCCCGTAGATGTTCAGCTCGCCCGGCTGCCCGTTCATGCCCGGGCTGGCGCCACAGTTGAAGTTGTCGACGATGAACGAGTGGTCCAGCGCCAGGATGGCCGCGTCGATCGTGGGGCTGTACAGCGTCTGACTGGTGTTGTTGGTCGCGTTGCACCCCTGGCTCAGGCCCGGGTTCGTTCCGTTTATCCCGTGCATCACACGGACGAACTCGTCGGCTACCAGCCCCAGCGTGGCCGTGCCGATGGGGTTCTGCGCGCTGTTGGTCGTGGTCGTGATGCTGTTGTCGATGATGATGTTGTTCGCCGACGCGATCGTCACCGGCGTGGTGTAGTTGCCCGACACGTAGACGTCGCCGGAGCAACCGTAGTAGCCGGTTCCGTTGTTGGGATACGACGTGCTGAACGGCGAGTATGTGTAGGGAGTGCACCCGGAGGTGTTATTCACGTAGATGATCGGCTGCGTCACGAGATTCACCGTCCCCGAGGTGCAGCTCGTGGTCGCGGAGCTCGTGCAGGTGGTCACGCTGGCCGTCGTGCCGTTGAGCGCGATCGTGGTCGTCCCGTTGTAGACCTCACCGTAGTTCTGGGCATCGGTCAGCAGCTCGGCGTTTGAGGAAGGAGCCGACACGGTCTGGGCATTCGGCACCGGGGTGCCGAGGATGTTCGCCTTGCCGCAGCTGTCGCCGGCGCAGATGTCGCCGGGGGAGCTACCCGGCGCCGCGCTCTCGATCTTGTCGTTGCTGTTTCGCCCGAACGTGGGTGTGTTTCCGGACTCGATGAGGTACTGGTCGTTGGTGTACATCGGGCCGTCCATCACGTCTCCCGTTATCCAGTTGATGTCGCACTGGCTGGGCTTGTTCTGGCGGTAGTACACGTCGCAGTCGCTGTACCCGTTCAGGGTCGAGTCGAGCGACTCATAGTTCGTGTACCAGAGGAAGTCGAGCGGGCTGTTCATCCTGAAGCTCGCGACGATCGAGCGCGTCACCACTGGATTCGCGCCCGCCGTTCCGGTGAACAGCATGCGGATTGTGCCGGTGTCGGTGTCGACGAGCGAGTTGATCACGTTGCTCGTGCAGCTGGTGTTGCCGTTGGCGTAGATCGGTGAGTAGGCGTAGCTCTCACCGTCCGACGACCCGGGCACCGCAGTGGTCGCCTGCGTGTCGTTGGAGCAGGTCTCCCAGTAGTTGGGGTTCTGGTTCATGTCATAGAGGAAGGCCTGGACCCCGGCGTCCGCGGCCGAGTAGGCGCGCTTGGCCGCCAGATCGTCGCTGCCAAGATGGATCTCGCCCTGGAGCGCCATGAACACCGCGGTGAGGAGCAGGCTCGAGACGAGCAGCACGCCAAGGACGACGACCATCGTGAAACCGTCGTCGGCGGCAAAACGGCCGCGGGTTCTCCAGCGCAGTCTGTTAGACGCTTTCATCGCGATCATTCGCAGGGGCCGAAGCTCCCGCCCTCCCCGGTGTTGTTGTCGGCCGGCGTGAAGCGCAGGACGACCGCGTCCGTGACGGTGTCGGCCACGCCCAGGTTGGTGTTTTCGTTCGCCTGGCCGGCCGGCCCCACGGACATCGTTACCAGGACCTCGGCCGCGGTCTGGGCCTGGGCGCTCGTGAGCTGGGCCGTGCCGGTGACCAGCGGGTTGTACTCGGTGGTCGAGGTGCCAGGGATCGGCGATATGCCGTCGGGCAGGATCATGTAGTCGTTACCCGCGGCGTCCGTACTGGGGGCCTGCTGGTAGGCGAAGTACTGGAAGATCGGGACGGTGGTGCTTCCGCTCGTCTCCTGCGCGACGTTCGTCAGCAGCGTCTTGGTGCTCTGAAGCGAGCCCTGGGACCAGACCGGGAGGTCATCGACCTCCGTCTCGGAGGTCGAGTACACGTTCTCGACGAGATTGCCCCCGCTGAACTGGATCTGGTTCCAGGTCGCGGTGGGAGTGGCGGCGTCTCCGTAGGAGGTCAGGAAGACGAGGTTGCTCCCGGTGCTCCCGGCCTGGATCGGCGTCTCGTCCTGGGCGAAGCACGCTGAGTGAAGCTGGTTCTCGATCTCCTCGAGCGCCGGCCGCGCCCGGTTGGTGGCGTCGACCATCGAGAACGAGCGAGTCGTCTGGTCCATCGTGACGTCGAGGATCGTCAGCCCCGCCATCAGCACGACGATCCCGGCGACCATCGCGACGAGCAGTTCGACCAGCGTGAAGCCACGCTCGGAGCGCAGCCGGGCCGCGAGAACCTTCACGGGCACTGTCCCTGCGTGGACGAGGTGGTAAGAGCGAACGTCGAGGGGGTGTACGTGGTGGTGTAACTGGGGGTGAAGGTGGCGGTGCTTGCTTCGTAGTACTTGCCGCCGGTGCCACCGCGCGCGCTCGACTCGTAGTCGATGCATACCTTGTCCGTGCCGGTCAACCCGGAGGCGCTGGCACCCGAACCGGTGGTCGCACTGGCTGCGAACGGGATCCCGTACACATACGTGTTGCCGCTAACGACGCTCGCGGTCTGCGCGGTCATCGCCCATTCGTCCTTGCATGAGGTACCCGAGCTGCTCTGGAACGTGACCTTGACGTCGTTCGGCGCCACCGCCGAGCCGTTCCAGGTGACGCCCACGGCGAGTGCCGGCTCCTGGATCGGGGCGGTCTGGCTCGATCCCGGGGTGACGGTGACCATGTCGGTCCCGGACGGCGGCTCCTCCTGCTGGCAGGTGCCTGGCCAGACCTGGTAGTTGTTGGTGTAGTTCGCGGGGTTGGAGGAGGAGGAAAAGGGGAACAGCCCCATGGTCGAGGACGTTCCCGAGGCGGTCGTCGTTGTCACCGACGACGCGAGGCTCGAGGTGGCGGTCCGGTAGCCGGACATCGAGACTCCGTTGCCACCGCCGCTGTACCAGGACAGGCCGTCGGCGTACCCGGTGTACGAGTTACCGCCGGTGGACGGGTAGATCGTCTTGAATTGCCCGGAGACCGCGCCGCCCTGGCCGAGGATCACGGGGTTTCCCTTGCTCGGGTTCGCGACCCCGGTGCTGGCCACCGTCGTCGTATCCGACAGCGTCGAAGCGTTGCCGTTTGGGTCGACGTACCCGAGATCGGTGTAGGCCAGGTTGTAGCTGCCCGTGAGCAGCGCGGTGAAGATCGTGCATCCGTTCTGGTCGCTGGTCGCAGCGGCGGAGTCCGGACCGGTAGCCGACACCGACACGCCCGGCAACGGGGCCAAGGTCTGATCCTCGAACTCGGCCAGGATGGCGCCGCCGGCCGGGGGCGTTATCACGCTTTCGTCGGTCGCGAGCGTCTGGGTCGTCCCGGTGGCCGCGTCAGTCCAGGTGACGGTCGAGATGGTCTTGAAGTACGTGGCGTTGGCACCGCCGGCGGCGCACGCAGCGCCGCTCGTGCCGTTCAGGTACCAGGCCTGGGAGGTGATCGTGAACCGGCTGCCGTCGAGCGTCGCCGAGTACGTCTGGTCCAGGTTGTCGAGCTGCTCGGACGACAGTCCTTTCAGACGCTCCTGGTCCTGCTGAGCGAGCTCCTGCGCTTCGGAGCGACGGTGTTGGTCGGCGGTGAAGTCGGTGTTCGCGATCAAACCCGCGGCCACAGCCCCAGCGATCAACGTCACGAGCAGGGAGCTGACCAGCACCTCGATCAGGGTGAAGCCGCGCTCTGAAGCTGCGCGCCGGCGCACCCGCTCTCGAATTCCACTGTTCACAGGCAAGGGATCGACCTGCCCCCCCGGCTGCTTGAGGACCCGCCTAGCCGGCCATCGCACGTTCGTCCCGGGTTTGAAGTCGGTTGCGGGGACGGTGGGTGGCCGGAAGGCGCGGAGCATGGTGACGTTGAAACAGCTGGTGGCGGCGGCGACTACGCCGACGCCACCGGCAGCGGATCCGCCGGCGCCTCGGTACTGCCCCCGCGCGCGCTATGCAGGTTGTCGGCCCCCACAAACCCGTCCTTAGCCAGACCAAACAGGAGTGGACAGATGGACGATGCGGCCGGCGCGCTCCGGCCACCCGCTGCGACGAACTCAGACGCGCCGGCGCAGGATCGTCGCCACGTCGGCCGGCAGCAGCGGGTCGGCCAGCGCCGCCCGCACATCGGCGGGCCGGTGCAGCGCTCGCTCGGCGCGGAGGATCCCTACCTCGAACCCGACATCGCGGATCGCGGTCAGTGCCACCCCCATCGCGTCGTGGCGCCACGCCTGCTCGGGCAGCGCGAACAGCTCGGGCAGCGGTCGCGCGATCCCCACCAGGTACAGCCCGCCGTCGATGGCGGGCCCGAGCACGACGTCGCACCCAGCCTCGAGATCGTTGAGCGCGCCCGAGGCGTGCTGGGAGCGCAGCTGCGGCAGATCCGGCCACACGATCAGCAGCGGGCCACCGGTCCGGGACAGGACGCGAGCCGACGCGTCGGCCAGCCGGCCGGCGATCCCCTCTCCGTTCTGGGGGAAGAGCACGGCATCGGGGCCGACCAGCCGGCGCAACTCGGCCCCGGCGTCGGGAGGTTCGTGGGCTACGTGCAGCGCAACCGCGCCCACCCTGCGCGCCCACGCTGCCGTCTGCGCGATCAGCGCCGCCTGGAGCTCAACGCAACCTTCCCGGCCGAGCACAGGCTCGAGCGCCCGCCGGACCTCGCCGGCACGCGGTGCGCGCGCCATGATCAGGACAGCCGGCCGCTGACCGCTCATGCCGGCGGACCCTATTGCAACGCTAAGCAACGGGACTAGTGCGGCACCCGCCCGCCCTCGGCCCCGCGCTCGTTAGCGGGACCGCGTGGCGCCGCGATTCCAAGCACGCGCATGGCCTTGAGTCCGAGTGACAGCTTCTCGCGTCCGTCGGTCGAGGAGACGTCGAGGCCGGTCAGCTCGCGCACGCGCTCGAACCGGTAGCGGACCGTGTGACGGTGGGTGATCAACCGCGCCGCCGTGGCGTTCACGTTCGCGTCGCACTCCAGAAACGTGGACAGCGTCCCGAGCAGGTCCGTCTCGTACTGCTCGTCGTAGGACACGAGCGGACGCACCGTGTCGTCGTAGAACCGCCGCAACTCGGCGGGGTCGGTCATGTAGGGCAGCAGCAGCTGGTAGGTGCCGGTCTCCTCGTAGCCCAGCTCGGCGCGTTCGGGCTCCCCCTCGACGACGTTGGCCGCCAGCAACGCCTCGTTGCGCCCCCGCCCGAGGTCAAGCGGGTCCTGGGCACGACGGCTCCGCCCGATCGCGAAGGCGAAGCCGGGCAGCCCCGCCTCGAGCTCGCGCAGGATCGCGGAGACGATTCGCCGGCCCACCTCGCCGTCGTTGTCGGGGACGAGCACCGCGACCTCGCCTCCCGCCTCCTCGCCGGTGGCCGCGGCGATCGCCCCGGGAGCGATCGAGCGCGCCCCGCGCGCCGCCAGCGCCAGCATCCGACGCCGCCAGTCCTCCTCGCTGGGGTTGCGCGGGTGGGCGCGGATGATGACCACGGTTCCGCCACTGCTCAGATCGGTGCCGAGCTCCTTGCCCCGCGCGAGGAGGTCGTCCCGGTCTTCGATGCGACCGTCCAGGACCGCGCGCTGGAAGCTGGTCGCCGCTTCCTCGGAGGCCCGCTCGGGCGCGCGCACGCGCTCGACCTCGGACGCGATCAGCGTGGTCACGAGGCGCAGCACCGAGCCATCGACCGGCCGCTCCCGGGTTCGCATCCGCAGCCGCCCGACGCTCGCCTCGGCCACCTTCAGCTCGATCGTCGTCACGTCGTCCGCGTCGCGCATCAGCGATCGCTCATCGGCGGGCGAGCGCGCCGCCACCGCGAGCACGGTCGCCGACCGATCGATCAGGATCAGGCTGGTGTCCAGCGCCCGCGCCGCGGCCCGCAGGATCGCGGGCAGGCCGGCGCCGCCTTCCACGGCGTCGGTGATCGCGGCCAGCGCGGCCAGGTCGGGCGCGGGCGGCGCCGACTGCTCGGGCGCGCGCTCAGCCAAGCCGCGTGACCCCGGCAAGCCGCGTGACCCCGGCCCGAATCAGGACACCGTCGCCCACGGCGCCCGGTCCCTCGCGCGGAGTCAGAACAGCCTGGGCCACTCGACCACGATCAACGCGCCGACGAGCACGCCGATCCCCACAAGCGCGGCTAGGACGTACACCGACAGCACCAGGACGGCGACCCGCTCGTGCACGCGCCGGTAGGCGGTGATCGTGGGAACGACCACCAAGGCACAGAACGCCGCCAAGCCGAACACGCCACAAGACGCGCCGACGAGGTAGGTGATGGATTGATTGCTCACGAGCCTTGTGGGAATTGTGCCCGACGGCTGGGCCGGACCGGGCCACCCGACCGGATCGAGCTCCAGACGCCGGCGGTTAGCTTCCGCGCGGAGCCCCGAACTCCTCGCTCACCGGGGTCGTGCCGGTCGCCAGAGGGTACCGATCGGCCAGCGCGCCGGCCGCCGCCGCGGCCAGCCCGGCCGCGTCCGACCCCCACCACACCCCGAACACGGTGGGTCCCGAGCCGCAGACCAGCGCGTGGGCGGCGCCGGCCTCCCGCACCGCCTCGAGCGCTCGCCCGATCCGGGGTGCCAGCGAGAGCGCGGCGGGCTCGAGGTCGTTGACCAGCAGCTCCGCCGGCAGCTCGACCCCCGCGACGAGCGCACGCCGTAGAGCGCGCTCGCGGGAGGCGAGATCCCCGGCAACCCGAGGCAGGCCCAGACGATCCGCCTCCCGGTACACGTCCGCCGTGGACAGGCCAAAGTCCTGCGGCACGATCACGAAGGCGTGTGCGGGCAGCGGCCGCGCCACGCGGTCGATCAGCTCGCCGGCCCCGGTCCCGATCGCCACCCCCGGCGCGAACTGGCTCGGCACGTCGGCGCCCAGCGACGCCGCCAGCTCGCCCACCACACCCGCCGCCACCGGCGCGAGCCTCGGTGCGATCCGCAGCACCGCCGCGGCGTCGGCGGACCCACCGCCCATCCCGGCCGCGACCGGGATCCGCTTGTCGATGACGACGCGCACCGAGGGCGCGTCCCACCCGCGAGCCCGAAGCCCGTCCAGCGTCCGCGTCACGATGTTCAATCCGTCCACGCCTTCGCACACGACCTGGTCGGCGTCCCGGCGGTCGTCGGTGTCGGCAGCCCTCACGGTCACCGTCACCGAGTCCGCGAGCGACACGGACTCATACAGCGTCACGAGCTCGTGGCGACCGTCCTCGCGGATCGGCCCGAGGAACAGGCCCAGGTTGACCTTCCCCGGCGCCCGCGCGACGAACGTGGTCACGGACCGCCGAGCCTGGCTGCGAGCTCCCGGAACTCCTCGGGCGTGAGCCGCTCGGCCCGCTCGTCGGCCGGGTGCCCGAGCTCGACCAGGGCGGCGCGTGCCCGCTCGCGCACGCCGGGAGCAGCACCCGGCGCGAGCGCGAGCGACCCGGCCAGCGCCTTGCGCCGGTGCGCGAACGCTTGATGGACGAGCGCGCGCACCGGCGGATCCACCCCGGGAACTCCGTCGCGCCGGCGCAGCCCGACGAGCACCGAGTCGACGCGAGGGACCGGCCGGAACACGGTCCGGGCGATCGGTCTGAGTACCCGGACCGAGCAGGCCAGCTGCGCGAGCACCGACGGCGCCCCGTAGGCCGGATCGCCCACCGACGCGGCGAGCCGCTCGCCCACCTCGCGCTGGACCATCACCACCCACTCCTGGACGCTCGGCAGCTGATCGATCGTGCGCAGGATCACGGTGGCGGCGACCGAGTAGGGCAGGTTGGCGACGACCGCGGTCGGCGCCGGATCGAGCGCGGCCAGATCGAGCGAGACCGCGTCCGCCATCCACACGCTGACGTTCGGAGAGCCCGAAACCGCCGACCGGAGCGTGTCCTCGAGTCGCCGGTCCACTTCCACCACGTGCAGGTGCGCGACCGAGGAAGCCAGCCGCTCGGACAGCACGCCCTGCCCGCCGCCGATCTCGAGCACCACGTCCTCGGGCGACAGCTCGGCCAGCCGTTCGATCACGTCCAGGATGTTTCGGTCGATCAGGAAGTTCTGACCAAGCTTCGTCACCAGCCGAACACCTCGGCCGCACTTCGCTGCACCGACTCATCTAAAGCCTCGTAGGGCACCCGCCGCTCGACGGCCAGAGCCCGCGCCGTGTCCGCCACGTACGCCGGCTGGTTCGGCTTGCCCCGCACGACCTGCGGCGCCAGATACGGAGCGTCGGTCTCGACCAGGAGCCGCGCCGCCGGAACCCGAACCGCGGCGACCCGCAGATCGGAGGCCTTGGGGAACGTGACGTTGCCCGCGAAGGAGATCCACCAGTCCTCGTGCGCGAGGCACTCCTCGATCCGGTCGGGCATCGAGAAGCAGTGCAGGATCACGCGGACCCCGCCCGCCAGCTCCGACAGCATCGACAGCGTGTCGTCCTCGGCCGCGCGGGTGTGGATGACCAGCGGCTTGCCCACGTCGCGCGCCAGCTCGATCTGCGCCTCGAACGCCCGCTTCTGGTCTGCCTCCGGTGCATAGTCGCGGTAGTAGTCGAGGCCGGTCTCGCCGACCGCCACGCACTTGGGGTGCGCGGCCAGCGCCGCGAGCTCGGCCAGGTCGGCGTCGTCGAACCCGGTCGCGGCATTCGGATGACGCCCCACCGCCGCGTACACCTGCGGGAAGTCCTCGGCGGCGGCGAGCGCCGCCCGGGACGACGCGCCGTCGGTCCCGACCGTGACGATTCGCGTGACCCCGGCGTCCAGGGCGGCGGCCACCAGCTCGGCGTCCGGTGGCTCGCACAGGTCCAGATGGGTGTGGCTGTCGATCACTTACGGGCCCCGCGGGCGCTACGCAGGCTTCGGGAACAGCGGCTCGAGCGCCCGCACCGGGAGCCCGCTGCCGCGCTCCTCGAACAGGGCGCGGTCCCACGTGACCTCCGGGGCGCCGAGCGCGAGCAGCAGCTTCTCGACGGTGGCCGGCATGTACGGGTGCAGCAGCACGCTCACCGCGCGCAGGCCCTCGGCGAGCGAAGCCAGCGCCTCGTCGAGCTGGGCGGTCGCCTCCAGGTCCTTGGCGAGCTGCCACGGCGCCCGCTCCTCGACGTAGCGGTTGAGGCGACGCACCCGGTCCCAGATCAGATCGAGTGCGCGGGTGGGCTCGGCCCGGTCGAGCACCACCGACACCTCGGCGGGCAGGACCTGGAAATGGCGCGCGAGCTCAGGGTCGGTGGCGGCCTCCGGGATCACCCCGTCGCGGTAGCGTTGGATCATCGCGATCGTCCGGCTCGCGAGGTTCCCGTATTCGTTGGCCAGCTCCGCCTCGTAGCGCACGCGCACCGCGTCGATCCCGACGCTTCCGTCCGCGCCGAACGACACGTCGCGCATCAGGTAGAAGCGCAGCGCGTCGGTTCCGAACTCGTCGATGACGTCGAACGGGTCGAGCACGTTCCCCAGCGACTTGCTCATCTTGCGACCGTCCGAGCCGAGCAGGAAGCCGTGCACGAACACGTGGTGTGGCACGGCCAGGTCGGCGGCCATCAGCATCGCCGGCCAGAACACCGTGTGGAACTTGAGGATGTCCTTGCCGATCACGTGATACGTGGCCGGCCAGAACCGGTCGGTCAGATCTTCTCCGGGCCGTGCGTACCCCAGCGCCGTGTAGTAGTTCAGCAGCGCGTCGAACCAGACGTAGAACACGTGGTCGGGGTCCCACGGAACGGGCACACCCCATTTCAGCCGCTTGCGCGAGAGCGAGATGTCCTGCAGGCCCGAGGCGATGAACGACCGCGCCTCGTTGTAGTGGTGCCGGGGCATGACGAAGTCGGGCTGCTCGGCGTAGAGCTTTTCCAGCGGCTCCTGGAACGCCGAGAGCTGGAAGAACCAGTTCTCCTCGCTGTGGCGCTCGAGCGGGATCTCGTGGATCGGGCAGCGGTTGCCCTCGAGGATCTCGTTCTCGACCTTGAAGTCGGCGCACCGCGGGCAGTACCACCCCTCGTAGATGCCCTTGTACGTGTAACCGTTGTCGTGAACCCGCTGCATGACCTCCTGCACCCGGCGCATGTGCTCGGGATCGGTGGTCCGGATGAAGAAGTCGTTGGACGCCTCGAGCTGGGGGGCGAGCGCCTTGAACTTCTCGGCGTTCAGATCGGCCAGCTCCTTGGGCTCGAGGCCCTGGGCGGCGGCGGCATCCGCCACCGGCTCGCCATGCTCGTCGGTGCCGGTCAGGAAGAACACGTCCTCGCCCCGCTGGCGCATGTGCCGCGCAAGCACGTCGCACGCGATCGTCGTGTACGCGTGCCCGAGGTGCGGCTGCGCGTTGACGTAATAGATCGGGGTGGTGATGTAGAAGGACATCGCTGCCTAATTGACTCTATTGGGCCTCGCTGCGCTCGGCGTCCCTGGGGCCAAAGGCGCCGCCGTCAGGCGCCACCGTCAGGCGCCGCCGACCGTTCCCCGTCCGCCGGGCATTCATACCCCTCGCCCCCCGGTCCGCCGCCCCGACCGCCCGACCGCCCAACCGCCCAACCGCCCAACCGCCCGTTCGAGGGTCGCGGCACGGGTCAGGACGGGGAATACGGCCCCACGGACGCCGCCGAAGGCGGCCCCCAAAAGGCGCCACCGCAATCCACTCCGAAACGGGCCACCGCAATCCGCCCGCTACTCAGCCGTCAGCGCGCGATACAGCGCGTTCGCCGCGACCCCGGTCAGGTCGGCCACTACCGAGGCGGCCACGCGCGGCTTCGCGCCGGCGTCGACCAGCCGCCTGACCGCGTCGACCGCCGGCGTCGGGTCCTCCACACCCGACTCGGGGGCGCCACCGACCACGAGCGCGACCTCCCCGCGAGGCGGCTGCTCGCGGTAGCGGGCTGCCAGCTCGGCGGCCGTGCCCCGGACGACCTCCTCGTGGATCTTGGTCAGCTCGCGCGCCACCGCGACGGGGCGATCCGGGTCCAGGGCGGCGAGCACTTCGAGCGAGGCGGCGACGCGGCGCGGCGACTCGAACGCGACGAGCGTCTCCGGAGCGCTGAACACGCCCTCAAGCTCACCCTTCTTGCGCGGCAGGAAGCCCGCGAACCGCCACCGGTCGGCGGGCAGCGCGCTCGCCACCAGCGCGGCCAGGGCGGCCGACGGCCCGGGCAGCACCTCGACGGCCAGTCCGGCCGCGACGCACGCCTGCACCAGGACGAACCCCGGGTCGGACACGAGCGGCGTGCCGGCGTCGGAAACCAGAGCGACGACGGCGCCACCCCGCATCTTCGCCACCAGCTCGCCCGACCGCTGGCGCTCGTTGTGCTCGTGATAGCTGACCAGCGACGCGCCCACGCCGTAGCGGTCGAGCAGCACGCGCGTGCGCCGCGTGTCCTCGCAGGCGACGATGTCGGCCTCGCGCAGCGCGGCCAGCACGCGCAGGGTGACGTCCTCGAGGTTGCCGATCGGCGTCGGGCATACGACGAGGCGACCGGCGCTCACGACTGCTCCTCGAGACCGTCGAAGGCCAGCGCCGCCGCGCCGATCATCCCGGCCTCGACCCCGAACGCAGCGGGCACGATCTCGACGATGTCGCGGGACGGGGGCAGCGCGCGAGCGAGCATCTCGGCCCGAGCGGCGTTCAGGAGCCGCTCGCCGGCGCCGATCACGCCGCCCCCGATCACCACCACCTCGGGGTTGAAGATGTTCACGAAGCTCGCGATCGCCACGCCGACCCGGGTGCCGATCAGCTCGATCGTTTCGATCGCCGCCGCGTCCCCGTCGTGGGCGAGCTCTGAGACCAGCGGTCCCTGGAGCTCGCGCCCGGCCGCCAGCGCTCGCCCCAGGCCGGAGTCTGGACGCTCGCGGGCGATCCGCAGCGCCTCGCGGGCCAGCGCGGTACCCGACGCAAGCGACTCGAAGCACCCATGGTTGGGGCAGTTGCCCTGGCAAGGCGGGCCGTTCATGTCGATCACCATGTGACCGAGCTCGGCCGCGGCCCCGACGGCGCCGCGGTAGAGGCGCCCACCGAGGATCAACCCGCCTCCGATCCCCGTCCCGAGTGTGATCACGACGGCCTCGTTGCAACCCCGGGCCGCGCCGGCGCGGTGCTCGGCCAGGGCGGCGAGGTTCGCATCGTTGTCGACGAACACGGGCAGTCCGAGGCGCTCGGCCATCACGTCTTGGAACTGGATGTTCTTCAGCGGCAGGTTGACCGCGACCACCGCGTTGCCGGTGCGCTGATCGATCAACGAGGGAATTCCGAAGCCGACCGCGTCGATTTCCCCGCCGGCGCCGTCGCGCGTCTCCTCGACCGCCTCGACCACCACGTCGAGCAGGTAGGACTGATCCAGGCGGCTCATGCTGCGCTGCACGCGGTGATGTACCGAGAGCCCGGAATCGACCGCGCCGGCAAGCAGTTTGGTACCACCCATGTCGACGCCAATCGTGCGCCGGCCCGGCATGCCGTCACTATATGGGGAGATGCGCAGCGACTTGGGACAGCCGGACTACAAGGTCTATCGGGCCGGACCTCGGGGCCTGAAGGCCCGCCTGCGGGGCGAGGACGACGAGCTCGGGCTCCAGTCGGAGTACCGCCGCTACCGCTCCGGCGGCGACCGCCGCGGGCGGTCGGGGCGACGGTTCTCCTGGAAGCGGGCGATCCTGGTCGTGATCGGCGTGATCGTCGCCTGGGTGCTGCTGTCGTTCGTGCTGTTCATGATCAGCGCGTCGAACCAGTCCAACCCGCCGGTCCTCGCCTCGGCCAAGTCTCAGCTCACCTCCGGGGGCCCGATGCTGACCTCCGCCAACACGGTGCTGATCCTCGGCCTGGACAACCGCCCGACGACCGGCGTCGACTCCAAGGAAGGCGGCGGCGCCAACACCAACGAAGCCGACGCCAACACCGACACGATCATGCTGTGGCGGATCGGGGGCGGGGTCTCACGCCGCCTGTCGATCCCCCGAGACACGCTGGTCAACATTCCCGGCCACGGCCAGGAGAAGATCAACGCGGCGTGGGCGCAGGGCGGGCCGCAGCTGGCCCTCCAGGTGATCAAGCAGTTCACCGGCCTGCAAATCAACCACGTGATCGTGGTCGACCTCGGCAACTTCCCCAAGTTCATCAACGACATCGGCGGGGTCACGGTCAAGACCGGCCGGATCTGCTCGAATATCTCCGGCGGCGCGGCAGACGGCGGCTTCACGCTCGACCTGAGCCCGGGCGTGCATCACCTCAACGGCGAGCAGGCGGAGATCCTCGCCCGCACGCGCGAGAACTCCTGCAACGCGGCGAGCAACGACCTGACCCGCGAGGCGGCCCAGCAGGAGATCATGAACTCGATCAAGTCCCAGCTGCTGACGGTCCACACCTTCCTGCACCTGCCCTGGGCGGCGTGGGACGCCCCCGGGGTGGTCCAGACCGATATGGGCGGGCTGACCCTGATGCAGATGTTCGTGGCCTCGGAGATCGGGGGCTCGGCTCCACCGAGCCTGCTGACGGAATCGAACAGCACCTACAACGGCGAGGACGTTCTGATTCCCAGCCAGGCCAACGTCCAGGCCCAGGTGTCAAAGCTGCTCAACGGGTAGGCCGCCGCCGGCCGGCCACCAAGCCGCCACCCGCCGGTTTCCGGCGCAACGAATGCCGCCTTTTTCGCTGGTTGGAGAGTGTTTTCGGGGCCGCTACAGTGCACTTCTGTCTGATTCCTGACGACCTTTCCACCGGGGCTTGAGGATCTCGTCCATATGCCGATAGGAACAGCGTGATCTTCGTGCTGCCACGGTCGCTCTGGTTGGTCGCCGCCTCGAACAAGCGTCCAGCCGGTAGCGCATGAAGCGGCTGCTCGACCACATACGGCGCCACCGGCGGGTATCGGCCGGCGTCGCGGCGATCCTGGTTGGTGGGATCGCGCTGCTCGCGCTGCGCTCGACCGAGTCGGCCCGCAGCGATTCCAGCGCCGCCCACGCCCCCGCCTCGAGCAGCGTCGTCGCCTCGGCCGCGCGCACGCCGGACGTGCCCACCCCGGCCGCACCCACGAGCCGGGTCGCGTTCGCGGCAAGGACCGTCCACTCGACCGCAGCCCGGCGGCACAGCCGGCTTAATCGGGCGACCACCCGGCGTGGCATCCCGACCGCCGCGCCGAACACGACCGACCTGGCGCAGGCGCTCAAGCGCTCCACCGGCCTAGCTCCGACGCAGGTGACGGCACAGAGCGCTTGCCCGGCGACCGCCATGGGTCAGGCGAGATGCGCCGCCGAGGTCCTCGTCCTGCGTTCGAACCACAGCCGAGTCCGCCCGCTCGCCCGTCCGCGCGCCGAGTTGCGGCCGACCAAGCCGGCGCAGACGGGTTCGGCGACCGAGCCGCAGGCGTTCACGCCCGAATATCTCCAGCAGGCCTACGACCTGACCGGTCTGTCGAGCGCCGGCGGCGACGGCGACACCGTCGCGATCATTGATGTTGGTGACGACCCGACCGCGGCCTCCGATCTCGCCACCTACCGCGAGGCCTATGACCTCGGTCCCTGTGGAACCGGCTGCTTCGCCAAGGTGAACGAGAACGGCCAGAGCTCACCTCTTCCGGCAGAAAACGCCAGCTGGCAGACCGAGGAATCGCTCGACCTGGACGCGGTGTCCGCGCTCTGTCCCAACTGCCACATCCTGCTCGTCGAGGCCTCCACGGCGTCCTGGTCGGACCTCGACACGGCGATGGAGACCGCCTACAGCATGGGGGCGGACCAGATCTCGGACAGCTGGACGGACCAGGTGCCCTCAGACGAGCTGAGCGAGCTCGAATCGGGTCCCTACGCGTTTCCGTCTCCTCCGGTGGCCACGGTCGCCGCGACCGGCGACACGGGCTACGTCAGTCCGAACCCGTACGGCGACGTCTATCCCGCTGCCTTCCCCGGGGTGACCGCCGCGGGCGGCACGACCATTGCCCCGGCCACCGGTGCGAACGTTCGCGGTTTTGGCGAGGCGGTGTGGAACGACGGTGAGGGCGCCGGTGGCTCGGGCTGCGACGTCAACGTCACCAAGCCTAGCTACCAGACCGACACCGGCTGCCGGGGACGCTCCTACTCCGACATTTCCGCGGACGCCGATCCCGAGACGGGACTGCTGGTCTATGACACGGCAGCCGGCGGCTGGGAGTACGTGGGCGGCACCAGCCTCGCCACCCCGCTGATCGCCGCCTACTACGCGATCACGCAGGTCGACGATTCGACACCAGAGTGGGCGTACACCGACAGCGGCCTACTCAACGACATCACCTCCGGGTCCAACGGCACCTGCCCTCACCACATCCTGTACATCTGCAACGCCGGACCCGGCTACGACGGTCCCACCGGGGTCGGCTCGATCTCCGGCGACGTGACTGCCGGAGCTCCGGGCATAGGCGGCCCGTCGATCCCGACCAGCTCGGCGAACACCTACACCGCGAGCACCCGCAACGACGGCGCCACGATCACCGCCGGGATCTACCCCAACGGGCTCGACACGACCTGGTGGATCGATTACTGGCGTGCAAGCGGCGGCAGCGTGCAGCAGACGCCGACGTCCGACATCGGCTCCGGCGCCGCCGCCGTGATGGTGACCGGCTATCCCTCGCACCTGGCGTCGAACACGACCTACGACTACCAACTCGTGGCCAAGAACGGCGACGACACCGTCTACAGCTACACCGACAGCTTCACGACCGCGGACGGAACGGCCGCGCTTCCCACCGCTGCCTTCACGTCCTCGCCCACCCCATCCGTGCCGGATTCGGCGGTCACTTTCAACGCCAGCACCTCGACCCCGGCTTCCGGCGACACGATCACCGGCTACAGCTGGGACTTTGGCGACCCGAACAGTGCCGATGACACGGCCACCGGCGCGGACCCCAGCCACGTCTACAGCAGCGGCGGCGCGTACAACGTCACGCTGATCGTCACCGACAGCGACGGGCAAAGCGAGAGCACGACCCAGACCGTGATCGTCGACGCGCCGCCGACCGCCTCCTTCACCGTCTCGCCCACGCCGCCCGCGCCGGGAAGCCCGGCCAGCTTCGACTCGAGCAGCTCGAGCGACTCCTTCGGCACCATCACGAGCTACAGCTGGAACTTCGGCGACACCGGGGCAAACGGGCCGGGCACGAGCACGCTGGCGGACCCAACCTACACGTACGCGGCCAGCGGCAATTACACCGTCACGCTGACCGTTACCAACGACGCGGGCCAGACGAACACGACCACGCAGACGGTAACCGTGGAAAACCCACCGACGGTCACGATCACCGAGCCGGCGACCTCCCCGACCGTGATCACGCCCGGCTCGGGCGTGAGCTTCAGCGAAAACGACAGCCCCGGTAGCGGCGGATCGATCACGAGCTGCAGCTGGAACTTCGGCGACCCGAGCAGCGGCAACAGCAACACCGCAACCTGCGCCAACCCCGTGAACCACACGTACATGACCGCGGGGATCTACACGGCGACCGTGACCGTGACCGACCAACTCGGTGGGAGCGCCTCGCAGTCGGTCCAGATCAACGTCGATACGCCTCCGACCGCGTCCTTCACCGCCTCGCCCAGCCAACCAGCCCCGGGAGCAGTGGTCACGTTCAACGGAAGCGGCTCGAGTGACACGGTCGGCTACGTGAGCTATAGCTGGAACTTCGGCGACAGCAGCCCGACGAGTAGCAGCGTGCAACCCCAGCACAGCTACGCCAGCCCCGGCAAATACAACGTTGTACTGACCGTCACCAACGACGCCGGCGAGTCCTCACAAGCCACCCAGACGGTGACCGTGGACGACCCACCGACCGCCTCGCTCACGCCGTCCGCGACCGTCGTCACACCCGGCTCGGCGGTGGGCTTCCAGGGGACCGGGTCAAGCCCCGACGGCGAGTCGATCAACGGCTACAGCTGGAACTTCGGCGACCCGAGCAGCGGCGCCCAGGACGCGGCCACCCAGCCCGATCCGAGCCATACCTACGCCTCGCCGGGCGTCTACACGGTGACCCTGACCGCGACCGACGATCTCGAGGTGCAAAGCGCTCCCGTGTCGACCGACATCACGGTCGACGCCACGCCCACCGCCGCCTTCACGGCTTCGTCCAATTCGGTCACGGCGGGATCGACGGTCTACTTCAACGGGAGCGGCTCGAGCGACTCCGTCGGCACGATCACGGGTTACAGCTGGAGCTTCGGCGACGGCACCGGGTCCGCCAGCGAGGCTCCGAGCCACACGTACCCGACCGCGGGGACCTACCCGGTCACCCTGACCGTGACGAACAACGCCGGTCAGACGGCCAGCCAGACGTGGAGCGTCACGGTGAGCAGCGTCTCGAGCCCGACCCCGCCGACGACGACGAGCACTCCCTCGCCGACTCCGAAGCCCGCGCCGGCCCCGACTCCGAAGCCACTGACCGCCAGCCTCACCGGCGCCAAGAAGCAGAAGCTCGCGCCCGCGCTGGCACACGGTGTGCGCGTCAGCCTCGCGGTCAGCCAGGCCACCAAGGCCTCCTTCCAGGTCACGCTCCCGGTGCTCGAAAGCAGGCTGGCCGGCCCCAAGCACAAGACCGGCACGCTCGTGCTCCTGCGCCTGGCTCAGACGCTCGGCGCCGGCAACCACGCGATCCCGCTCAAGCTCTCGCGCGCCGCCGCGCGCGAGTTGGCCGGCAGCGGCCCGCTCGTCCTGACCGTCAAGGTGACGCTGACCGAGGCAAGCGGCGGGACGATCAGCCGCACGCTGAAGATCACGCTCGCGCGCTGACAGCGCACAGGCCGGCGCGCCGGCGGCGACGATCAGTCCGAAGACGGCGACGATCAGTCCGAAGACTTAGAAGCGGTGCTCTTGCTCTCGGACTTCTTCGAGTCCGAGCTCGACGACTTCGAGTCCGAGCCCTTCGAGTCCGAGCCCTTGGAGCCCGAGTCCGAGGATGACCCCGAATCGGATGACGAGCTCTCGCCCTTGTGCCCGTCGGAGCTCTCGCGGTTGCGCTTGCGCGTCCCGTAGTCGGTGTTGTAGAAGCCCGACCCCTTGAAATGAACCGCCGGCGGGCGGAAGACGCGCGCGACCGGCGCCGCACACGTCTCGCAGGTCTGGACCGGATCGTCGCTCATGCGCTGCATGACCTCGAACGTATGACCCTGCTCGCACCGGTACTCATAGATCGGCATCGCTTCAAGAAGTATAGCCTCGGCGCTTGGCACTCTCAAGGGGAGAGTGCCAAGCCGGTGGCGCGGAAGTCGCCGCGGATACCATCCACAGCCATGCCGGACGACTCGCCCGTGGCGTCCAACGACGTCGTGACCATGGACAAGATCGTGTCGCTGTCCAAGCGGCGCGGATTCGCGTTCCTGAGCAGCGAGATCTACGGCGGCCTGGGCTCGAGCTACGACTACGGGCATTACGGGGTTCTGCTCAAGAACAACATCAAGGCCCAGTGGTGGCGAGCCATGCTCCAGGAGCGCGACGACGTGGTCGCGCTCGACTCGGCGATCATCCAGCACCCTCGGACGTGGGAGGCGAGCGGGCACCTGGCCGGCTTCACCGATCCGCTCGTCGACTGCCGCACGTGCAAGCTTCGCTTCCGCGCCGATCACATCGACCAATCCGCGTGCGGCCGCAAGCCCTCCAAGCACCCGGGCGAGACGCCCGAGTGCGACCTCACCGATGCGCGTGACTTCAACCTGATGTTCCAGACGACGGTCGGGCCGGTCCAGGAGGAGGGATCGATCGTCTACCTGCGCCCCGAGACCGCCCAGGGGATCTTCCTGAACTTCAAGAACTACCTGCAGTTCTCGCGTAAGAAGCCCCCGTTCGGGATCGCCCAGATCGGCAAGAGCTTCCGCAACGAGATCACCACCGGCAACTTCATCTTCCGGACGCGGGAGTTCGAGCAGATGGAGATGGAGTTCTTCGTCCCCCCGCCCGAGGCCGGGCAGTGGCACCAGCACTGGCTGTCGGAACGCATGCGATGGTGGACCGGACTCGGCCTGCGCCCCAACCATCTCCGCCTGCGTGCGCATGACGCCGATGAGCTCTCGCACTACTCGAGCGCCACCAGCGACGTCGAGTACCTGTTCCCGATCGGCTGGTCAGAGCTCGAGGGGATCGCCAACCGGGGCGACTTCGACCTGACCCAGCACGCCACGTTCTCGGGCCAGAAGCTCGAATACGTCGACACCGCGACCGGCGAGCGCTACGTCCCGCACGTGATCGAGCCGGCGGCCGGCGTCGACCGGGCGATGCTCGCGTTCATGGTCGACGCCTACGACGAGGACGAGATCGAAGGCGAGCGCCGCACCGTCCTGCGGCTGCACCCCGTGCTCGCGCCGGTCAAGGTCGCGGTCCTTCCGCTCGTGCGCAAGGACGGCCAGCCCGAGCTGGCCACCGAGGTCTATCGCGACCTGCGCGAGCGCTTCCAGACCGAATACGACGAGGGTGGCGCGATCGGCCGGCGCTATCGCCGCCAGGATGAGATCGGGACCCCGTGGGCGGTGACGATCGACCACCAATCGCTCGAGGACCGCACGGTTACGCTGCGCGACCGCGACAGCCTGGCCCAGGTCCGGATCTCGATCGAGGACCTGGGCGACGAGATCGAGAACCGGCTCCGGCACCCCTGGCGGTCGCCGAAGCTCGGCGACGGCTGACGCCCGTCGCTCCCGGCCTGGGTCATAAGTCCGAACTCGACCGCCCCCGCGCGTCGAGTGCGGAGATATGACCCGCATATGGCGCTGAACCGGCTTTCACCGGGGGACGGCGGCCGAGTGCGGGGATATGACCCACCCACCGGGGGACGGCGGCCGAGTGCGGGGATATGACCCACCGAGCGAGCGCGCCACAGGGTGAGGTTCGTCACAGTCCGCTGGCGATCGGCGCCCAGCGCCCTGCGCGTGAGCGAAACTATTGGGCCCGTGCCCCCGACGATCGCCGCCGACCAGGTCTCCTATGCCGATCTGTACGCCCGCTGGGAGCACGGCAACTGGAGCGCCACCGACATCGACTTCGCGACCGACCGCGAGCAGTGGGAGCACGAATTCACCGAGCTCGACCGGCGCAGCGCGCTCTGGACCTACGCGCTGTTCTTCCACGGCGAGGACTCCGTGGCCGACAACCTCTCGCCGTTCATCGACGCGGCCCCGCACGAGGAGCAGAAGTACTTCCTCGCCACCCAGCAGGTCGACGAGGCTCGGCACGCGGTCCTGTTCGCCCGCTTCATCCGCGAGGTGGCTGGCGCCGGCGCCGACGTCGGCTCCTCGCTCGAGCAGACTCGCCCCAAGCTGACCTGGGGCTTTCGCAAGGTGTTCGAGCGCCTGGACCGGATGGGAGACGAGCTGCGCAAGGACCGGTCGCGGCCCAAGCTCGCGCAGGCGATCACGCTCTATCACGTCGTGATCGAGGCGTCGCTGGCCCAGCCGGGGCAGGACTTCATCGAGGAGGGGCTCGGTAAGCGCGACCTGTTGCCTGGGCTGCGCGAGGGAATCGGCAACGTCGCGCGCGACGAGCAGCGGCACATCGGCTTCGGGGTCAAGATGATCGCCGACCTCGTCCGCGAGGATCCCGACTGCGAGCCGGCCATCGCCGAGCTCCTGCGCGAGGTGCTCCCGTTCACGACCGCGGTGTTCGTGCCGCCGGGATGGGACGAGCGCTACGTCACGAGCTTCGGCTTCACGCTCGAGGACATCTTCGCCCAGGGCGCCGAGTCGATGGAGGCACGCCTGCGCGCAGCCGGCCTCGACCCGAACAAGATGCGCCTCGGCCTGCCCTTCGACCTGCCGCCGGTGGAGCGGGCACGTCGCGGGCTGGCGCTGCTGCGGGCCGGCTACCTCGGCGAGCCGAACGGGCCCGTCACGCCCAACCCCGAGGCCACCGCGATGCTGTTCGACGGCCTGCGCCGCACGATCGACTCCTCAGCCGCGCCCGGCGCGACGATCCAGTGGAACTTCAGCGACGCCGAGCCGTGGCACCTGCGGATCGACAACGGCAGCACGTCGGTGTCGCCGGGCCTGGCTGAGCATCCCGACCTGACCTTCCACTGCCGTCTGACCGACTGGATCGACATCGCGGCCGGGCGCACCGAGCCCTGGCGCGCGCTGCTCCAGCGCAAGGTGCGTCCGACCGGCAGCGTGCGGATGCTGCTCCGCACGCCGAAGCTGTTCGGCTAAAGCGACCCGACCACGCTTTCCAGGAGGCGCATCGCGTCCTGAAGGCCGTCCTCCATGCCCGAGTTGATGTGGACGTCCCGGTTCTGCTTGTTCGCATGCTGCACGAGGATTGACAGCGTGGTGCGCCCGTCGGTCTCGGTGAACGTGACCGTATCGAGGGCGGCCGCGTCGGGCGCGCCCTCGTACACCTCGGTCGAGACGAGCCGCTCGTCGGGGACGATCTCGCGGTACTCGCCGTGGAAGGCCACCTCGCCTTCACCGCGCACGGTCATCACGTAGCGCCAGGTGCCGCCGACGCGCAGATCGATCTCGCATAGCGTCATCTCGCCGCGGTTGGCGTGGAACCACCGCCGCACGAGCTCCGGCGTCGTGTACGCCTTGAACACCAGATGCCTGGGGGCGTCGAACTCCCGGGTGATCAGGATCTGCTCGTCGCTGGGGAGCGTCACCAACGCCCTCCTACTCGTCACCGCCATCTCCTTGCTCCTTCCCTTGTAGGTCTTCGAGCACGACATCGAGTTCGTCGAACCGGTCGGACCACAGGCGCTCGTAGCCCGCGACCCAGTCGTGGATCGGCTTGAGCGCCGGCCCGTTCAGCTGGTAGAGCCGCTGACGCCCGTCTTGACGAACGTCCACGACTCCCACCTCGCGCAGGACGCGCAGGTGCTTGGACACCTGCGGCTGGGAGGTGCCGAGCAACCGCACCAGGTCGTTCACGGCGCGCTCGCCCCCACTGAGGATGTCGAGGATCTCCCTGCGCCGGGGCTCCGCCACCGCGTTGAACGCGTCGGTTGTGGTTGCCGCTCGTGCCATGCCTCCACATCATATTCCCATATAGGAATATGTCAAGGGTGCATAATCCGAGCCGACCCCTAGTACTTCGCATAGCCAGGAGGTTGGGCCCCTGCCCGACGAGCAGCAAGCGTTGGTGCTGAGCGCGTTGCGTAGCGCCGCGGGGAGTCCAGTGAGCTTTTCCGAATTGCGCAGCGCCGGGGTCGAATTCCCGGCCAGCATCGTGTCGGAGCTGGAGCTCGCTGGCATCGCGATCGAGCGCGTCCGGATCACCGGGGGACGTGAGCCCGGCGTCCGTCTGGCGCCCGGCGCCGAGCCCGCGGGCGAACCGGTCGCGACCGCCGACGCTTCGCCGCAGCCGATCCCGCCCGCCAAGCCCCGGGTCCACAGGACGCCTCGTCCTGAGAAGCCGCCTCGTGCTGAGAGAGCGCCTCGCGCGGAGAAAACGCCGGGCCCGGAGAAAGCGCCCCGCACGGAGAAAGCGCCCCGCACGGCGAGAGCACCCGGGGCGGAGCGAGCGCCCAGGCCCCGACCGAAGCCCGCCCCC
>DATJUA010000111.1:0-2393 GCA_035502815.1 Solirubrobacteraceae bacterium
CTCAGAGGGAGCCGAGGACAGCGAAGAGGCTGCCGAGCCCGCGGCCGGCCGTCGCCGCGCGGCGAAGGAGCCGGCGGAGGAGGAGCTCGTCGAGGGCGAGGTCGAGCTGCTGCCGAACGGCTCGGGCTTCCTGCGCGTCAACCCGCCCGAGCCCTCCGAGGACGACGTTTACGTCTCGGCGGCGCAGGTCAAGCGCTGCGAGCTCGTGCCCGGCGACCGGATCGCCGGGCCGCGACGTCCGCCCCGGCGCTCCGAGCGCTTCGCCTCGCTGATCCGGATCGACACGATCAACGGCCGTCCCGCCGACGAGGTCGCGGACAGCACGCGCTTCGACGACCTGCCGGCGGCCTTCCCGAGCGAGCGCTTCCGGCTCGGCTCTGAGGACCCGACAATCAAGGCGATCGAGTGGCTGACCCCGTTCGGCCAGGGCTCACGGGTGACGATCGTCGGCCCCGCCCGCGCCGGCAAGACCGAGGCGCTCAAGCGGCTGGTCGCGACCCTCGCGGCCCACGAGGACGTCCAAGTGTCGCTCGTGCTCGCCGGGGTGCGCCCCGAGGAGATCTCGGATTGGCAGGAGGGCCCGGTGGCGCCGGCCGCCGCCGTCAGCTTCGCCGCCTCCGCCGACTCTCAGGCGCAGACGGTCGAGCGCGTCGTCGACCAGGCCCGCCGCCTGGCGTCCCGGGGATCGCATGCCGTGGTGCTGATCGACACGCTGACCGGGCTCCAGCCGCACGCCGCGCGCAAGCTGCTCGCGTCGGCGCGCAACATCGCCGGCGGTGGGTCCCTGACCGTGATCGCCACCGCGTCGGAACCGCTCGGGGGCGAGACGACGGTGATCGCGCTCGATCCCGTGCTCGCGAGCACCGGGCGCTTCCCGGCGGTCAATCTGCTAGGCAGCTGGACGATTCGCGCCGACCTGCTCGTGGGCGATGCCGGCGCCGAAGCGATCGCCCGGGCGCGGTTGGAGGCGCTCGACCAGTAGTTCAGTACGCGGTGCAGCGTGAGCGGTGGCGCGGCTGATCCTTATAGCGCGCCTCCTGCCCGCGGTGCCAGAGCAGATAGTCGATCTCGGCCTCGATCGCACCGCGACGCTCGGCCGCGAGCAGCGTCACCGTGTGCAGCGCGCAGGCCCTGAGCTCGATCTCCTCGGGCGAGCCGTGCTCGATCAGCTCGCCGCCCTCGATCCGCTCGAGCAGCGCGGGATCGTAGGTCAGTAAGCCGTCCAGGCGCAGGACGTGGGGGACGAGGTTGTCGGCGAACATCGTGAGCTGGTCGAGGTCGCGGAAGGCGGCCACGCCGGCTCGGGCCAGATCGGCGGCGGCAATCTGCGCGCGCTTGAGGAACGGGATCATCACGCCGTCGTAGCGCGAGGTGTCGGCGAACGACGGCCAGCCGCTCAGCCGCTCGACGAGCGCCACGGCCGAGCTGCCGGCGGCGTCGACGACGCCGGCGAACTGCCCAGCGTGATAGGCCGCGACGTGCCGACCCAGGTCGCCCAGCGAGCGAGCGAACAGCGCCATCAGCTCGTGGTCGGGGTCCTGACCGAGGGCGGCGGCGACCTCGGCGGGGCCGATCCGGGCCAGCTCCGACGCGGCCCACGGCCCGTGAGCGGCGAACCGGTCGCGCAGCGCGGTGGCGATCGTGTAGTAGCCCGACCGGCCGGCGCGTTTGCGCAGACTGGGAAACCAGCCCGAGCCGAAGTTGATCGCGTCGAGCGTGAGCCAGAACGCGGCCAGCTCCTCGCGGGTGCCCTCGGTCAGGTGGGCCTCGGGATCCGGGTCGCCCTCGGGTAGGTCGATCGGCAGCGTGCCCATGTAGGCCGGGATCCGATCGCGCTCGACGTGCACGTGCTCGGCCCGCTCGGCGACGAGCGCGCAGGAGGACCTGAGCTGGTTGAGCAGATCGCTCACGAGTCGATTGGTTGCAGACGGCAGACTTGAGACTTGAGAATGGTCGGCGGCGCCTGACGGCGGCGCCTTGGGCGACGACCACTGCCGTCGCTACCGTTGAAGACTGTCATGGCAGGCACCGCGACCGAGCTGGATACCCTCCTCGCCGGGCTGAACGAGCCACAGCGCGAGGCCGTCACCTACGGTGAGGGACCCCTGCTGATCCTGGCCGGAGCCGGCTCGGGCAAGACCCGAGTCCTGACCCATCGGATCGCCTACCTGGTGGCTACCGACCTGGCCAAGCCTAACGAGATCCTCGCGATCACGTTCACCAACAAGGCGGCAGGGGAGATGCGCGACCGGGCCGAGCTGCTCGTCGGCCGGCGGGTGCGGGCGATGTGGGTGATGACCTTCCACTCCGCGTGCGCGCGCATGCTCCGGGCCCACGCCGACAAGCTCGGGTACACGCGGCAGTTCACGATCTACGACCAGGCCGACTCGCGC
>DATJUA010000112.1:0-12184 GCA_035502815.1 Solirubrobacteraceae bacterium
GTGCGGTACTCGCCGCGTTGGATCCGGTCGTAGTCGCCGCTCTGCACCCACTTGAGGACCTCCGACACGCGGCGCACGGCGTAGGGGTGGGTGCGGCCGATTTCGGCGAAGAAGCGGCGGACCCGGTCGCTCGGGTCATCCCACTGCTCGTACTCCATGGCCTGGGTGAGGAAGGCATCGAGATTGAGCTGATCGGCCGGCAGGCCGGCGCCCATCACCATCAGCGTGCGGCACACGATCCGCGGGTCGCGCACGGCGAGGGTGGCGGCACGGTCGGCGCTGAGCTCCGCGGCCCGATACCACTCGAGCAGCACCGCGCGCACGGCGCGTAGCGGCAGCCCTACCGGGAACGGCATGCTCAGCGGCACGGCGACGAGGATGTTCAACGCCGTCATGTACAGCATGTGGTCGGACAGGATGTGGCCCACCTCGTGGGCGAGGACGACGCGCTGCTCCCCGGGGCCAAGGTTCCTCAGCAGCATCGAATCCATCACCACCATCGGCTTGCCCGCCCCGATCGCCTGCGCGCCGCCCATCACGCCCAAGGTCACGTACAGGTCGTAGACGTCGGGCATGTCGAGGATCTTGCACACGCCCACATGGGACGCCCACAGGTCCGGGAGCTGGTTCTCGCCCACCCGGACCGCGTTGCCCATGAACGCCTGGCGTAGCGCGCGCTCGTAGCCCCACTCGATCAGCTTGCGCACGACGGTGTCGAGCATCGGGACGGCCCTGAGCGCGGCGGTGGCGGCACGGTCGGCCGGATGCTCGTAGGCCTTGGACGAGATCCGGGGATAGGGCTCGATGTTCTCGGGGAGCGTCTCGGCCATCGTGGTGGAGCCTACTCTCTGGCGTCATGGGCGCCACCGGCACCGCCGCGGAGCGATTGGCCGGCCTGATCCGGCAGGCCAGGTCGGTCGTCGCGTTGACGGGTGCCGGGATATCGGTGCCGTCGGGCATCCCGGACTTCCGCTCCCCTGGCTCCGGGCTGTGGGCCAACGTCGACCCGATGGAGGTGGCCCACATCGACGTGTTCCGGCGCGATCCGGCGCGCTTCTGGAGCTTCTACGGCCAGCGCTTTCAGACGCTCGAGGACAAGCGACCCAACCGCGCCCACGCCGCGCTCGTCGAACTCGAGCGGGCCGGCCTGCTCGATGCGGTCATTACCCAGAACGTCGACCGCCTGCACGCGCGCGCGGGCACGGAGCACCTGGTCGAGGTGCACGGATCGATCGCCTACTCGTCGTGTCTCGTCTGCGGGCTACGGTACGAATTGGGAGACGTGCGCGCACGGCATGAGGGGGCTGTCGACGGGGTGCCGCGGTGCGAGTGCGGGGAGGCGCTCAAGCCCGCTGTGGTGCTGTTCGGCGAGCAGCTGCCGGGCGACGCGATCGCCCGCGCCGAGCAGCTGGCTGCCGGCGCCGATCTGATGCTGTGCATCGGATCCTCGCTCGAGGTGTATCCCGTCGCGGCGCTGCCAGACATGACCCTGGACGCCGGCGGGCGGATCGCGATCCTGACCCAGGGGCCGACGCCGCATGACCGGCGGGCCACGGTGAGGATGCGCGGTGACGTGGTCGAGGAGCTCGACGCGGTGCTGGGCGCGCTCGGCCTGGCCATGTGAGGCACCACAGTCAGGCGCCGCCGATCAGTCCGGAAGCGCCGCCACCCGCGCTCTGAGCGCGGCCTCAACCCGGGCGAGCGCGTGTGAGACCGCGTCGCGCTCGGTGGCTTCGAGCAATCCCGTCATCGCCGACTGCGCCGCCGAGGCGACGCCTTCGCGCAGGCCGCGAAGCTCTTCGAGACGCGGGCCGAGCTCCGCCGCGGTCTGGTCCGCCGACAGCTCGGCGAGCGCGGCATCGATCGCGATCAGCGTCTGCAGAGCGGCCTCGCGGTCGCGACCTTCGTCGAGGTCGAGGCGGGCCCGGAGGACGAGCTCCTCGGAGGCCAGTCCCGCCTGGCGGCCGGTCAGGAGCGCCGCGAAGCGCGCCTGGGCGGCCGGGATCCGGCGCCGCCGGCGAGTCCGGCGGGAGGTGGAATCGACGAGCTCGCGTGCGTCCGTCCAGAGCCCGTCGGCCACCTGCTCGCCGTCGCCGTAGCCCAGGCGGACGACGAGCGCGTCGTCCCGGCCGATGCCGTGAGCGTACGGATCGGCGGCGGCCACGCGGTGGGCGTGCAGGGCGCGGTTGAGCACGGCGAGCCCGGGCGTGAGGTCGTCCTCTCCGGCGCCGTCCAGCCACGCTCGAGCCCGCTCCACGTCGGGAAAAGGTTCGCCGACATCGATCACCGTCGCCCGCGAGGTGACGACCAGACTAGGCTCAGGCTCAGGTTGAGCCTTATGCTGCTTGCGCGCCGGGAGGAGATGGCGCCGCTGGGCGGCTCCAAGCGTCGCCAGCACGAGCACGTGGGTGGGGGCGGCGCCGGGGCCGCCGCCGTCGCGCCGGATCAGATAGCGGCCGTCTGGCGGCCCTAGGGGCCAGGGCAGCTCGACCTGCGTGAAGCGGAAAAGTGGGGAGATGGACCGGAGGCTATTGGGAGGCGCCTGGTCGCGGCGCCGCGACGGTGGCGCCTTAGATTGGGAATGGTCGGCGGCGCCTGACGGCGGCGCCTTAGGAGCCCGTCTTGATCGCGTACTGGCTCGGCGCGACCGGCACGATTGGCTCGCTCATCTGGCTCAGATGGTTGATGAGCTGCGTCCATTGGCTGGGCTGGAGGATGCTCGAGACCTCCGCCGAGAGTTTCTTGCCGCCTCCGTATGCCGTCGCGAACGAGATCTGGATCCGGTTGGCGTGATTGGCCATCCGGACGGCCACCGGCTGGTTCTTGTAGCTCATCAGCGAGATGATCTGGTCGGGCTCCATCGCGCCCTGGAGCGTGAGCAAGCGACGCACCGTGATGTCGGTGATCGAGCCGGCACCCTGATGGCCCTGGATCGGAATGCCATTGATGGCCGAGATGTCCACGCTCTCCCCGGTCGCGCCGGCCGCGTCGATCCCGTTTGAGGCGTTGCGGGTCGCACCGCACTTCAGCCCCGAGACGGTGGGCTTCAGGTCCGACGCGGAGAGGAACTCGACCACGGCGAGCACGCGGCGGTCGATGGCACCGTCCTGGATGTCACGCCGCCCGCACGGATAGATCTGGACGTTGGGGTCCTCGAGGACCCGGTTCTGGAGCTGGAGCTTGGACATGAGCAGGATCTGACCGACGCTCGGGGCCTTGGCGTTCTTGCCGACGAACGGGTTCACACCGGCGGCGCGGTAGACCGCCGTCGCCTGGAGCAGCTTCCAGCCATCGAGGATCGGCTTGGGATCGATGTAAGGCGAATCCTTGCCGGCCGGCTGGATCATGAACTGCAGATGCGAGGCGTCGGAGGGCGTTCCCTGGCCAAGTCGCCCGAGGATCGTTCCCGCGACCACGACCGAGCCGACCTTGAGCGGCTCGAGCGTGTACTGGTTCTTGGCCAGATGAAGGACATCGGAGAAGTACTGCTGGAAGTCGGAGATCTGGGACTGCGGGCCGCCGCCGCTCGGGGCGATCTGGAGTTTTCCGCCGGCGGCGTAGGAGTTGGGCCGCGACGGATCGGCGAACAGCCGCTCCTTGACCATCGGGGCGCTGATCGTCGGAGTGGCTGCCGGCGCGGAGGTCGTCGAAGCCGGCTGCGTCGTGGCCGCCGGCGTGACCGGCAGCGAGGGGGCTCCGCTCCCTGCTTCCTTGGACGCCTTGGCAGTGCTCGGGACGGACGCCTTGGCAGTGCTCGGGACGGACGGCGTCTCCTGTGAGCCGGCGGAGGCGGGACCGGTGGGCGCCGGCGTCGAGGGGGCGAGCAGCGCCTTGGCGATCTGGTCGGAGCTCTCCTTGACCGTCTTGGGGACCGGGTAGAGCTTGGGAATCGAGCCGAGATTCGCGTAGGTGTAGGTGTTGCCGGTCGCGTCCTGGAGGACCAGGTAGCGCCCGAGCTGCGGGCTGTCGCCGATCTTTACGATCTTGCCGTCATTGGCTGCGACCACCGGCGACCCGGCGTTCGCGAAGATGTCGGTGCCCTTGATGTTGGGGTCTGACTGGACGGTGACGGCGGCGTTGGAGCCCTTGACCCGGGTCTTTGCCAGCTTGAGCACGCCGTCGTCGGCGTACTTGGCCGGCGCCGCGACGGGGAAGTCGCCCTCGACCAGGTCGGTCAACGAGTCGATGAACGGACTGGGCACCCCTTCGATCAGCTGGGCACGGAGCATCACCGACTGCACGTACCACCAGGCGTGGTTATAGGCGTAGATCGCGTCCTGGAGGTTCTTCGACGCGCCCGCCGCGTGCAGATACCGCGCCGCGGTGAAGATCGCGTCGGCCGGGTTGTACGGATCCGCGGTACCGCTCCCGGTCGCATCGACGGCGTAGCGCTTCCACGTCGACGGGATGAACTGCATCCAGCCGACAGCGCCCGCAGAGGAAACCGACAGGTTGCGGCCGTAGTCGGTCTCGATCTCGTTGATCGCGGCGAGGATCTGCCAGGGCACGTCGTACTCACTGCCGGCCGCCTGGTAGATGGGGAGGAGGAACGGCGGGATCTGGAAGCTGTCGATGAAGAAGTTCGGCACGCCGATCGGAGACGGTCCGGGGATCGAGTACGAGTAGGTCGGGTTGGACGGCGTCGGGACGCCGCTCGGGGTGACGGGCGGGGGCGGCTTCGGGGCCGACTTTTTCGCCTTGGACTTCGACTTCGACTTCGGTGGGGTCGGCTGCTTGAGGTTGCTTCCGGCGCTGCCCAGTCCCTGAAGCGTCGACGACAGTCCCTTCCCCTGGCTCTTGCCCGACCCCTTGCTCGTCGTCGTGGTCTGGGTGGTCGTGGTCTGCGTCGTCGTCGTCGTGGAGTTCGACGACTTCGGCTTGTGCGTCGTGGAGGTGGAGGTGGAAGTTGAGGTTGAGGTCGTCGTCTGCGGCTGCGTCGACGTCGTCACGGTCGCGGCCGGGGTAGTCGCGGTGACGGGCGGGCACGACTGCGCCACGTTGGTGATCGGCAGGGTGACCGGGAGCGGGAGTGAGGTCGGCGGCGTGCCGGGGGGCACGTTCTGGAAGGTGAACTGCTGGCCGCCGGCGACTGTGATCGTCACCGTACATCCGTCCGCCGAGGCGCTGGGAATCGCGGACAGGCCGAACACGGCCACCACCGAGGCGGCGATTACGACGGCGATGCTCAGCTTGCGCCTTTTCAACACGGTGGCTTACTCCTCCCGCAAGGTGCCACGTGCACTTTCGTCCCAGCAGGTATCACAGGTAGGCTTGGCAGGAAGCTACTGAGTGGCGCCGGGCTTTGCAATTGGGAACCGTCGGGTGTTCTGGGTGTCTGTCTGGGTATCAGCGCGTGGCGGCGCCACGCGGCAGCGTCAGGCAATCCCTGAATCGGCAAGAACCCGCGGCCACTGTAGCGAGGAGCCCCTATTGTCCGCGTCAACTAACCCTCAAGTTGAAGGTTAGACATGGTCGAGAGAGGTAGCTTTTGTGGTTTCCGGGTCTAAGGCCCCAAGCGATCGAGCAACAAAATGAGAGGCGCGAGATGAGCAATGACAAGGGCCTGCGCGGGCGGGTGGCGCGGCAAGGCGAGGAGGCGATCGGCAAGGTGACGCAGGAACTGCTCGACAACCCGGTCGTAACCCGAGCGCTATCGGCCACGTTCGAGGCTCGGGAGCGCGCCACGCGTGCCCAGGAGCTTGCGATGAGCGCCCTCAACCTCCCCTCGGCGGGTGATCTGGAGCGCTTGACGCGCCGGCTGCGCAGCGTCTCGCAGCGCCTCGAGACGATCGAGGACAGCCTCGACCGGCTCGAGCAGCGGATCGACCAGCTCGGTTCGGCCAGCGCGATCGAAAGCCGCCTGGCCGCGATCGAGGAGGTCCTGGCCCGGATCGAAGCCGGACTCGCTGCTCCAGCCACCGCGACGCCGCCGTCGGCCACCGCGACGCCGCCGTCGAGCACTTAATCGGGACTGAGCGCCTGAAGCGCGGCTTGCCCCATTCGCCGCTCGGCGCGCTGGAGCTCCTCGGGACCGATTCGAACCCGCTCGGGGAGGACGAGATCGGAGACGACGAGCAGTGCGGCCGCCTCGACGTCGTGGATCGCCGCGAGGGCAAATAGGGTGGAGGCCTCCATCTCGACCGCGAGGGCGCCGGCGGCGCGCCACTCGAGCTCGAGGCTACGCGCGTCGTAGAACACATCGGTCGATACGATCGGCCCGGCGTGCACGGCGTGGCTGTCATCGCCCGCGCCGGCGGCGTCCTGGACGGCAAGGAGCAGTTCTTGCGTGGCCGCCACCCGCTCGCCCGCGCCGAGGGCGCGGCTCGTGCCGTCTGCCGCGATCGACTCGGTGGCGATCACGAGGTCACCCAGGTGGAGGGCCTCCCGGAGCGCGCCGCAGGTTCCGATACGCAGCAGCCGGCGGGCTCCCAGATCGATCAGCTCGTGGATCACGATGGCCGCGCTCGGCCCGCCCATCCCCGTGCTTTGGATGGTGAGCGACCCGCCGTCTGGCGCACGTCCCGTGTATCCCCACAGGCCGCGGTGGTGATTGAACATTCTGGCCCCGTCGAGTAGCGCCTCGGCGAGCAGCAGCGCGCGGCCCGGATCACCCGGGAGCAGCACGCGGTCAGCGAGCTCGGCGGTGGGCTGAAGGCCAATCGGAGCGGCCATGCACCGTCAATTGTTGTTTATGGTCAGCGGGCGCCCCAATTTGCGCGGTCGGCATTGACAGATCGGGCGTGGGCGAGTAGACCTAGACCCACCCTAAAACAGGCAATAGGCCGGAGCGTGACGAGTTGCCCAGGCCAGCTGGGGAGCGCGTTCGCGAGGCGCCGCCGGAAACGTGACGAGCGCCAACGGCCGACGCAGCGGGCCGTCAGTCCCGCGGGCGGCGGGGCTTCGTGCTCGTCGAGGCCCCGCCGCCGACTATGTTGCTCGGGGCCTTATGACACGAGTCGTGCGCAACCGTCCCCGTCCCGGTGGGTAGAAAACGGGGTCAGGGATGTCGAGTACGACCGTGAAACCACGCAAGGCGCCCCCGCGCGGGGGCCTGACACTCAAGGAGGCGGCCGATCGAGTCGGCGTGGCCGCGAGCACGCTCCGGCGGTGGGCGCGAGACGGGCTGATCCCGCGATTTGACGGAAGCTGGTCCCCGTCGGCGGTCAGCCACGCGAGGATCGTGGCTCGTCTGCGCGAGCGCGGCCACTCGCTACGGGAGATCCGCCGGGCAAGCGACGAGGGGCGACTCGCGTTCGGATACGTGGAGGAGCTGTTTGACACCGGCGAGGAGGTCTACACGCTGGCCCAGGCTTCGCATGAGACCCGGCTCGACCCCGCGCTGATCGAGCGTGTGGTCGGTGCGCTCGGCACCACCCGGGCGCAGGTCGATCACCTGTCAGCCGCCGACGTGCAACTGCTGCGCGTGGTGGCGAAGGTGCTCGACGCGGGGCTTCCACTCGTGGCCATGCTCCAGCTCGTACGCGTCTACGGCCAAGCGATGGCCCGGGTAGCGGACGCCGAGGTCAGGCTGTTTCACCTGCACGTACACGAGCCGCTCATGCGCTCCGGCGCGACGGGCATTGAGACCGCCGACGAGATGTTCGAGTTGACGCGCCGGCTGCTGCCGCTGTCCTCCCCGGTGATGGATCAGGTGCACCAGCGCTACCTCCAGCACTTCGTCGAGCAGGACGTGGTCGGTCACATGGAGTCCGATCTCGACGGCGACGACACCGCCCTCGGGCGGATGCGCGTCGCGATCGCGTTCGCGGACCTGGCCGGCTACACGCGGCTCACCGAGGAGGCGGGTGAGCTCGAGGCGGTCGACGTCGTGGAGCGGTTCGTCGACGCCGTGCAGGCGTCGCTGCCCGACGACGCGCGTGTAATCAAGACGATCGGCGACGAGGCGATGATCGTCGGCTCGGACCCAGCGGCGCTCACCGATTGGGGGGTCGCGTTTCAGCGCCTGGAGCCCGGGCGCACCCTGCCCAGGATCGCCATCCACTACGGCAACGCCCTGTATCGCGACGGCGACTACTACGGCCGTGACGTGAACATCGCCTCGCGGGTGGCCGCTCGCGCCGCCGGCGGCGAGGTGCTCGTGACCCGGCCGGTGGTAGAGCGAGCGCGCGGGAATCTCGAATTCGATCGGATCGCCGAGGTGCGCCTGAAGGGCTTCACCGAGTCCACCGAGGTGTTCATCGCGCGCCGGCGAGACGGAAAGTCAGCCCGGGTCCACGGAAAGTGAGCCCGGTCGCGACAATCCGGGCATGAGCGCTGCGGACGGGATGCTCGCGCGCGCGCGCGAGGAGCGAGTGCTGGCGCCCGGCAGCGCGGTGGCGGTGCTCGTGTCGGGCGGACGGGATTCAACGTGTTTGCTCGACCTGGCGGCGCGGATTGCCGGCGCTGATGCGGTGCGCGCGTTGCACGTGAACTACGGCCTGCGTGGCGCGGCCTCCGACGCGGACGAGCGCCACTGCGCCGAGCTGTGCGCGAGGCTCGGGGTCGCGCTCGAGGTCCGCCGCCCACCGCGGCGGGCGGGCGGGAACCTGCAGGCGTGGGCACGCGAGATTCGCTACCGCGAGGCTTACGCGCTGGCCGGCGGGGCGCATGTGGCCACCGGACATACGGCCACCGATCAGGTCGAGACGATCCTCTACAGACTGGCCTCGTCGCCGAGCCGGCGCGCGCTGCTCGGGATGCGACCCCGGGACGGACGCCTGGTCCGGCCCTTGCTCTCCTTTACACGAGAGGAAACCGCGGCGTACTGCCGGGCTCGCGGACTGAGCTGGCGTGAGGACGAGACCAACGCATCCGGCGCATATGCGCGCAATCGGGTTCGCAACGAGTTGCTGCCGGCGCTGCGCGCGATACACCCCGCGGCCGAGCGGAACGTGCTCGCGCTCGCCCAGGTTCTCCGCGACGAGTCCGCGGTGCTCGACGCGCTCGTGGTGGACGCGCTGGATGCCAACGGGAGCGTGTCGCTAAAGGCTCTCCGCGAGCTGCCGGCCGCCCTGCGCCGGCTCGTCGTGCAGCGCATGGCCGACGAGGCCGCCGGCGGGTTCGCCCCCGGAGCGGCCGGCCGGGCCGATGAGGTGGCGGCCCTGAGTGAGCGCGGGACGGCGATGCTCGACATCGGGTGCGGGCTGCGCGCGGTGGGCGAGTACGGCCGGCTGCGGATCGAGCCCCTGGCAGGCGTGATGGAGCGCGTGGTGCTCGAGCCGGTAGCGCTGACGATCCCGGGGAACGTGTCGTTCGGTTCGGTCGAGGTGCGGTGCGAGCTCGCGGCACCCGTCCCCGAGCCCGGTGTGCTTGACCGTGGGGCGCTCGGGCCGGAGCTGGTGGTCCGCTCCTGGCGCCCCGGCGACCGGATCGCTCCGCTCGGTCTCGGCGGCACGAAGTCGCTTCAGGACCTGTTCACGGCCCAGCGGGTGCCGAGACTGCAGCGCGCCGAGGTACCGGTGGTCGAGTCGGGGGGCGAGATCGTGTGGGTGGCCGGGCTGGCCACCGCCGAGCGCTTCAAGGTGACCAGCGCGACGCGGCAGGCGGTTCGGCTGAGTTGTCAAACGGGACCTCGGTCCAGGTCCGGGCCCGGTCGCGGCTGAACGCGAGCACCGACCCGTTCAGAGTCGCGGGCACCGCGACCGCGTCGGACGAGTTCATGAACGAGACATCACCCCACGCCTCGACCTCGAACTGGCGACCGGTGAAGCGAGGCGGACGCCATGTGTGCCCACCGTCGGTCGAGAGCTCGATTCCGGGCGCCTCGGCCAGCACCCAGGTGTGGGCGTTGGCCGCGGCCAGCCTCAGCACGTACCCGTCGACGAAGCCGATCCGACCGGTCAGCCGCCAGCGAGCGCCACCGTCGGTAGATACGAAGAATGTTTTGGTCTGACGTCCCGCCGCGGGCTGTCCGCCGCACGCCAGCGCGAGCCCATCCGAGGACCAGGCGGCCAGGGCGGAGGCCAGCGCGCCCGACCAGGTGCAGGGCGCGCTCTCGCGTCGCCATGACCGGCCGGCGTCTGGGGATGCCCATAGGACGGCGGGTTGACCGGCCTGAGACGGCGGGACCAGCAGGTAGACGGCGGCCCCATGTACGACCAGGGTCGCGCGCGGGCCCGGGACGGCGGGACCGATTCGCTCGAGATACCGCGTGATCCGGTAGAGACCGGTCGACGTAAGCGCGTACGCCCGGCCGGCGCCGGTCTCGACGTCGAGGACGGGCTGTTCGGAGAAGATCACCCTCCACGTACTGCCGCCGTCCGCGGTGGCCAGCAGCAGGCCTCCGAACAGATAGCCGTGAAGGCGATCGAGGAAGCGCACGCTGGAGTCTGCCTTCCAGTAGCCGGGTCCCGGCTGGGCGTAGCGGAGCGCGGCCGGGCCGACGACGGTCCAATGCCGACCGCCGTCGATCGTGCGAGCGAGCACGCCGCGGGTCGGCAGCGCGCTCGACCACCCAGAGGGCCCCCAGGCCCAGCCGACCCGGGACGAGATGAACGAGACGGATTGGGGAATGAACCGCGGCTGGCGCGGGGGCTGTCTGACCAGGCGTGGGCGCTCGCGAGAGGTCGCAGCGGGGGCGAGAAGTGCCAAGGCCAGGCCGACGATCGTGACCGCGTGTCTCACCTACCGGGTCATTGCCGGGCGCCGCGGATGCGTGACGGCGAGTCGAGCTCGCTCGATGGGGATGCCGGCGGCTGAACCGGACCGAAGCCCAGGCACGCAGCGCCCCATAAAATCAGCCGCCGTGGAAGGCGACGACGCGATCGGGGAGATCCTCGTGCCGGCCGAGGATCTGCGCCGCCGTGTGCGGGAGCTTGCGGCGGAGGTCTCGCGCGACTACGTCGGGAAGGATCTGGTCCTCGTCGGCGTGCTCAAGGGCGCGGTGTTGTTCCTGTCCGACCTCATGCGCCACCTCGACGTCCCGTGCGAGGTGGACTTCATGGCGGTCGCCTCCTACGGCTCGGCGACCAAGTCCTCGGGCGTGGTTCGGATCCTCAAGGACCTCGATGCGGTGATCGAGGATCGGGACGTGCTGATCGTCGAGGACATCGTCGATTCGGGCCTGACCCTGCAGTACCTATTGCGCAATTTGGCCGGCCGAAACCCCCGCTCCTTGGAGGTCTGCGCGCTTCTGGTCAAGCCCGAGCGGCAAAAGGTCGATCTACGGACGAAGTATGTGGGGTTCGAGATTCCCAACCGATTCGCGATCGGCTACGGGCTGGACTACGCTGAGCGCTACCGAAACTTGCCCTTCGTGGCGGCGTTGAAGGAGGGAAACGGGCGGTGAATGATCGGGTGCACCCCTGTTCAGCAGAACCTAACCGGATGCTACGCTTGACAGCTCTAGACTCCGAGTCCAGGCGCGGCGTGGTCCGCATTTTCTCGTCATGAGCAGGTTTTTCAAGAGCGCTGCCTTTCCGATCCTCATTGTGGTCGTGCTGGCGTTCTTCGCCCAGAAGCTGATCGGTAGTTCGAGCCATTCGCCCAAGGAGACCTTCGGCGATCTGATCTACCAGCTCGAGCACGGCCAGGTGCAGAGCATGTCCCTGCACGAGAAGGACAACACGGCCAACGTGACGACGACGAGCGGCGTCAAGTACACGGTTGGCTATCCGGACTCCTATGCGCCCCAGCTGATCGGGCTGTCCACGAAGGACCTGAGCCCCGGGGACTTCGATATCCAGGGCAAGACATCGAGTGGCTGGCTGTCGCTGCTGACCTACATCCTGCCGTTCGTGATCTTCATCGGCTTCTGGATATTCCTGATGAACCAGGTCCAGGGCGGTGGTTCGAAGGTCATGTCGTTTGGTAAATCCCGAGCCAAACGAATGTCGGTGGACTCACCGAAGATCACCTTCCGGGACGTCGCGGGGGTCGACGAAGCCGTCGAAGAGCTGCACGAGATCAAGGAGTTCTTGGAGAACCCCAAGAAATTCCAGGCTCTTGGTGCACGAATTCCCAAAGGCGTGCTCCTCTACGGACCTCCTGGCACGGGCAAGACGCTGCTCGCACGCGCGGTCGCCGGTGAGGCGGGCGTGCCGTTCTTCTCCATCTCGGGATCGGACTTCGTGGAGATGTTCGTCGGGGTGGGCGCCTCGCGCGTGCGTGACCTGTTCGAGCAGGCCAAGCAGAACTCGCCCTGCATCATCTTCATGGACGAGATCGACGCCGTCGGGCGCCACCG
>DATJUA010000113.1:0-3987 GCA_035502815.1 Solirubrobacteraceae bacterium
ACCGCGCACATCTCGCGAGTCGAGACGACCGTCGACGGCACAGAGCTCGAGATCTTCCGCCGCAGCGTTCCCTACGGAACCGCCGAAGAGCATGGCCTGTACTTCGTCGCGTTCAGCGCCGATCGCAGCCGATACGACAGGATGCTCGCGCGCATGTTCGGGACCGCGCCGGACGGCATCCGCGACCACCTCACGGACTTCTCTCATCCCGTCAGCGGCGGCTACTATTTCGCCCCGTCGCTGAACGCGCTGGCCGAGCTCGCCGGCGACGATTGACAAGCCGCGACGCCGCACTCGATATGAGCTCGGGGCCCGCACTCGGGGAAGCCCGCCTGAAGCCTGTGCCGAGCACGCTCCGGCTAAGCGGTCAAGACACCCAGACGAGCCGTGTGTCGAAGCAGTGACCGTCCGCGGTGGCGGATTGCCTGACCGGAACCCTGTTCTGCGCGTTACCGACGCGCGGGGTCCGCCAGCAGCCTGCGGCGAATGACTTATTCGAGAGACTGCCGCACTCTGATAGCCCGCGCCTATAGCGGGCCTTCGCGTGTCTTCTTGCCGCTGCACAGCTGCTGACGCACGATTAGTTATGACGCGCCATCCGGTGCTCCTCCTCCCGGCGACATCGCCCTGCGCGCGCGCCCCTTCGCCGATCGTCGGCCTCTCCACGGGCACGGAACCAGCCGCCGCGACGGCAAACCACTCCGTCGCGGCGGCCCGGCGGGTCTGTCTCGGTCTCCGGCGCGCTGAATACGCCTGGCGCTCCTGCCACAGGCCCTTCGGCCACCACGAGTAGGCGCCGGGGGCGGGCCGCGACGGGCAGGTCGGCGAATTCGCCCGTTCGGGAGCTTGACCGCTTCATCGCCGGCGGCGTCGAAGGCGTCGAGCATGGCTCGCGCCCATCCGAGCTCCTCGACGGATGGGTGAAGACGTCGTGGAGGATCGGCAGCTGCCGCGATGGATCGGCGATTTGCCGGAGAAGTCGAGGGAGCGCGCGAACTCGGGTTGGGTGCGTAGGCCCGTCTCGTCGTGAAGGCGAGCGTGGACGTTGTCGATGGGCGGGTCGAGGCCGGCGGCGGGGGATGCCACGACCAGGTGCGCGCCGGCGTAAGGGCGTGCGTATTGCCGTCGGTCGCACCGAGATAGCGATGGAGGTCGATTTCGCCCAGCGAGAGATGCCGCACGCCGGCGTGGAAGTGGTAGCCTGGGCGGCCAGATTCCGCGGAAGCTCTCGATGGCGCAGATCAGCGGTGCGTCCGGTGCCGGTCGCGGACCATTGCATAGCCGTGGCGGACTGCACCTTGGGGAATGCGGACGCTGGCGGCGAGCCGGCGATCGCCTCGAGGTCGGCCGCCGCGAGCTCGCTGCTGACCGCGTTGATGCTGCACCGGGACCAGCGGACGCGAGGACCTCGGTGACCATTTCGCGCGCGCGTCGCACCACCGCCACCTGGGTGTGGGACCGAGCAGCGTCTACGCTGCCCGCGCGCGGGGAGACGCGATCGTGCGCAACCGGTGCAGCGCCTCGCGCTCGATCTGGCGGCTGCGTTCCTCGCCGACTCCCAGGCAGCGGCCGATTTCCTCGTGGGTCTGGGCCTGGTTTTGATTCAAGCCGTAGCGGCGGACTACGACCTCGCGATGGCGGGCGGGAAGAAGACGCAGCATCGAGGACACCTCGCGTTTCTCCTCATGCGCAATCGCGCGTTCGCTTGGATCCTCCGCACGCTCGTCGACCACGAGATCGCCTAGCGCCGTCAAGTCATCGCCGACCGGCTCGTCCAGCGAAGCCGTCACGCGGGCCGCGCGACGCAACGATTGGACCGTCTGGGCGCTCAGGCCGGTCCGCTCGGCGATTGCCTCCGTCCGCGCCCGGCCACGCCCTCCGCGTCCTAGCTCCGCCTCCGCCCGCCGCACCGCCGAGAGCTGCTGGTTGGCCTTTGCTGGGATTCTGATGACCTGCGAGCCGGCGACTGCGTCTAGCAGCGAGCGTCGAATCCACCACACCGCGTAGGTCGAAAACTTCAGGCCTCGCCGGTAGTCGAAACGTTCTACGGCTCGCACGAGCCCAATCGTCCCTTCCTGGACGAGGTCGGCGAACGGGAGTCCGCGGCCCCGGTAGGACCGCGCGATCGCGAACACCAGCCGCAGATTGCTCTCGATCATCAGCTCCTTGGCCTGCAGATCGCCCGATTCGATGCGCCGGGCGAGCCGGACCTCCTCGTCCGCGGTCAGGAGACGCCTGACCCTGGCCTGACGCATGAGCATCTCGACGTTGTCGTAGCCGCTGTGCAACAGCGAATCCTCGCTCATCGGTTTCTCTCCTTTCTCCCGCCGCGCGGTGACTCCGCGCGTCCACGCTCGCCATCAGCGCGAGCTATGCCACACCGCGCATCTCGAGGTTGGACGGAAGGCGTCTGGTGCCGAGACTCGGAGACATGCCGTATGTCACCTGTCCCCACTGTCTCGTCACCAATTACGCTCCGCTGTCGTACCGGCAACGGGGCGCGCGGTGCCCGAGTTGCGAAGAGCCGCTCGGCGAGCAGGTGTCGGGCCTTCGGAGCAGACCGATCGTGCTGCCGAACCACGCCTTCGAGGACCTCGCCCGCGGGGGCGAGGATGGCGCGCATTCCGCCGGGGAGCGGCCCACGCCGGCGTGACGACTCCGCGCGGACCAAGGGCTCGACTCGTGTATCGATTGTCATCGGGTTCGTCCAATCAGGCGACCGCAGCAAGCGGACGGGACACGGCTGGCCTTCGCGGGACGCTGGCCGCGGCGATCCGCACAAACTCGCTGACCGCCGCCGACGGGGTCTCGTCTCGCCACAGGAGGTTGAACGACAGCGTGCGACGCGGATCCAACCGTCGGACCATGACGCCCGGATGGAGGTTTCGCGGGGCGGTGGTCAGAGCGATCGCTTCCCCGGCCACCACGGAGGCATGGAGTGCGGGTCCTGGCGCTCCCGGCCGCAGCTCCGCGGTGACGCTGAAAGCGTCGAGCATCTCGGTAACCGCGCGGTCATAGCCGGCACCGTCGGGGTGGCCGGTGACGGCTACCCGCTCACCATGCAATTGGCCCACGGCGAGCGGACCTATCCCGGCAAGCGGATGACTTGTCCCCACGAGCGCAACCCATCCCTCGTCACCAAGGTCGATTCGTCTGAGGTCCGGCGACGAGCAAGACGCCGGCGCCAGCAGCGCATCCAGGCGACCGCTTCGGAGGTCGCGCCACAGCGTGCCCCCGTAGCCTTCGATCACCGTGAGCTCGACGCCGCTTCGCTCCCGCGTGAAGCGCTGGAGTAGGTCCAACGTATGGCCCCACTGTGCACATGTGGCGACCCCAAGCTTCACCGATCCGGCGAGACCGGTCTCGAGATCACGTCCAGTCGCGCCGGCTATCTCAGCAGCCGCCAGCGCGAGGCGCGCTCGTTCAAGGAATAGTGATCCGGCGTCGGTGAGGTCGACTCCACGGGTGTGGCGGTCGAACAGCTGAACCCCGAGCTCGGCTTCGAGCCGGCGGATTTGCGTAGACAGGCCAGGTTGGGCGACCCACAGACGCTCGGCAGCGCGCGTGAAGCTGCGCTCTTCGGCGATGGCGACGAAGTAGCGGAGGTGACGAAGTTCCATTGCGCTCGCCTCATGCAGCCTTGCGGGAATAAAGTCCAGCCATGTCTGCCGCCGCGGCCTCTTCCGCATCGAGGGCGGCCACGTAGGCGGCGAACGCCCAAGGGCGCGTCTCCCGCTCGGCGTCCAGGAAGTTCTGCCAGCGCGTCGCGACGAGGGACGCAGCAGCGCGCCACGTTTCGAGCGCCTCAGCCCGGCCATACGCGCCGAATATCGGGGTACTGAGATTAGTCGGGTACATGGTGCCTCCGGTCGAATCGAGCATCGGAGAGCAAGCTACGCGGCGTCTAGATCCTTCGCATCGGTCGGATTGACAGTCCGCGCCACCGGATTGACAGTCGCGGCGATGAGGTTGATAGTGGGAAGGACG
>DATJUA010000114.1:0-41216 GCA_035502815.1 Solirubrobacteraceae bacterium
CCGCCGTCGCACCGGCGATCGCCACCGTGCCGACGAGCGTGCGCCGGGCGGCGCGGACGGACGCCGGCCGGGAAGCGAGATCATGCCTTCCCTGGGTCCTCAGACGATGGCGGTGGCGGTCACGCACGCGCGGCAGTCTCGCGAGCGGGGCGGACGGTGGCGTCGACCGCCAGTCGCCACCGGGCGAGATAGCCTGAATGTGTGGCGACGAGCACCGCTGAACAACTCTTCCTGATCGATGGGAACAGCCTGGCCTACCGGGCTTTCTTCGCCCTGCCCGAGTCGATCGCCACCTCGACCGGAGTACCCACGAACGCGATCTTCGGCTTCGCCTCGATGCTGGTCAAGATCCTCACCGACTACGGCCCGCAGGCGACCGTCGTCGTCTGGGATGCGGGCGACACCGGGCGCAAGGCCGTGTACGCGGACTACAAGGCCCAGCGCGCGACCCGCCCCGACCTGCTCAAGGAGCAGTGGCCGGCGCTCGAACCGCTAGTGGAGGCGTTCGGATACCGCAACCTTCGGGTCCAGGGCTACGAGGCCGACGACGTGATCGCGTCAATCGTGGAAAAGGCGCGGACGAGCGACCCCAAGATCCCGGTGATGGTGGTCACCGGCGACCGCGATGCCTACCAGCTCGTCGACGACGGCGTGGTCAAGATCATGACCACCTCGCGGGGCATCACCGACACGCGCGTGTACGACCGCGAGGGCGTGATCGACCGCTACGGCATCCCGCCCGAACTGATCCCTGACTTCATCGGCCTGAAGGGCGACACGAGCGACAACATCCCGGGCGTTCCAGGCATCGGCGATAAGACCGCGGCAGAGCTGCTGCAGCGCTTCGGAACCCTGGAAGCGGTCCTCGACCACATCGACGACATCAGCGGCGCCAAGCGCAAGCAGAACCTGACCGAGCACGCCGACGCCGCCCGCATCTCAAAGCAGCTCGCCACGGCCAAGCGCGACATCGACGTCGAGCTCGACCTCAAGGAGTTCGCCGCCGCCACCCCTGACCGCTCCAAGCTCCGCGACACGTTCCGCAAGTTCGAGCTGCGAGAGCCGCTGCGACGTCTGGAAGAGTCGTTCGGCTCGGCCGACGCCGCCGCCCCGGCGCCCGAGGCGGAGGAGGCGCTGTCTGCGCGCGTGCGCACCGTGAACGTCGACGCGCTCAAGGGCCTGCCGGACAAGGAGGTGGCGATCGCGGTCAGAGCGCCCGAGGCGCCGCCCGACCAGCTGTTCTCACCTGACCTCGCATGGCGTTTCGGCGTCCACGCCGACGGCACCACCGAGGTGCTCGCGGGCGCCGCCGAAGGCCCCGAGGACGTGGTCAAGGCGGTCGGGCGCCGACCGGTCATCGCGCACGACGCCAAGTCCCTGAGAGAGGTGCCGGCGACGCTGGCGCACGACACCGAGGTCGCCGCCTACTTGCTCGAGCCGGCCCGCCGGGCCTACCCGTTCCGGGAGCTGACCGAGGAACGCGGCTTGGGCACGGACCTGGAGGACCCGGCCGCCGCCGACGCGCTGCTCCTGACCGCGCTCGCCGCCTGGCAGCGCGAGGAGATCCGCGGGCGCGGCCTGACCGACCTGTTCAACGACGTCGAACTGCCGATCGTGCGGGTTCTCCGGGAGATGGAGCTCGCCGGCTCCAAGCTAGACACCGATCGCCTCAAGGAGATCTCCAGTCGCGTCAAGGCCGAGGCGGACGAGCTCGAGCGCGAGATCTTCAAGCTTACGGGCGAGGAGTTCACGCTCGGCTCGCCCAAGCAGCTCGAGGAGATGCTGTTCGGGCGGCTCGGTCTGTCGCGCAAGCGCCGCGGCAAGACCGGCTACTCGACCGATGCCCGCGTGCTTCAGTCGATCCGCCACGAGCATCCCGTCATTGCGAAGATCGAGCGCTGGCGCGAGTTGACCAAGCTGGCCCAGACGTACCTCGACGCGCTGCCGCTCCTGATCGCCGGCGACGGCCGGATCCACACGACCTTCAATCAGACGGCGGCCACCACCGGCCGGCTCTCCTCGAACAACCCGAACCTCCAGAACATCCCGATCCGCACCGCGCTCGGACGCGAGATCCGTGCCTGCTTCGTGGCAGAGCCCGGCGACCTGCTGGTCTCGGCCGACTATTCCCAGGTGGAACTACGTCTCCTTGCCCACATCGCCGGCGAGGACGTTTTGAAGGAGATCTTCCGCAAAGGCGAGGACGTCCACACCGCCACGGCCTGTCGCGTGTTTGGGGTTACACCCGAGCAAATCGACCCGGGCATGAGATCCAAGTCGAAGATGATCAACTACGGCATCGTGTACGGCTTGTCGGCGTGGGGGATGGCCGACCGGCTCGACATCCCGCAAGACGAGGCCGAGGAGTTCATCCAGCGCTACATGGCGGGCTTCCCGGCGGTGGCGCGATGGATCGAGGAGACGATCGTGCAGGGCACCGAGCACGGCTATGTCTCGACCCTGTTCGGCCGACGCCGGCAGGTCCCCGAGCTGCGCGCGCGGCGCTGGGAGCTGCGCAAGCAGGGCGAGCGGTTCGCGGTCAACATGGTCATCCAGGGCACCGCGGCGGACATCATGAAGGTGGCGATGGTGCGCTGTGACCAGGCGCTCAAGCAGGCGGGGCTGCGCTCGAGAATGATCCTCCAGATCCACGACGAGCTTCTCTTCGAAGGCCCGACGGAGGAGACCGAGGAGGTCAGCCGAATCGCCGTCGAGCAGATGGGTGGCGCATTCGAGATGGACCCACCGCTCGCCGTCGACGTGGGCACCGGCCCGGACTGGCTGGCCGCCAAGTGAAATCGCGCCATCCGCCGCTCGCGGCGCTGGCCGGCGCCTTGGTAATGCTGCTGGCCGCGTCACCCGCCGCGGCCCAGGCGAAGTTCGGGTGGTCGGCGGCGCGTGACGGCGGCGCCGTATTCATCGGTGGGATCGAGCGCGACGTCGCGACCGGCGCGCACATCGCGCAGCCGAGCCTCGTCAGCGGGCAGAGGCTTCCCTACAACGGCGGGCCCGTCCTCAACTCAAATCGGACTCACCTGATCTTCTGGCAGCCGGCCGGATCCGGGTTGACCTTCGATCCCGGTTACGAGCAGCTGATCGAGACCTTCCTGGCCGACGTGGCGGCCGACAGCCACCGGACGACCAACACCTATGCCCTGAGCGGCCAGTACTCAGATGCCAAGGGGCCGGCCGCCTACAACTCGACCTACGGCGGCGATGTCGTCGACACCGATCCGCTGCCCCCGAACGGTTGCACCGAGCCCGCCGCCACCGGCCCCGGCTGGACGGTGTGCCTCACCGACGCCCAGCTCGAGGCAGAGCTCCAGAACGTGATCGCGGCCGATCAGCTCCCGACCACCAACCACGACATCTACTTCCTGCTCACCCCGGACGGCTTCGGTAGCTGCACCGACTCGACCTCGAGCAGCTGCGCGCTCGGGGGTCCCGCGACCGGCTACTGCGGCTATCACTCCGAGACCTCGGGCGGGATCCTGTACGCGGTGATCCCCTACAACGCCGTGCGGGGACACTGCCAGTCGAACAACCCGCGCCCGAACGGCAGCACGGCCGACCCCACCATCTCGACCATCAGCCACGAGCACAACGAGACGGTCACCGATCCCGACGGCAACGCCTGGATCGACAGCCAGGGCTACGAGGAGGCCGACCTGTGCCTGACGAACTTCGGGCCGGCGATCGGCGGGTCGGGCAACCGGGTCTGGAACGAGTCGATCCACGGCGGACACTTCTACCTCCAGGAGCTGTGGAGCGACGCCGACAGCGCGTGCGAGCCGCGCGCCAAGCCCGACGTGATCTCGTTCGCTGATACGCGGACGTCGGACCAGTCCCGATCGCTCTCGTTCGTGGCCCGGGGATCCGATCCCGAGGGGCAGCTCGTCGGCTTCGAGTGGTTCTTCGGGGACGGCCGCGACGCGTTCGGCCGCCGGGTCGATCACACGTTCAAGCTAGCCGGGACCTACCGGGTGATGGTCAGAGCGACCGACAGCTGGGGCAACTGGGGCGTGGCCCACCGCAGCGTGCGGATATCACTGAGGAAGTCGGCGGCGCCTTAGGGCACGCTGACGGGCAGGGTCGCCCGGCGGGCGCCCGCGGCTACGAAGCGCGGGTGGGCGACCTCGAGGTAGTGGTTGAACGCCCAGTCGAGAAAGCGCCGGCTCTGCATCGCGCGCAGGGAGCCGGCCAGCAGGCGCGGCGCCACGCGCGGAATCAGCCGCTGCACCCGGAGCATCCACCGGAACGGGGCTGCGTGCGAGGCGCTGAACGCGCTGTAGCTCGCTAGTGCCTCCGCCTCTGAGCGGCGTTCCGCCACGACCTCGCGCAGCTCACGACCGGCGGCGAGCCCGAAGTAGAGCGCGGTCCGGATCCCCTCGGCCGTCAGCGGCAGGCAGTGCCCCGCCGAGTCCCCGACGAAGAACACGCCATCCTCGATCGCGGGACGCAGCGCGTGCGGGATCCAGTTGCCCTGGTAGCCGACCGACTCGGCCGACAGATCGCTGGCGAGTCGCACGGTCGGCTCGCGAACGTGGAAGCGCGGGTCAAACGAACCAATTCCGATCCGCACCTCCTCGCCGGCGGGAAAGCTCCAGCCGTAGCCCGCCGGAACGTAAGAGCGGTCGATCCAGATCTCCATGTCTTTCCCGGCGCCGTGTGGATGAACCTCCAGCCCGCGCGAGAGCAGCGCATCGGGAGGCTGGATGTTCTCCCCGATGCCGAGGACACGCCGCCAGCCGAGCGCGTCGACGATCACCTTGGCGCGGATGTCGCCGCGATCGGTGTGAACGGTCTTGCCCGTCCGGCCGTCCACCTTGGCGGTCTCGAAGGCGAACTGGCCGGGCGGGACCTGATCCCACAGCAGGCCGCACAGGACGCGGTAGTCGAAGGTCGAGAAGGTCCACGGCAGCCGGTAGTTGACCGTCGTGTGCGGCGTGTGGATGACGAGCTCGCCGAAGGTCTGCTGCAAAGCGTCGTGCAGGTCGAGCTGCTCGAGCCACCCGGTCGGGATCCCGCACGCCGAGGTCTGCCGCTCGCCGATTTCGTAGCGGTCGATCACGAGCACATCGGCGCCGCTGTCCTTGAGTTCTCGCGCCACCGCGAGTCCCGCGAAGCTCGCGCCGCAGATCAGCACGTCGCAGTCACGATCCAGCGGCGTGCGTTGCGGGCCGCGTTTCGTCGCTCTGGTCGGCATTCCGGGGTGATGATAGGGCTGGGTTAGGGAGCCGGCCGGAAGCGCTTTGCCTGCTGTCTGTGGCTATCCTCCGGTGGACTCATGTCTACCACCACCACGCTGACCCCACCTACCGAGCTATCGAACGCGAAGGTCGTCGAGGGCTCTGACGGCCTGCTGCTCGAGATCGACGGCCAGATCGTCCCCAACTACGACGCCACCGTCCACCCCTTCCAGGAGGGGGACGTGGTCACCGGCCGCGTCGTTCGCATCGACAACGACGAGGTGCTTGTCGACATCGGCTACAAGTCCGAGGGCGTCATCCCGTCGGGCGAGCTGTCGATCCGCAAGTCGGTCGATCCCAGCGACGAGGTGTCGCTCGGCGAGGAGGTAGACGCGCTCGTCCTGACCAAGGAGGACCAGGACGGCCGGCTGATCCTGTCCAAGAAGCGCGCCCGGTTCGAGAAGGCGTGGCGCCGCATCGAGGCCGCCGCCGACTCGGGCGAGCCCGTCGAGGGCGCGGTGATCGAGGTGGTCAAGGGCGGCCTGATCATCGACCTCGGGGTCCGCGGCTTCCTGCCCGCCTCGCTCGTCGACATCCGCCGCGTGCCCAACCTCGACGAGTACATGGGTCAAACGATCGAGTGCAAGGTGATCGAGCTCAATCGCTCGCGCAACAACGTCGTGCTGTCACGGCGCGCCGTGCTCGAGGAGCAGCGCAAGGAGGACCGCGAGCGCATCCTCGACCGCCTACAGCCGGGCCAGGTCGTGGAGGGCACGATCTCGAACATCGTCGATTTCGGTGCGTTTGTCGACCTCGACGGGATCGACGGACTGATCCACATCTCCGAACTTTCCTGGTCGCACGTCAACCATCCCTCCGAGATCCTGTCGATCGGCGACAAGGTCACGGTCAAGGTGCTCGACATCGACCGTCAGCGCCAGCGCATCTCGCTCGGTCTCAAACAGACCCAGGAGGATCCGTGGCAGCGGGTCGTCGACACCTACAACGTGGGCGACGAGCTCGAGGGCACGGTGACCAAGGTGGTCACGTTCGGCGCGTTCGTGGAGATCCTGGACGGCGTCGAGGGCCTGGTTCATATCTCCGAGCTCGCCCAGCACCACGTCGAGAATCCCCGGGAGATCATCCAGCCGGGCGATCCGGTGCGAGTCAAGATCCTCGAGATCGATTCCGAGCGCCGGCGCCTGTCGCTGTCGATCAAGCGGGTCGAGGGTCAGGTGCTCCCGGTCCGGCCGATCACCACGCCGATCGACGGCGAGGCCGGCGACCTGGACAACGTGCCCGAGCTGGGGCTGTCCGAGGACGTGTTCGCCGGCGAGGATCAGGTGTTGCCGGACGACACGGACGGCACGGACAGTGCGGATTTTGCGGACGGCACGGACAGTGCGGATGTTGCGGACGGCACGGACAGTGCGGGTGTTGCGGACGGCGCCGACGGGGCGTCCGACGGCGAGCCGGCCGAGCCCGAACCCGAAGCCTGACCTACCGCCATGGCGTCCGGGACTGGGCCGAGGCGCCGCCGCCCGGCACCGGCGTCCAACCCCACGCACCGCCGCGAGGCGCCGCCGACCAACCCAATCCCGTTCGTGGGGCTGACCGGCGGGATCGGCGCCGGCAAATCGACGGCGCTCGACGCACTCGAGCGTGTGGGCGCAGCCGTCCTCTCGACCGACCGGGTCGTGCACGAGCTGTACGAGGATGATGATGTTTTGTCGGCTGTTCGTGAGCGATTTGGGGACGCCATCGAGCGGGATGGGGTGGTCGACCGCGCGGCGATAGCTCGTCGCGCCTTCGCGACCGACGAGGATCGGGCCTGGCTCGAGGGGCTGCTGTGGCCGCGGGTGGGGGCGCGGATGGCCTCGTGGCGCGCGGCGCTCTCGGCTTCCGCGGAGCCGCCCCGGGCTGCCGTGGTCGAGGTGCCGCTGCTGTTCGAATCGGGTATGGAGGAGGCCTTCGACGCCACCATTGCCGTCGTGGCCGATGAGGATCTGCGGGCTTCCCGCGCGGGGGCGCGGGGGCACGAGGCGCTCGCCGAGCGCTCGGCGAGGCAGCTCACCCAGCAGGAAAAGGCGCAACGTGCGACGTACGTTGTGGTTAACGAGGGAACGGTTGAGGAGTTGGAGTCGAAGTTGTCAGCGTTGCTTGAGAAGCTGGGGTCGTGAGTCCGTCATCGGTCGGCGTGGCCAGCCGCTCTCGCGCCCGGCGAGACGCGGCTCAGCGCGCCGCGGCGCGGCGACGGGCGGCGACCCGGCGCCGTCGGCGGCGGCTCGCCTTCGCTGGCCTGGGCGTGGGCGCAATCGCGATCGCCGTCGCCCTGGCGATGCCGTTTCTGCGCAAGGAAGTCAACGAGCTGACGCTTCCCCTCGCCTACACGAGCGTGATCCGCGAGCAGGCGGCGGCCAAACACATCGATCCGGCCCTGATCGCCGGCGTGATCTACGCCGAGACGAAGTTCGATCCGCGCGATTCGCCCGTCGGCGCGATGGGCTTGATGCAGGTCATGCCGCAGACGGCCGCGTTCCTGGCCCGGCGCTCGGGCGCGACCACGTTCACGACGACCGACCTGGACGAGCCGGCGGTCAACATCGCTTACGGCAGCTACTACCTGCGCTACCTGCTGAACGAGTACCACGGGAACGTGACGGTGGCGCTCGCCGCCTACAACGGCGGCGAGTCCAACGTCGACCGGTGGCTGGCCGCGGCCCGCGCCGGCGGCCATCCGTTCACCGTGGGCGACATTCCGTTCCCCGAGACCCGCGCGTACGTGACGAAGGTCCTGAACGCAGAGCAGGACTACAAGAGCAAGTACTCGAGCCAGCTGTACGGCTAGCCGGTTCCTTCCGTGCGCCGCCGGGTCTGCGAGCGACGTGCATAACCTGCCACTCGCGCCGGCGCGGCTTGACCGTGGCATGGTGCGCATGCCCCACATGCACAAGCTGCCACCCCTCCGGCATCCCCGCTCGAGTGGCAGGTCTTGCAGGTCCGGCCGGCCTCGCGAAATCAACCATCCGGTCTGAGAAACGCGCGAGGGCGCCGCCGAAGCGACGCCCTCGCGTTCCGAAATGCCGGTTTACGGCTTTGCCGCCTTACGGCTTGACCCGGAAAACGCGGCCGGCGCCGGCGCTCGCGCCTAGCTCGCCGACGTACACCCAGCCGTCGTTGGTCCCCAGCCCGATGAACGACTCACCCTTGAACCCGGTCAGCAGGGTCTTCAGCGAGCCGCCCTTGACCGGCATCGACTGGACCTTGGCCGTGTGGACGAATCCGAACTCGGACAGGTACAGCCGGTTGCCGATGATCCCGAGCCCGCCCGGATCGGTGTGCGGGGCGAGGAACTTGAACGGCGTCGCGAACTTCGTGCACTTGGACGTGACGATCCAGTTGCACGTCGGGAAGCCGTAGTTCTGGCCCGCCCGCACGCGCAGGATGAAGTCCGGCACCGTCTTCTCGACGCTCGCCGGCTTGTCCTGTCCCAGATCGGTGACGAACGGCGACGACGAGCCCTTGGGGAACGCCAGCTGCCACGGCTGGCGCATGCCGGTGGCGAACACCTTCATGTCCCTGCCGCTCGAGTTGAACGACAGCATGTCGTAGAGCAGGCCCTTCTTCGGGCCGTGATCGTTCGTCTCGCCCACGTCTACGCCGGCGTAAAGGCGGCCGTCAGCGCCGAACGCGATGCCGTTCAGCAGGATCCCCGCCGGGGCGCTGTACAGCGTCTTCTGCTTGGTGAACGTGGTCCCGTTCCAGCCGGACCACGCGTACAGCTGTGCGACGACGCCCTTCGGGCCGGCGGTGGCGCCGCTCACGTACAGCGTGCCCTTGTGGAAGGTGACGCCGAACGAAATCAGCGGCGATCCGGGCACAGGCACGGCGGTCCCGTTCTCGAGGACGTACACGCCGCCGCCCTTGGCGGGTGGCGTCGTCCCGTCGCTGACAAACACGTGCCCGTCGCCGAAGGCGAAGGCGGTGGGGGTCGTGACGCCGGTGGCGAGCACCTGGAGCTTTGCTCCCTTGGCCGGCGTCGGCAGCGGTGTCGTCGCCGCCGAGGCCGTGGCCACAATCGCGCCGAACGCTACGGCGCAGGTGATCAGTGACCTGACGATCCGTTGAAGCAAGAAACCCTCCTTGTGGGTCGGTTGTGGTCCCGTCTCCCGAGGCAGGCGCGGGCACGCCGCGACCGCCACCCCGCGGTCGGAAGGAGCTAACTCCGATTCGTGGCAAAAGTTGCGATTTTGTGAACAGCCTCACGGTTCTGTGAACAGCCTCACGATCTCGTGAACAGCCTCGCGATCTCGTGAGCGGCCTCGCGATTTTGCGAACAGCCTTGCGATCTCGTGAACGGCCTTGCGATTCGCGCGCTCCGCCCGTGGTTTCGCGACTTTTCCGTCCGGGCCCGCCGCTACGCTAGAAGGTCCCCTCTTAGAGGCCGAGACGATGCCCCAGTTCGAGCTAGACGCCGCCTATAACCCGACCGCCGACCAGCCCGCGGCGATCGCGGGCCTGGCCGAAGGGATCGTCGCGGGGGAGCGCAGCATGACGCTGCTCGGCGCCACCGGCACGGGCAAGACGATGACCATGGCCGCCACGATCGAGGCGGTCCAGAAGCCCGCGTTGGTGATCGCGCACAACAAGACGCTGGCGGCGCAGCTGTGCAACGAGTTCCGCACGTATTTCCCGCGCAACGCGGTCGAGTACTTCGTCTCCTACTACGACTACTACCAGCCCGAGGCCTACGTCCCGAGCAAGGACCTGTACATCGAGAAGGACTCGGCGATCAACCAGGAGATCGACCGGTTGCGCCACTCGGCCACGGCGGCGCTGTTCGCCCGCCGTGACGTGGTCATCGTCGCCAGCGTGTCGTGCATCTACGGCCTTGGCTCGCCCGAGGTCTATGACGAGAACCTCCAGACCCTCCGCAAGGGCGAGATGATCGACCGCGATGGTCTGCTGCGAAAGCTCGTCTCGATCCAGTACACGCGCAACGACACGGCGCTGACCCGGGGGACCTTCCGTGTCCGGGGCGAGACGCTCGAGATCTTCCCCGCTTACGCGGAGACCGCGTTCCGAATCGTCCTGTTCGGAGATGAGGTCGAGCACCTGCAGGAGTTCGACCCGCTGACCGGCGAGGTTCTCCAGGACGACATCGAGCACGTCGGGATCTGGCCGGCGTCGCACTACAACGTCCGCGAGGGGATGATCGAGGACGCGGTAGCGGAGATCGGCCGTGAGCTGAACGAGCGCTGCACCGAGCTCGAGGCCCAGGGCAAGTTGCTCGAATCCCACCGCCTGCGCCAGCGGACCCAGTACGACATGGAGATGCTGCGCGAGCTGGGGTTCTGCTCGGGAATCGAGAACTACTCCCGGATTCTCGATGGCCGGAAGGCAGGCGAGCGGCCGTATTGCCTGCTCGACTACTTCCCCGACGACTTCGTGTGCTTCATCGACGAGTCCCACCAGACGGTGCCGCAGATCGGCGGTATGTCCGAGGGCGACCGGTCGCGCAAGCAGACACTGGTCGACTACGGGTTCCGCTTGCCGAGCGCGATCGACAACCGACCCCAAACGTTCCAGGAGTTCTTGTCGGTGACCCCGCAGATGGTGTTCGTGTCGGCCACGCCCGGCGAGTACGAGCGCAAGACGTCGGCGCGCGTGGTCGAGCAGATCGTCCGTCCGACCGGCATCGTTGATCCGGACGTCGAGGTGCGCGAGACGCGCAACCAGATCGACGATCTGATGAACGAGATCCGGACCAGGGTCGAACGCGACGAGCGGACGCTGGTCACCACGCTGACCAAGAAGATGGCCGAGGATCTGACCGACTACCTGCTCGAGATGGGGTTCCGGGTGCGCTACCTGCACTCGGAGATCGACACGCTCGAGCGGATCCAGATCATCCGCGAGCTGCGCCTGGGCGAGTTCGACATCCTGGTCGGGGTCAACCTGCTGCGCGAGGGCCTGGACCTGCCCGAGGTCTCGCTCGTCGCGATCCTCGACGCCGACAAGGAGGGCTTCCTACGCGGCGAAACCTCACTGATCCAGACGATCGGCCGGGCCGCCCGGAACATCGAGGGCAAGGTCCTGATGTACGCCGACAAGGAGACCGCCGCGATGCGCGCGGCGCTCGACGAGACCGACCGCCGCCGCGCCATCCAGGTCAAATACAACCAGGAGCACGGCATCACGCCCGAGACCATCGTCAAGGGGATCTCGGACATCGCCGAGTTCCTCCAGTCCGAGTCGAAGGTGCCTCGCTCGCGCCGCCGGCGCCGGCCGGCCAGCGACATGCCCCCGGCGGAGATCGAGAAGACGATCGTCGCGCTCGAGGAGGAGATGCTCGCCGCCGCCGAGGAGCTCCGCTTCGAGTACGCGGCCAAGCTCCGCGACGAGATCCGCGACCTCAAACGGCAGCTCGACCAGGCGATCGCCGAGGGCTACGCGCCCGCCGGCTGAGCTCGCGCAACCGCCACGTTGCGTTTCCGCGGAGACGCGAAGCCGCTCGGCGTCCTCGTCTTTGTCCGGAGAGGAAGCGGGATCTGGCAGCCTGGCGTTACCCGCCTCCGCGTTCGGTACCCTGCGGACGCTCGCACACCCTCATAACCTCCCGGAGGTAGTTCCGTGGCGCTGGACCGACAGAACATCGAGAAGAAGGACTTCCCAATCGGGCGGCGCGGCTATGACCCGGACGCCGTAGACGCCCATCTGCGCGCAGTCGCCGAGGAGGTCGACGAGCTCAAGCGCGCCGCCCGGCGGCGCAGCGAGTCGCTCGCCGCCGCAGCCAGCGAGCAGGTGCGGTCGATTGTCGAGGCAGCCGAGACGACCGCGGCGGACATTCAGCGTCAGGCCGAGGACGAGGCCCGCGACATTCGGGTCGAAGCCTCCAGCGAAGCCGCGACCACCCGTGAGCACGCCACCAGCGAGGCGCGCGAGTACGTGGGTCAGGTGTCCGAGTCGACGGGAGGCATGCTCGAACGGATCAACGCGATGGAGAACGAGCTGAACGCGTTGATCGAGTCGCTGCGAACCGGGTCCAACCGCCTGAACGCCGACCTTCAGTTGCTCGAGGGCAATCTGGCCTCGGTCAAGGACGCCGTGGTGCCCCGGCCGCGTTTCGAACCGGAAAGCGGATCGGCCAGCCAGCGGTCCGGGGGGGAGTCGTCGACGGCCGAACGACCCGCGCCGGCTGTCGCGGACGGTGAGCCGTTCGAAGAGTCCGCACGCGTGGCTCCTGCCGCGGCCGGGGAGGTCCTGACCGACGAGCCCCACGCGCCGGCGGCTTCGCATCCGACCAACGGGGGCGACGATGATGGCGCCCGGCTGATCGCGCTCAACATGGCGCTCAACGGGACGCCGCGCGAGGAGACCGACCGCTATCTGGCCGAGAACTTCCGGCTGACCGACCGGCGCGGTCTGCTCGACGAGGTGTACTCGTCGGTCGAGGGCTGACACGGTCTTGGGCGCCCGTTAGCGGCGCTCGGTCGCGCTCAGCCCAGCGGGAAGGACTGGGTCAGGAAGCGCTCAATCCACGACCGCTCGTCGGCCTCTGGCTCCCCGACGACGAACCTCACGGTTTCTCGGCCCGTTCCCCGCAAACAGCGAAGGCTCGACGATGGGAACGTCTGTTCGGTCGATTAGACTCGGTTATGTGGACAAGTTAGTCATCTCGGGAGCCCGGGAGCACAACCTCAAAGACGTCACGGTCACGATCCCGCGGGACGCGCTGACCGTGATCACCGGCCTGTCGGGGTCGGGCAAGTCCTCGCTGGCCTTCGACACGATCTACGCCGAAGGTCAGCGGCGATACGTCGAGTCGCTGTCGGCCTACGCGCGCCAGTTCCTGGGTCAGATGGACAAGCCGGACGTGGATTCGATCGAGGGCCTGTCGCCGGCCATCTCGATCGATCAGAAGACCACCTCGCGCAACCCGCGATCGACGGTCGGCACGGTGACCGAGATCTACGACTACCTCCGGCTGCTGTGGGCCCGCGTCGGGCATCCCCACTGCCACGTGTGCGGCCGGCCGATCAGCGGCCAGTCGGCCGAGCAGATCATCGACCAGGTGATGGAGCTGCCCGACGGCACCCGGTTCATGGTGCTGGCGCCGATCGTCCGCGGTCGGAAGGGCGAGTACGGCAAGCAGCTAGAGGAGCTGCGCGGCGAGGGGTTCACGCGGGCCAAGATCGATGGCGAGCTGCGCCGGCTCGATGAGCCGATCACGCTCGACAAGAAGTTCAAGCACGACATCGCGATCGTGGTCGACAGGCTGGTGATGAAGGGCGAGCTGCGCAAGCGACTGGCCGATTCGATCGAGACCGCGGTGGCGCTGGCCGACGGGCTGGTCGAGATCGAGCTCGTCGATCAGCCGGATCCCACCAAGCCCGGGGTGGGTGGGAACCGAAATCAGATCCAGACCTACTCCGAGAAGTTCGCCTGCCCGGTCCACGGACCGAGCCTGGTCGAGCTCGAGCCGCGCATCTTCAGCTTCAACTCGCCGCACGGAGCGTGTCTGCGCTGCACCGGGCTTGGATCGCAGATGGAGATCGATCCTGAGCTGGTCGTGCCCGACCCGACGCTTTCGATCGGGGAAGGGGCGATCGCGCCGTGGGCGGCCAGCGCGTCCGACTACTACGACCAGCTGATTCAGGCGATCGCGGAACGCTACGAGGTCGACCTCGACACGCCATGGGATGAGCTGCCAGACCAGGCGCGTGACTTCTTCCTGTACGGGACCAATGGCGACCGGGTGCAGGTCACCTACCGCAACCGCTTCGGCCGCCGGCGGTCGTATTCGACCAACTTCGACGGGATCATCCCGAACCTCGAGCGGCGCTACCGCGAGACCGAGTCCGAGCTCGCCCGCGAGAAGATCGAGGAGTACATGACGCTGCGGCCGTGCCCCGACTGCAAGGGCGCGCGCCTGCGCCCCGAGTCCCGGGCGGTGCTGATCAACGGCACGGCGATCCACGAGTTCACCGCCCTGTCGGCGCGGCGAGCGCTCGAGTGGGTGGACAGCCTCGAGCTGTCCGAGCACGACCAGCGAATATCGCGCCTGGTGCTGCGGGAGATCGAGGAGCGCCTGCGGTTCCTGGACAACGTCGGGGTCGGATACTTGTCGATGAACCGGGCCGCGGCGACGCTGTCGGGCGGCGAGGCGCAGCGGATCCGGCTGGCGACCCAGATCGGATCGTCGCTGGTGGGCGTCCTGTACATCCTCGACGAGCCGTCGATCGGGCTGCACCAGCGAGACAACAACAAGCTGATCGAAACGCTCGAGCGCCTGCGCGATCTCGGCAACACGGTGCTGGTGGTCGAGCACGACGAGGGGACGATGCGCGCGGCCGACCACCTCGTCGACATGGGGCCGGGGGCGGGGGAGCACGGCGGTCACGTGGTGGCGGAGGGGACCGCCGAGGAAGTATCGAGGGTGCCCGAGTCGCTGACGGGCCAGTTCCTGGCCGGGACGCGGACGATCGAGGTGCCGAGCCGGCGGCGCAAGCCAAGTGGCCGGATCCAGATCGACGGCGCTTCGGAGCACAACCTCCAGAACATCGACGTGAGCGTCCCGCTGGGCGTGCTGTGCTGCGTGACGGGGGTGTCCGGCTCGGGGAAGTCGACGCTCGTCAACGAGGTGCTGTATAAGGCGGTGGCCAATCGCCTGCACCGGACGCGGCAGAAGGCCGGCGCGCATAAGCGAATCACCGGGCTCGAGCGGGTCGACAAGATCATCTCGGTCGACCAGTCGCCGATCGGTCGGACCCCGCGTTCGAACCCGGCCACCTATATCGGGCTGTTCGACCAGATTCGCGACCTGTTCTCCAAGACCCAGGAGGCCCGGGCGCGCGGATACAAGCCGGGCCGGTTCTCGTTCAACGTCAAGGGCGGTCGGTGCGAGGTGTGCCGCGGCGACGGGCAGATCAAGATCGAGATGCACTTCCTGCCCGACGTGTACGTGCCGTGTGAGCAGTGCCACGGCAAGCGGTACAACCGCGAGACGCTCGACGTGCGCTTCAAGGGCAAGACGATCGCCGACGTGCTCGAGATGCCGATCGAGGAGGCGCTCGAGTTCTTCGCCCACATCCCGAAGATCCGCCGGCGGGTCCAGGCGCTGTACGACGTCGGGCTCGGCTACATGCGTCTGGGTCAGCCGGCCACGACGCTGTCCGGTGGCGAGGCGCAGCGCGTGAAGCTCGCGGCCGAACTGTCGAAGGTAGCGACCGGTCAGACGCTCTACATCCTCGACGAGCCGACCACCGGTCTTCACTTCGCCGACATCCAGCGACTGCTCGAGGTACTCGAGCGCCTCGTCGACGCCGGCAACACGGTCGTCGTGATCGAGCACAACCTCGACGTGATCAAGGTGGCCGATCAGATCATCGACCTGGGACCGGAAGGGGGAGAGGAGGGTGGTCGCGTGATCGCGACCGGCACACCGGAGCAGGTGGCCACGGTGGCGGACTCCTACACCGGCGCGTTCCTGCGCGAGGTGCTTCCCGTCCGGGCGACCAGGACGGCGAAGGCCAAGACGGCGAAGGCCAAGACGGCGAATACCAACACGGCGAATACCAACACGGCGAAGACCAACACGGCGAACGGCTCAGGCACGAACGGGCGGCCGACGCGGCGGCGCACGCCCGCGGCCGCCGGCTGATCGGCTCGGGTTGAGCCAAAGCCCTCCACCGGGCGTCGATGCCGCCGCGCTCAAGCTGTGGCTCCAGAAATGGCGCTGGTATGAGCGCAACTCGCTGCCGTGGAACCGGGCCCGGATCCACTGGGAGTTCATGCGCCGGCGGGCGTTCGTGCGGTGGCCGGTGCACGGCAACGTGCTCGAGGCGCTGCTCGAAGGGCGCCTGGAGATCGGCGCGCACGTGCTGCTCGAGCCCGGCGTGTGGCTCACCGCGCCCGGGGAGGCTCGGATCCGGATCGGATCGGGCACGTTCCTCAACCTGGGCGTGATGGTCGCCTCGCTCGACCTCGTCGAGATCGGCGAGCACTGCATGCTTGCCAACGGCTGCTACGTATCGGACGCCTCGCACCGGTTCGATGACCCCGGCCGTCCCGTGACGTGGCAGGGGTTCACCACGAAGGGGCCGACGCGGATCGGTGACAACACGTGGTGTGGGGCGAACGTCGTGGTGACGAGCGGGGTGACGATTGGCGAACGATGCGTGATCGGCGCCAACTCGGTGGTCACCTCGGACATCCCGCCGCGTTCGATCGCGGCCGGTGTCCCGGCACGGGTCCTTCGCACGATCACGTATTAGGCGGGGTGGCGGGTGTGGCGGGCGCGGGCGCGCGCCCCGACGCTCGGTCTAGGGGAAGACCTGGAGGCCGACCCGAAGGCCGTCGTAGTCGCCGTCCTGGAGCTCATCACGAGAGATCGGGTAGATGTCGCCGCTCGCCCCGGCCGGCAATACCTGCTGCAGCGCCGGGGCCACCCCCGGCGACGGCTCACCGCCGTCGCGTACGACGACGAGGACGACATCGGCCGCCCCGGCGCCGGCGCCCGCGAGCAGCCAGGCCTCACTCACCGAGCCGTCGGCGGCGAGCGCGTCGTGCAACTGGCCGAGCACCGCCGGCGAGGGAGTCGGGTCGAGGGGGCGGACCCGGAGCCCCTCCTGTCCCACGCGGAGGAGGACTCCCGCGCCGTCGTGCGCTTCGAAGTCGAGCGATCCCCAGGCGGCGAGAAGATCGATCAGATCGCGGGACAGGCGACCGCCGTGCTCGCTTCGTGGATCGATCCACAGCGCATCGACTCTTGCGGCCTCAGCCACCGCTGCGAGCTCCCGTCCCGACATCACGCGGTGCTCGAGGGGCGTGTCGGGAGCCCAGCGGGCCAGTTCGTTCTCGCTCGTGAACCCGAGCAGATGTCTCGAGCCGTCGCGGTTGACCGACGCGCGGATTCCCAGCTCGCCCGAGTTGGGGTCCTGCTCGACCGGGACGAGCAATGGACTGTCCGCGAGGGCGGCCAGCAGGCGGCGCTGCACCCCGTCGTCAAAATGCGAGCGGGCCTCTTCGAGGGCGGCGAGGAGATCGGGGTTCGTCGCGCCGGCGTTCATCAGAACGCCCAACCTTTGCGCCGGCGTTCGCGTTCCTCGTCCGACAGCCGCGGCGCTTCCTCCTGGCGCGCGGAGACGACGACCTCGCCCTGGTATTTCAGATCTCGCAGGTTCAGCGGCGTGCGCGGGTCGGGCTGGTCGGGCGCTTGGAAGACGACCGCGGCGATCGGAGATCCGGGCTCCGGTCGCGCGTCCGACTGCCCGATCCCAAACAGGAAGCGTCGCGGGTACTCATTCGCGGTTTCGACAACCAGGAGGTGCTCGAAGTCATCGCTGGGCAGCCGGCCGATCACGCGGATCGGCGGTGCGGTGGTCCAGGGCTCCCACTCGTCCGAACCGGCCCACCACAGCTCGCCTCCCTGGTCGGGCGCAATCGAATTCATAACGACCGTGGTCACCTCGTCTAGAAGGGTGGATTCTGTCCGCCCACGGAGATGATCTCAATCTGGCCCTTTGGATCGGGGACGAGGTACTCGAGCCCGCCGCCGCTCGTGCCATCGAGGGGGATGGCATGCCGCGCGACGATTCCATCGGAGTCGACGATCTTCCCGGTGATCACGAACCGTCCACCGTTGGCATCCGGGAGCCCCAGGCTGTCGCGCGGGTCGTCGTAGCTGGTGGGGGAGACGGGGGTCCACGAATGCCCCCCTGGGCGCGAGTAGTCGTCGGTCGGAACCAATCCGGTGTCGTCCGCGGGCTGCCCGTAGACACGCTGAACGACCCGGCCTTCGACCGGCCGCGAGCTGAGCGGAACCTCGTCGCCGATCGATACCTCGAAGGGCCGCCCGTCGACGATGGTCGTGAGCAGGCCGTGGTCCTCGACGACGCTGGCCGTGACTCTCTCGCCGTCGACCACAAGGGCGTCGGGATCGACCGGGATCATCGCCGCGAGCTCCCCACCCTGATACCTCTGCGTATCCGAGTTGCCGAAGCTGAACAACCCGAGCGAGGCGGTGTGGACGAAGCCGCCCAGACCGTCGATCAGGTTGCCCTTGGGCTCCTTCGCGGCCGCCTCGGCTTCGGCGCGGCCGTAGTCGGTGAACGCCACCAGCGCCCCTGGGGTCAGCCGCCCGTCCGCCAGCCGCTCGAGCTCGGCCGGGTCGGACATGGCCTTAGCCGCTGCCGGCAGACTGCCGGCGGCGGCCATCATGCTCTGGGCCAGCGTGATGTCGCCGGGCGAGATGTTGATCGGCACTGGTGCCCCACCCGGCAGCCGGGCCACGACCTCTAGCTGCTCGGCCGCCGCATGTAGCTCTCGGCTGGCGCTCTGCGCCTGGTGTTGGTAGGTCTGGTCGGCATCGTTCCCGCGTTTCTGCCATGCCTCGAACTCGGTGCGGGCCTTTGTGGCCGCGTCGCCGGCGGCGGCCGCCTCGCCCCGCGCGATGCCGGCCTGGCGCGAGAGCTCGGTCTGCATCTGGGGGTGAAAAGCGTTCGCGGCTTGCTGTTCGAGGGTCTGGGCGGTCTGACCCTGCTCCGTTTGTCGGCCGAGCGCGGTCGTCATCTGACCGTGGTAGAGCTGGCACTGGGCGAGGGCCTCCTTCGTCACAGCCTGGGCGTGCTCGAGCTCGCCCGCGAAGCTGCTCAGCACCTGCGACGCCCGCGCGAACGCGTCCGAGTTGGCATGAAGGGCCCGGACGAGGGTGCCGGAGTAGTCGAGAAACGCCGCCTCGGCCTGGCCGCGCCAGCCCCCGAGCGCGGTGCGCGCGCCGTTGGTGACGTACATGACCTGCGAGTCCAGCCCCATCGCCCGGTCCGCGCAGCTCCGGGAGGCCAGCTGGAGCTCGCCGGAGTCCCCCTGCGGAATGCTGAATCCGTAGGGGGTCTGGCCCCCGAACGGATCCACTGCTCCGGTCGGCGCGGACCCGCCCAGGCCAAATACCCCCGGCCCGCTTGCGCTAAATGTCCCGAGCGCGCTCATCGGTTCACGTGCAGGCTGTGCGCGGCCGCCTCGTCCGTCACCTGATAGGCGGTCGCCGCTATCGACAGCGCCCGGGCCAGGTCGTCGACCACCTCGTACTGCACGGAGAGCGCCTTGTCGGCGCGCTCGACGAAGGCCGACCACGCCCCGGCCAGCGGCGTCTGCGCTGCCGCGCCGGCCGATCCCACCTCCGCCGCGCCCTGACCGACCCCGCTGGTCCTGATCAGCGAGGACCCCAGCAACAGGTTCGCGGGCGTGACCTCAAAGCCCGACATCTTCCGTTCCCGTCCTGATCGGATGCTCGCCCTGTCGCCACCGCTGTGTCAGTGCCATCAGCCGCCTTGCGATCGCCGCCCGCGCGATTATTTCTACCCGCGAACCGACGAGCCGCAAACCGCGGCTCACGGAGAGAGGACGAGGCTGGGTGCCGCGGACGCGAGACCCAGCCTCATCGAATCACTCTCTAGTTCGAAGGAATCCCCGAAGCCGGCGGCGTGCCGGGGGTTCCGCTGTACGTCGTGATCGCGCTGCCGGCGGTTGGCGGGGTGGTCAGCACGGGTCCGAACGGATCGATGTCGGTCCCCACGACCTTTGCCATCTGCACACCCGAGTAGCCGCCGTGCTCGGTCTTCGTGTAGCGGAAGGGGGTGAGCCCCGGCCCCATCCACGAGCCGCCGTCGTTGTCGACCGCGTTGACCAGGCCCTGACGGGTGAGGTCCTTGCCGGCCGCCACGAGGGCCTGCACGAGCGTGTATGCGTTGGCCATCCCGTACTCGACGTTGCCGTCCCACGGCGCCGACGGGTCGTACTGGGCCTTGATCTTCTTGAACAGCTGGATCCACGGGTTCGACGCATCGCTGAACGACGGCAGGTACCCGTCGGTGATCGCGCCGTCGATCAAGGCGTCACCCGAGGCCTTGCCCTTGGAGATCGTGCTGAGCAGGTCGCCCACCGTGTGCGGGTCGATGCCCACGTTCGAGACCACGAGCTGGGGCTTGTAGCCGAGCGTGAACGAGGTCAGCTGGGCGATGGCGGTGTAGATCGGCACCGTGAAGTCGACCATGACCTTTGCCCCCGAGGTCTTGATCGCCGTGACCTGCGCCGCGAGCGTCGTCGTACCCGACTGATAGGGCTGCTTGGAGACGATGTCGGCGGCAGGAACCTCGTCCTCGATCCCGGCGAGTCCGCCCTGACCGAAGTCGTCGTCCTGGTAGAGCACGCCGACCTTCTGACCCGCGAAGTGCTGCTTGATGTACTGACCGAGCACCTTCCCCTCGATCGTGTAGTTCGGCTGCCAGCCGAAGGTGTAAGGCTGGGTCGCGCCGTTGTCCCAGCACGGGCAGCCGGACGCGACAAACAGGTCGGGGATCCTCGATGCGTTCAGGAAGCCCACGACCTTGGTGTGGGTCGGCGTGCCGAGGCCCTCGAAGATCCCGAACACGTCGTCCTGAAGCACGAGCTGGTGGACGACGTTGACCGTGATGGTCGGGTTGTAGGCGTCGTCCTTGATGATCAGGTGGATCTGGCGCCCGTACACGCCGCCGTGGGCGTTGACGTAGTCGAAGAACGCCTGGGAGGCGGGCGCAATCTCGTCATAGCCCGGGGCGGCCGGTCCCGTGAGCGGCTGATGGGTCCCGAACGTGATGCTCGTCGCGGTCACGCCGGTCGCCGTGGCACCGCCGTTCCCGCTGCTGCTGGTGCTACTGCTGCTGCTTTTTGCGCTGCTGCTGTTACTCCCGCTGCTGCTGCTCGACGAACCGCAGGCCGCCAGCAGCAAGGCGACCGCGACCACGAACCCCACGTACGCCAGCACTTTGGTGCTGCGAAACCTCATACCTCTCCTCCTCACGGTGGACCCGACTGGAACCGAGCGCCCCTCGACGCGCGGAATCTAATTAGATACGTTTTCCCTCAGGTGTTTCAAATATTAAAGTCCGGTGAGTTGGGTGGCAATAGCAGCCGAGAGAAACCTCCCTGTGGCCGCGACGGCCGGCGAGCAGCCGGCACGTAGCGGGAAGCGGGGGCGGCCGGCCACCGCGTCGCGGGACGACGTGCTCGCGGCGGTGACCGAGCTGTATCTGGATGGCCAGCGCGTCGACGTCACCGTCGTGGCTGCCCGGCTCGGTCTTGGTCGGGCCACGATCTACCGCTGGTTCGGATCTCGCGAGGCGCTGCTCGGCGAGGTGGTCGCCCGTCAGCTCGAGCTGCTCGTGGCGCGCAAGCGGGCCGAGGTGCGACGCCGCGGTGCCCCCGGGCTGCTCGAGGTGCTCGATCGGGTGAACCAGACGCTGACGCGCTCGCGCGCCGTGCGGCGCCTGCTCGAGCAGGAGCGCGACGGCGCGATGAGGATGCTCACCACGAGCGCCGGGGTCGTCGAGCCGCGCGCGGTGGCGTGCATCCAGGCGCTGATCGAGGAGGAGATGGCGAGGGGCTACGAGCCACCGACCGATCCCGACACGCTCGCCTACGCGCTCGTTCAGCTTCGCCACGCCTTCCTGTGGAACGACGCGACGAGCGGGGTCCGGGGCGACTACGCGCGGCTGCGCGACGTCTCGGCCTCGCTGCTGGGGATCCCGACCAAGGCGCGCGCGCGCCGCGGGCGCCCCCCCAAGCGCGGCTAGGACTCAGACGGCGCCTTGGCGCCGGCCTCGGCGGCGGGTTGCTGGCCGGCGGCCACGTCGCCGGACGGCGTGCCGTCAGTGGAGGCCGGGGGCTCCACGAGACTTGGTCGGGCGCCCGTCCCGAGCCTCGTCCGTGCCCCGCGCCCGATCGCCCGCAGCGCCCCCTGGATGCCGGTCGGCCACACCAGCATCGCGCCGATCAGGACCACGCCGTACACGGCGAGCGGGAGGTTGTGGGCGACGTTGGTCGAGAGCGAGAACGAGCTGGCCAGGTCGTTGGTCCAGTTGGGCAGGAACACGAGCAGGGCGGCGCCCCACACCGCGCCGACCAGCGATCCGAGGCCGCCGATGACCACGCCGGCGAGCAGCATGAGTGACAGCTGGAGCGGGAACGCGCCGGGCGCGACCGTCCCGGTGACGACCGCGAGCAGGCCGCCGCCGAGCCCCGCCGCGGCCGCGCTCAGAGTGAAGGCCAGCGTCTGCCAGCGCCCGATCCGCAGGCCGGCCAGCGAGGCGGCGATCTCGTCGTCGCGGACCGCGCGCAGCGCGCGACCCACTCCGCTGCGACCCAGGTTGTAGAAGACGAACACCACGATCAAGGCGCCGATGCAGGCGATCCACGCCTGCCAGCGCTCGAGCGGGAAGTTCGCGCCGAGCGAGGCGGGTGGAGTCGGGGGGTTGATCGTGAGCCCGTTCTCGCCGCCGAACGCGGTGGGGAACCTGTCGGCCAACGCCGGCAGTCCGACCGCGAACGCGAGCGTGGCGCCCGCCAGGTACGGCCCGCGCAGACGGCTGGCCGCCAGCCCGACCGGGATCCCGATGATCAGGGTCACCGCGGCGGCGGCCGCGAGCTCGGGGACGAGTGCCCATCCGGCGCCCGCGAGCTTGCCCACCGTGTACGCCCCGACCGCCATCAGGGCACCGTGGCCGAGCGAGATCTGCCCGCTCGACCCGGCCAGCACGGTCAGCCCGGCGAGCACGCAGAAGTAGTAGGCGCCGGTGGCGAGCTGGAGGTCGCGGTAGGCACTCAGCGTGTCGCTGAGTACGAGCAGCAGGAGCCCGCCGACGACCACGAGTACGAGCGAGCGCAGCAGCGTGCTCGAGCGCATGACGCCGCGCGCCGTGCTCACACCCGGCGCTCCCGCGTCGCGGCGAACAGGCCCGTGGGGCGAATCATGAGCACGATCATCAGGATCACGAGCGCGGCCAGGGGCGCGAGCGCCGATCCCTCGTAGCCCGACACGTAGGACAGCGCCAGCCCGAGCGCGATCCCGCCGATGACTGCGCCGGGCGGGCTGTCGAGCCCGCCGAGCACGGCGGCGACGAACCCGCTGATCAGGATCGGGTCGAAGTTGTTGGGGCCGAGAAACACCGATGGCGCGACGAGCACACCGGCCAGGGCTCCGGTGACGGCGGCCAGCGCCCAGCCGAGCGTGAGCATTCGTCCCACGCGGACGCCGAGCAGTCGCGCCACCTCGGGCGCGAACGCGCTCGCGCGCATGCGCAGGCCGAGCGTCGTCCCGCGAAACAGCAGCGCGAGCAACGCCGCGACGGCGAGCACGATCAGCACGGTGAACGTGTCGTTGGGCGTGAACAGCAGCGTGGTTCCGCCGACCCGATAGCCGCGCAGCGAGAACGCCGCCGGGAACGAGCGCGGGGTATTCCCCCAGATCATTCCGGCTGCCGCGACCAGCAGCGTGTACAGGCCGAGGGTGAGGATTACGGCGTTGAGCGGCGGGGCGTTCTCGACCGGCCGGACCACGACCCGCTCGATGACGGCGCCCAGGACGAACCCGGAGGCGAGCGCCACGACGAACGCGAGCACGTACGAGCCGCCGCCGTCGATCACGCCGGAGGCGATGAACGTGGTGATCATCAGCATTGCGCCCTGGGCGAAGTTGACGATCCGGGTCGAGCGCCAGATCAGGACCAGGGCGAGCGCTACCGCGGCGTAGATCGCCCCGGAGGAGATCCCGCTCAACGTCAGGTCGATGAACTTGGTCACGGTTCAGAAACCCAGGTAGGCGTGGAGCAGACGCTCATCGGCGGCGAGCTTATGCGGGTCCTGCTCGGCGACGACGCGGCCGAGGTTGAGCACGACGCCGCGATTGGCGATCGACAGGGCGCTGCGCGCGTTCTGCTCGACGAGCAGCACGGCGAGCCCGAGCGTGTCGGCCAGCCGCCGCACCAGGCTCATGATCTGCGCCACGAGCACCGGTGCCAGCCCCAGCGACGGCTCGTCGAGCAGCAGCGCCCGGGGGCGCCCCACGAGTGCGCGGCCGATCGAGAGCATCTGCCGCTCGCCGCCCGACAGTCTCGACGCCGGCTGGCGGGCGCGCTCCTCCAGGCGCGGGAAGAGCTCGTAGATCTCGCTGAGCGGCATCGCGTCGCGGCCGCGCCACAGGCCGCCGAGCCGGAGGTTCTCCTGCACGGTGAGCTCCGCGATCACGCCGCGGCCCTCGGGGACGTGCGCGATACCGAACCGGACGATCTCCTCGACCGCCCAGTGGGTGATGTCCTCGCCCTCGACCTTCACCCGCCCAGACGTCGGCCGGGCGAGCCCCGTGATCGTGCGCAGCAGCGACGTCTTACCCGCGCCGTTGGCGCCGAGCACCGCGGTCACCGAGCCCTCGGGCACCTCCAGCGAGACGTGGTCGACCGCCCGGATCGGGCCGTAGTCGGTGGTCAGCTCCTCAACCGTCAGCACGCCCGCCTCCGTTGCCGGCCGGCGCCGGCGGCTCGTCGGCCTCGCGCCCGAGGTACGCCTCCAGCACCCGTGGGTCGCGCTGCACCACCGATGGGTCTCCGTCCGCGATCACCCGGCCGAAGTCGAGCGCGACGATGCGATGACACACCGACACCACGAAATCCATATGGTGGTCGACGAGCATCACCGCAACCGAGCTGCCCAGCGAGCCGATCAGGTCGCCGAGGTCCGACAGCTCGCGGGCGTCGAGACCACCGGCCGGCTCGTCGAGCAACAGGAGCTGGGGCTCACCGGCCAGGGCGCGGGCGAGCGCGACGCGCTTCTGCACGGCGTAGGGCAGCGTGCCGGGCAGGCGATCGGCCACGTCCTGACAGCCGAGCCGAGCCAGCGCGGCCAGGGCGCGGTCGCGCAGCCGCCGCTCGTCGCGGTCGGACCAGGGCAGCGCGAGCGTCGCGCTGAGCAGCGGCGTGCGGCGGAACCGCTGCGCGCCGACCATCACGTTCTCGAGCACGGTCAGCCTGGTGAACAGGCCCACGCCCTGGAGGGTGCGCGCGATCCCGAGCGACGCCAGGCGATCGGGGTGAACCCGGGTCATCGGATTCCCGCGCCAGCGCAGCGTGCCCGACTTCGGGCTGACGAAGCCGCAGATGACGTTGAACAGGGTCGTCTTGCCGGCGCCGTTGGGGCCGATCACGCCGAGCACCTCGCCGGGCGAGACATCTACCGAGACCTGCTCGAGCGCGGTGATGCCGCCGAACGACACGGCCACATCACGGACCGACAAGCCGCTCGGCGCGGTAGGCGGGTCCCTCTCCACGGCGGGCAAGCTACAACAGCCAACGCGCCCTGCCAAGTGAGACACGGTCGCCTACGAGTTCTTAATGACGATCCCTTCGAGGATGTATGCGACGTGCTCGGTCGAGTCGATCGCCGCCTCGAGACGTTCGAACAGGTCCTTCCAGCGGATCACGACCATCGGGTCGACGCGATTGTCGAACAGCGACGCGACCGCCTCGCGCGAGAGCCGGTCGCCCTCGTTCTCCAGCCGGTTGACCTCGACCGTGTGCTGGGACATGTCGCGGAAGCCACGCAGCAGCGGGATCGCCTGGCCGATCTCGCGGCACGCCGCACTGAGAACTTGGGACAGGCCGATCGCCTGATCCATCGGCGCCTCGATCCGGTACAGGCCGAGATAGTCGGCTACCTCCTCGGTGTAGTCGACGATGTCGTCGAGCGCGGAGGCGAGCGCCAGGATGTCCTCGCGGTCGATCGGGGTGACGAACGTGTGATTGAGGCGATCGATGATGTCGTGCGTGATCCGATCGCCCTCGTGCTCGCAGTCGCGGATCTCCGTGGCCAGCTCGCCGCTGTCGGGAAAGTTGACCAGCAGACGCTCGAGCAGATCCGCGGCGAGCACGGCATTCTGGCCGGCCTCCTCAAACAACTCGAAGTAAGCCCGGTCGCGCGGAGCGAACAGGTCTCCGAGGCGCGGCATCCAATGGCATGGTATTCGTGAGGCCCGGCCGAGGGGCCGCGGCGGCTATGAGTCGACGGCGTCCAGACCGGCCTCGAACGCGCGCAGCTCCTCGTCGTCGATCGAGTAGGTGTGCTCCGGGCCTGGGAACGAGCCGCTGCGCACGTCGGCCGCGTAGGCGGCCACGCCGGCGACCATCTGCTCGCGGACTTCTCCGTAGCGCTTGGCGAAGCGGGGCGCGTGCCCGTCGTAGATGCCGAGAAGGTCGTGGAATACGAGCACCTGGCCGTCCGTCGCCGGCCCGGCGCCGATCCCGATCACGGGGATCTCGAGCCGCGCCATCAGCGCTTGCGCGACCGCGGCCGGGATCGCCTCGAACACGAGCGAGAAGCAACCGGCCTCCTGAAGGGCGATCGCGTCGCGGGCCACGCCCAGCGCGCGCTGCGCGTTTCGTCCCTGGGCCCGGTAGCCGCCGAGCACGGTGGCGGTCTGGGGGGTCAGCCCGACGTGCCCCATGACCGGGATTCCCGCATCGACGATCGCCCGGGCGCGCTGGACGCTCGTCCCGCCGCGCTCGAGCTTGACCGCGTCGCATCCGGCCTCCTTGACGAACCGCTGCGCGGTGGCGATGGCCAGCTCGTCGGAGGCCTCATAGGAGCCGAAGGGCAGATCGCCGATCAGCAGCGGCGTCTGCAGTCCGCGCCGGACCGCGGCGGCGAGCATGAGCATCTCGTCGGTCGACACGGGAACCGTCGAGGGGTACCCGAGCACGGTCATCGCGCCCGAGTCGCCGACCAGCGCGAGGTCGACGCCGGCGGCCTCGGCGACCTGGGCGGAGGGATAGTCGTAGGCCGTGACCATCACGATCGGCTCGCCCAGCCGCTTCTTCTCGGCCAGGCGGGGCAGCGTCATCGGCAGCGGCGCGTCGAGGTTCTGGGGGATCGGAATGCGAGGCGTTGCAGACACTTGAACTCTCCTTCACGCGACGGTTGACGCCCCGAGCAGGGTCGCCACCTCGCGGTCGATGTTCACGATCTCGTTGCGCGCGCCCACGTGGACGACGCGCGGCGTGTAGTTGTCCAGCTCGTCCGGGTCGTAGGCGGCGTAGGAGATCACGATGATCGTGTCGTCGCGGTGGACCAAACGCGCCGCGGCTCCGTTGACCTTCATGTCGCCCGAGCCACGCTGGCCGGCGATGGTGTACGTCTCAAAGCGCGCGCCGTTGTCGATATCGACGACGGCGACCTGCTCAAACTCGCGGATGTCCGCCGCCTCGAGCAGCTCGGGGTCGATCGTGATCGACCCGACGTAATGCAGGTCGCACTCGGTCACGGTCGCGCGATGGATCTTCGACTTCAGCATCGTGCGTTGCATTTCAGGGCCTCCCGTTGCCCGTTTGATTTGCCTGGATCAGGTGGTTGTCGATCAGCCGGGTAGAGCCGACGCGGGCGGCGATCAGCGCGAGGACGTCGCCGTCGATCGTGCCCACCGGCGCGAGCGTGTCGGCCGCGACGAGCTCGATGTAATCGGGGTCGATCTGATCGGCCTCGAGCTCGGCCAGCGCGCGCGCTCGGGCGGCGGCTGGATCGCGCTCGCCGGAGCTGACGGCCTCCTCGACGGCGCGCAGGGCCCGGCTCAGAGCGGCGGCGCGGGCGCGCTCGGTCGGCGACAGATGGGCGTTCCGGCTCGACAGGGCGAGCCCGTCGGGCTCGCGGACGGTCGGGCAGACCTCGATCCGGACGGGCATATCGAGGTCGCGCACGAGGCGCTTGATCACCGCTGCCTGCTGCGCGTCCTTCTGGCCGAAATAGGCCGCGTGGGGACCGACGATGTTGAGCAGCTTGGTCACCACCGTGGTCACGCCGTCGAAGTGGCCGCGGCCGCGGTGGGCACCCTCGAGCGTCTCGGTGACGCCGCCCACCGACACGTTCGTGGCGAAGCCGGGGGGATACACCTCGTCGACGGCGGGCGCGAACAGGTAGTCGACCCCGAGCCGCTCGGCCAGCGCAGCGTCCCGCTTGTCGTCGCGCGGGTACGCGGTCAGGTCGGCCGGATCGTTGAACTGGGCCGGGTTGACGAACAGCGAGACGACGACGACGTCGCACTCCTCACGCGCTCTGCGGATGAGCGAGAGATGGCCCTCGTGAAAGGCGCCCATGGTGGGAACCAGGCCAATCGTCCGGCCGGCGCGGCGCGGTTCGGCGAGCGCGCGCCGGACCTGGGCGATCGTGTCGAGGATCCTCATGCCGGCTGCGCCTCCGGGGCGGTCTGCGAGGCGAGCTCGCGCGTGGCCTGCACGAGCGCGTCGAACAGAGGTAGGAGGTCGGGAGCCACGGCCTCGACGGCGACGCGCTGGCGAGCCACCGTGGCCTCGTCGCCGCGGGCTACCGGTCCGGTCAGCGCCCGCTCGGAGCCGAGCCTGGCCCAGTTCTCCACGGTGGCGCGGACGAGCGGCACGAGCAGCTCGCGCTCGATCCCGACGCCGGCGCCCACGCGCTCGGCGGCGGCCTCGAGCGTGACCAGGAAGTTCGATGCGATCGAGGCGGCGGCGTGGTAGGTGGCTCGGTCGCGCTCGGCGATCTCGACGGGCCGCATCCCCAGGGTGCCGGCCAGCTCGCCCGCGAGCGCCAGGGCCCGCGGTGTGCTCCCGGCGATCGCGGCGCCCGCGCCGGCAAACTCGGCCCCTTCGGCCGTCACGGTCATGAGCGGGTGCAGCGAGAACGCCTCGCGAGGCCCGAGCACGTCGAGCCCGGTGGCGCCCGAGCAGTGGCCGACCAGCGGGCCGGGAGCGATCAGTGCCGCGGCGTCGCCGATCTCAGAATCGGGGACGCACAGCAGGGCCGCGTCGGCGCCGTCGGCGGCCGCCCCCCGACCCAGCGGGCCGGCGATCTCGTATCCGGCCTCCGCGAGCGCGCTCGCCAGCGCGTGTCCGACGCGGCCCTGGCCCACGATGGCCAGCCGCCTACACGCAGGCTTGTCGGATGTCGAATCCCGTTCCAGTTCCCGCATCTGAGATACCGGTCGGCGTCTGAAAGTGATGATCTGGCGTCGAGGTCCGTCCGCGGCGTCCGCGTGACGGCCCCGAGACGATGTTACCCGTTTCGACCCCGCAAATACCGTGGTCCAGTCGTCGGGGCGTCCGTGGACAGGGTTACCATCGCCACCAGTGAGGACCGCCTCGGAGCGTCGCGAGCTGTTGAAGGCCGTCTACGAGGAGGCGCGAGAATGCACTCGCTGCCCCCTGCATCAGACGCGCACCACGGTCGTGTTCGGTTCCGGCAACGCCGACGCGGACCTGATGTTCATCGGCGAGGCGCCCGGCGCCAACGAGGACCGGATGGGCCTGCCGTTCGTCGGCCAGGCGGGCAAGCTGCTCGACAAGCTGCTGGCCGAGATCGGGCTGGACCGCGGCGACGTGTTCATCGCGAACACCTTGAAATGCAGGCCCCCGAACAACCGCGACCCGCACCCCAACGAGATCGAGTCGTGCAACGACTACCTGCGCCGTCAGGTGGACCTGATCGAGCCGACCGTGATCTGCACGCTCGGCAACTTCTCGACCAAGCTGCTGCGGGCCGACAGCACCGGCATCTCGCGCCTGCACGGTCGCGAGGAGGAGCGGATCATCGGCCCCCGGGCGGTGCGGCTGTACCCGCTGTATCACCCGGCGGCGGCGCTGTACACGCCGTCGATGCTCGAGGCGCTGAGGGCGGACTTTCACCGGATCCCGGAGCTGCTCGCGCTTGGGCCGCCGGAGCAGCCCGACGTGTCCGACCCGATCCCCGATCTCGACGATCTGGCGGATGAGGACGGGGAGGTGCCGCGGATTGCCGGCGAGCCCGAGCCGGCGGCGGCCCAGCTCGGATTGTTCTGAGCCCGTCTAGGGCGCGCCGACCAGCTCGACCTCGGTCGCGACGCCGGGGTCCGGCGGCTCGGATCGAGGCGAGGACTTGTCCGGCCACAGCGCGAACCCGAAGGCCACCAGCGCTCCCACGGCCTGAACGGCGAGCACGACGAGCGCGAACCCCTTCGGTTCGCGGGGGGCCTGGAGCAGGAAGATCGGCTCCGCCACCGCGACGGCGGCCAGCGCGAGCAGGAACCACTTCCGCTTGAGCGCGAGCATGTACTGGACGGCCATGTACGTCGTGGCCAGCACGGTGAACGCGACGCCGAGGATGAACAGCGAGTCGACGGCGAGCAGCCGCTTGGGTCCGAATGCGGCCCGGATCAGCAGGTGGGGAACCAGCCCGTAGATGAGCAGGCAGGGTATCGCCGCCACGCCCACGATCGCCAGCGCATTGGCCAGCACCGGGCGGGTGTCCTCGCCGGCTGCCCGCCGGCGCGAAACCTCGGGGACGAGGTAGAAGCCGGCCCCCATCGCGACCCAGATCAGTACCTTGGCCGCGACGGCGGTCGCGCTGTACGAGCTGGCCAGGTCGGTCGAGAAGCGATGCTTGGCGGCGATGATGTCGATGTTCTGGAGGACCGCGATCACGGCCAGCGCCGCGATCGGTACCCACGCGTGGCGCACGTGATCCCACAGGTTCAGCGCCGGGCGCTGACCCGGCGTCGCCCGCCCCAGTCGCCGCCGCAGCAGCACGGCGCAGTAGAGCGACATGGCCACGAACGACAGCGGCGTGCCGATGTAGGCACCGGTGACCCGGGCGCTGGTTCCGGTCAGGACGGCGGCGATCACGCCGCCGATGACGAGCCGCGCGGCCTGCTCGCCGACCAGGCTGATCCCGACCGACTTGTACTCGCCCAGGCCCTGGAGGACGCCGCGCATGATGCAGAGCAGCAGATAAATGCATCCGGCCGGGATCCCGAGCGCTGCCGCCCATTGCTCCTTGACCCCGACGGCTTCCGCGATCGGATGGCGGACGAGTACCGAGACCACGGTCATCACCGCGGTGAACACGAGCAGCCACTTGGTCCAGTTGCGGACCGTGGCGGCCAGCGCGGGCCCCGTCCCGAGGTGGCCGAGCACCGCCTCGCGAGCAGTGGCGACCTGCATCGCGTATCCGGCCACGGCAAGGATCAGGAAGTAGCTGACGAGCGCCGCCAACGATCCGTAGTCGCTGAGCAGCCGTGAGAACACGATCACCGAGCCCAGCGCGATCACGTTGTTGGCCACCATCGCGCCGGCCAGGCCGGCGGCCTTGGCCGTCTCGGAGTCGCGCACCCGGTCAAGATGCGGCTGGTAGCGACGCATCAGCGGCATGCCGCTCGAGCCTCGGTCGAGTCCGTGGTGCGGGCGCTCATGCTGAGCGTGACGGTAGCGAACGGGTCGGAGCTGTGACGCGATCTGCCTGCACTACATTGGCTTAAACGATGTCGGAGCGACATCAGACCACCAGTTCTGAACAAACCGAGGCGCTTGCCGCTGAGCTGGCGTCGAGCTTGGCGCCTGGAGACGTGGTGCTGGTCGAGGGCGAGCTGGGGGCGGGGAAGACCACGTTCGTGCGCGGAGCCTGCCGCGCGCTCGGAGTGCGATCGACGGTCACGAGTCCGACCTTCACGATCGGTCAACGCTACCCGGGCGCGGTACCTGTCTCCCACCTCGACCTGTATCGCGTGGGCGACCTGCGCGACGAGGACCCGGACCTACTGGCCGACTACCTAGGCCCGGACCGGATCGCGTTCGTCGAATGGCCCGGGGGTGCGGTCGAGACGATCGCCGCGCTCGCGCGGGTCGCCGCGCAGGTGGTGATCGAGCACGAGGGTGGCGACACGCGGATGATCGCCATCGACGCGCCGCTGGTGGTCGGGGCGCCGCTGGAGTCCCGATGAGGGTGCTCGCTTTCGACACCGCCACTCGCGCCACGGCCGTCGCACTGTGCGGGGTGGGCGGGGTCGTCTACGTCGCGCGTGACGATCCGCCTGCCGGCCGGCGCCCGGGGCACGCCACGCGCCTGCTGCCGCTCATCGCCGGCGTATTCGAACGCGCGGAGATCGGATGGGACGGCGTCGACCGGATCGCCGTAGGCGTCGGGCCGGGAACGTTCACCGGGCTGAGGATCGGGATCGCCACCGCGCGCGCGCTGGCCCAGGCCAGGGATATCCCGCTCGTCGGCGTCTGCACGTTGCAGTCGCTCGCCTTGGCCGGACACCGCGCGAGGGTGCCTTCTGACGGCACGGAGTCTGTACCTCAGGGGCTGGACGTCGTCCTCTCGGTGCTCGATGCCCGGCGGGGCGAGGTGTTCGCGGCCGCCTGGCGGTTGGACGAGGCCGAAAGCTTCGACGCGGCCCTGCTGACCCCCCGCGCGATCGCTCCGGAGGGGTTGGCCGAGCTGGTGTCGCCACTGGGGCCGAGCACGCTGGCGATCGGAGACGGGGCGATAGCATTCAGGGAGGTTCTCGAGCGCGCGGGATCGTTCATCCCGGAGGATGATTCGCCGTTGCACCGGGTAACGGCTGCGCATCACTGCCGGCTCGCCGGCGGACTGCCAGCGACGGTGCCCGGCGAGGTACGGCCCGACTACCTCCGCGCTCCCGACGCCGAGATCGCCAAACGCACCTGATGAGTACACCGTCCGTCACGATCCGACCCCTCGGGTACTCCGACCTTCCGCAGGTCATCTCGATTGAGCGCAGAGCCTTCCCGACGCCCTGGTCGCTCGCCATGTTCGTGCTCGAGCTCTCCAAGCCATCCGGCGTGTGCCTGGCCGCGATCGAGGAGCGGCGCATCGTCGGTTATGAGATCTGCTCGCGCTACGCCGACGTCTTTCACTTGATGAACATCGCCGTCGATCCGCCTGCCCGCCGGCGCGGGATCGCCACGGCGCTGCTCGAGGAGATGATCATCCGAGCTGGCCACGACGCCTCGTACACGCTCGAGGTACGACCCTCGAACACCCATGCGATCGCGCTGTACGAGCGGTTTGGCTTTCGCTCCGCCGGGACCCGGCGTCGCTATTACCAGGACACTGGGGAAGACGCCCTGATCATGTGGCGCACGACGGAGACGGCATCGACCCCGAGCGCGTCCGGGTGATCCTCGCGCTCGAGACGAGCTGCGACGACACCTGTGCGGCCGTCGTCACGCGAGCGGGGGAGATTCGCTCGAATGTCATCTCCTCGCAGGGGATTCACGATCGCTACGGCGGGGTGGTTCCCGAGATCGCCTCGCGCCACCACCTGGAGCTGATCGGGGCCGTGGTGGATGACGCCCTCGCCCGCGCGGGGGTTGCGCTGCCTGACGTCGAGCTGATCGGGGTGACCTGTGGCCCGGGCCTGGTGGCGGCGCTGCTCGTCGGCTTGGCCACGGCCAAGGGGCTCGCCGCCGCATATGAGCTTCCGCTCGCCGCGGTCGACCATCTGCACGGACACGTGGCCGCGGCGTTCCTGGGAGCGGAGGCGTTCGAGCCGCCGTTCCTCAGTCTCCTCGCCAGCGGTGGTCACACCCTGATCGCCCGCGTCACCGACCGCGGCCCGGAATACGAGGTCCTCGGTCAGACGCTCGACGATGCGGCCGGTGAGGCGTTCGACAAGGGCGCGCGCCTGCTCGGTCTGGGGTACCCCGGCGGTCCGGCGCTCGAGCGCCTGGCTTCGGGCGGAGATGGCGAGGCGTTCCGTTTTCCGGTGGGAGAGCGCCGGCGGGGGCTCGATTTCTCCTTCGCCGGCCTGAAGACCTCGCTCCTTTACCGCGTGCGCGACCTCGGATCGGCTGAGGCGGAGCGGCTGCGGGCGGACCTCGCCGCCTCCTACCAACGGGCGATCGTCGAATCCCTGGCCATCCGCGTCGAGCGAGCATTGCTGGAGACCGGCCTTGAGCGGCTGTCCGTGGGCGGTGGTGTGGCGGCCAACGGAGCCGTGCGCGAGCGGATGCACGGCCTGGGGGTGGAGCTGCACGTGCCGCCGCGCGAGCTGTGCACCGACAACGCAGCGATGATCGCGAGCGCCGCGCGCTTCGTGCCGGAGCGACCCTATCCCGAGTACCTCGACCTCGACGTGTACGCGACCGGCGAGCGGATGTTGGTGGCGCGATGACGACGGTCGTGCTCTACGGTCGGGAGGGCTGCTGCCTGTGCGACGACGCCCGCGCGATTCTCGAGCGGGTCCGCGTCGAGCGGGTCCGCGCCGGACACCCGTTCGTACTCGAGGAGCGCGACATCGACGCCGACGAGAATCTGCTCCGGGCCTACCTCGAACGCATCCCGGTCGTGGCGATCGACGGCGAGGAGGCATTCGATCTGTTCGTCGACGAGGTCGAGCTCGAGCGCCGGCTCGATATGGTGCACAGCCGATGAGTCATACGGTTGGCAGCGGCAATGACGGGGTCCCGCCCACCCCGCTGGATATCGATAAACCCGGCGAGAAGCTGGCACTGGGCGTGGCGGCCCGCCTGTCGCGCTACCTCCAGGTCCTGATCCAGGCCCGCAAGATGGGCAAGGAGACGATCTCCTCCCAGGAGCTCGCCGACTACACGCACGTGAACTCGACGCAGATCCGCCGCGATCTGTCGGGCTTCGGCAAGTTCGGCAAGCGCGGAGTCGGCTACAACGTCGACTCGCTGGTCAGCCAGATCCGCAAGATCCTGCACACCTCGGGCCAGCACAACATCGCGCTGTTCGGTGCCGGCCACCTGGGAACCGCGATCGCCACCTCGGACATCTTCGCCGACCACGGCTTCCGGGTCGTGGCCGTGTTCGACGTCGATCGGGCCAAGGTAGGAGAGCGGATCGGGCCGCTGGCGGTGCGCCACAACTCCGAGCTACGCAACGTGATCGACGAGGAGGACATCGTCGTGGCCGTGCTCGCGGTGCCGTCCGCGGCGGCTCAGAAGCTGGCCGATGAGCTGGTCGACGCCGGCGTGAAGATCATCTTCAACTATTCAGACGCCCTGCTCCAGGTGCCGCCAGAGGTCACGGTCCATACCTCGAGCCCCGCCGTGGACCTGCTCTACGCGCTGTACTTCTACCTCACCTGATCCTCACCCGACCCGTACAACGGTGATCCCCGAGTGAGCAGCAGCCTCGACCTGGAATCCGCCTACGCTGCCTTCGAGAGCTCGACCGACTTCACCGTCGGGCTCGAGGAGGAGTTCGGGTTGGTCGACCCCGGCTCGCTTGACCTCGTGCCGCGGTTCGAGGTGCTCTTCGAGGGCGCTCAATCGGACCCGGTCCTGGCGGAATCCGTCGCCGGCGAGTTGATCTCCTCGGAGATCGAGATCCGTTCCGGTCGCGCCGCCGACCTGTCGGCCGCATTCGCCGCCCAGCGCGATCGCCGGCGCCGGCTGTTCGCCCTGGCGGCCGACCACGGGGTCGCGCTCGGTGCCACGGGGACCCATCCGTGGGCGGACTACCGCGACCAGCACATCATCGACACCGAGCACTACCACCGCGTCGAGGAGGGGCTGAAATACGTGGCCTGGCGCAACAACACGTTCTCGCTGCATGTCCACGTCGGCGTGCGCGGCGCCGATCGTGCCGTGCTGGTGTGCGACCGGCTTCGCCCCGTGCTCCCGCTCTTGCTCGCGATCTCCGCGAATTCGCCTTTCTTGGACGGACGCGACTCGGGGCTGCACAGCGCCCGGACCCAGATCTTCACCAAGAGCTTTCCGCGCTGCGGCGTGCCCGACGCCTTCGGCGGCTGGCGCGCGTTCGCGGACTACATCGACTTTCTCGTCTCGACGCGCTCGATCGTGGAGTACACGCAGGTGTGGTGGTCGATCCGCCCGCACTTCTCGTTCGGGACCGTCGAGGTGAGGATCTGCGACGCGCAGATGACCGCGTCGGAGTCCGAGTCGCTCGCCGGGCTGATCGTGGCCTGCGTCGCCCAGGCCGCACGCGACACGGATGAGGGCGTCCCGTTTGCCGATCTGCCCCGCAGGCTGATCGAGGAGAACGTCTGGCGGGCGGTGCGCTACGGCCTGGACGGCGACCTGCTCGATCTCGATCGCGCCGAGGCCTATCCCGCCGCCGAGGCGCTCGAGCGGCTGCTGAACTGGTCCGCGCCGGTCCGATCAGAACTCGGGATCGACGTCGCGCTGCCTTCGCTGAACGGGGCGCAGCGTCAGCGTCGGATCTCCGAGACGGGGGTTGGCCTGGCCGAGGCTTACGCGGCGGCCCTGGCCGAGACGCGCGATACGTATGCTGGAAATGCAGCGGAGGTGACCCAATGAGCAGCGCAGGACAAGAGCCAACCGAGGAAGAGCTTCAGGCCGCTTACGAGGCGGAGCTCAAGCGACTCAGGGTCGAGCACGTGTTGCTCGACAACGTCGCGGCGCTGGCCAACCTGGGAATGCGCCGCACCGGGCTGGCCCCGGGGACCGAGAGCGAGCGCGACCCCGACCAGGTCCGCTTGGCCATCGAGTCGATCCGGGCGCTCCTGCCGGTGCTCGAACAGACCGCGCCGGCCCAGATCGGCGCGATTCGCGACGCGGTCTCGCAGCTCCAGCTGGCGTTCGTGAGGATCGGCGGCCAGCCGGGGTCCGAGGCCGACGCTGCGCAAGCCGGCGCCGCGGGGCCGGATGCCCCGGGACCGGGTGCGCCGCCGAGCGCCGGGGCACCGGGCGCTGGGCCACCGGGCGCCGGGCAGCCGGGTGCCGCGCAGCCGGGTAGTGGGCCACCACCGCCGGCGCCCGAGCCGACGAAGCCCGGCGAGCCCGGTCCGGCGCAGCGCAGCGGCCGCCTTTGGGTGCCCGGGCAGTAAGGCGTCGCCGACAGTTTTGAGCGGGCGTCGCCCGCCGGCGCCGCCGACATTCCCACGAACCGGCGTGACGTCATCCCGCCGCCTCTCACGCTAAAATTCCATCTTTCCGGGCCTCCGCTCGACTACGGGTGGCGGCCCTTTCCCGTTGTTCTGGCTGCGCTTGCGCGCGCCCTCTCTCGAACCCAGAGCTTCCCCGGAGGATCTTCTTGTCCAGCTTCCTGACGCACCACGGTGTGGTCATCGCGCTTGTGTGCGCGGCCGCCGCCGTCACGTACGGCGTGCTGACCTCGCGGGCGCTTCTCGCGCTGTCGCCTGGCAACGAAACGATGCGCACCATTTCCGCCGCCGTGCAGGAGGGCGCGCGGGCGTATCTGAACCGCCAGTACACGACGATCGCAGGGGTCGGCGTGATCCTGTTCATCGTGCTGATTCCAGTCCAGAACATCCGCGTCGCGATCGGATTCCTGATCGGGGGACTGTTCTCGGCCTCGGCGGGCTACATCGGCATGAACGTGTCCGTGCGCGCCAACGCGCGCGTCGCGGAGTCCGCGCGCGGCGGTGTCGCCAGGGCCCTGTCGGTGGCTTTCCGCGGCGGTGCCGTAACCGGATTGCTGGTCGTCGGCCTCGCGCTGCTCGGCGTCGCCGGCTACTACGGCGTGTTGACCTGGATCGCGGGGGAGAGCACGCGCGATGCCGTCAACGCGCTGATCGGGCTGGGCTTCGGAGGATCGCTGATCTCGGTGTTCGCTCGCCTCGGCGGAGGTATCTTCACCAAGGCCGCCGACGTCGGCGCCGACCTGGTGGGGAAGATCGAAGCCGGAATTCCCGAGGACGACCCGCGCAACCCGGCGGTCATCGCCGACAACGTCGGCGATAACGTGGGCGACTGCGCCGGGATGGCGGCCGACCTGTTTGAGACCTATGCCGTGACCGCGGTCGCGGTGATGCTGCTCGGGGTCCTGCTGTTCGATCAACAGTCGGCGGTCGCGCTGTATCCGCTCGTCCTCGGCGCCGTCTCGATCATCGCCTCGATCATCGGTACCTTTGCCGTTCGCTCGAGGGTCGGCAACGTGGAGCGTGCGCTCTACCAGGGGCTGGTCGTGTCCGGCGGGCTGGCCGCGCTCGTGTTCATCCCGATCACGTACTGGATGATGCGCGGCCTGACTTTCACGGGCGGCGGCACAGCCCCGCATTGGTTCCACATTTACTTGTGCTCCCTGATCGGGATTGGCGTGACCGCGTGCCTGTTCGTGATCACCGACTTCTTCACGTCGACCCGCTTCGGCCCGGTCAGAAGCACCGCGCGCGCTTCGCAGACCGGCCACGCGACGAACATCATCCAAGGCCTGGCCCAGGGCTTCCAGTCCACCGCGCCGCCGGCGATCGTGATCGCGCTCGGGATCCTCGGCGCGTGGAAGCTGGCTGGTGGTGGCTCCGAGGGCATCTATGGGATCGGCGTGGCGGTGATGGCGCAGCTGTCCCTGACCGGGCTGATCGTCGCCCTCGACGCATTCGGCCCGATCACCGACAACGCCGGCGGCATCGCCGAGATGGCGGATCTCCCAGAGGAGGTTCGCAACGTCACCGATCCGCTCGACGCGGTCGGCAATACGACTAAGGCGGTGACCAAGGGGTATGCGATCGGCTCGGCTGCGCTCGCCGCGCTGGTGTTGTTCAACGCGTTCGAGCGCGAGCTCCCGCACGCCTACAACTTCGCGATCGGCAGCCCGCCGGTACTGATTGGGCTCTTGATTGGCGGCATGATGGTCTACCTGTTCGCGTCCCTGGCGATGGAGGCCGTGGGGCGCGCCGGCGGCGCAGTCGTCGAGGAGGTGCGCCGCCAGTTCCGCGAGCACCCGGGCATCATGGACGGCACCGAGCAGCCTGAGTACGGGGCGGCGGTCGGGCTCGTCACCCGGGCGGCGCAGCGCGAGATGATCCTCCCGGCGCTGATCCCGATCTTGATTCCGTTCATCGTCGGCCTGATCAGCGTCGAGGCGCTCGGCGGACTGCTGATCGGCGTGATCGTGGTCGGGCTGTTCATGGCCATCTCGATGACGTCGGGCGGTGGCGCGTGGGACAACGCCAAGAAGCTGATCGAGGACGGCGCATACGGCGGCAAGGGCTCCGAGGCGCACGCCGCGGCGGTGACCGGCGACACGGTCGGCGATCCCTATAAGGACACCGCCGGACCGGCGATCAACCCAATGATCAAGGTGGCGAACATCGTCGCGCTGTTGATCATCCCGATCATCACCTGACTTTCGGTACGCGCCTCGTTCGGGTGTGACAGCTTCGCGCTTCGGCGCCGGGTCGGGCGGCGAACTGACGCGAGTCACCCGCGCCGGAGACGCCCCTCCGTGGGGTCGCCGCGGGCGCCCGAACAGCTTGAAAGCCGGGAAGCGCGCTCGCTCGCTCACTGAACCCACTCCCCTGGACAAATTTGCTCAATTCTTCACCCCATGACCCCTTCGCGAGTTAGCCTGCCTTCCTGCAAATGTCTCTAGAGTGCAGGCCGTGTTCATCCTGATCGTCGGTTCGGGGCGCGTGGGGTCCGAGGTGGCCAAGCGGGCGCTCGCGGCGGGCCACGACGTGTCCGTGCTCGACAGCGACCCGCTGTCGCACGAGCGGCTCGACAAGGATCAGCTGACCACGTGGGAGGACGCGGGCGGAAGGTTCACGGTCAGTACCGCGCTCGAGATCGACGGCCTGATCGAGGCCGGTATCGAAGACGCCGACGTGTTCGTGGCCGCGACCAGCGGCGACAATACGAACCTGGTGATCGCGCAGATCGCTCAGAGGCGGTTCAAGGTCAAGCGCGTGGTTGTCCGGGTCGCCGATCCCGGCCGCGCCGCCTGGTATGCCGAGCAGGGGCTGCTGACCATCTGCCCGACGCAGGTCGCGATTGACGAGGCCTCGCGCGTGGTACTGGCTTGACCGATGACATGAGGAACTGTTCATGTATGTGATCATCGCCGGCGCCGGCAAGGTCGGCTGGAACCTTGCACGGGAGCTGATCGCCAAGGAGCGCGAGGTCACCCTGATCGAGTCCGACCACGCGCGCTACCGCGTGGTGGAGGAAGAGCTCGAGCACGCCGTCCAGTACGGCGACGCCACCGAGCTGTGGGTTCTCGAACGCGCCGGCATCCAGCGGGCCGACCTCGTGATCGCGGTCACCGGCGACGACGAGGACAACATCCTGATCTGCCAGATGGCCAAGGAGAAGTACGGCGTACAGCGAATCGTCGCCCGGGTCAACAACCCGCGCAACCTCCAGCACTTCCGGCTGCTCGACGTCCAGCCCGCGGTGTCCGCCACCGATCTGATCCTGCGCCTCATAGAGCACGAGGTGCCCCGCTACGGCCTGGTCCATCTGCTCGCACTCGAAGAGGAGCGCTTGGAGATCATCGAGCTGGAGGTCTCCGCCGACGCTCCCGTTGCCGGTCAGCGAGTCTCCGCGATCGCCCTGCCCGAGGGCAGCCTGATCATCTCCGTGCTGCGCTCCGGGGGTGGGTTCGTGCCCAAGCCCGACACGGTCATCGAAGCTGGGGATGAGGTCTTGCTCGTGCTCGATCCGGGGCTCGAGGAGGCGATCACGGCGTTCTTCGCACCTGGGGGGAGCCGGGCCGGGGCCTAGCCGCCCCTTTGACTATCCTTGCCGTTGCCTTCCGGGATGGTGTAATTGGCAACACGCATGCCTCTGGAGCATGAGTTTGGGGTTCGAGTCCCTGTCCCGGAGTTACGCCGCGGCGTGGAGGGCCCAGTCCCGATAAAGGTCGTAGTAGCGGCCCTCGGCGGCGATTAGTTCCTCGTGGGTGCCCTGCTCGACGATTTGGCCCTGCTCGAGGACGATTATGCGGCCGGCGCCGCGGATCGTGGAGAGGCGGTGGGCGATTACGAGGGCGGTGCGGCCGGCTAGGAGGCGGCGGAGGCCCTGCTCGATGCGGGCCTCGGTGTGGAGGTCGACGTTGGAGGTGGCCTCGTCGAGGATCAGGATGCGGGGGTCGGCGATCAGGGCGCGCGCGAAGGCGATCAGCTGGCGTTGACCGGCCGAGAGCTGGGCGCCGCGCTCGCCGACCTCGGTGTCGTAGCCGGAGGGGAGCTCTGAGATGAACTGCTCGGCACCGACGGCCGTGGCGGCCTGGCGCACCTGCTCGGCGGTCGCGTCGGGTCGCCCGAAGGCGATGTTCTCGGCGATCGTGCCGGAGAACAGGAACGCCTCTTGGGGGACGATTCCCATCTGGGAGCGAAGCGAGGTGCTCGCGACGTCGCGCAGGTCGTGGCTGTCGATCGTGACCCGGCCCTCGGTGGGATCGTAGAAACGCGCGACTAGCTTGGCCATCGTGGACTTGCCGGCGCCGGTGGCGCCTACCAGGGCGATGGTCTGGCCGGGGGGGACGTGCAGGTCGATGTGCTCGAGCGCGAGCACTTCGCGGTCCTCCAGCGGCGCGGGCAGGCCCGCCTCCAAGGACGCGCTGACGGAGGCGTCGACTTTGGCGCGTACCCTGCGTGGGCGGTAGGAGAAGGATACGTCCTCGAAGGCCAGCTCGCCGCGGATCCGTGCGAGCTCGATTGCGTCGGGC